>NZ_JAFNNI010000019.1:0-795 GCF_026536935.1 Gilliamella sp. B3127
CCATGGCTCCTTTGCCGACGCTGAGTAGATTTTAGGTGACGGGTGGTGACAATGAGTCCGTGTCGAGCGCTGATTTTTTCGGCCTTTAGAGCGAGATTTATACAATAGAATTTGGCATGAGATTGGATTGCTTTTAGTCAGCCTCTTATAGCCTAAAGTCTTTGAGTGACTAGATGACATATCATGTAAGTTGCTGATAGGTTTCCAGTTTTCCGCTCCTAGGTCTGCATATTGTACTTTTCCTCTTACTCGACTTAACCAGTACCAACCCAGCTTCTCAACGGATTTATACCATGGCACTTTAAAGCCAGCATCACTGACAATGAGCGGTGTGGTGTTACTCGGTAGAATGCTCGCAAGGTCGGCTAGAAATTGGTCATGAGCTTTCTTTGAACATTGCTCTGAAAGCGGGAACGCTTTCTCATAAAGAGTAACAGAACGACCGTGTAGTGCGACTGAAGCTCGCAATACCATAAGTCGTTTTTGCTCACGAATATCAGACCAGTCAACAAGTACAATGGGCATCGTATTGCCCGAACAGATAAAGCTAGCATGCCAACGGTATACAGCGAGTCGCTCTTTGTGGAGGTGACGATTACCTAACAATCGGTCGATTCGTTTGATGTTATGTTTTGTTCTCGCTTTGGTTGGCAGGTTACGGCCAAGTTCGGTAAGAGTGAGAGTTTTACAGTCAAGTAATGCGTGGCAAGCCAACGTTAAGCTGTTGAGTCGTTTTAAGTGTAATTCGGGGCAGAATTGGTAAAGAGAGTCGTGTAAAATATCGAGTTCGCACAT
>NZ_JAFNNI010000003.1:0-323241 GCF_026536935.1 Gilliamella sp. B3127
AATCATTATCAGCTGATTCAATAATGTCTCGTAAACTAGTGCCAATTTTTTTACATTCCAGTTTTATCGGTAGCGCGATTTTTGCGCCTGTTTTGTATTGATCAACTAATAAATAATTTCGTTTAACATTTGATTTTTTCATTTCAGCTATATCTGAACGACGTTGACCTGAAACTAACGCTAATGTCATAGCGTCATGCATTATTTTATTTCCTGTTTTTTCTGCCTCATTTAATATTTTTTTGAACTCGCCTAATGTCATGCGTGAACGTTTGACCACAACCTTTGGGCATTTGATTGGCTCGGCTGGGTTTCTGTCATTCCAACCTTGTGCGTAAGCTTCTCGAAAGATATCTTTGATCAAGTGGTACATGCATTTTGCTGACGGTGCTTTATCCTGGTCTGTGTAGATTTTAATAATTTTGGAAATATCAGGAGGGGTTATTTGGGAGAGAGGATTATCTCCAATTTGCTGACGAATAACTTTTATTAAATACGTTTTAATTTCAATTGTTTTTGGTTTTAAATTGCGTCCATCGAGAATTTTTATATATTCATCTAGCCAGTTATTTACTGTTTGAGGTTTTGTTGATTTGAATAGTCTAGATAGAAATAACATAGTGCATCCTAAAATTTATTATTTTGCACTAAAATTTGTATACTTCGCTATATTATTTACAATTTGCTGTAGTTAACTAACTAAATAAATTGTCGGTCTGCAACTTCACATACTCTACTGCATCTTGATACGATTTGAAAATTCCGATTTTGTTTAATCTATCGTTTTTATAAAAACACCACCAATCATTGTGTATATCGCATGACGGAAAAATCAAATACGAATCATTGTCGCAATCGTAAATAGAATCGTTATCAGGGTCGGTTAGTATGTAAATTGTTTTTGTGTAGTTTATTGTTATCATGTTATGAAAGTTTAGTTAGTTTCATTCATCATAAACTAATATTTTTTTTTGAGTGTGAATTGAAGTGAAAAGCTGGGAAGTGGATCGCAAAAAGTGTTAGAATAATTGAAACAAATAAATTCTATTTTCAAAATGCTTTAACGGTATAAGTAACGGTATAAAAATGCAGGATATTTAATAAATCGTTTGAAATCAAGATGTTAATTTGTGTTATTTATTCCTGCTGGGGTCGTATTTGTTAATCATGCCAAATTAATAACACGTCTTTATATAACCTTATCTGAACTGATTTTTTCATTGATAATGTATCTTAAAAACCTCTTCATTTACTCCAAATAGATAACTTTTCTGAACTGTTTGCAGTTATTTGACAATATCTTGAGATAATACATCAAAAATACCGTGATAGGACTAATTCATAGAAGGTATCAAATCAGCAAAGCTTAATGACAGATTGTATAATATGCTAAATGTCGAAAGCTAAATTTCATATATTTAATTTAAATGTACTATGAATTAATAACGTCATCAGTGTATAAAAGGTTATGATCGTTGTTTTATCTGAATGAGTTTTTAATAGAATAATAGATATCACTTTCAATTGTTGGTTAGGAAGGATCTTTTATAAGTTAAAATTTATGATCATAATGATGAAATTGATCTTTTTACTTGAAGCGAAACGGATCAATTTCATCTTTGTTTAACATTTAATGTTGAGATTTGTGTTAATGGTAATGTAAGGTATTTTGAGAAATTTAGTTTTCCAAACCATTACCAACCACATGTTTCCCTTAGTGGTTTTATTGCTTCATCAAGTCCAGTTAATGTAAATGTTGTATTTACTGTTGTTTCACCGTATGGTGTGACTTGAATAAATAATTTATTTTTTCCGATTAAATCCTTAATAAAATCCTTTGTCTTTTTTGATCGGGTGCTTGGATAGAATATTGCTTTATGATCATTTGAAATATCCCATCTTCTATTCGATACCGCTTTTTCAGAGTCAATACGTGTTACAGGCGTTAAACCATTAGAACTTAAAAATGTATCAAAATCGACATATAACTCAGTTTTATTCTCTTTACATCTGATATATAAATGAGGTGTTATTAAATCATATCGCGCATTTATTGGACGATCAGCATTTAGTCTTATGGTTACAGATTTACTATCATCAACTGGTGATACACCTTCTTGGACAAACCATTTGCCCATGGCATTTTTATCTATTGAGCTTTCAGTTTTTGTCTCGAATATCTTATCATAACAAGCGAGTCTTTGTGTTGAGTCTGTCAGCGATTTACAGCTGTCAATTTTTTTCTCAAGTTGATCATCAGCGAGGGTTAAAAAAGGTAAAGCAATTAAGGTAAATAAAATCTTTCTCATAATAAAAATCAATAAGTTAAATGCTCTTTAATAGTATTGTATTTTTTGGGGGAAATCAATGCTTAATTGTTGATTATCCATAGCTGATTTGGTGAATAATCGACATTTGATTACATCATGTTTATCTGCTTGGTTTCATTTTTTTATACTTAATTGCAAATTATCAATGGTACAATAATTGTGCAAATTTGGAAAATTTACTATTGAGGAATAGAGATGAAAAAATTTTTACCATTATTGTTAATTTGTACTGCTTTTATAATATCATCTTGCACCGCGTATAAAGATGAAAGTTATTCTGAGCCTCTTCCTAGTGATAAAGTCGCAAAAGTAACCTTTGCTTATTCCAAAAATTTTAATAATAGTACTGCAATGATTTTTGGTATTTTTTCAATGAGTAAAACAGAAGGTAATTATCTCAATAATACAGAAACTAAAATAAAATTTGATGAAAAAACCAAGGATCGTAACTTTGGCATACCAACTCCAAATAATAGTGAAATTGCATATAATGTCTATATCCCAGCAAATAAGACTTTTAGATTTAATACTAGAATTTGGCATTATTAGTATTCAAACCTCTCTGATACATCAGGAGAAGAAAACAGATCAAGTTTATGTAGCTACGATAATATAGTATTTACACCAGTTGAAGGTGGTGAATATTTGGTTTTTCTTGATAACCTTAATAATAACTATAAAGATGCGCCAAGATGCTCTTTAACAATAAAACAATTTGTTAAAAGCAAATCAGGTAATCAGTGGGTGGATATTCAATACACATTCAAAAATACTAATGGACGTGATGTTATGACTACCTATTCAAGATAAAATTTAATTCATCTATTATCACCGAATATGCTAATAAACCACCTTAGGGTGGTTTTTTATTGTGCAAATTTCATAAATTTCGTATTACTAAGCCAAATTATTTATAGAAAAATGTATGAAAAGGATATGTATCACCATTTTATTGTTTTTATCTCATCGAGTCTTTATACTAATGAAACTAATGACTAAGAGTGGATCGTTAACATAAATATTGCTCCCAGTCAAAGGAGTCTGCCGATTGAACTTTTCAAAAATCATTGGGAATCTTATTCTGTATACCAATCAATTTATAATATTAAAGGAATTGACATAAAGGATAAGAATGTTATCACTCTCGAAAGAAAAATAGATTCTATTTTAGAAAATGAGCTCAAAATAACAGGTGTTTTATCAGTAGTAAACGGTAAAGATACAGAGTTAGTACAAGAAAATGATAATTTTCATACCATTAACGAAAAATAATGGAGATGGTATGAAAAAGATTGTCTTGCTTGGATTGATAAGGTTTATTTTAACTGGTTATGATAAAGTTACTAATGAGTATTTAGTAGGTAACATGGGATCGTAATGGAGAAAAATAGCCGTTATGACAAATTCTCTCTAAACCTTTTCGGATAAGGCTTTGAATTGGTACGCCCGGGTGGACTCGAACCACTGACCCCCACCATGTCAAGGTGATGCTCTAACCAACTGAGCTACGGGCGTATATTTAGAAAACACGCAAATATTAGCGGGCAAATAGTTTTGTTTCAAGTAAAATAATTAAAAATAGCTGTTTTTTTAATCTTTTGAACTAGATTGGTGATAAAATAGGCAAAACCAATATTGAAAATTCAGATATTTGTCACATTTTTGTACTTTTTATTTTCACTAATTCATTTAACAGTTTGATATGGATTCTGTTTTTTATATTGTTTATAGGTAAATGCATGTTCTCGGTGGTTTGTTGGTGCTAAATTAGCTATACTCCACAGCGTCGTTAAGTTATTACTGGTTCAGGTTGTTATGTCGTTTAAAGATCAGATTGAAGATGTTCTACATAATATTTTTGGTTATAAGTCGTTTAGGAATCAACAAAAAGATATTATTGAATCAGTGATTGACGGGCGTGATGTTTTGGCCGTTATCCCTACCGGTGGTGGTAAGTCGCTTTGTTATCAAATTCCAGCGGTCGTATTACCAGGCACAGCTATAGTCATTTCGCCACTTATTTCATTAATGAAAGATCAGGTCGATCAATTGTTGGTGAATGGTATTCCCGCTGCATTTTTAAATGCAACTCAATCAGGCATCGAACAACAAAATGTTATCAACCAGTATTTAAACCATTCAATTAAATTGTTGTATATTTCCCCCGAGCGGTTGACAGTATCATCTTTTGGCGCGTTACTGGATCAGCATCCTCCTTCTTTAATTGCGATCGATGAGGCGCATTGTATTTCACAATGGGGACATGACTTTAGACCTGATTATCGCCAATTAAACCAGTTATCAAAACGTTTTCCTGATGTACCAATTATCGCGCTTACAGCCACTGCCGATGAGATGACACAGAGGGATATTCTTAATCAGCTCAATTTAGTTGATCCGTTGTTTGTGGTTCGTAGTTTTGATAGGCCGAATATTCGCTATACCGTGGTAGAAAAGTTTAATCTTACTGAACAAGTTGTGTCGTTTATTGAAACGCAAAAAGGGAATAGCGGGATTATTTATTGTTCTAGCCGTTCTAAAGTTGAGGACATGACAACAAGGCTTGTGGCAAGAGGGTTTTCGGCTATCGCTTATCATGCTGGATTGTCTACAAGCGAACGGCAAAGCGCTCAGGAGAGTTTTTTAAAGGATAATACACAAATTATTGTGGCAACAGTTGCTTTTGGAATGGGGATTAATAAGCCAAATGTTCGGTTTGTTGTTCATGCAGATTGTCCGCGTTCAATTGAGGCTTATTATCAAGAAACAGGTCGTGCTGGGCGCGATGGTGTTCCTGCAGAAGCGATGCTATTGTTTAAAAGTAATGATTTAAGTTGGTATAAGCAGCAAATCATTGAAAAGTATGATAACGATCAGAAGCAAGTGGAGCTTCATAAGATTCAGGCGATGGAGTCATTTGCGCAATGTATGACGTGTCGTCGTATTGTACTGTTAAATTATTTTGGTGAACATAGAACTGAGCCTTGCAATAACTGTGATATTTGCCTTTATCCACCTAAGCAATATGATGCGTTGATTGATGCGCAAAAAGTTTTGTCTTGTGTTTATCGGGTTGAACAGCGCTATGGTGCCCAATACATAGTGGATATTTTACGTGGTTCGGGGCGTTCACAAATTAAAGATAATCGACATGATAAGCTTTCAGTTTATGGAATTGGTAAAGAGCATAACGCTGATTATTGGCTTAGTGTAATAAGGCAGTTAATTTTTTTAGGTTATTTGCGGCAAAATATTTCCAATTTTAATACTTTGCAATTGACTGAAAACGCACGGGCAATATTGAAAGGTGAGGTGCAATTAAAGTTAGCAAAACCACGATTAGAAATTGTTAAGAAGAGTCGTTTAAATCGTTATGCTCGATCGATTAATTTGACGACTATTCTATCTTATGAAGAGCGAATTTTATTTAATAATCTTAGACGATTACGTAAAGAGATTGCCGATATGGAAGATATCGCTCCTTATATTGTATTTAGTGATGCTACCTTACTTGAAATGGTGCAAACGATGCCTGAAAGTAAGACACAACTTATTAATGTGTCAGGTGTTGGTAAAATTAAATTGGAGAAATACGGCAATCTGTTTTTGGATGAGATTAATGACTTTGTAATTAAAAATATATAACGCTGTAAGTTAAAATTTAAATCAATTTATTCGTTGAAAAAAAAGTTGAGGAACGGGGTTTTTGAGCAAAAAAATCCTGTAATATGACGCTAATTATTATATGTTTTACTTAAAATTGCATTTTTATAATCTAATTTGTTTATAAATTAATTAAGGTCTATTATTAATTCGAAAAGTGGCATCTTAAAGACTAATTTGGCTCTTTATGATATGATTAGCAAAATTTAATCGTAATAAGTAATGGTGATTATGAGTTATCAAGTTTTAGCACGTAAGTGGCGACCAAAGTCGTTTTCTGAGGTAGTAGGGCAACAACATGTGTTGAAAATTTTATCTAATGCCCTCTCTCTTGGTCGGGTGCATCATGCTTATCTGTTTTCTGGTACACGAGGTGTAGGAAAGACGTCGATTGCTCGTTTGTTAGCTAAAGGCTTGAATTGTGAAAGTGGTATCACTGCAACACCTTGTGGTGTTTGTGATAATTGTCGTGAGATTGAGCAAGGTCGTTTTGTTGATTTGTTAGAAATTGATGCTGCATCACGAACTAAAGTCGAAGATACGCGTGAAATTCTAGATAATATCCAATATTTGCCAACTAAAGGGCGTTTTAAAGTTTACTTGATCGATGAAGTGCATATGTTGTCTCGCAACAGTTTTAATGCATTATTAAAAACTTTGGAAGAACCACCTGAACATGTTAAATTTTTGTTAGCGACAACCGATCCTCAAAAATTACCTATTACTATTTTGTCTCGCTGTTTGCATTTACATTTAAATGTGCTTGATACATCTTTAATTGGTGATCAGTTAAATCACATTTTACAATTAGAGCATATTGAAAGTGAACCAAAAGCTATTCATTTATTAGCCAAAGCAGCCAATGGAAGTATGCGAGATGCGTTAAGTTTAACCGATCAGGCTATTGCGCTAGGTAATGGTAAAGTCGATGCCGTATCAGTTGCATCAATGCTTGGAACATTAGATAAGGCTATTCCTTTTGCGTTAGTTAATGCACTTTACCAAGGCGATGGTAATACGTTAATGCAACAAATTGAATTGGCGGCAATGCAAGGAGCTGATTGGGATAATTTATTAGCTGAAAGCATTTCTTTGTTGCATCAAATTGCTTTATTACAAGTAGTACCTACAGCCTTAGGTGATTATGCAGATAGTGAGGAGCAATTGCGTTTTTTAGCTCAATACATTTCGCCAAATGATGTGCAATTGTTTTATCAAATTTTATTGATGGGTCGAAAAGAACTCAGGCTTGTACCTGATAAGAAAATGGGCGTGGAGATGAGCTTTTTACGCGCGTTAGCCTTTATGCCAAAAGATGTTGATTCGATTTCTCAACCGGTTTCAACCACTAATCCTTCAGCTGTAGGACACGCACCTGTCCCAAAGTCTAATCCGCCAAAAGTTGAATCAGCAACATCAGCTTCTGTGCCACCGATTCCAGTAAAGAAGGATGCAGCTAAGTCATCAGTTCAATCAACGGCACAGTCACAATCATCATTAGCTGATAATAATGTTTCTCCTGTGCATCAAGCTAATAATTCGATGCCAGCCCATTCTATATCGCTTCCAGATGATGCTTCGTCTATCACTAAAAATATTTTAGAGATGCGAATGCAGTTAATGGAGGAACAAAGTTCAAAAAAGTCTGAACCGGTTGGTGCCAATCAACCATCAAGCGATTTAGTTAACTCGAGCCGTGTTAAACAGGCTACTAAGACAGAAGTTAATAGTGCCGTGGTGGATGAGGTTGTAGAGGACGACGAAGAGGAAATTACAGCAGAAAATTATCAATGGCAATCGACTGGACTGTTTGAGTCTAAGAATGAGCCGGTGATTGATGCGAAGTCAGTTAGGGAGTCACTTAAGGTTGATAAAACTCCAGAGATGACAAAAAAATTGATTGAAGAGATGGTCGAAAAAGATGCTTGGAGTGCGGAAATTGAAAAATTGGAGATTGCACCGCTAATTAAACAGATTGCGGTTAATTCGTATCCTGAAATAGTCGATGATAATAGTGTAATTTTGCATACGCGTTCGGCTGTTGAGCATTTAACTAAGTCGTCGGCAAATTGTATCAAGCTACGAACTGCGATGTCAGCTTATCGTCAAAAAACACTTAATTTAGAGGTTGTGATTGATGATAGTAAGGATATAAAAACGCCATTAGAATTACGTGAAGATTTATATCAGCAGAAGCTTGAACAAGCTAAACAAACGATACATCAAGATTCTAAAGTTGAGACGATTTGTCAATATTTTGATGCCAAGATTGATGAATCGAGTATTCGTCCTGTATAATTACAGACTAAATGTTTTTAATGAGGAATAATTATGTTTCCAGGTGGAAAAGGTGGTTTGGGCAATTTGATGAAACAAGCCCAACAAATGCAAGCAAAAATGCAGCAAGCTCAGGAAGAGATTGCTAAGTTAGAGGTTACTGGAGAGTCTGGCGCGGGTATCGTTAAAGTTACTGTAAATGGTGCACATAGTTGTAAACGCGTTGATATCGATCCGTCTTTATTAACCGAAGATGATAAGGAGATGTTAGAAGATCTTATCGCTGCAGCCTATAATGATGCTACTCGCCGTTTGGAAGAAGCTCAAAAAGAGCGTATGGCTCAAGTTACTGGTGGAATGCAATTACCACCTGGTTTTAAAATGCCATTCTAATTTGAATCTTTAACTCTATTTTTCTGATATTGCTGACTTTTGTCGGCAATATTTTTGTCTACTGACTGTTTATTTATACAGTTTGTCTTTATTAATTTTCTCCTATCAGGTAAACTAACTCACAATTGTTTTTTTAATTCACATTCAATTTTGATCATAATAATTAGGCTGATGTTGAACGAGAGTTTTTGTTTAATACTGATTGATCAACGTTGTTTAATTGACATTATTTATTAAGGATATATTGTGATAGGTCGTTTACGTGGAATCATTATTGAAAAGCAACCACCCAAAGTGCTAATTGAAGTTGGTGGTGTTGGCTATGAAGTGTTTATGCCAATGACCTGTTTTTATGAATTACCTGATAATGGTAAAGAAGTGATTGTGTTAACTCATTTTGCCGTTCGTGAAGATGCTCAAGTGCTGTATGGCTTTAATCATGAACAAGAGCGTGAATTGTTTCGTGAGTTGATTAAAGTGAATGGTGTTGGTCCCAAATTAGCGTTAGCAATTTTATCAGGAATGTCAGCAGGGCAATTTATTAGTGCAGTTGAGCAAGGTGAAATCAAGACGTTAGTTAAATTACCTGGCGTGGGCACAAAAACGGCAGAACGATTGATTGTCGAAATGAAGGATCGAGTTAAACGGTTTGGTGACGAGTTAGCTAATGTAAACGTAACTGTTGAGACTGGAAGTCTTAAAAAATCCTCAAGTCAGATTGAAGGTGAAGCCGTTTCGGCACTTATCGCTTTGGGTTATAAACCACAAGAAGCAAGTCGTATTATTAGTAAAGTCATTAAGCCAGACATGGATTGTGAAATGCTAATACGTGAAGCATTAAAGTCAGCATTATAAAGAAAATAGGGAACGATGATGATTGAAGCGGATCGTTTAATTGCGCCACAGGCTCAAAAAGAAGAAGAGTCGTTAGATCGGGCTATTCGTCCTAAATATTTGGATGAGTATATTGGTCAACCTCAAGTGCGTGAGCAGATGAAAATCTTTATTCAGGCTGCCAAGCAACGTAGTGATGCGCTTGATCATGTTTTAATTTTTGGTCCTCCTGGTCTTGGTAAAACCACTTTAGCTAATATTGTTGCTAATGAAATGAATGTTAATTTGCGCACTACCTCTGGCCCAGTGTTGGAAAAAGCAGGTGATCTGGCTGCAATGTTAACCAATCTCGAGCCTAATGATGTGCTGTTTATTGATGAAATCCATCGATTATCTCCTGTCGTTGAAGAAATATTATATCCTGCTATGGAAGATTATCAGCTCGATATTATGATTGGTGAAGGTCCAGCCGCACGTTCAATTAAAATCGATCTTCCGCCCTTTACACTTATTGGCGCCACTACTCGAGCGGGTTCGTTAACATCGCCATTACGCGATCGTTTTGGGATTGTGCAACGCCTTGAGTTTTACCGCGTGGAGGATTTGGAGTATATCGTTAGTCGTAGTGCTAAGTTTTTAGGTTTAGATCTTTCCAAAGAGGGTGCATTTTTAATAGCTAAACGTTCACGCGGAACGCCTCGTATTGCTAATCGTTTATTGCGACGTGTGAGAGATTATGCGGATGTTAAATCTAAAGGTGTTATTGACGAGCGTATTGCTACTCAAGCTTTAGATATGTTAGATGTGGATAATGAAGGCTTTGACTATATGGATCGTAAGTTACTTCTTGCCATCATCGAAAAATTTATGGGTGGTCCAGTAGGATTAGATAATATTGCTGCAGCAATTGGTGAGGAACGTGAAACGATTGAAGATGTGTTAGAGCCATTTTTAATTCAGCAAGGTTATATCCAAAGAACACCAAGAGGGCGAATTGCAACACCTCATGCTTATCGACATTTTGGTATTGTTCAAGATGATTAATTTGATTTATTCTAATTTGAATTATCCGATTTTTAATCCAACACCGCCAACAGGCGGTGTTTTGCGTTTATAGGATAATTAACCAAGTTCTTTTTCAGTGAAAATACCACTAAATAAATCAGTACTAAGGTAACGTTCACCTGAAGAGGGTAATATTACCACGATGGTTTTATTCGCATTTTCTGGTAATCGAGCCAAACGATCAGCTGCAAATACCGCAGCACCGGATGAAATTCCTGCTAAGATACCTTCTTTTTCCATTATAATGCGAGCTGTTTCGATTGCTTCTTCGTTAGATACTTTTTCGACCAAATCAATCAAACTCAAATCTAAGTTACCAGGAATAAATCCAGCTCCGATACCTTGTATTTTATGTGGGCCAGGTTTGATAGGCTCGCCGGCAAGTGCTTGCGTAATTACAGGTGAGGTAGTTGGCTCAACTGCGACAGCCGTAATGCTTTTTCCTTGAATTTTTTTGATATATTTTGTTACGCCAGTAAAGGTTCCACCTGTTCCCACACCTGCAACGAAAATGTCGATTTTCCCATCTGTATCAAGCCAAATTTCTGGTCCTGTAGTTTTTTCATGAATTTCTGGATTGGCGGGATTGCTAAATTGTTGGAGCATAATATTGTGTTTTGGATTACTAGCAACGATTTCTTCCGCTTTTTCAATCGCACCTTTCATTCCCTTGGCAGCTTCAGTTAATACAAGGTTTGCACCTAACGCTTTTAGAAGTTTGCGGCGTTCAATACTCATGCTTTCTGGCATGGTTAAGGTTAATTTATAACCACGAGCAGCGGCAACAGCAGCTAATGCGATACCAGTATTACCACTAGTTGGCTCTATAAGTTCGACGTCAGGGTTAAGTAAACCACGTTTTTCTGCATCCCAAATCATATTTGATGCAATTCGGCATTTGACGCTGAAACTTGGATTACGAGATTCGACTTTAGCTAATATATTACCATTCCCAAAATGTTTTAATCGAACTAGGGGAGTATGGCCGATGGTTTGTGAGTTATCATCAAATATCTTACTCATGGAAAAGTCCTTATTAGTTTATTCTTAGATTCAAAAGTGGTGGCAAGTAATTAATGTTGATGACTATATTATAGATTGAACTGAAAAGATGATACTAATTATTAATTATATTCATATGCATTTTTGATATAAGGGCCTTTATTTTGACTAGCTAGTATCCTTTTTAGTGCTAGGATCTTACTATAGTATTGAAATGTGAATTTACATATACGCTATATTCAAGGCGTGTTTTGTTAAGACATTATTTTAAGCTAGGTAATCGTTGCTCATCAAATATTCAGAAATTTATGATTATCTATGAAACTATTATTCAATGAAACTATTTTCCATGTCTAATTCAATCCTTTTAATAGCTTGTTCGCAGCGGTATATTCGATTATCAAGGGCAGCGATTTTGGTGTGTTCTATTGACTCTAAAGAGAGTTCGAGCTCATATTTCATCTCTTGTAATCGTCGTAAATAATCTAAATGTCTTGAATGTTTTTCAGCTAATGTTTCTGTAATAATATGGCCAGTAGTTTGTTTACGTAAATGTACTGTGGCAAGCTCACGTGTTAGGGCGGTAATTTGGTTTATAAGTCTTTCTGATAAAAATTCGATTTGTGTGCGTTTTTCCGAAAGTACTGCATCACAAAGTGCTAGATAGGTTTGCTTTACTTTATCTAAATAGAATTGATTGTCGGTTTCAATTTTACTGGTGTTAAACAGATGCTCATCAAAATAATGCTCTTGATAGCTTTGTTGTTCGGATAAGTTCAACTGCTGTTCAAGCTCGTTTATTTGATTTTTCAATTTTTCCAAAAATTTTTGCATGAATATATCTTTATGGTTGGTTATCGTCATTTTGCCCAAAATAATTCCCTAAATGAATTTTAGATAAGTTTATTAGTTTCATTAACGATTCAAAAGTTAATTTTTCATTTGGATTTTTATTCGGACTTAATATCTTTTTTTCAATTAATTGCAATTTGATTCGGTTATAGCTGTCAATTAAGTTGAGCGGTAATGGCGATTTAGACCGATATCCTAACCACAAGATCCCTTGAATAGGTAAACTTAAGGCAAATAGAATTGTGATTGCTGTTACCGCTAATTGCGCGGGTAAATAATATTGCCAAAGAATTAAGCCGATGATGATTGGCGGTAAAATTTTTTTTGCAACTTTGATGTAGTTAATAATTTTTAATTCAGGAAATGAATAGGATAGGGCTTTATCTTTTGGGCAAATATCCATATATATTTGACCTGCCTTAAAAATTTTAACTAAGTTCATCTGGTTTGGATTCCTCGACATTCACATTTTATTGTCTTAAAATAGTGCCATTCAAATTGGGGGCTCTCTTTATTTTATCTCAAATTTCAAGATATCAGAAGTCGCCTTATATAACACATTGATTAATGTGTAGAGTTGCCAATATTGATTGGTAAAAATCTTTTATTCAATTTATAGGAATTACTATGTCATCAAGTAATAACGCTCTCGTTCTGAATTGTGGAAGTTCATCTTTAAAATTTGCTATTATTAACCCTGAAAATGGTGATGAGTTTTTATCTGGTTTAGCTGAATGTTTTCACCTTCCTGATGCACGTATCAAATGGAAATTAGATGGTGAAAAACAAGAAGCTTCTTTAGGCGCTGGTGCAGCACATAGCGAAGCGATTAAATTCATTGTTAATAACATTTTTCCACAAAAACCAGAATTATTAGACAGCATAAAATCAATTGGGCACCGTATTGTTCATGGTGGTGAGAAGTATACCCAATCAGTTGTGATTGATGATTCCGTTTTAAAAGGTATTGAAGAAGCTTCTGCTTTTGCGCCTTTACATAATCCAGCACATTTAATTGGTATTCGCGAAGCTTTTATTGCATTTCCTCATTTAAAAAATAAAAATGTTGCAGTATTTGATACAGCTTTCCATACTACAATGCCTAAAGAAGCATATTTATATGCAATTCCTAATGAATTATATACTAAGTACGGTGTTCGCCGTTATGGTGCTCATGGTACTAGTCATTATTATGTCAGCCGAGAAGCTGCAAAATTATTAAATAAACCTGTTGATCAAACGAATGTGATTACATGCCACTTAGGTAATGGTGCTTCAATCACTGCTGTGAAAAACGGTAAAAGTATTGAAACTTCTATGGGCTTAACACCACTTGAAGGTTTAGTTATGGGGACACGAAGTGGTGATATCGATCCTGCTATCATGTTCTTTTTACATGACAATTTAAATATGTCAGTTGCTGATATTAATAATTTATTAAATAAAAAATCAGGATTATTAGGTTTAACTGGTGTAAGTAGCGACTGCCGTTATGTAACAGATAATGCAGATAAAGACGAAAATGCTAAAAATGCTTTAGAAGTATTTGTTCACCGTTTAGTCAAATACATTGGTGGTTATGCGATGTTGTTAGACGGCCGTTTAGATGCAATCGTGTTTACTGGTGGTATTGGTGAAAATGCTGAATGTATTCGTCGTAAAACTTTAGAAAAATTAAGTATACTTGGTTTTGAGATTGATAAAGAACGCAATTTAGCTGCACGTTTTGGTAACGGTGGTGTGATCACTAAAGATGGTTCTGCTATTGCAATGGTTATTCCTACCAATGAAGAACTTGTCATCGCACAAGATGCAGCACGCTTAACAGCTTAAGCACTTTAAAACCGCCGTTAAGGCGGTTTGTTTTTGGATTTAATAAAGAATTAAGAGGAAACTTATTATGTCTCGTACCATTATGCTGATTCCAACTGGTACCAATGTTGGATTAACGGGTGTAAGTCTTGGTGTTATTCGAGCAATGGAACGTCAAGGTATTAACTTAAATGTATTTAAACCAGTTGCCCAACCAAGAGCAGGTGGTGATGCGCCTGATAATACAACGACTTTAGTTAGTAATAATACATCGATTCCAACTTTGAAACCTTTAAAAATGAGTTATGTTGAAAACTTATTAGGTTTGAATCAACAAGATGTTTTGATGGAAGAAATCGTTGCACTATATGCAGAAAATACTAAAGGTGCTGATGTTGTTTTAGTTGAAGGTATTGTACCAACTATTGATTATCCATTTGCTAATGAGCTAAATAATAACATCGCGAAGACTTTAGGCGCTGAGATTATTTTTGTGGTTAATATGGGTAAAGATGATCCAGAGCAGTTAAAAGAACGCATTGAGATTGCTCGTTCTAATTTTGGTGGCATCAAAAATGATAAGATTATTGGTGTGATTGTTAACAAAGTCAATGCACCAGTAGAAGAACAAAATCTCGCTCGTCCAGATGTTGTTGAAATTTATCATACACCTAAATTTGATGGTAAGAAAATTACAATTAATGATTTAAGCGAGCATAGCCCATTACCTGTACTTGGCTGTATTCCTTGGAACATCGATTTAAGTTCTTGTCGTACATATGACATTGCTAATCATTTACAAGCTAAAATCATTAATGAAGGCGGTATTAAAAATCGTCGAATTAAACATGTTTCTTTCTGTTCTCGTAGCGTTCCAAATATCATTAATCACCTTCAACCGAACGCGTTATTAGTAACTTCAGCTGATCGTGCTGATGTTTTAGTAACAATCTGTTTAGCTGCAATGAATGGTGTTGCTATTGGTGGTGTATTATTGACTGGTGGCTATGATATTGATGAAAAAATCTATAAATTGTGTCAACCTGCTTTTGATACAGGATTACCAGTATTTACTGTTAAAACCAATACATTCCAAACTTCAATCAATTTACAACAATTCAATTTAGAAATCCCGGTCGATGATAAAGAACGTATGGATAATACTCAGAATTTTGTTGCCGATCACATTGATCCAAGTTGGATTAAATCATTGAATGAAGTGGTTAGTTCTGCTCGTCGATTATCTCCTCCAGCATTCCGTTATCAATTAACTGAGCTTGCACGTAATGCGAAAAAAGTGGTGGTGTTACCAGAAGGGGATGAGCCGAGAACAATTAAAGCAGCTGCAATTTGTGCAGAGCGTCATATTGCTAAGTGTGTGTTAATTGGTAATCCTGATGAAGTCCGTAAAGTGGCTGCGTCGCAAGGTGTTACTTTAGGTGCTGGTGTTGAAATTGTTGACCCAGAACTCATTCGTGATAAATACGTACCTCGTTTAGTTGAATTACGTAAAAACAAAGGTATGACTGAAGTTATTGCGCGTGAGCAATTAGCTGATAATGTTGTGCTTGGTACAATGATGCTTGAAGCAAATGAGGTTGATGGTTTAGTCTCTGGTGCTGTTCATACTACAGCCAATACTATTCGCCCTCCGCTACAATTAATCAAAACTGCTCCAGGTAGTTCGCTTGTTTCATCGGTGTTCTTTATGTTAATGCCTGATCAAGTTTATATCTATGGGGATTGCGCTATTAATCCAGATCCAAATGCGCAAGAACTTGCTGAAATTGCTATTCAATCTGCTGATACTGCTATTGCTTTTGGTATTGAACCTCGCGTGGCTATGATCTCTTACTCAACCGGTAGTTCTGGTCAAGGTGCTGATGTTGAAAAAGTGAAAGAAGCAACACGTATTGCTCAAGAAAAACGTCCAGATTTAATGATTGATGGCCCTTTACAGTATGATGCTGCGGTTATGCCTGATGTTGCGAAATCAAAAGCGCCAAATTCTAAAGTTGCAGGTAAAGCGACGGTGTTTATATTCCCTGATTTAAATACTGGTAATACAACTTACAAAGCTGTACAACGTTCAGCTGATCTTGTTTCAATTGGACCTATGTTACAAGGTATGCGCAAGCCTGTTAATGATTTGTCTCGTGGTGCGTTAGTTGATGATATTGTTTATACTATTGCTTTAACTGCTATTCAATCCGCGCAAGAAAAAAATAGCTAGTAAATTATTAATATTTATGTTTAAATTTATGAGAGGTTTTTCACAGACCTCTCTTTTTTTATCTATCCGATAAGTCCAATCACATAAAGTGACGAAATTAGTTAAGGATGATGTAAGTTATACATTATTTAGCGCTGTTTTTTGTTCCGATTCTATACATTATAAAGTTCTTTTTGATTAATTTATTTAAGCTATATGGCTATACATGGTCTATATCTCCCTAATTTAATCAATTTGTTAATTATTTGTCCATTTCATTACCCGTTTAAAGATTAAGCAAAGCTGTTTTTATATCCCTAAGTTTTAAGAAAGATAAGGTTTGTTTTCAATATTATTTTTAATTAAAAATACTAAAGGTATAACGGAATGAATTGTCTTAATCAGGACTCCATTAGAGTCATTGCACCCAGCATTTATCATGATACTTCATGGAATGAAGCCGAAGTATTAGGCGCTATGGTTTGGTTATGGAACAGGAATTCCAATTATAGAAATGTTGCCATAAGTTCAGCATTGGAAACTTTACTGCCTACTATTCAGTCTAGGAATTTCATTTTACTCATTAAAAATAATCGACCACTCGGTTATCTCAATTGGGCTTATTTAAATAAAGATGAGGAACGGGAATATCTAAACAAAACGAAAAGTTATGTGAGTTTTGTTCAATGTAATAAGAGAGATGAAAGTAAACAGTTATGGCTTTTATCTTTCTTTTGCCCATTTGGACGGAATGAATCTTTCTTATTGAAATCTATTTGTAAAAAAGTTCTAAAAAATAATCTCTGCTTTTATGGTTACCACAAATCAAAAACAAACACCGTTGTAAAAAAAGTTCAATGTTAAAGTCTATAAGGATAGAATTATGAATCAAATATACCAAACAAAATTTAATTTTCTAACTGGTACTAGCATAGTTTGTTCTGAATTGGCACGACGTGTTAGTAAAGTAGTGATAACTGTTTCAATTTTATCAGCTTCAACTTTTTCGTTTGCATTGGATTGTATAGCAAATTCTGATGGATCTTATTTAGTAGGCCAAAATGATCCTAGTTGTAATAATATTAATGCTGCTACTGCAACGCAAAGTGGCAATGCTAGTTTTTATATTTTAACTAGGAGTAAATTACATGAACAACTCAATGTGGGTGATACGACCCTTACTGCAAATGTCAGTGCCGATTATACTGGATTAGGTAACCAATATACTTATGGTGTTTCTGGTGGCTCAATTAAAGCGGGTAATTTAAATTTCACTATAAAGAATGATGGTAATGTGATGGGGCTTACGACTTATCACAATGTCGATATTACTGCTAAAGATGTTGTATTAAATATAACTGATAACTATACACGTGGTCGTAACTCTAGTGGTGGTGTGGCTGCTTATGGGATATTAACGGGTTCAGCTGCAAATGCCGGTGAGAGAAACGCCTATAATGGTAAATATAGCACAGTGACAGTTGATAAACTGACGATCAACCAAACAACGTCAGGTGGTAAAACCTCTCCAATATTAAATAATGGTATTCGTGCTATTCAAGGAGCATATGACAATAATGGTCAAGGTTCTGCAGGGCGAGTTATTGTTAATGATGATTTGGATATGACTTTGACTGGTAATCGCGCCATCGGTATTTATGTATCGGGTAATGCAACCAATCATGGTGGAGCGAATGATACTGGTGCTGATGGTCAATTAACACCAATAGTGATTTTAAAAGGCGCTAAAAATAGCATAGTGTTGAATAAAGGTAGCGATAGTTCATCATTGAACTGGGACAGTGTGGGTGTCAAATTAGGAAAGACGCGTAATACTGGTGAAGGTGCTGGTATTTTAGAATCTCATGGTGAACTTAATATTGATACTACAAATGCTTTAAATGGTTCTGGTATTAAGATGGTTCGCAATTCTTTATTAAAAGCAGATTATGACGATAGTTCGACAATCATCAAAACAAATGGTTATGCACTTGAAATCGGGACTCATGATGATGCTAATTCAAGTGGTGTATTTGAACAGGCTGCATCACATGGTGTAAGTGCAAGCTTTAAAAATGCGATATTTACTACGAATGGTACTAGTGCTGACCCGGTTATCAGTGGTTCTGTTGGTCGCAAAGATTTAATTTTTGTCGATCAAGGTCAAGTCGATACTGTATTATCTTTTACCGGTGATAAAACTGATCTAACAGCAAATGATGCGGGTTATATTCTTAACGTGAGTGGAAATTATACCGCATCTGGTTATCAGTTCTTTTCAAATACCTATGATCAAACTGGCACAGAACAAAGTCATGATGATTATCAAGCGTCATCAGTTACCTTTAATGCTTCTGACAATGGAAGTATGACTGGGCTGGTTTATAAAGGTTTGGTTAAAACTGAAGAGGGTGAAGTTTTAGATACCAATAAAACTCCTACACTCAACTTAAACTTAAATAATGGTTTTACTTGGAATTTGAAAGCAAATGATACCAGTAAAACTACTTTATTTGATAATTTAACTTTATCAAATGGTGCATTACTTAATGCTGCATTTGATGATGCGGGCGCAAATGAGTTTATTTTACAAGGTAATGTTATTAGTGATGGTGGTATTATCAGTTTAGATAATCATTCCCATGGAAAATATAATGATAGTTTAACTATTCAAGGTAATTACTCGGCATCAAATAATGCAATAGTTAAGATGAATACGTTATGGAATAATAATACTTCACAATCAGACTTACTAAAAATTACTGGAGCTGCAAGTGGTGTTACTAAAGTTATTCCTGTTAATGCAAATGGAACTGAAAATTTCATTGATGGTAACATAAAGCAAGTTGCTGCAATATTGAATAGTATTCCTGTTATTGATGTCGGAACTTCAAGCTCAGAAAGCAATTTTACTGGTGAGGCACAAACGACAGGTGCAACAGAAGTTCAGTTGGCAAAACGTCAAACAACTAATGGTGATGAATACTATTGGACTATGAAGGCAAGTAATCCTATTCACCCAATCGACCCATTCGAACCAGTCAAACCCGTTGAACCAGAAAAACCTAAAAAGGTGATCTATTCAAATGCAGTTTCTGGCTATGTATCAATGCCACGAGTAAACCAAGAACAAGGATTATTAAGTATTGGTACTTTGCATGAACGTAGAGGTGAGTATGCTAATTTTAACTTAGCTAATTGTAGTACTTGCGATGAACATTTAAGTGAAACTTGGGGAAGAATATTAGGCAAACATCTTAAATCAGACGGAAAAAAACGGTTGAATTTAGAAACTGACGTTTATGGATTACAACTTGGCCATGATCTGGTAAACAATTTATTCGAAGATGGAAGCCACAATTATACTGGTGCTTATCTTTCATATACTAAAGCTAATACTGATTTTTCCGATAAATATCGTGCTGTTAATGGTTTAATTTCTCATAACAAAAAAACCGGAAAAGGTACTTCGGAAGCATTTAGCCTTGGGTTAACTAATACCTATTTTTCAGCTAATAACAGTTATTTAGATTTAGTTGGACAGTTCTCTTCAATCCGCAATAAATATGATGCACGAAAAGAAGCCCGTTCTATCCATCAAAATGGGTTTGGTGTAGCTGTTTCAGCAGAAGCCGGACATGCCTTCAACTTTAGTCAACTTGATTCAAGCCAATGGCTAATCGAACCTCAAGCTCAACTTGTTTATCAATATCTTAATTTGGATAGTTTTAAAGATAAATATCGTCAAGTCGATCAGAATAATCAGGAGCAATTGCGTGGCAGAATAGGTGTACGAGTAGACCATAATAATCAAGCAGCAGATCGACAATTAATGTCGATTTATGCAATTGGTAATGTTTGGCATGACTTTATTAAGCCAACTCATGTCACAATAGGTAAAGATAGTTTACGTGAAAATTATGCAACTACTTGGGGAGAATTGGGGGTTGGTATAAAAACGGAATTAGGCAAAGATAATTTTCTTTATGGTGATGCTCGTTATGAACATGATTTTGGAAGTACCAAGCATCAAGGCTATAAAGGAAATATTGGAATAGAACATAAATGGTAATTTAGAATTATAAGTTTATTTCTTTGTTCTATACGTAATGGCTAGTCATGCATTACGTATAGACTTTTTTATAAAAAAGTAACTAATAATCAAGTTAAATAAAATAATATGGCTTAATGTTCATCGCGTAAAACTTATTGCAAATGGCAAAAGTGATATTTTTAAGATTGGAATAAATTTAACCCAACAAATCATTTTATAATGAAATTTTTGTTAAATAGAACTCATTTATTAATACTTAACAAATTGATTTTTAGATGAATTAAAGCCATTTGATGTTTTAAACTTGAATAAATATGATAAAGGATAATCACTTTACTCATCTTGACTTTCTAATAGTGTTAATAACATTGACATAAATAGTTTTTTATCATCCTTTAATGTTGAAAAAAACTCTTTATCAATTTGTTCAACTAAAGGTACAGTTTCATTTGCTTTATCAAACCCTTTTTGTGTCAGTTGAATGGATTTTGCTCGACTATCTTTGCTTGAACAGTGGCGCTCAATATAATCTTTTTTCTCTAAATTCTCTAAAATTTGTGAGATTGTCATCACATCGATATTTGTTCGATTGGATAGAGTGACTTGTGTTATTTCATCGTTGTATTGTGATAAATAAGCAAGTGTTGCAAGTACGATAAATTGAGGATGAGTGATAGACTGTTTTTTCAAACAACTTTTGATATTTGTATGCCAGGACGAATAAGTTTTCATAAAAATAAAACCAATGGATTGAGAATCATTTTGAAATTGTGTCAAAAACTTATCGCCCTTTGCCATAATTTATCCTTCAACTAAGCCATTTAATTTGTAAGTTTTATCAATAATATCATCAGAAATCTGTTTTATAAAATCATAGGATGCTTTAGTGTCCATTTTTGTATCTGGTTTTAATGAAATCTCTGATTTCAAAGCATATTGATTTTCTGAAATTTCAACAATTTGATGCGAGAAAAATAGTAAACCTATTTCAGGCATATCAAATTGTTCAGTAAATTCTTGCTCATCAATGATTTTTGATAAAGTCACTTCCATTTCTGGTATATTTTGTAATTTAAAAATACCTTTAGTGCCTGTTTTCAAGTCACCAAAAATACGAAAATCTTCAAGATCAGTTTCCCATAATTTTCTTAAATTAAGATCGGTATAGTATTGCCAAATTTTAGATGGTTTTGCCTTTGTTGGTAATACGAAAGAGATTGAAATTGTGTTCATTATTTTTCCTCTATTTAATAAGTAAACTTATTATAAGTATACTTATTAAATAAGTAAAGAAAATTTTTTGCATAGATTAAAATTGTGGGATTATTCAAAATTCCTCAACTAACGTAATGAATAAATAAGTATTATATAGTCAGGTATTTGATTCTTTAATATAATTAATTATCTAATAAAATTAACAAGATTAAATATTTAACCGATTTAAAATATATTAATGTAAAATATTTACAATTGTTTTTCATTTAATCCGTTCAATTTAATCGGTAAATGATACAATAGCGCCTTGATTTTGTATTAGTCCATAGTTTAGGAATAAATTTGATGAAAAATGACATCCACCAGCAACGTATTTTAATTCTTGATTTTGGTTCGCAAGTTACCCAATTAATTGCTCGACGGGTTCGTGAAATAGGTGTTTATTGTGAACTTTGGCCATGGGATGTTTCGGAAGAAAAAATCAAACAATTTAACCCTAAAGGTATCATTCTATCTGGTGGTCCTGAAAGTACTACTGACCAAAATAGCCCTCGTGCACCAGAATATGTGTTTAATGCTGGCGTGCCCGTGTTAGGTATCTGCTATGGTATGCAAACTATGGCAATTCAAGTAGGTAAGGGGGGACAAGTTACAGCTTCTAATCAACGAGAGTTTGGTTACGCTAAAGTTGATATTGTTGCAAAATCAAAATTAACAGACGGTATTTTAGATAGCACCAATGATGCTGGTATAGAGCAACTTGATGTATGGATGAGTCATGGTGATAAAGTTACTTCATTACCTGACACATTTACCTTAATTGGGCAAACAGAAACTTGTCCATTCGCCATTATGGCCAACGATGAAAAACAGTTTTATGGCGTACAGTTTCATCCAGAGGTCACGCATACGGTTAAAGGATTAGAGTTATTAACGCGTTTTGTTATTGATATTTGTCAGTGTGAAAAGCTATGGACACCGTCTTCTATTATTACTGATGCAATTGCTCGTATAAAAGAAAAAGTCGGTAAAGATAAAGTATTATTAGGTTTATCAGGTGGTGTTGATTCTTCGGTTACTGCATTATTATTACATCAAGCCATTGGTGACCAGTTAACTTGCGTATTTGTTGATCATGGCTTATTACGTTTAAATGAAGCAAAGCAAGTCATGGATATGTTTGGTGATAAATTTGGGTTAAATATTATCGCAATTAATGCCGAAGATCGCTTTATGGCTGCACTGAAGGGAGAGGCAGATCCTGAAGCTAAACGTAAAATTATTGGTCGTGAATTTGTCGCTGTTTTTGATGAAGAGGCGGCAAAATTAAAAGATGTCAAATGGCTTGCTCAAGGTACTATCTATCCAGATGTCATTGAATCTGCTGCTGCTGATACAGGTAAAGCCCACGTGATTAAATCACATCATAATGTTGGTGGTTTACCTGAAGATATGAAAATGGGGCTAGTAGAACCATTAAGAGAATTATTCAAAGATGAAGTACGTAAAGTTGGTTTAGAACTCGGTTTACCTTACGATATGCTTTACCGTCATCCATTCCCAGGTCCAGGTTTAGGAGTGCGTGTTCTCGGTGAAGTGAAAAAAGAGTATTGTGATTTACTGCGTCAAGCCGATGCTATTTTTATCGAAGAACTTTATAAAGCTGACCTATACCACAAAGTCAGTCAAGCATTTACCGTATTCTTACCAGTACGTTCAGTTGGAGTAATGGGAGACGGACGTAAGTATGATTGGGTTGTCTCATTACGTGCTGTTGAAACTATCGACTTCATGACCGCTCACTGGGCACATTTACCTTACGAATTCTTAGGGCGAGTATCAAATCGTATTATCAACGAAGTCAATGGAATATCACGAGTTGTATATGATATAAGTGGAAAACCGCCTGCCACTATTGAGTGGGAATAATTGCAACAAATACCATATAATCTTTTTATCTTAAGCCTTGTTTATCAAGGCTTTTTTATATCATTGGTATTTCATAATAATTGTTTTAAGGCTTATGATATAAACTTAAAAACTTGGTATTCATTGGTTGAGCGTATTCGATTAATAAAAATAAATACCTTAATTGTATTAATTAAGAAAAATATCTTTTCATGAATCTTATATAAATCAAAAATAACAGAAAAGTGATGCTTACTTTAATCGATATAATATTTGTTTTTTTCAAAACGATTGATAAAGTGCTTCCAAAACCATAGTGCGATCCGTCTTTGCTTTTTGTCTTTTTTAAATAATTTTTTTCTGTACTCTGAACGTTGTTTGATTTGGTGTATTCGCTCATTATGGATTGATGAGTTTAGTGAACATACATCATTACTTGTTATTAACGCCGGTAAAGTAGCATACAATTTAATATTGGCACATAATTTAAAAACTTTGAACATATCCGCTTCATAACGAATAGGAAATAAGAATTTTATTAGTTTTTTTGCAGCGTCATTAGTAATGATATAACCGTTGGCTCTCACGGCGCGAGTAATTTCAACAAGTTCGAAATTATCTAATTTATATTTTTTATTAATCAGATAATGGAAGTCGGCGGTTAATAAAAAAATGCCTTTTTTGGTATTTTTCGTTTCAAAGCTGTTTAAAAAATCAGGAAGATTGTTAGATAGGACTGAATCATCTTCAAGAATCAAAGCATAAGGTAGATTTTCATCAACAATTTTTTTATAGATATTAAAATGGCTAAGTGCACAGCCAATCTCACCTTTAGTTAAAAAATTATTTGGATAATCAAGAACATTATTTTTAATGAATGATTCTGTCAGTTTACTTCCATCGACTGCATTATAAATTTCAAAATCAAGCTTTAATTTTTGACACTCTTGTTGTATATATTGTTTTTTTTGGGGTTCTCTTTCTAAATTTATTACAAATGTTTTCATTTTTTCAGTTTTTTATGATTTTTTTGAAGTATAGCATGTCAATTACAACATAAAAACCTTTAAAAACTTATTGCTAAATGATCTACAAAAATGACTAACTTAAGTATATACTTCTTTTTATATAGGTTTCTTCGCTATTGATAAAAGCGGATAAAGCTAATTTAAGTTATTACCTCATTTGAGAAATTAAGGACCGTTAAGTATGATTTTAGGTAATGTTAATCATTTGGATTTAATTCCTTATTTGCCTACCAAGATTAAACAATCAATTGAATATGTAAAAGACAACGTTAATAGCAATACACCAGCTGGTCGTTATGATATTGACAGCGATAATATGTTTTTTATGGTTTCTGACAATTCATTAAGATATATTCATGAAGCAAACCCTGAGTACCATAAAAAGTATATTGATGTGCAGATTGTTTTAGATGGTCAAGAAGGAATGGCTGTTTCCACTCTACCTCCTCATACACAAGTATTAGAAGATAAAATAGCAGAAAATGATATCGCTTTTATCAAAACACCTAACGAAGAAACTATGTTAGTATTACAGAAAGA
This sequence comes from Gilliamella sp. B3127, assembly GCF_026536935.1. Lineage (NCBI taxonomy): Bacteria > Pseudomonadati > Pseudomonadota > Gammaproteobacteria > Orbales > Orbaceae > Gilliamella > Gilliamella sp. B3127. Next base: position 25,186 of record NZ_JAFNNI010000003.1, read on the forward strand.
CGATTTTATTGTATTTTTACCTAATGAAGTACATAAACCGCTTTGTGCTGTCGATAATAAGATTGCAACGGTTCGTAAAGTTGTGGTAAAAATCGCATTAGATTATTTATAAATAGAAGTAAGGATTTTAGGTAGCACTATGACAACAAAAATCGCTGTTATTGGCGAATGTATGATTGAACTTTCAATAAAACAAGATTCAACAACCCGTAGCTTTGGGGGAGATACTCTTAACACGTCGGTTTATTTATCTCGTTTATTAAAAAATAAAGATTTTTCGATTCATTATGTGACTGGTTTAGGAACTGATCCTTTCAGTCAAGAGATGCTTGATAGCTGGCAAAAAGAGCATATTTCAACTGATTTGGTACAAAGAATGTCTGATAAAATGCCAGGACTTTATTCTATTGTGACTGATGAACAGGGTGAGCGTTCTTTCTATTATTGGCGTAATGATGCAGCTGCTAAATTTTGGTTAAAAACAGCTGAAACAGCAAAAATTGCTGATCAAATTGCTAAATACGATTATGTCTATCTGAGTGGTATCAGTATTGCAATTTTAGATGCGGAAAGTATTATCAAATTATTAGATCTATTAAAACAAGTTAAAGCCAATGGTGGTAAAGTGATTTTTGATAATAACTTTAGACCACGTTTATGGAGTAGCTTGGATTTGGCTCGAAGTGTCTATTCTGATATTTTATCATTTACTGATATTGCGTTTTTGACTTTAGATGATGAAGACTTATTATGGGGCAAGTTACCGTACGAACAAGTAATTGAACGAACTAAAAAGTTTGGTGTTTCTGAAGTAGTCATTAAACGTGGTAGCGATAGTTGTATTATTGATTCTGTGGAAGGGCGTTTTGACGTTCCAGCAAATAAAATTGCTAAAGATGATGTTATTGATACCACGGCAGCTGGGGATTCATTTAGTGCGGGTTATTTAGCTGCACGTTTAAGTGGCAAAAATCCATCACAATCAGCAAGTCAAGGTCACCTAGTTGCCGGTACCGTGATTCAGTATCGAGGTGCTATTATTCCTTTGGATGCTACGCCAAAACTAATTGAAGATTAGTAAATAAAACGGTCAGTAATGACCGTTTTTTCTATCAGAATAATTTGGCTCTAAAAATATTCAATATCGATTTTTAGGCAAAATAGATTACGGTAGTATTGCAAAAGAGCGTACTGGAAAACCCGAAGCGTTATTTGGTTTGGCTACAATATTAAAGATAACCGCGCCTTTGGTTGGCAATTGATCTAAATTTGTCATTAATTCTACTTGATAAGTATCTTGCTCTAAAACATAGTATTCGCCTTTTAGTGCATTATTTTCTCGAAATGCTTTCGCTGAATCGGTATCAAAAGTTTCGTGGCCAATCGCTTTAATCTTTCGTTCTTCAAATAAAAATTTTAATGCATCAAGTCCCCAGCCAGGAATTTGATTGTTTCCATCCTCATCTTTATTTTCCATTGCAGATTGTGATGGCCATTTCTTACTCCAGTCTGTTCTCAGTGCAACAAAACTACCCGCTTCAATTTGCCCATGTTGCTTTTCAAAAGCTAATACGTCATCTTTAGAAAAAGAAAAATTGGGATCTTCTTTTGCTCGTATAGATTGGTCAATTACGATTAGAGGTAATGCTAATTCCTGTAATTCAAGTTCATGCAAATAACGAGTATTAGGAACAAAATGAATTGGCGCATCTAAATGAGTACCATATTGACCAGCAAAACTAAAGTTTTGCGCTAAAAAGCCATCACTGTGGTCAAATAGTGTTTTTATTTCAGCCGGTTTAAACATAAAAAAATGGGGCGAATTGTGATCAAATGCATGAGTCAAATCTATCCATTTTTTCGATTTTAATAAATTTAATGCTTGTAAAACGTCGTTATTCAAAATTATTCCTTATATCAAAAAAGTGTATCAATGATTTATTGTAAGATGATTAAATTCAAGAAACCAATAATTTAGAGTTATAGAAATATAACTTTTAGTTCTAATCTATTTTGAAAAAAAGTTGAGGAACGGGGTTTTTGAGGGGTAAAAATGCTTAATTTGTGCTATTTAATTGACAATTTTGGCTTATATTATTGAATTTCTGCTAATAGACCCTATTGAGCTATATAGTTGTATATTTAATCACTTGATACTGGTATAATATACAGTTAATTTTATTTATCTAAAAACACACATAAGAAGAGATCTATGTCAATTAAAGATATCGATATTCGTGGTGCAAGAACACACAATTTAAAAAATATAAATGTAGTTATACCAAGAGATAAATTGGTTGTTATCACCGGTCTTTCCGGCTCTGGTAAATCATCATTAGCATTTGATACCTTATATGCTGAAGGCCAAAGGCGATATGTTGAGTCATTATCAGCTTATGCTCGTCAATTTTTATCACTAATGGAAAAGCCTGACGTCGATCATATTGAAGGATTATCTCCTGCCATTTCGATTGAGCAAAAATCAACATCGCATAACCCTCGCTCAACAGTGGGAACAATCACTGAGATTTATGACTATTTGCGACTTTTATTTGCTCGAATCGGTGAGCCACGCTGTCCAAATCATAATTTACCCTTAGCTGCGCAAACTGTGTCGCAAATGGTTGATAGTATTATGGCTCTGCCATCTGAAAACCGCTATATGTTGCTTGCGCCGGTTGTTACTGAGCGTAAAGGTGAGTTCGTTAAATTATTTGAACAACTTGCAGCAAGTGGTTATATTCGAGTTCGAGTTGATGGTGATGTTTATGACCTTTCAGATCCACCAATACTTGAGCTTCAGAAAAAACACACAATTGAAGTCGTTGTTGACCGTTTCCGAATTCGGGATGATTTGAAATTACGTTTAGCCGAATCAATCGAAACAGTGCTTTCCATAACTAATGGTATTGTCAAAGTCGCGAATTTAGATGATCCGAAAGCAGAAGAGCATCTATTTTCTGCCAATTTTGCTTGCCCTATATGTGGTTATAGCATTCCAGAACTTGAGCCGCGATTATTCTCATTCAATAATCCTGCTGGTGCATGTCCGGAATGTGACGGTTTAGGTGTACAACAATATTTTGATCCAAAGCGTATTGTTCAGATGCCTGAAGTTTCTTTAGCTGCTGGAGCGATCAAAGGATGGGATAGACGTAATTTCTACTATTTTCAAATGTTAAAATCGTTAGCAAACCATTATAAATTTGATATCGATAAGCCATATGAAAAATTATCTGACAAAGTAAAAGATATTCTATTAAATGGTTCTGGTGATGAAGAAATACAGTTCGTTTATACCAATGATCGTGGTGATGTCGTTAAACGTAATCACCCTTTTGAAGGGATCATCAATAATCTTAGTCGTCGTTATAAAGAAACTGATTCACAAACTATCCGTGAAGAGTTAGCTAAATATATCAGTAATCGTCCTTGCCCATGTTGTGGCGGTTCACGATTATGTAGAACTGCGCGTCATGTGTTTATTAATGATACTAATTTACCAACAATTAGTGATTTAAGCACACAACAAGCCAAAGATTTTTTTGATAAGCTTAATTTAACTGGACAACGAGCGCAGATAGCCGAAAAGATTTTAAAAGAAATTAATGATCGCCTGCAATTTTTAATTAATGTTGGTTTGAATTATTTAACCCTGTCACGTTCGGCTGAAACCTTATCCGGTGGGGAAGCACAACGAATTCGACTTGCTAGTCAGATTGGTGCGGGGCTTGTTGGTGTTATGTATGTTCTCGATGAACCATCAATTGGTTTGCACCAGCGTGATAATAGTCGCTTGATTGATACATTAACTCACTTACGCGATTTAGGTAATACCGTCATTGTTGTTGAACATGATGAAGAAGCGATAATGGCTGCTGATTATGTGATTGATATTGGACCAGGCGCTGGTGTCCATGGTGGTGAAGTTGTTGCTCAAGGTACGCCAAAACAGATTATGGCAAGTAAGAACTCTTTGACTGGTAAATATCTTTCTGGAAAAGAGAAAATTGAGATCCCAGCTAAACGTCATAAAGTTGATAAGAAAAAGATGTTATCATTGATTGGCGCGACAGGAAATAATCTTAAAGATGTCACATTAAACATTCCTGTAGGGCTATTTACTTGTATTACTGGCGTCTCTGGATCAGGTAAATCAACATTAATTAATGACACCTTATATCCATTAGCTCAAAACGAATTAAATGGCGCTGAAAAAACCGAAATTGCACCATTCAAATCAATTAAAGGATTAAACTTTTTTGATAAAGTTATTGCGATAGATCAGAGCCCGATAGGACGGACGCCACGATCTAATCCAGCAACTTATACTGGCTTTTTTACATCAATTCGTGAGCTTTATGCAGGGGTACCAGAAGCCAGGGCAAGAGGCTATAATCCTGGACGTTTTAGCTTTAATGTTAAAGGTGGACGTTGTGAAGCTTGCCAAGGTGATGGTTTAATTAAAGTTGAAATGCATTTTTTACCTGATATCTATGTACCTTGTGATCAGTGTCATGGCGCACGATATAATCGAGAAACATTAGAAATCAAATACAAAGGTAAGTCGATTAATGAAATCCTCAACATGACTGTTGAAGAAGGTCGAGAATTTTTTGACGCGGTACCGATGATTTCACGCAAATTACAGACTTTAATTGATGTTGGTCTTGCTTATATTACCATTGGTCAATCAGCAACAACATTATCTGGAGGTGAAGCGCAACGAGTAAAACTTGCAAAAGAGTTATCTAAGCGAGATACTGGTAGCACACTTTATATCCTAGATGAACCAACTACGGGCTTACATTTTGCGGATGTAAAACAATTGCTTGCTCAACTACACTCATTGAGAGATAAAGGCAATACTATTGTAGTTATCGAACATAATTTAGATGTTGTCAAAACTGCCGATTGGATTGTCGATTTAGGTCCAGAAGGAGGTAGTGGCGGTGGAGAAATCATCGCCGAAGGAACACCAGAAGACGTTGCTAAATCGAAAAAATCTTATACTGGTAAATACTTAAAACCATTACTGGAAAAGCAAAAGTAGTAAGAATTGTTATATAAATAAAGTTAACCATAGGAGAAGGGTTTTGTCATTACAGATTATACTAATGATCATTATTGCTTATCTCTGTGGTTCACTTTCAGGTGCTATGATAATTTGCCATTTGATGAAGTTACATAATCCTTCTTTATATGGTTCTCATAACCCCGGTGCGACAAATGTATTAAGGATTAATGGGCGATTACCTGCTGTTTTTGTATTAATCTTTGATATGTTAAAAGGTGCTATTCCGGTCTATATTGCTTATCGACTAGGAATATCACCTTTCTTTTTAGGTATTATTGGTATTTCGGCTTGTCTTGGACACATTTTTCCATGCTTTTTTCATTTTCGTGGTGGAAAAGGTGTTGCAACTGCGTTAGGAATGATGGCGCCGATTGGACTTGATTTTACAGGTTGCTTTTTGTTGACTTGGTTTTTTACATTAATTACAACGGGTTATTCTTCTGTGGCGGCAATAGTCGGTTTTCTTTTTGCACCTTTATATGTTTGGTTATTTAAACCAGAATTAACATTACCTGTTACAATGCTTTCATGCTTAATCATTATTCGCCATAGTAGCAACATAATGCGCCTATTAAAAGGCGAAGAGCCCAAAAGCTTTTATCGTCGCAGTAAAAAATAATCTAAAACACAACTAAGCTTAATTTTCAGTTACTAATGGTTATTAGTGATATATGAAAGATTAATTATTTTTAAATTATAGTAATAGAATATTTTTTGTTTTACAGACAATTCAAACAAGGTATTATTATTCATCTTTTAATTATGTGGTTAATTCATGCAAATCAGTCCGTTACTAGAATCACTTATTAGCGCACTTCGCTGCTTACCTGGAGTTGGTCCAAAATCAGCACAACGAATGGCTTATCATCTATTACAACGTAATCGTCAAGCTGGTCTCCATTTAGCTCATGAGTTAAATGAGGCTATGAATAATATTGGTCATTGCAAACAATGTCGAACCTTTACTGAACAGGAGATCTGCAATATCTGTGCGAATGTCCGTCGGCAAAGTAGCGATCAACTCTGTGTGGTTGAATCACCAGCAGATATTTTTGCTATTGAACAAACAGGGCAGTATAGTGGTCGTTATTTCGTTTTACTGGGGCATCTGTCACCACTTGATGGTATTGGTCCGAGTGATATTGGTCTCGACCTTTTAAAAAGTAGGTTAAGTTCAGAATCAATTAGTGAAGTTATTTTAGCTACCAATCCCACGGTTGAAGGTGATGCTACCGCCAATTATATCGCCCAGATGTGTAATGAATTTAATATCGTTGCGACTCGCATTGCGCACGGTGTACCAGTGGGTGGAGAGCTTGAAATGGTTGATGGTACGACATTGTCACATTCCTTTGTTGGGCGACAAAAGATAGATTTTTAGCTTTTGATAATTTACCAACAATCAGATTATTAGCTATTAATGGGTATTAAGAAGAAAGAGGAAGAGAAATCTTATGAAATATAAAGCAGTCGCATTTGATATGGACGGTACGTTACTTGGTAGTAATCGTTTAATCCTTCCTGAAACAGTAGATATGATACAAAGAATTAGTGATAAAGGAATTAAAGTTATTTTGGTATCAGGTCGTCATCATACCGTGATTCACCCTTATTACTACCAACTAAAATTATCTACACCTGCGATTTGCTGTAATGGAACCTATTTATACGATTTCGAAAAGCAGCAAAACTTTGCTGCAAAACCAATGACTAAACAACAAGCAAAGACATTGTTAAATTTAGTTAACCAATATGGCATTCATACTATGATTTATACTGATCAGTTTATGAATTATGAAGTTCTTGATGATCATTTAGAAGGTTTCTTTCAATGGGTGAAGTCTTTACCTGAATTTCTACAACCAGAAGTTAAAAAAGTTGATGACTTCGAGAAACTGATTGATCAAGCAAATTTGATTTTCAAATTTGCGACTAGTAGTCATGATATTTCAGCATTAAAACAATTTTCAAATGCGGTTGATGCGCTTGGAGAGTTTTCTTGTGAATGGTCATGGTCAAATCGTGCTGATGTGGCGGTAAAAGGGAATACTAAAGGAAACGGATTAAAGCATTGGGCTGAACATGAAAATATCAAATTAAGTGAAATTGTAGCTTTTGGTGATAGTTACAATGATATCAGTATGTTATCCATAGCAGGATTAGGCATAGCAATGGGTAATGCGGATAAAGAAGTCAAAGAAAAAGCCAATTATTCAATTGGCGATAATAACAGCCCAAGTATTGCTGCTGAACTTGAAAAAATATTTTTAAATTAGAAATATTAATTTTAAGATGGTCTTTGAAATTCTTTATCAAGATAATGATTTAATCGCAATCAACAAGCCAGAAGGGTGGTTAGTACACCGAAGCTGGCTTGATAAAAATGAAACTGTCGTTGTCATGCAAACGTTGCGCGATCAAATCGGACAGCATGTTTATCCCATCCACCGTCTTGATCGACCAACATCAGGTGTATTAATTTTTGCTTTATCAAGTGAGATTGCAAGATTGTTATCTGAACAATTTGCATCCAAACAAATAGAAAAAGTTTACCATGCTATTGTACGTGGTTATGTTGATGATGAAGCAATCATTGATTATCCCTTAGTTGAAGAGTTGGATAAAATCGCTGATAAGTTTACTCGTAAAGATAAGCCGGCCCAAGATGCTATAACTTTTTATAAAGGTTTGAGTAAAATAGAGTTGCCTATTGAAGTGGGTAAATATAAAACAGCTAGATATAGCTTTGTTGAATTAAAACCACAAACAGGAAGAAAGCACCAATTACGTCGTCATCTTAAACATATTTTTCACCCTATCATAGGTGATAGTAAACATGGTGATCTTCATCAAAATCGAGCTTTTAGTCAATATTTTGATATTAAGCGCCTGATGTTACATGCTAGTACTGTTAAAATGATTCATCCCATTACATCTACCCCTATCACTATTCATGCAAAATTAAGTGATGATTGGTTAACGATATTACAAAATTTTAAATAAGTTTATTTGGGTTAAATGTCTTCTAACAATATTAGTTTTTGTCATTTAGCATGATAAACATTACAGCGTTATGCATTATTAATGATGGGTATATTCTTTGTCTCAATTAATGCTTCAAAAAATAATTAAAAGCATTAGATTAAGAATTTAATCAAATATAGTAATGGATTCATAGCTTTATAATCATCAGTTTTTTAAAATTTTTCTTCATTATTGAATATAAATTCAATTTCACTTCAGCATGGAAATACATCTGACATCTTTTGATAAGTGGTGATTATTGATTTTCTTGTACTTTCGAAAATTATACTTAGATTAATTAGATTTAGTTGAACAGTGGAAAAAGTAGAAAGCTCATTTTAAAGTTTTTCAGCACTTTTTATTTATGCTTCATGTTTTTACAATTAATTTCAATAATTTGTTTAAATTGAAAAAAGCGCAATTTTACAATTACGCTTTTAAATTATTAACTGAATGATTAAGCTTCGAGATAAATAGACGCCATTTTTTCGAAATCTTTATCGGTAAAACCAAGTTCTTGCTTAATGTAATTGCTAGGTGAGCCCGCAATTTTTCTCATAGTATCGAAAACCTCATTAATAAAGATTTCTCGGGTATCAATTAAACTTAGTAGATAACCCAAAACGTCTTCATTATCAGTGATTTCTCGATAAGCTGCCATTTTTATTTTATTGCGTTCCAATCGATTATCATGTGTTAGCATATAATCATATATAATATCTGATTCAGATACACCTAACATAACTTGAATTAACAATACACCATAACCCGTCCGATCTTTACCGCCTCGACAATGTTGAAGGCTAGGGCTGTTATTTGAATCTAAAATTACTCTTAACATTTCTCGATAGGCTTTTTTAGATTTTTCACTTAGTACAAAGTTACGATATTGCTCAAGTACTTGTATACCGTCACCATTAACCAACTCCTTTGGAATATCACGAAGAACACTTTCAATTAATGCCCGATCTTCATTGCTTGGATCAGCTGCAAATTGTGCAGCTAATTCTGCTGTTTGAGCAGAGGCATCCAAATTAAAAGTTTGTCTTTCACCAATTGAACAATTCGGGCTTGTTTTAACCTCATTTTCACAACGATAATCAATGATTGTTTTTATATTCAATGCTTTTATATATTGTTGTGCATCAGGTTTTAGGCCATGAAGATGATTAGAACGATACAACATTCCCCATTTTATACGTTTTCCTTTTGCACCGACATAACCTCCAAAATCACGGAAATTATTTAGTCCATTGATTGGTAATGTTCGTTCGCCAAATAAAAATGGTTTTTGGTCATTTATTTGTAATATGAGATAGATTCGGCTTTTAGCGTTTAATGGATCATCAAATATTACTGGGGATTTTAATGCTTTTCCAATTAGCGTTTTATTATTAGTATTTACATCAGCTTCGGTTGTCCAATATAAATCTGCAGGCTTATCACTATTAAAAGTAACTTCTAATTTTCCTTGCTTATTCCTAATTACTGATATTTCATTATTTTTTTCTAACATAACTTTCTTCCTACCTAGTGTAATATGCCGACTGATGAAAGAACGACTCCAATTACCATTACAGCAATAATGAGCGATACTGTATATTTACCTTGAAATTTCCTAACTAAGAAAAATACAGCTAAGGTAAAAAGAAGCGTTAATAAATTTGGCATTACCTTATCAAACATTTCTTGAACTTTTATTGATTGCTCACCAACTTCAATTAAATAAGGTGTTGATACTTTTACTGTTGAGGCTATTAACGATCCTAGCACCATTACGCCCACGACATTAGCAACGTTACTAATTCGCTGAATAATATTTGAATTTTTAGATTGTTCTATAAGATCAATTCCTTTGTTATATCCATAATGAACAAAGAAATATTTTGTAAAAATGTTGACTAAATTATAGATGAAAAACATTAATATGGGTCCAATGATATTACCTTGTAACGCAAAAGCTGCGCCAATACTTCCACATATCGGCATCCAAGTAAATTTCAGTAGACTATCACCCAAACCTGCAAACGGGCCCATTAATCCAGCTTTTAGCGAAATGACCGCATCTTTTTCTTCTTCCGTTGTTTTCTCCTCGACAGCAGCTGTAACGCCAAGAACTAATGCTCCGGCATTAACTTGCGTATTGAAAAACTCAAAATGGCGTTGCATTGCTCTAACGCGAGTTTCTTTATCGGCGTCCTTATAAAGACGGTCTAGAATTGGAATCATACAGTGAGCAAATCCAATCGTTTGTAATTTTTCATAGTTGAATGAAAAAGGGATTGTTTGTATTTTCCAAAAGACACTATTAAGATCTTTTTTAGTAATTTTCTTTTCATTGTTCATAGGTCATATTCCTCTTCAATACTGTCATTTTGCATAGGTTTTTCTTGATTATTTTGATTATTGTTTTTGCCCGCGGTGAATGCCATGTCATATAAGACAGCAAAGGCAAGTGCAACAAAGGTAACTGGTATGATTGGTAGTTTTAGGTAACTAGTTAAAACAAATCCGAGTAAAAAGAAGAACCACATTGAGCCTTTTAATAACATCAACAATAAAATACAAATACCTACTGCTGGGATTAATTTTGAAGCGACACCCATACCATCAATTATATTCTTTGGAATAGCGTCTAAAATTGTTTTAATCAGATCACTGCCAAAATAAATTGCTAAAAAGCATGGAACAGCTCTAATTAAAAACCATATAGGTGTTGAAAAATAATGTACTTTAACTAGTCCTTTATAATCTCCATTTTGTATGCTTTTTTCTGCCCATGGATTTAAGAAACAAGCAAATGATCGCCATAGAATAAGTAATTGTTGGCAAAGTATTGAAACGGGTAGGGCTAATGCAACTCCAGTGGCAACGCCACCGCCAGTTGAAATACCTAATGAAACGCCAATAATTGCACCAGCAACAATATCTGGCGCTGAGTAAGCTCCAACATTTCCAACGCCCATCCACATAAGTTCAAGTGTTGCACCAATGGCTAATCCTTGAACCATATCACCCATGATGATGCCTGCTACAGTACCGGTTAATAAAGGCCGACGTAACATTTGTGGCCCGACATCATCGAGTGAACAAATTCCCGCCCAAATGGCGACAAGAATAGCTTGTGTTAACATGAGTTAACCTCCAAATTATAGAAATAAATGTTTTAATAAATAGTGTTAGCTGAGTAGGGTTTTTAGATCGACAATGGGATCTTTAGGCACCATCTGAATTTCAACTTCAACATTTTTTGCAATGAGATTTCTAAACGCTTGTTCTTCTTCTGGTGTGACAGACACCGCTCTTGATAATTGATGACGACCATCTTGCATTCTCATTCCACCTACATTGAGTTTTTCCAGTGACAATCCACCGTCCACTAATGCATCAACGTCAATACTATTGGTGAACAGTAACATTGTTCTTTTTTTGATAGGTGTCTTTTTTAAGATTTCGATAAATTGCTGTACTCCAAAGATCAAAACCTTTAATCCTGGCGGTGCAGACATGGTTAATACTGATTGTTGAACTTTGTCATCAGCAACTTTATCGTTGATGACTAATACTTGCTCGATATCATAGTTTTTCACCCAAGTAGTAATAACTTGTCCATGAATTAATCGGTCATCGATTCGTGCTACATTAATTGGCATTGGTGTTCTCCTTACAATTCATTAACTTCTTCATTTTTAATATTTAGCAGTTGTCTAACGTCTTTACAGCTTTGAGGAAATGCTTCTTCAATAGCTTGTTTGGCATCGTTCAATGTTCCTTCTCGATTGTTTAAAACTTCAAGTAGTACGGGAATATTAAAACCACAAAATAGTAAAACATCATCATGGGATATCAGTAATTCGCTAGCAAGATTGCAGGGAGTTCCTCCCATAATATCAACCAAAATAATTACTCCATTGCCTTGATTAAGTTTTTTATAACTACTTTGCATTTCTTCTCGTAAATTATTGATATTGCTATCAACTAAAACTGAAATAATGTGGATACTTTCTTGCTCGCCCATAAGCATCTGTGCACATTCAAGTGCACCCTGAGCAAAAGGGCCATGACTTGCTAAAATGATAGGTAAAGGATTAGACATAAAAATTTCCTTATTTGTAACTTTATTACTAAATATATAAGCATGTTTAGTAATAAAGTTACATCTACATTTAAAAATAGTCATCCATTTTTTAAGAAATTTTTATAATTTTGTGAACAAGATCAAATTTATTAAAGGAAAAGTTTAAGTTAATGACTTTTCAACTTGATGAGATTATTTGATTGGTAAATTTGTTATTACTTCTGGGTATATCGAGGATATTTTCGTTTTTCACGATTTTGAGTTTGCTGTAGTAACCTTTCATCATATTTACGAATAAATAAGTTAGTTAACAACATATTAATGACTGATATTTGTGAAATTTTGGAACGAACAGGAATCAATCTAGAAGCGTGTTCCATAGATGTCGTATGTAAGACAAAAGAGGCTAATGATGAAATTTGACTTTGTCCCATTTTAGTAATAGCAATAGAAGGGACTGATGATTGTCCAGCAAGTTTAAGTAAATCTACACATTCAGGCGTTTCACCAGAATGCGAAATAATAATAACAAGATCATTCTTGTCTAACGTGCTGATCAAACTACGTGAAATATGAGCATCAAAATGACAATTTACATCTTTCTTGATTTTAATTAGTTGATATTCAAACTCTTTACCAACCAAGCCACTGCTTCCTACGCCAAATATCACAATTTTATTACTTTTGATTATTAATTCGATGGCACTGTTTAATGCATGTGTATTAACAATGGAATGCGTTTCGTCTATAGAGGATTTTTCCATAGCTTGAACTTTGCTATTTACTTCCTCAAGAGAGTCATTCAAATTAATATCATCTTGAAGAATTTCAGTACTAAGCTTTTGAGGAATTGAGCCGATAAGATCGACCTTAAAATCACTAAAACCTTTATAACCTAATTTGTTACAAAGTCGTAAAATAGTCGTTGTGCTAACATGATTGTGTTTTGCTAAGGTTTGTATACTCATATTTTTTAGCGCTTGAGTATTTGCAATAATATATTCGGATACTTTTAACTCCTTAGTTGATAAGTCTTTTTTTACTTCTCTGAGTTTTAGTTCAATCATTGCATACCTCAAAAAACTATTTTAGTGAAGCAAGTATATAAAATTCGTTTTAGAAATTAAAAATAATTTTATAATTTATTAATCAAATTTACTTCACATAATCCTATTAGTTGCTATCAATAATAAAAAAGATTCAATAATATTAGACTTTTCCATAAAAAAAACCCGCAAAAGCGGGTTTTTAGTGTAATAAAAGAAAATTATTTATCAAATTCACTGATAATTTCTTTTGCTGTTTTTCCATCAAGTTTATTTTTCATTTCAGTAAAGATTTTATTTTGATCGCCAGCATTAGCTGGGTTAAGTGCAGCAGTAGAAGCTACTTTAGTTACTGCTCGTCCAAAAGCAAGCTTATCAGAGTCACTTAATTTTTCAGTAGCTTTTTGAATAGAAGTTGCATAAGTTTCTTGAGTAGATAAATCAATTTTAGGTCCATCGTCACCACAACCAACTAGGACAAAACTTAATAATGATACAGCTAGTAATTTTTTGAACATTTCCTTTCCTTAAAAATATATTGTTAAATGCAGCGCTATTTTTATACTAAATACGGTCAATTATCAAGTGATAAATCAATTTCTATACAAAAATAAATATTATTTTAAAAAGTTGGAATCTATAACACGAATTATATTCTTTTTATTTCTAGGTATATAAAAAGGTATTTTTTTACGGATAAAGTCGATTTTTAAACTCAAAAACCCCGTTCCTCAACTTTTTTTGCAATAATTTATCTTGACGTAGGTGCTTTTAAATTTTTTATTAATGTCCTAAATATAGGACAATTGAAATAATCGCTACGACTGCTGTATTTATAACCTATTTAACCTTGACGATAGAGTAAGCCAATGCTAATATTTGCCACCTATTCAGATAGACCTCTACGGCGCGTTGGCAGAGTGGCCATGCTGCGGATTGCAAATCCGTCTACCTCGGTTCGACTCCGGGACGCGCCTCCATTAAAATCCCAAGAATTTTATTTTGCTTATAAAACAATATAGGCTAAATTTTTTATTAATAGTATTGGGTTAATGTATCCAATCCACAAGAAGTTTTTTAAAATTCTCTTTTCTTCATGTTTAAAATTATCAAAGATAAAAGTAACGCGACATTAGATGTTCGTGAGCTTACTATAGGCTATGAACTATTAACCAACAAAATATTGCTTGGTACCAACAAAAACCACAAAAACGGGTAGTATACAAAACTCTTTATTAATTTCATTTAACACATTGATAAAATTATAGATTTAACCGGTTGAGGTTTAAGTGTCATCTGATTAAAAAAACATCAAAAAAATTGGTAGAATTTTATGCCTTGCTATTTTAATTAATAAACAATAAGTTATAATAAGGGTTTATCCCTATATACATAGGGATAAACCGAACAATATCAGCCGGCATAGAATTCCGTTGAAGTGTTCCCTATATACATAGGGATAAACCGCAGCGTTTAAATTAGTTACAGAATCTAATCATGTGTTCCCTGTATGCACAGGGATTAACGTTTAACAATGTAAACAATTAAAAATTAACAACCCGCTTCGGCGGGTTTTTTATTGCCCCAACCCTTTAAATAACATACCATTACCTAAAAATTAAGGAGATGGTATGAAAAAAATTGCATTGCTTGGGTTGATAGGATTCATTTTAACCGGCTGTGGTGATGATAAAGTTACTAAAGAGTATTTGGTTGGTAAGTGGGATTGTAGCTTAAAAAAATATGATAGTAATTACGACCCAAAATTTAAAGAATATGATGACTATTCTTTAGAGAGTAGTGAACAATTTAAACACATCTACAAAATTGTTGATGGTGTTTTAATGGTAAAAACGAATAATGAAGAAGCAACTGAGGTTGACTTAGATAAAATTTATAAAAATTTAACCATTCAAGGAAAACAAGGAGATTGTGAATACACTATAAATCGAAACCTGATTAAAAATTCAGGCAATAAATTTACTTGGGAAATGGAGATGTTTTTTGCTTGCCCAGATACGAGTGGAGAGGTAACTAAATCTAAAACAAAAAGAGAAAGAATCTGCACTAGAATAAAATAATTGACTGCCAAAAAAAGTTTACCGCCTAGTAGGTAGTTTAGAAAACAAAGCACTTGACTGTTTAAACATTTAAACGGATAATATGCCTAGATACAGTTCAGAACGAATAAAATATAAGCTCAATAAATAGTTGGGCTTTTTTGTTATTAATAATTAAATTTAAAAGCCTCAATTAAGAGGCTTTTTTGTTATCTCGGTAAAATTTTATTGCCTAAACAAGTTTTGCTTCAGATAAACCTAAGTCTATAGCTGTTTGCTTAATCATTGCAATATCATCTATATTTAACTTAAAAGCATTGTTTTTGATACCACGCTTTTCATTACTGCGTTCGTTTATTTCAGCTCTTGTTAATGCCATGCAATCACCTTGATTTTAAATCGCTAAATTGTTATATTTAAGGTCGTCGGTGGGGGTGCAACCCCACCTTCGATTGATGTTAATAAACTGGTAAAGACACCAGCAGTATTACTAACACCAAGAGAAATAAGATATATCGCATCTTATTCTCTCCTTATTTGCCCTCGTCTTAGGTCGGGGGTTACCTTATCAAGTCCCTTACTTGATGATTATCATTGCAGGGTACCCTACAATAAAAGTCAACATTATTTATTAAAAAAGTTAAATATTTCACATAGTTTTCTACATTATTTTTGTTATCATTAGGTATAATTGTCCTAAAGGTAATGGATATGAAAAAAATATTATTAATCCTCTTAATTATTCCTTGTATTGTTTTTGCTGCGGATAAACAGAAATTACCAGACCAAGAATTAAAAGAAAAAATTATTGGTAAATGGAATATGTATGAAATTGGTTATGAAGCTAATATTGTCACATTTTACGATAATGGCACAGTTACTTTAAAGTCGTATATTTGTGATAACGATGCAAAAAAAGCATTATATAATGGCGAAACTATTAAACAATATAAAATAGAAGATGGAATCATATACATAGGGCAATTATCAATTAAAGATGGATTCGTTAGTAAGCTAAAAGTTGAGAACATAGAAAATTCCGCATTAAAGCTTATCTATGACATGCCAGGTTATTCTTACAATAAAATAGAAATTAATTACCTTAATACTACCAATAAAGATACTTTGCCTTTTTGTAAATATTACAAAGAAAATCCTTTTAGTAATCAGATTGATGTGCAAAAACTTCAAGCCGATTTGAATTTATTACAGGATAATATAATAGAAACCTTTAAAAAAATAATTCCTAAGGATCTAGATGAATATTCTATATTGCAAGATGTTTATAAAAAAAATAATGAATTATTCTTTAAAATAAGCGTGAAAAAATATACAAAAGATAACTTTAGTGATGAAATACTTAAAGCTTTATTAAAAGTATCAGCAGTTGATAAATACTGTAATATAGATGAATCAAAACCTAAAATACTCCAACAATTAAAAATGATATTTCCTAATGGAGTGTCTTATATATATTCTATTGAAGATGAAAAGCCGTTTGTAATTCATATGGATAAGAGCGGTTGCCCAAAACAATAAAATATATTAGTCTGAGTTAAGAAATTAGAATTTTTTACATAAATGGACTTATAAAAAAGATAGAAAATTTCAGCCTCGTAACGAAATCCGTGGCGTTATAGCTCGTACTTATTTCTATATGTCAGATAAATACAATGTGAATTTATCTGATTCTGAACACAAACTAATAGAACAAATTCAGGGTAATGATAACAAATTCGTTACTCAACAATGTAATTAAGCCGACTCTCGTCGGTTTTTTTATGCATGTTTTACAATCAGCATTAACACACATTAAAACACTATATTTACGCTGATTGTATTTTTTATTATCAATATTGAGTATTAACTCATCACTCATCACATAATCGGTAGCAATGCTAGACACACACATAACTAAACATTAGCTAGTACGCTACCTCTCATTTAATAAGAAGATTTAAACATGCCGATAAAAGACCCTAACAACGTCAATTGGACAGTTGTAGTTTATTTATTTTTCGTCACTTTGCTTGGTTCTCTATCAAGTTATTGCTATCAGTTTCTAAATGGCAATAAATTCAATATCTGGGTGTTATTTGCGCAAATATTTATATCGATATTTGCTGGAACGCTTGTTGTATTAGCCGCAAGTTATTTCAACTGGGATTTTGAATTAGCAGGCGGTATTGCTGGTTTAGCTGGCTGGTCTGGAGCAGCTCTAATAAAAGCATTAGAAGAACGGCTAATAAGAAAAGCTAAAGGAGACGATTAATGAAATTAACTGAACATTTCACTCTAGAAGAATTTACACGTTCATCAACTGCTAGTCGTTTAAAAATTGATAATTCAGTACCCCAAAATTTAATGCCAAATGTACAACTGACCGCTATCAAATTAGAGATGGTTAGAAAAGCACCGGGTAAGCCGATAATTATTACCTCTGGTTATCGTTGTACCGCATTAAATGCAAGAGTAGGCGGAGTGTCAACCAGTGCGCATACACAGGGGTTAGCTGTCGATTTTCATTCACCGTATGGTACACCTAAAGAAATATGTCAAAGATTGATTGATGCTGGTGTTCAATTCGACAAACTTATCCAGGAGCACAACCAGTGGGTACATATTGGATTTAGCCAAAATAGTAACCGTCAGATAGTTTTGACTGCTGTTAAGCAAGGCGGTAAGACGATTTATAAGAACGGTTTGTTATGAGTAAAGAAAAGTTATTAAGCATAGCATTGCTTATTGTTGGTTTTGTTTTCTCTATTTATTTTGGCTACAACAATTATCAGGAGAAAAAGAGGTTAAAAGAAGCCAATGCCGAGCTAACTAATCAAATTAACCAGCTAGAGCAAACCATATCTAGAAACAACCAAATCATCGCAGATAACGAATTATTAAAACGTGAACTAGAAAAACAATCACTAGAACGGCAGGAGCAAATTAATGAGCAACTCAAAGATAATGATTGTGCTAAGCAGTTTGTGCCTATGCCTGTTTCTGCAAGCTTGTACAGCCGAGCGAAAGGCATACGTGAATCGACCGATACCAGCCAATCTATTAAGTGACTGTTTGCCAAATTTACCACCTAATCCCATGACTTTTGGTGATAGCTTACGATATAACGAGCATTTATTAAATGTCATTGAGAAGTGTAATGCAGATAAAAAGGCAATAAGGGAAATTAACAATGGAAAATAAATATGGTTGGAATGGTTTATAAATAACTATTCATTTTTACCGCATAAAGTATAAAAATTTACGAGTAGTCATAAATAATAACTGTATATTTAATCATTCTGATGCATTGATATAAAATAGTTTTTTATTCATTAGACGGTAAATTGTGTATAATTACCTTTCATCAACTATTAAAGGGAAATTATAAATGTTTAAACGGTTACTAGCTATATCAATTGTTAGCTTTGTGTTAATTGGTTGTGGTGATAATAAAACAAGCCTAACAGGTAAAGCTTGCTTAGGAGATAATAATGACACACTAATAGAAACTTTAGGTAGTGGTCAATGTAGTGCTGGTGACACTATAGGAACAAAGTATCCAGCATATTATTGCGATTTTTCTTATGCCATTGCTTATAATAATTATAATTCTGCAATATGTGTATATACAGGGAAAATGGCTCAAGAAAGAATTGCTAAGTAAATAATTATAAAATTAGTATAAATGATCAAACCGCTTAATTGCGGTTTTTTAATTAACACCCGGAAAACTAGATACATATTGAATAGTAAAGTCAGGGAAAGATTCGACAATCTGTATTTTGTAATCCGGAAAGCTATCAACAATTTGCCATCTACCCGCACTATTTGCAAAAGCATCGACTTTCTGAACTTTTAAATCAGAGAAAGAATTAACTATTTTGACCTTGTAATCAGGGAATGAGTCAACAATCTTAATTCGCCCATAAACTTTAGACACATCAACTTTAGCAAACGATGCGAATGAAACACAAATCATAACAACAGGAATTATTTTTTTCATAGAGTCACTTTAAATTTAAAACCACTTGAAAGACATTTTCCACAAGCCTCTTTCTTTTATTAGTATAAGGGCTGTTTTTATTTCAGATTTAATTGTATTAAGTAAACTTCCAGCCTCTGATTTTCTATTATTTTTGTCAATATTACTTTGTGCTAGATAAGTTGCATAACCACCAACAATAACAGATATTAGTGTTAAAATTACGCTTGCAATATCCATAATATAATGCTCCACTTAAATTGCCTATATACCATTCGGAAATTTTATAAAGTATAGAAAATGCCGAGCGTTATATCAATAAGTTTAAATTAAGCCGCCTAGTGCGGTTTTTTTATGTTTAAAATTTATTAAAAAATCTTCAAACAGTGCAAAAACGCACCGCCACCTATTTTACAATCAACGTCATTCACACTGATAATTAAAAAAGAGTCTTTTAGGAATGAGTTTTAGAGGGCGCCAGATGGTTTCATGGTTACCTCTCTTGGACTGGTTCCCTGTGTGACTAAAACTCATTTCTAATGGAGAACACCATGAATATTATTAAAGCAGAAGTAAACTTCGATCAATCAAAATTAATTACCGTTAAACAAAATAACATTGAGTACGTAGCAATGCGATCCATTGTTGAAGGTATTGGTTTAGACTGGGCATGGCAACGTAAAAAGCTTAATTCACAAAAAGATAAATTCAGTTGTAGACATATCTCCTCAACTGCCTCGGATGGTAAAGAATACAAGATGTTATGTGTGCCACTTAAAAAGTTAAATGGCTGGTTATTTAGCATTAACCCAGAGAAGGTAAAAGAATCACTTCGAGGTAAATTAATCAAATATCAAGAAGAATGTTTTACCGCTTTATATGATTATTGGGTGTTAGGTCAGGCTACTAGAAATGTTATGCCGTTATCATTAGCCGAGTTAGAAGCCCATAAAATAGCTAAATTAGATTCAGTTACCTTTGTAGTAGCGAGCAAAGGATCTTCGGCAATGAATACTAGGAAAGCAGCTAAAAAGAATATCAAGTCACGAATTCAAGCTTGGAAAGATAAACATCAACTTAAATTTAATTACCAATTGATTAGCACAGGGCTACGAGTTAATCATTTAGCTGCATAAGGAATAAGTATGGTAAAGGGCGAAAAGAAAAAAATAGGTCGCCCAAGTGAAATAGCCGAATGTTTAGTCAAGGCTAAGGAGTATTTGCTTGGGGACTATGAAACATTTTGCGATGTAGTTCCAAGCGTTGCTATCTTCAATTAAGATTTGTCATTTAAAATTCAGAATTGATTAACTTCCATTTTTTTATAACTTTTTTAATAGTTAGGATAATATAAATTATGGGTTATTTTAATTATCATGCTAAAGCCAAAAAATTGATAAAAGAGGGTTTTCTTACTCGATATGAGTTTGTCGATAATTGGAATGGTATCAAACCAGCACTAGTTTTATATTTTGAGAATTCAAATCCAATGCCGATACGAGAATATCGCTGGCAAGAGTATTTGCCGCTTATTGAGGCTGGTGATGAATAATTTAATTATATTTAAAATATAAGGTTATTTATCGAGTTGTAGTGCAATATAAAGCAGTACACGATCATCAAATTTCGATAAATCTAATCCAGTCAGTTTGGCAATATTATTCAATCTATACTCAAGTGTATTGCGATGTATAAATAGATTTTTGGCAGTATTGCTATTGTGCAAGTTATTAAAAAACCAAGTTTCAAGCGTGTTTTGCAATAAACCATTTGTATCAGATGCTTTTAATTTATTTAAAGGGGAAAGTAATTCTTCAGCTTGCCAATCTTGATTTAAACCATCTAATAAAACCGGTAAGATAAGATCTTGATAATAGTAGTTACGGCATTCTGGTAATCTTTTTTTACCGATTTCTAAAGCTGTTTTAGCTGTTTGATAAGATCTTGCTATTGTGTCGTTTCCCTGATGAAAATATTTCCCTAAAGATATTTTTATTGTAAATTGACTAAGCAATTTTGTATGGCTAACTAGCTTTTCTAGTTTTGTTTTATGTTCTGATAAATCCCATCGGTTAAACTTATTTAAAGCAGGAAGTAATATAACAATTTCGGTTAGTGACTTTATGGCCACGAGTTTGGTTAGTGTTTCGAGTTCATTTCGGATTTGCTGTAACTCCTCCATTGCTGTTTGAATTCCCAGCTGACCACTCTCGATTTCAATAATAACAGCAACATAAGCTAACGATAAGTCAATATTTAATTTTCGACTCCATTCATTTATATTTGAAAGCGTTTTATCAGATTGAATTACTGATAATATAAACTCTTCTTTTAATCGATTCTCTTGAGATTGTTGATTGAATGATAATGCTTGTTCCATTATCATCTCTGCTGTCATACTAACAAGTTCAGCAAATTGGATTATTTGTGCTGGTTCACCTGTTACGCCAATAACGCCAACAATTTCTTTTTTTATTTTTAATGGAAAATTAACACCAGGTTTAACACCTTTAAGTTTTTTTGCAGTTGGATTGTCAATGGTAACAACCCTGCCTTGTGATATTGCTAACACTGCACCTTCATGTAATTCGCCAATACGTTGTGTATCACCACTACCTATAATTTCACCATGATTATTCATTATATTGACATTACAGTTGATGATTTTCATAGTTTTATCAACAATATATTGAGCCAGTATTGGTGAGATGCTTTGCGATTTCATAGCGATAAACCTTATATTATTAACAAGTTCTAATTTATAACTTATTGATTCTAATTTTATTACTATAATTCTTGTTGAGATCGTGTTAAAACTTTTTAATTATAGCAGACTTTAGGTCTGTTACTTTAAGATTAAGATTTATTTATGTTTAATTAGATAATAATTGGGGAATAAAGAATAGCCTCTTTATTTCCCCATGCTTTTGTTTGTTAGTGTCTAAAAATGTTAAAGTTAAGTAATACTAATTAAGCGACCAATATTTTCACTGGTTCGTTCAATATTTTTGAATCCATCGGCCAATAAATCTTCAATCTTAGATAGAGATGGGATAATTCCAAAAATGGCATTAATTCCTTCTGGATAAAGTTCTTCGATGTTTTCACCAATCATTCCTGCTAATGCAATAACTGGAATATTGTGTTTTTTGGCAGTTTGTGCAACACCATAAGGCGTTTTTCCAAATTTGGTTTGAAAATCAATTCCACCTTCTCCTGTAAAACAAAAATCGGCACCAATTAATTGGTTTTCTAAATTACTATATTTGATAACAATATCGATGCCTTTTTCCATTTTACTATTGGTAAATGCCATTAATCCTGCCCCTAATCCGCCAGCAGCACCAGCACCAGGAATAGTCGCAACATCTTTATTTAACTGAGATTTTATGATTGATGCATAATGTTGTAAGTTCGCATCCAATTGTTCAACCATCTCAGGGGTTGCTCCTTTTTGTGGTCCAAATACTCTTGAAGCACCTTTTTCACCACAGAGTGGGTTGGTAACATCACTTGCAACAATAAATTCTACTCTATCAAGTTGAGGATTTACTTCAGACATATCAATTCTAGCTAAATTGCCTAATGCTCCTCCACCTTTAGGGAGTAGTTGGTTGTTTTTATCGTAAAGCTTTACGCCTAAGGCTTGTGCCATTCCGGCTCCACCATCATTTGTCGCGCTACCGCCAATACCCAAAATAATTTTTTTAATACCCTGTTTTAAGCAGGCAAGAATCAATTCACCTGTACCAAAGGTTGTAGTAATTAATGGATTACGTTGTTCTTTGGTAACAAGATGGATACCACTTGCTGAGGCCATTTCAATGACTGCAGTGGTGTTATCTCCTAGGATTCCATAATAAGCCATCACTTTGTTACCAAGTGGACCAGTAACTTCACAAGCATGTAAGGTTCCATTAGTCGCATCGACTAGTGATTGTGTTGTACCTTCACCACCATCGGCCATTGGGACATGAATATATTTGGCATCTGGAAATACCTTTTTTAAACCTGACTCCATTGCTTGACACACTTCCTTTGCTGTTAAGCTTTCTTTAAATGAGTCAGGAGCAAGAACAAATGTTTTCTGTTTCATAAAAATTACTCTTAATATTACATAATAAATTGATAGAAAATAATGGCAATAATTGTCATTGTTCCACCAACCATCGCTTCATATGGAATCAATTTCATACGTTGTTTAATTGTCATATTCATACTACCGCCAGTTACATGAAAGTAATTCCCTTGCGGTAATGAATCAATAACTGTTGCACCTGTATGCATCATAACAGCTGCACTAATAGCTGGTATTCCTAAATCTGTGATGGTTGAACCAAATGTACCTGTTGCTAAAATTACACCTGTTGAAGTTGATGCTGTAGCTGCTGCCATTAAGACACCTGAAATTGGTGATAAGTAATAACCAGAAATTCCCATTGAATCAATGATATTGATAACTTGAGCTGCTAGGTTTGATGAACCAATCAAACCTGCAATAGCACCAGCACCGACAAGAATAAGTACTGTTGGTGTCATTTTTTCAATCCCAGATTTGGTATACATTGCAATGTTACGATGTTGTCCCATTGCTAACATGCCGATGATCCCTGCTACAGGAAGTACATATAATGCATCAATCTTTAAATTAGCTAGTGCTTCAATATGGAAAATATTGCCTATAGGGCTAATCATTAATAGAAGGATTGCTGTTACAGGAGCAACGATTGCTTTACCTAATGATGGATTTTTATTTTTCTGTTCAGCATCATTTTTTTGTAATGCAACGACTTCGTCGTTAGCAATTTTATCTCCTTTATTTTTTATCAATGAAGCGATAACGACAGTTGCAATTAAACCAAATAGAGCAGGAATAAAACCTGCTATCATCACATCACTTAAGCTTAAATTGAAACCATTAGCAACAGCGATGGTATTTGGGTTAGGTGATATAATATTCCCAGCTTTACCACCACCAGAAAGCGCTAATAATAAGGCTAATCGAGAAATTCCCATTTTATTACCAACTGATAAAGCAATAGGTGCAACGATTAATACAGCAACTGGAATAAATACGCCTGATGCAGTAATAATACCTGTTGCTAATGCTAAAGCGAGTAATGCTTTTTTCTCACCTAATTTTCTAACAACAGCTTGAGCAATAGTTTCCGCTGCGCCTGATTCCATCATTACCCCTGCTAGAATACCCGCAGCTAATACTCTAATCACCGTGCCCATAATACTTTGCGTGCCAGTAGTTAAAATCGTGACAGTTTGTATTAGATTTGCTCCACCAATGAAAGCACCAATTATCGCCCCAAAAAATAGCGAATAGACTGGGTTTATTCCACGTAATATAAGAAAAATTGCAAGAAAAAGTCCTATTATAGCTCCATACCAACTAATGAGTTCAGTCATTTAAATTTTCCTCATGTTTTTATGACTATTAAAAAATATTGCGCTAATTTTATTATCGAATTAGTTTGCTATCTATGTGGTTTTGCACAAATGTGAGCTATAAAAACAAAAAAATATTGGGCTTTATAATAGCGTTATGTGATCTTCATCACAAATTTAGTGCGTTTTACATATCTAATTTTATAAAAATCTTGGTCAACAGCTTAATTAAAATTAGGCGATAAAATTAGATTTGAGAAATTTTTGTTTCTTATTGTGATTTTTCTGTTTCTTATTGTAAATACAATTAATTTGCCAATCCTATAGCTAAAGCGTAAAATGCCCATCCTATTTTGCTTAACCTATTACCTTATAGGGTAATACTGACTTGAAATCAGAGGCATTTTTTTATGACAAATTTATATTCAAAACCAGAATTACTTTCTCCTGCTGGTTCGCTTAAAAATATGCGATACGCTTTTGCCTATGGGGCAGATGCAGTTTATGCTGGTCAACCACGCTATAGTTTGCGTGTTCGAAATAATGAATTCAATCATGAAAATTTAGCGATTGGAATTAATGAAGCACATGCACAAGGCAAAAAATTTTATGTAGTTGTAAATATAGCTCCCCATAATTCAAAGCTGAAAACCTTTATTCGAGATTTAGAGCCTATAGTAAATATGAAGCCTGATGCTTTTATCATGTCTGATCCTGGCTTAATTATGTTGGTACGTGAGCATTTTCCTGAAATGGAAATTCATTTGTCTGTACAATCAAACGCCGTTAACTGGGCAACGGTAAAGTTTTGGCACAATATTGGATTAACCCGCGTTGTATTATCACGAGAGTTGTCTCTTGATGAAATAAAAGAAATTCGTGAAAAAGTACCCGAGATGGAACTTGAAGTTTTTATTCATGGTGCGCTTTGTATGGCTTATTCCGGACGATGCTTATTATCTGGTTATATTAACAAACGAGACTCTAACCAAGGAACTTGTACCAATGCTTGTCGTTGGGAATATAAAGTGTCCGAAGGTAAGGAGGACGAAGTAGGGCAGATAGTACACAAATATGAACCAATTCCTGTAAAGCAAATTGAACCCACTTTGGGCATTGGCACAACAACAGATCAAGTCTTTATGTTAAAAGAATCAGGTCGTCCTGGCGAATATATGCAAGCTTTTGAAGATGAACATGGAACTTATATCATGAATTCCAAAGATTTAAGAGCGGTTGAATTAGTTGAAGATTTGACGAAAATTGGCGTACATTCATTAAAAATTGAAGGGCGGACAAAATCCTTTTATTACTGCGCTAGAACCGCTCAGGTTTATCGTCAAGCTATTGATGCAGCGAGTGAAGGTAAGCCATTTGATCCTCGTTTATTAACTGAACTTGATTCACTCGCTCATCGAGGATACACCGAAGGCTTTTTGCGTCGTCATAAACATGAAGATATGCAGAACTATGTTCATAGCCATTCAGTGTCAGATAGACAACAGTTTGTTGGTGAGTTTAGTGGTCAACGTTTAAATGGATTAGCTGAAATTATTGTGAAAAATAAATTTTCAGTAGGTGATAGTGTTGAGATGATGACACCAAAAGGTAACACAACGTTCATTATTGAACGAATGGAAAATAAAAAAGGCCAACCTGTTCCTGCTGGACTCGGTGATGGCCATATTGTTTATATTCCGGTAGCTGAAGATATCGATTTAAATTATGCGCTTTTAATGCGTAATTTTGATTAGTCCATCTCTATTTAGCTAACTGTTTGAATTTATAAACAGTTAGCTAATATCATTATTGACGGATTAAATCTTCACCATAACCAATCCATTTATAAGTTGTTAATGCTTCTAGACCCATTGGCCCTCTGGCATGTAATTTTTGAGTACTGACAGCAACTTCGGCACCTAAACCAAATTGTGCGCCATCAGTAAATCGAGTTGATGCATTAACATAAACTGCAGCCGCATCAACTAGCTTAATGAATTGCTCTGCATTAAGTAGACTTCGAGTTAGAATGGCTTCTGAATGGCCACTTCCATATTCCCGAATATGTTCAACTGCTAATTCAAGTGAATCAACAATCACTATGTTCAGATCTTTGGAAAGCCACTCTTGTCTAAGTTCGTCATCTTCTACTGGAAATAGATTTGCTACGCCTGAATTTAAAATTTTATAAGCATCAGGATCAGCATGTAATATGACGTGATTATCAGCCATAATTTGACTAAGTTTAGGCAGAAAAGTATTTGCAATTTCAGTATGTATGAGTAATGTTTCTACAGAGTTACATGTACTTGGTCGTTGAGTTTTCGCATTTAGAATGATTGAAAAAGCTGCGTCAAAATCTGCACTTTCATCGACAAAGATATGGCAAACTCCAATACCGCCAGTTATGACCGGAATGGTTGAATGTTCACGGCAAAGTTTATGTAGAGCCTCACCGCCTCGAGGAATAATCATATCCACATATTTATCAAGTTTGAGTAACTCAGTGATATATTTACGATCAGGATTATCGATTGATTGAATAGCAGTTTCAGGTAAGCCGGCTTGATTTAATGCTTGTTGAATAATGGATATGATAGCCGCATTAGTATTAACCGTTTCTTTTCCACCACGAAGTATTGCTGCATTACCTGTTTTTAAACAAAGAGCAGCAATATCTATAGTAACATTAGGGCGGGCTTCATATATTACACCAATTACACCCAGCGGAACTCGGTGACGTTGTAACTTTAATCCGTTCTCTAAAACTGACCCATCGATAGTTTGCCCAATAGGATCGGTTAAGGAGACAACTTTGCGAACATCATTAGCAATAGAGGATAGTCGCTCTGGAGTTAATAATAAACGATCAAGCATTGCTTCACTCAATCCTTGATTTTTTGCTATAGCAATATCTTTTTGATTCGCCTCTAAAATGCTTTGAGAGCTTTGCTCCAATAAATCAGCAATACTAATTAAAGCCTGATTTTTGATTTTAGTTGGGCATTGTGCTAATTGATATGAGGCTTGTTTTGCTAACTTTCCAATTTGGTTTATCATTGCTTAACCTTAATAGATTTTACTCACAACTGTGTTTGACAGAATACAGATTCTCTAAAAAATAATTTATCTAATGATATTATACATCCCACTCTAATTCTTATTTATAAAACTTATAGAATAAATAATAGAGCTAAAGAGGTATGAGCTGTCACCTTAAACAAATTTTGCTAATAGGAATCAATTTATTCCAACAATAATGTATTTTTCAGGCGATTGTCAATTATGAAGCTTAAAAGCAAGCTGAGATATATTCGATAACTTGAGTTGTATAGTGAATTCTAGTAAACAATTAATACACCTAACCAGTTGACTATTACGCCACCTATAGCTAGTTCCATTTAACCTCCTTATTATTTGATAATCATATCATTCCGATGTACGGCTACAGATCCATATTCATAGCCAATAATTTGACTAATTTCTTGTGAGTGATGTCCTGCTATTTGTTTTAGCGCATCACTATTATAACGGCTTACACCTCGTGCGATTTGTTTTCCTGACTTATCACAGATATTTATTACTTCTCCCCGCGAAAAATCTTTTTCAACCGCTATAATTCCTTTTGGTAAGAGCGAACTACCATTATTCAAAATAGCATTTATAGCACCATCATCAACTAACACCTTTCCTGCATTAGGTGCACCATATAGCCAATGTTTACGATGCTCTAATGGGGTTTTCTGTGGTAAAAAACGCGTGCCTACCGATTGATTATTGACTGCATCAATAATTACATTTTCTTTATTCCCAGCTGCAATTATTACTTCTATTCCTGCACTACCTGCTACTTCAGCTGCTTGAATTTTTGTGCTCATACCACCGGTTCCCAGCCCTGAAACACTATCACCAGCTATGTTTCGTAAACTTTCATCAATATGAGAAACTTCTTTTATTAATTGAGCATTAGTATCAGATCTTGGGTCGGCAGTATATAATCCTTCAATATCTGTCAGTAATATGAGTTTATCTGCTTCTGCTAAAATTGCCGCTAGTGCTGATAGGTTATCATTATCACCCACTTTAATTTCGGCTGTAGCTACGGCGTCATTCTCATTGATGACCGGCACAATATGATTATCTAGCATCGCTTTTAGAACATCTTGTGCATTTAAAAAGCGTTCACGATCTTCTAAGTCAGCTCGTGTCAGTAACATTTGTCCAATAAAAATTTTATATATTGAAAACAGCTGTTCCCAAAGCTGGATAAGTTTACTTTGTCCAACAGAAGCAAGTAATTGTTTTGATGCAACAGTATTTGGAAGGTTAGGGAAGTTTAGATACTCTCGACCAGCAGCAATTGCTCCCGATGTAACTATAATAATTTTGTGACCAATTTGATGTAAATAAGAGCATTGCCGAATCAGTTCAACTATTCGAGCGCGATCTAACTGTTTAGTTCCACCAGTTAAAACACTGGTACCTAACTTAATAACGACAGTTTGCTTTTTTTTATTAGTCATAGCAATAATCTTATTTAAATCATCTCTTACAAAATAGATTCCATCCATTTAACTGATTGAGTTAAGGCATTTTGTAAGCCTTTTTGTAATGGTGTTTTAGGAATAGTCACAATTTTGCATTGCTTTGAAGATTGAATTAATTTTGCTTCAGTTAAATTACTTAACTTATCATCTTCAAAGATGACATTCATAATTGGCACAGGACAAGAATGAGTTAATAATCCCTGGTTTTTTAGAGAAAAGTAATTTAATTCAGCAGCTAACTGCTGATTTGAAACTGATGTTAAACCTAATCGACAAGCTAGCATATCCTTATAACAATTTGGTAGATTTTGTTGTAAGGTTTTATCAACAAATATTTGATGTACAAAAGGTGTAAAGTTGAAAAGTCCTTTTATTTTATTTGGCATTAAATAAGCAAGACGTGTAGCAATGTGTGAACCAAAACGGAATCCTGCCACAATTACACGATTGCTATCAACCCAAGGTACTGTCGCTAGCTGTTCAATTATAGCTTGATGAATTTGGCTACTATTTTGTGTTAATACAAAATTTCGACTAAAGCCCACTGTTGGCAAATCTACTGTTAGCATTGCAAAACCTTGTGGCGCTAGGTATTCACTAAAGTAGCGATAATAGTCGATTTGTAAATTACCTAATGCATTACAGACTAACACGACAGGGCATACGCCATCACAGTTCTTAGGTAAATGTAAAATTGCTTTAACACTGCGATTTTCAACTTTAAATTCTATCTGTTTTGTCGTGTAAGGCGAAAACTCAAGTGCTTTTATATAAGATTGATATGCACAAGTTTGTGCATACATGGCAAGCTCATCATTTTTAAAATGAGGATAGCTAGCAATACTAGCAAATTCACTCGCAATTAAATAATCTTGATGTAAGTTATTTTTTGCTTCTTCAGATAAGTCAGATTGATCTATTGAATCCGCTTTAGCTTGCCATTTTGCAGCTTGATTTAAAAACTCATAAATCCAATTGCCAGGTTGATAACCAATAACCGAATCTAACCACTTTTCATTGGTATGACGTTTAGTCGAAATTGCGATTTGCGATAAAACTTCTTCGATTTCCAATTTCGGTAAGCCACGCCAAAACCATAGGATAGGATTAATGATTCGGTACCATTTTGAATCTACTTCACCATCAAATGGACTAATACTGCTACCATCGCTACTATCTAACCGATTGATTAGCGATGATGTTTCAGGATAATCATATTGTGGTTTAAATATCTTTTCAGAAAGGTTTTCAGTCATAGCAACCTTATTAAATTAATTATTAATGATCACTAAGTGGCTTAACAAACATAACGCCAGTATCCCATGGCTGTTCGATCCAAGTATCTTGAGCGATATCGACAACATAATCATCAACTAATGGTTTGCCAGCAGGTTTAGCAAAAATAGTTACAAAGTGAGCCTTTGGATACATTTCACGAATAGTATGAGCTGTGCTTCCGGTATCAACTAAATCGTCAACAACAATAAAGCCTTCGCCATCACCTTTCGCTTCTTTTAAAATTAGTTTTTCACGTTGATGATCGTGGTCATAACTTGAAATACAAACGGTATCGACATAACGAATGCTAAGTTCACGAGCTAGAATAGCCGCAGGAACTAAGCCTCCACGACTAACGGCAATGATGCCTTTCCATTGTTTGGCGGGTAATAATCTTTCAGAAAGTTGACGACCATAAGCTTGAAGCATTTCCCAAGTAACGTTGAATTTTTTCTTTTCAGCGATGAGCTCTGCTTTATGCTGTTTTTTGGCTTTGATTTCTTCTTCTGTTAAAGTTTGTTCTATTGACATGTGTAACCTGCAATTTTAATCGAATAAACGAATTTAATAAATTAATATTAATGGACTTGAAATAGATGTAAAATTGCACCTTATTATAGAGTGATTAGATAAAAAAAACCACTGATTAATTTGTTACCTAGCTAATACTGAGGATAAATTATGCTATCAACCCTAAATCCAAAATTTGTTTGGCAGATTTTTAATGATATTTGTAACATTCCCCATCCTTCTCATCATGAACAAATGATAACCAAATATATTGTCGATTTTGCAGCAACTCATCACATTGATTGTCAGCTTGATAAAACTGGAAACATTTTATTGAGCAAAACCGCAACTAAAGGTATGGAAAATTGCCCATCTATTGCTTTACAAGCCCATATGGATATGGTTCCTCAAAAAAACGAAGGTACAGAGCATGATTTTCTAATTGATCCAATCCAAACTTATATAGACGATGAATGGGTTAAAGCAAAAGGTACAACATTAGGTGCTGACAATGGTGTAGGGCTTGCATCTGCTCTAGCTGTATTAATTGATCCATCTGTCGAACACGGTCCTCTTGAAGTTTTAGTTACGACTTCTGAAGAGACTGGTATGCATGGTGCTTTTGGTCTTCAACCTAATTGGTTAAAAAGCCGTTATCTCATCAATACTGATTCTGAAGATGAAGGTGAGATATTTACTGGTTGTGCAGGCGGTATAGACTTCTCAATGAATTTTACAATTACATACGCGGTTATGCCGGAGATTCACGATTGCTATGTACAACTTTCTCTAAAAGGTTTGAAAGGTGGACATTCAGGTTGTGATATTCATCTTGGACGAGGGAATGCCATAAAATTAATGGCAAGATTGTTAGCTCAATACGCACAAGATATCTCATTTAGATTAGCTGACATTCGAGGCGGTTCATTACGTAATGCAATCCCTCGTGAAGCTTTTGCTGAATTAACTTTAAGCAAGCAAGATTTGCCTAAGTTAGAAGCAATTGTTAAACAATATCAATCTGTATTACAAAATGAATTTAGACAGATTGAACCAGATATTGAATTAACTTTAAAAGAAGTGAAAACGGATAAAGTTAAAAGAGTTATCGCGATTGATCAACAAAACAAAATCATCAATATTTTAAACACTGCGCCTAATGGTGTTGTCAGCATGAGCAAAGAGATCCATGGTGTGGTCGAAACTTCTTTAAATCTAGGCATTGTCAATATTAGTGACAATCAGTTAAGTGTAAACTTTTTAATTCGTTCTCAAGTTGATAGCGCGAAGGATGCAGTTGTTTCAACCTTAATATCATTAAGCCAATTAGTAAATGCCAATTATGAAATCAGTGGTGGTTATTCAGGTTGGGAACCTAATTTGAATTCTAGACTACTACAATTAGCTAAAGATAAGTACCTAGAGATTTTTTCAAAGCAAGCAAAAATTATGGTGATCCATGCTGGTTTAGAATGTGGTTTATTTAAACAGTCTTATCCATATATGGATATGATTTCAATTGGACCAACTATAGTTTCACCTCATTCACCTGATGAAAAAGTTAATATTCATAGTGTATATCGTTATTGGGAATTATTAATTGCGATCTTAAAATCGGCTTGTTATTTGAAATAAAAATTGCGGTTCCTCCTCCTGATTGATTAGAGAGGAGGAATCATCCGACTTATTTGCTTTACTAAAGATCGACTAACTTGAAAATAAATTCACTAAAAGTGAATAAAAATGCATTTTATGCTTGCTTTGTTTTTTCAGAAAGCCTACTATACTACCAAAAAAAACTTAGTGATAGATAAGGAAAGGTATGTTAAAAGCAATAGTTGTCGGAGCAAGTGGTTATGCAGGCGCAAAACTTGCATATTATTTAACAAAGCATCCAAATATTGAGTTAGTCGCATTAACCGTATCTGAAAATAGTCGTGATGGTGGAAAGTTAATCTCGGACTATGATTTATATCCTCAATTGAAAGGTGTAGTTGATCTCCCCTTAATTGCAACCGCCGACTATTCATCTCTCATTCATGATGTTGATATTGTTTTTTTAGCAACAGAACATTCAGTTAGTCACGATATCGCACCTTATTTTTTAGACAAAGGATGCACAGTATTCGACTTATCTGGCGCATTTCGTGTCAATTCATCCTCTTTTTATACTCAATTTTATGGTTTTGAACATCAACATAAACAGTGGCTTGAGAAGGCCGTTTATGGATTAGCTGAATGGAATTATGAGGCTATAAAACAAGCTCAGTTGATTGCAGTTCCTGGTTGTTATCCAACAGCATCCCAACTGCCATTAAAACCGTTGATTGAAGAAGATTTGTTAGACAAAAGTCAATGGCCTATTATCAATGCTGTAAGTGGTGTAAGTGGCGCTGGACGAAAACCTTCGACTAACAATTTATTTTGTGAAGTGAGTTTACATGCTTATGGCTTATTTACACATCGTCATCAACCTGAAATTGCAACACACTTAGGCCAAGAAGTTATCTTTACGCCTCACCTAGGATGTTTCAAACAAGGCATTCATGCCACTATTACCTGTATGGTAAAGAAAGGCGTAACATCTGATGATATTCGTAACGCATTAAATAAATATTATCAAAATAAACCGTTAATTAGGGTTTACCAAAAACATTGGCCAGCATTAAAATCAGTAATAGATCTGCCATATTGCGATATTGGTTTTGTACTAAAAGGGCAACATTTGATTTTAATTTCAGTCGAAGATAATTTATTAAAAGGTGCAGCAGCACAAGCGGTACAGTGTATGAATATTCGATTTGGCTTTGATGAAACTACAGCCTTATTATAAATACTCATTTGTTAATAATATTAATCAAGTGACTTTGTTTAAATGGATAGGGAATAAAAATGAAACCATTAATTATTAAGTTTGGCGGTGTATTACTCGATAACAAAGATGCGTTAAGTAAATTATTCATTATTATTAGCGAATATAAAAAGAATTATAATAGGCCTTTAATTATTGTTCATGGTGGTGGTAGTGTTGTTGACGCCTTAATGGATCGTCTTTCATTACCGGTAGTACGACGCAATGGTTTACGCGTTACACCCGCAGACCAGATTGATGTGATTGTAGGCAGTCTTGCAGGTAGTGCCAATACTACAATATTGTCAGAGGCAAAAAAATTACAAATATCAAGTATCGGACTCTGCTTAGCAGATGGTGATAGTGTCAAGGTTAAACAAATTTCTGAAGAGTTAGGGTATGTAGGAGAAGCTGAAATAGGTGATCCAACCTTAATCAATTTACTGCTTAATAATGGTTATTTACCAATTGTTAGTTCAATTGGCATTACTGATCAAGGCAAGATGATGAATGTGAATGCCGATCATGCAGCCGTTGCACTCGCAAAAACAATAGATGCAGATTTAATTTTATTATCTGATGTTTCCGGTGTTTTAGATGCTAACAAACAACGAATTGAATCATTAACGCAAGCAGAAGCTGATCACTTGATCGCACAAGGCATTATTACTGATGGCATGATTGTCAAAGTCAATTCGGCATTCGAAGCAGCAAAAACGCTTGGGCGACCAATTGATATAGCTAGTTGGAAAGAATCCGACAAACTTATTGAATTATTTAATGGAAAATCAGGAATAACAGGTACAAGAATTATTGCTTAAATATAAATCAGTTAGTATATTATTTGAGTATATTTTTTATTAAATATACTTAATTTAATCTTTAAATCATTTATTTTTTCGTCAGTAAATTTAAGAAAGGGTATAACATGAAAAAAAGTGCAACAAAAAAGGTGGTTTTAGCCTATTCAGGTGGATTAGATACATCAGCTATTATTCCATGGCTAAAAGAAAATTATGGCGGTTGTGAAGTTTACGCTCTAGTCGCTAACGTTGGTCAAGATCCTAAAGAGCTAAAAGATGTTGAGAAAAAAGCGAAAGCATCTGGAGCAGTAGCTTGTAAAGTTGTCGATTTACGAGAAGAATTTGTTAAAGATTATGTTTACCCTGTTTTAAAAACTGGCGCTTTATATGAAGGAACTTATTATCTTGGAACTTCAATGGCTCGCCCAATTATTGCTAAAGCCCAAGTTGAATATGCATTAGAAGTTGGTGCCGATACCCTTTGTCATGGAGCAACAGGTAAAGGTAATGACCAAGTTCGCTTCGAAACAACTTATACAGCTCTAGCACCACAACTTAAAGTTATTGCACCTTGGCGTGAATGGGATTTACGTTCGCGTGAAGCTTTAATTGATTACTTAAAAGTACGAAAAATTCCAACAACTGCAACCGTTGAAAAAATCTATAGTCGTGATGAAAATGCTTGGCACATCTCTACCGAGGGTGGTGTACTTGAAAGCACTTGGAATCAAGCCAACGCGGATTGTTGGGCATGGACTGTCTCACCAGAAGATGCACCCAATAAACCAGAACTTGTTACCATTGGTATAGAAAAAGGTGAAGTTGTTTCTGTTAATGGTAAAAAACTCTCTCCATATAACTGCGTAGCAACACTCAATAAAATTGGTGCTAAACATGGTGTTGGTCGAGTTGATATCATTGAAAATCGTTTGGTGGGTATCAAATCTCGCGGTTGTTATGAAACCCCAGGTGGTACAATCATGATGACTGCATTACGTGGTTTAGAACAATTAATTTTAGATCGTGATAGCTTCAAATGGCGTGAACAACTTGGTTTAGAAATGGCATACGTTGTTTATGATGGTCGTTGGTTTGCACCATATCGTCGCTCAATTCAAGCCGCTGCTGATGTATTAGCAGAAGATATGACAGGTGAAGTTGTAGTTAAACTCTACAAAGGTAGTGCAACAGCAGTTCAGAAAAAATCACCAAATAGCTTATATAGTGAAGAATTTGCGACTTTTGGTGAGGATGAAGTCTATGACCACAGTCATGCAGGTGGATTTATTCGCTTATTCTCATTATCTTCACGCATTCGAGCTCTAAATGAAGGTAAGAAAAAACAACCAGCTAAAAAAGCTACAGTTAAAAAAGATACAGCTAAAAAAACTGAAAAAACAGTCAAAAAAGTAGCTAAAGCTGATGCTAAAGCGACAACCAAAGTTGCTCCAAAATCTAACGCAAAAGTGAAAGCGAAAGCGAAAGCCAAAGCTAAAAAGTAAGTTTTAATCACTTTTTACTTAGATATAAAACACAATATATACAGACTTTGGTCTGTATATATTTTTTATAGTATTATTGATTTATCATTATTAAAAAAGCGATCAAACTAAAATCGCTTAGGATTAAAAATTGAGGTAATTATGGCATTATGGGGTGGGCGTTTTAGCCAAGCAGCAGATCAACGATTTAAACATTTTAATGATTCTCTACGCTTTGACTATCGGCTTGCGGAGCAAGATATCATTGGATCAATTGCATGGTCTAAAGCTTTGGTCACTGTTGACGTTTTATCTTATGATGAACAAAAAAAATTAGAAAAAGCTTTAAATGAATTATTAGATTCAGTACGGCAAAACCCAGAACAGATTCTACAAAGTGATGCGGAAGATATTCACAGTTGGGTAGAGCAAAAACTTATCGGAAAAATCGGTGATTTAGGTAAAAAATTACATACTGGTCGTAGCCGTAACGATCAATCAACAACCGATCTAAAATTATGGTGTAAAGATGAAATCGCTCATCTTATCACAGCTATCAATGAACTCAGAAAACGCCTAGTGCTTACTGCTGAACAACATCAAGATGCCGTTATGCCTGGCTATACTCATCTACAACGCGCACAACCAGTCACTTTTGCTCATTGGTGTTTAGCGTATTATGAAATGCTAACACGTGATGAAAGCCGTTTACAAGATACACTTAAACGCTTGGATGTAAGCCCTTTAGGTTGTGGCGCTTTAGCTGGAACTGCTTATCCAATGGATCGCGATCAGCTAGCCGATTGGTTAGGTTTTGCAACAGCAACCAATAATAGTTTAGATTCGGTATCTGATAGAGATCATGTACTTGAATTACTCAATAATGCATCTATAGGAATGGTGCATTTATCTCGGTTTGCAGAAGATTTAATTATCTTCAATAGTGGTGAAGCAGATTTTGTTGAACTATCTGATCGTGTCACATCAGGATCATCATTAATGCCACAGAAAAAAAATCCTGATGCATTAGAACTTATTCGAGGAAAAATAGGGCGAGTTGTTGGTGCACTAACTGGCGCCATGATGACTTTTAAAGGTTTACCACTTGCTTACAATAAAGATCTACAGGAAGATAAAGAACATCTATTTGACGCACTTGATACTTGGCAAGAATGTTTAGACATGGCAACGTTAGTTCTTGAAGATATTAAAATCAATTACCAAAGTTGCCAAAATGCAGCTAAACAAGGCTACTCAAATGCAACAGAACTTGCTGATTATCTCGTTGCTAAAGGTATTCCATTTAGACAAGCTCATCACATTGTAGGTGAAGCCGTTGTTGGCGCGATAGCTAAGCAAAAAGCATTAGAAGAGTTAACGTTGGATGAATTAAAAGTCTATAGTGATGTTATTGAAGATGACGTTTATCCAATTTTATCACTCGAATCTTGCCTAGCTAAACGATCTGCTAAAGGAGGCGTATCGCCTAAACAAGTTAAATTGGCAATCGACAATGCTAAAAAACAGCTCTGTTTATAGTACTTTTTATTTTAAATACCGACTTTTGTCGGTATTTTTATGCTTCAAAAACCCCGTTCCTCAACTTTTTTTGATAAAAATCTGTTTGTATATCGCTCAATAGAGTGTAAAAATAGATTTTCAATTTTTAGATGGATGAAAGTGAATTGCAATGAATAAAAGTTATAACTTTAGTGCAGGCCCAGCAAAACTTCCTGCAGATGTTTTAAAACAAGTACAAGCTGAATTATTAAATTGGCACAACACCGGCGTATCAGTAATGGAGTTAAGCCATCGCGGTAAAGATTTTGATGCATGTGCGATTGAAGCAACTAACGATCTTCGTGATATTTTAAATGTCCCTGAAAATTATAAAATTCTATTTTGCCAAGGTGGGGCTAGGGCACAATTTGCTGCTGTGCCAATGAATATTTCGGCAAAAAATGCTGATTACATTAACAGTGGCTATTGGAGTCAATGTGCAGGCAAAGAGGCAACCAAATACTGTAATGTGATTGAACAAAATGTGACAATAGAAAATCAAGGTATAACCTCAATTAAACCCATGTCCGAATGGCAACTAAGTGATAACAGTGATTATATCCATTATTGCCCTAATGAAACCATTGACGGGGTAGAGATATTCGAACAACCTAATTTTGGGGATAAAACCGTAGTTGCTGATTTATCATCTTGCATTTTATCGCAACCGATTGACGTAAGTCGCTATGGCATTATTTACGCAGGTGCGCAGAAAAATATTGGTCCTTCAGGAATCACAATTGTCATCGTTCGTGAAGATCTAATTGGACATGCTCAAAAAGCATTACCTTCCGTGTTAGATTATAAAATCTTAATGGATCATGACTCAATGTTTAACACACCACCTACATTTGCTTGGTACATGTCAGGTTTAGTCTTTAAATGGATTAAAAGCCTGGGTGGATTAAATGCAATGCAGCAACGAAATCAAGCTAAAGCAAAATTACTTTACCAATTTATCGATCAATCCGATTTTTATCGTAATACTGTGGCTATTGCTAATCGATCAATCATGAATGTCACCTTCTTATCACCAAATGAAGATCTCGATAAAAAGTTTGTTAGTGAAGCAACACAAGCAAATATCATTGGAATTAAAGGTCACCGAATTGCAGGTGGAATGAGGGCTTCGATTTATAATGCAATGGATATTGATGGAGTCAACTACTTAATAGACTTCATGAAACAATTTGAAAAACAAAATGGTTAGTTATATCGGCAAATAAAAAAAGGGATACAGTAGTATCCCTTTTCTATTTTACACATTCTTATTTACAACTAAAGACTTCACCAGTCATCACAGCATCTGTCGGAGCAATATCTGAAACATATTGTAACGATGCATCTTGTGCGTTATAAATCACATTACCGCCCATCGCAGCAGCTTTATTCATCAAATCATTAGCTGCATCACGAATCAACTCACTATGAGTTTTTAGACCAGAAAAGAAAGTACTACGGCGACCTTCAGCTTTACCGATAAACTGGCAATTTGCTGCTGGTTTAGTATCAATAAATTGAACTTGTCGACCAGCTGAAGTGGCTTGATAATCTGAGCTACTACAACCATTTAAAAACAATGCAGAAGATAACGCAGCACTAATAAAAAGAATTTTCTTGATAGACATAATATTTCCCCAACCAATATAACGAGTAATAATAATTTAGATCATTGTAGCAGGTTAATTAACTAAAAAATATCGCTTATTACAAATGATGAAATGATAATAGGTTTCAGTTTAATAATTAACCAAATCAACCTATTTAGTTAATTAAATGTAGCAAATTAATTTTAACTCTATTATAATCGCAACCCTACTAAGTCAGTAGCACATCCAAATGGCCCCTTAGCTCAGTTGGTCAGAGCAGTCGACTCATAATCGATTGGTCACTGGTTCAAGTCCAGTAGGGGCCACCAATTCAAAAACTATATAGTTAACAAGTTGTCTATAATCATCTTCTTAAAATAATCTAATTATATAAATTCAACGTAATTTGATTTTTTCAATTTTATATGTTTACTAAAATTTGAATAATAGACTTTGTAATCTTTGTGGATCTTACAATCAAGTATATATATAAAATCTTACAACAATACAAAATTATTACTTATAAAATACGGTATATAATGGACTTAACTTATTTTTTTAAAAGAATAGGGTATATCAATTTAATTAAATAATTAATTTTATGTTTTCCAACCCAAAATAATAACTAGGGTTCCGAGTAGGATAATCATGGAACCGATTAAATCAAAAGTTGATAGTTTGACATGATCGACTAACTTAAGCCAAATAATGGAAGCTACTACATAAATACCACCATATGTTGCATAAATTCGACCACTAGCTTCAGGGTGTAAAGTAAGTAACCAAGCAAATAACATAAGGCATAATGCCGCTGGTATTAGAAACCAGGCAGAAACCACTTTTTTAGCCCAAATATAAACAAAATAACAGCCTGAAATTTCAGCTAAAGCGGTAAATATAAATAACACGATAATTTTTATCATAATTAAAATAAGCTATCATTAATAAGTTTCAGATTAGTATAAACAATACTAGATTGGTTTGAACATTATTTCTGTTTTGTTTTTTATAGATTTTTAAAGTTTAACATGGGCGTTATTTATTAATCTATGTTAATATCGAATTAGTAAATCAAATGTAAGATTGATTTATGGTAGCAAAGAAAATTTTTAATTAAAATTAATTGTCAAAAAAGGAGATTTTTATGTTGAAAAAGACAATATTACTTTCGATATTATTTTCGACAGCTGCGCAAGCTAAATTTATTCATCCAATGGACTTTGATGGTTCAGATGCACAAAAGCAAGAAGTTATCGAATATATTAAGGATAACGTAAAAAAAGATTATTGTGAACAAATTGACATGTGCCAACCTTCCAATTTGAGAATGATGGAGCAAGAGAATTTAGATGCATTTAAAAAAGCGACTAAGGCCACAAATAGAAAAATAATGGATCAAGTAATTAAAGATTATTGTAATAGTGGTATAGATATGTGTAGTTATAGCACCATACTAATGATGTATGAAGAAAACAATAAAGCTGATAAAGAGGAATTAACTTGGTAGATGTTTCATAATAGTACTCACAATAAAAAACATTACATTGATGGTTATATTTGTAACCAATTGACTTTAAGATAGAATACTGTCATTAAATTTCATTTATTGTTATATATAAAAGTGAATCAGAAATTCATGTATGAAAATCAATTTTTAAAAAAGCGGGGCGATTGATTGGATTATCAAGGTTTATGGTTTCAGCATGAAATTAGAACTAAGTGCCGTTTAGACCTTAATGAATCTATTTTCTGATGGAATGTTGAGAAAGTTGGAAGAGGGTTCAACTTGGAAAAAGAATAAAATAGTCGATCAAGCGTTTTATGAATTTAAAGCTAGATTGATTTGATAGGAAATAAATAATGCGAGCATATAAGATCACCGTAAAGAAGGTTTTAATTTTTAGTTTAATAATTTTTGCCATCTATATCATTACTTTTCCTAATGATGATTCGCCTCCAAATCCAACAATGGTTGCTTTAGCCGGTATTTCCGTTATTTCATTTATTGTTTGTTGTTTGATTTTGTTAGTTCGAGGAATATGTGGAATAGGCAAGAAATTTTTAAATTATAAGGCGCACAAAAATTTAAATTTAGAAAAAGCATCGTCTCAAGACACTTCATTCAATTATTCAACCAATTCTGAAGATTCTGTTGATTACGAACAGCAAGAATTAGATACTGATAATTTTAGAAATAACTTGACCACAATATGGAATTCAGACTTGTTTACGATTTCATTTAAACATTCCAACGTCAATAAAGAATTATTATTAGATAGAGTCCAAATAAATTCATCTAACGAGCTTTTTTTCACTGGTTACTGTTTTGAAAGCAAAGATGAACGTACATTTAAAATTGAAAACTTCAAATCTTATATTCAATACGCCGGAAGAGAATACAGCCTACACCAATTTTTTACTAAAGTCCTTGAATTGGATTCAGAGTATGTTGAAAGACTGGGAGTTTAAATTGAAAAGGGGCTCAATTAAAATGGTTGGCTAATGGTTAAGGAGAATTCCTACCTGAATACCAGCAATAACCCCAGCCGATTTTTTGCAGTTTTCGAGCTTCTTGGCATTCAATAAACTAATATTAGTTGACCTTATTTATTATTTTAATATGTATTTTTAAAAAGTACTCAAACCACATTCGAATAGTGGTAACTGCGCCCGATATAATTTACGGGTTTTTATATCCATATCTATGATCGAGAGTCAGCCTAATAAAACATCCTCAGGAAATAAGTTCGCTGTTTCTTGGCAGTTTATAGCCTCTATTTTTCTTATTTAAAATTGGGGGAATATTAGGAAACTAATTAACAATAATTGCCACTGAAGTTACTAAAAGCAAATGAAACAAAATCGATAACAGCTAATATTTCCGCCGTATTTTCAACTAATCCCAAATCAAAAACACCACTCCTCAACTTTAATTTATCTTCGTTGAGAACCTTTGCGTATTTTTAGCACATCTTGCAAGGGTGTTTGGTTGAATAAGTTTTTATATTCTCGATTAAATTGTGTTGCACTTTCGTAACCGACTTTTAAGCTGGCTTGAATCGCAGTCATATTCTCGCTGACCATTAAACGCCGGCCTTCATGTAATCTTAGTTGTTTTTGAAACTGCAATGGGCTTAAACTTGTTACTTTTTTAAAATGACGATAAAAGCTAGAGAGTGACATATTCGCTTGATTGGCTAATTGTTCCATTTTTATCGGCTCTCCAAAATGTTCTTTTAGCCAATCTATCGTATTCGCAATACGATAACTTCTTGTTTCTGGCATACAAATTGATATTAGCGCTTCACCAAATGGACCGATTAAGAGTAGATAATGAATTTCTTTTATGATTAGTGGTGCTAAAACCGAAATTTGTTCAGGTTTATCCAGCAACTTAAGCAATCGATAAAAAGCATTGATTAAATCATCTTCCGCCTTTGAGATAATAATACCATTAAAACTTTGTTGCGAAGGTTTATTTAATTCTGGGTATTCTATTAATAACTCTTTAATTAAATTATTATCAATCAAAAGTGACAATGAAAGGAATGGGGCTTTCGTCGTCGCTTTTTTAATTGTATTTATCGTTGGAATATCAATCGAGGTTATAAGATAATCACCTTCTTTATAATGATAAAGTTTGGTGCCGAGCAGAGAGCTTTTTTCACCTTGTATTATCATTGTAATCATAGGATGATAAAAACAATTTTCTAAACATATATCTTTATTTTTGCCAACTTCACGCCTATAAATGCCAAAGTTTTTAATTTGTGTTGGATAATCCCCCACAGTTGGCATTCTTTTTAGCATTATTTTTTTAATTTCTTTTTTTAACATAGAGATTTCTCTATTTATTTAAATTTCTCTATTAGCATATGATTTCTGATAGGATTAGGCAACTTTTTGGCAGGATCAGCTCTATTGGATATTATTAGCAGATCTTATAATAATAAAAAACGAAGTGAAATACATTCGCATCAGCATCTAATAAATTATCTATCATTTTTAGTCGCACTTAATAGTCAAAATCTAGGGTGGTTAGCAAAAGTTTGCAGTATTAACTAATTGTTTAAGGGCAAAGGCTATGAATATTTTAACACCAAAAAAAGGATCGATTGTTACTATTTCCGCTTTTATGTCTAAAGGCGATATGATTGGCTTAAAGCAAGCTTTCATTGATGGATTGAATCAAGGATTAACCATCAATGAAATTAAAGAAATTTTAGTTCAACTTTATGCCTATGTAGGTTTTCCAAGAAGTTTAAATGGTTTGAGTGCCTTTAAAGCGCTACTAGAAGAACGTCAAAAAGAAGGCATTACTGACACAGTTGGTTCTACTTCGGCACCATTACCGACTAATTTAAGCGCTTTAGAATTGGGTACAAAAATTCAAACAAAAGTTGTAGGCAAACCGGTTACGGGTGGCATTATGGATTTTTCACCTACTATTGATCAATTTTTAAAAGCTCATCTTTTTGGCGATATTTTTGGTCGAGATATTTTAAGTTATGAAGATAGAGAGATAGCGACATTAGCCGCACTATCAACCTTGCAAGGTGCCGATAGTCAGATTAAATCTCATGTTCAAATTGCGCAAAATGTCGGGGTATCTCCCACTCAATTAGATGGCATTGCGAATATTTTAAAATCAAAAATTGGTGAAATCGAATTTGAACGATTCAACCGTGCAGTAAAAGGCCAATAAAAAATTACAACCAAATGGATATAGTAAATATAGCCATGTTTCACAAAATAAGTTTTATTATACAGATAGCTTTAAATTATTTCCTGACGAGGATAGTTATTATGAAAATAATCAGTCAATCTGAATTTGAAAAACATAATTTATTTGGACAGGGGGAGCCGAATGTAAATTATGCTAAATATTTTATTGGTCAATCCTATCTAAATTTATTAACAGCAAAGTCTCCCTTATTAGTTGCAAATGTCACATTTGAACCTGGCTGTCGAAATAATT
Organism: Gilliamella sp. B3127; assembly: GCF_026536935.1. Lineage (NCBI taxonomy): Bacteria > Pseudomonadati > Pseudomonadota > Gammaproteobacteria > Orbales > Orbaceae > Gilliamella > Gilliamella sp. B3127. The sequence continues at coordinate 69,447 of NZ_JAFNNI010000003.1, forward strand.
GGCATATTCATCATGCATCACAAGGTGGGGGGCAAATTTTATTATGTATAGCTGGTAGCGGTTGGTATCAAAAATATGGGGATAAGCCAATAAGTTTAGAACCCGGTATGGTTATCACCATTCCTGCGAATGTAAAACATTGGCATGGCGCTAAGATTGACTCATGGTTTAGCCATATTGCTATCGAAGTGCCGGGTGAGGATACCTATAATGAATGGTGTGAAGCGGTATTTGAAGAAGATTTCCAAAAATTATGCTAATTAACTAGATTTACAACATTAATTTCAATGTGAGAGATTGACATGAATGATATACATTCTCAAATTACAGTTCCACCTCAGACAATTCAGTTAGAACAACGTTGGGATAAGATTTTTCTGCAAAGTGATAAAGTTGAGCATTTTAAAGTCACGTTTAAAAATCGTTATGGCATTACGCTTGCCGCAGATCTATATCGCCCAAAAAACAGCCTAGAAAAATTATCTGCTATTGTTGTCGCAGGACCATTTGGCGCCGTAAAAGAGCAGGTATCAGGTTTTTATGCGCAAACTCTAGCAGAGCGTGGATTTATTGCTTTGGCATTTGATCCTTCTTTTACTGGTGAAAGTAGTGGATTACCGCGTAATCAAGCATCAGTTGAAATCAATACCGAAGATTTTAGTGCCGCTATCGATTATCTTGGATCTTTAGATTGCGTTGAGCGGGAGCACATTGGCATTTTTGGCATTTGTGGTTGGGGTGGTATGGCTTTAAATGCTTCATCAATTGATACGCGAATTAAAGCGGTAGCAACCGTTGTCATGTACGATATGAGTCGAGTTATTTCTAAAGGTTATAATGATAGCATGACAGAAGCGCAACGATTAGCAATGAAACAGTCATTGAATAATAGCCGCTGGGACGATTCACAAAATAGTTATGCCACGTTGAATCCAAGAAACAATATTACCGTTGATCAAATTACAGATGAAACACCACAATTTATTGCGGATTATTCTCGTTTTTATACCACTAAACGTGGTTTTCATATTCGTTCTGTCAATTCAAATCCGAATGGTTCATGGGTGTTAAGTATGCCACTTTCATTTATTAATCAGTCGTTATTGAATCATGCCCATGAAATTGAGTGCCCAACATTAATTATCGCCGGTGAAAAAGCGCATTCTCGTTACTTTTCAGAAGATGCGTTTAAAATGGTTGGTAGTAAAAATAAAGAATTAATGATTATTCCTAATGCAGTGCATACTGATTTATATGATAATACCACCAATAAAATTCCCTTTGATAAATTAGAACATTTTTTTAAAGATAGTTTGATATGAGTTTTTTAACTCTATAGTCAAACACCAAAAACTTTTGGAAGGGAAAAAATCATTGATTATTGAGCATGAGCAAACTTTTTCTTTATCATCAAATATATTAAGTTTTCATATCTATTCCAATTAAAATCAAACAACCAACCATTAAATTACTTAATTAAAAACGATAGTATCGACTATGATTAAAAAACATACTTGCTTTTTTTTTAATCAGAGCTTATAAATATCACTGATAAGCATTCGCTTATCTTAAATATACTGGAGGAGCTTATAATGGTACAAAAATTTGCTGCATACGGTAGTGATGTTTCAGCTGGCACTTATAAATGTGCTGACTGTGGATATATTTATTCCAACCAAAGTAAGAAATCGTTACCCCCTTGTCCGGATCATAATAAAAAACCACATAGTAAAAATGGTTGGTATATAGTTAGTGGGCAAGGAGATTCAGTTAAAGATCCTCATCCAAATAAAAAATAATTTTTGACTTTAAAAGGTAACACAATGTGTTACCTTTTTTGGTTTTAAGGTAAGATTAAAATAGTTGAAAATATACACATTATTAACTTTCAACTTAATAAAAAGTTATATAAAACTATGTTAGAATTTAAATGTGTTATCATTTCTAAAACTATAATAATGGAAATATAGATTTTTTAGATTAAGGTATTGATGATGAAGCAAGTGATTAAATTGGCAATTTTATTTTTGTGTTTTGCAATATTTTCAAATGTACATGCGTCTGAAACAGATAATGCTGCTGAGATTTCCAAAGCATTAGCTGATAGTGCAAAGAAATCTTTATTAGGCGATGAAGGAAAGTTTCCTTTAAAATTCAAATCAGATTATGAAATAACAAATATTTCAGCTAATCACAATAATGTTGTTTTTGAATATAAAATGCCAACTGATAGCAAAAATACCGCACTAAATGAGTTTATAGAAAATGTTAGATTAGGAATAAAAGGTCAGTTTTGTGATAAACCAGACGTATTTAATGTATTAAATACATATGATATCGGCTTTATTTTTCAGTTTGAATTTAGTGATAAACGAAAAATTCCTGTCACATTATCAATAAAAGAAATTTGTCTATGATTGAATCATGAATGCAAATTCCCTCCCTTATTGAAGAGTCTGAAAATATGGCTTAATAGCAGTACGTTTTCTATTTGGTTTTCATTTTTAATTAAATATAGGCTCGTGATTTTTTAATCCAAATAATTAAAAATATCGACCTACCAAAACTAAATAGATTATAAGCTAACCATAAACCCTGGTTTCCCCAGATTGGTACAGCAATGTATTGTGCTACAAACCAAACCAATAACGCCAATAGCATTGAGTCGCGTATTGATGTTGTATAACTGATTCCAGAAAAAACACCATAATAGATTAATCCACCCGATGCAACAATTGGAAAAATGATTAACCAATATTGATATTGAAGTGATAGCGTTATGATATTAGTTTGATTGGTTAATAACTTTATGATGGTTGTATCGAAGGTTAGCCAAATTGCAATTAAGATAATTGGGCAAATAATGCAGGCTTGTAGTGACCACCGTAAAGTTTGATTGTAAAGGTGGATATTTTTATTTCCTTTAGCTCGTCCACTGAAAACGCTGGAAGCATTAGCAAAACCGTCAAATAGATAAGCCATCATATAGTGAACTTGAAATAAAATGGCATTGGCGGCTAAAACTTCAGTATTGAACGTTGAACCAATAGAAATAAAGTGGTTAGTTACAATTAATAAGCAGATAGTCCGAATCATTAAATTAGTGTTTACTAGAATTACACCTTTTAATGATTGCCATGACAAAATAGATCTTAAATCCACTTTTTGTTCACTTTTAGGCAAATAACGGCAGGTAAACCAAATACCGACTAAAGTGCAACATATTTGTGCAACTAATGTTGCTAATGCCACGCCTTTAATGTCCCAATGAAACCACCAAACAAAAATTACTGCCATCAAAATGTTGAGTAAATTAATAAACACTTGTAAAAACAGAACGGCTTTTATTTTGGATATCCCCATTAACCAGCCAACTAGGACATAATTAATCAGAACAAAAGGTGCCCCCCAAATTAATATAGAAAAATAGATATCAGCATAATGTTGAACATCTTGATTCGGTTTGATGATGTGCATTGAAGCAACAAAAATCAATTTTTGAAAAATTATAAATGCCAAACCTAAAAAGATTGCGATAAAAAGCGGCCGTATAAGAGACGATCTTAATAACAAACAATTATCCAACGCTTGCGCGGCAAAACCGGTGGTACTTACTCTTAAAAATCCAAATAACCAATAAATAGTATTAAATATTACTGTTCCTATCGCAATTCCAGCAATAAAAGCTGGATTGGGTAAATGACCGACTAAAGCCGTATCGACCACGCCAAGAAGAGGGGTAGTAATGGTTGATAAAATAAATGGAATAACTAATTTAATATAATCTTTAAACTGATATTGCAAATTTGATGTTGATGACATTGTTTAAAAACCTAAAATTGATTCAAGTAACAGTTTAGAATAAGGATTTTTAACTTGACTGAGTTGTTCTATTTTATCAACGTATTCCACGATTTCACCTTGATAAAAAAATGCAACTTTATCACAAAGATAAGTAATTGTAGTTAAATCATGCGTGATAAAGATACTGGTCAAATTTAGCTGTTTTTGTAGTTCGGCAAGTAATGTTAAAATTTGGCTTTGAACTGAAATATCCAACGAGCTTACCGCTTCATCAAATAAAATAAATTGAGGCGAGCAAGCTATTGCTCTGGCAATGCAGACACGTTGTAATTGACCACCACTCATTTCGTGAGGAAACCGTTCATAAAAAGAATGGTCTAATCCAACTTGTTCTAATAACGCATTGATACGATGCTGACGTTCCTTTTTTGATAGCTTTTCGTAAATATCAAGTGGCTCAGCAATAATTTGGCCGACATTAAAGTATGGATTAACCGAAGAGTTATAATCTTGAAATACCGCACTGATATTTTTGCGTACAGCTGCTTTTTTCCATGTACGTTTGTTAATATCTTGCCCGCTAAAATAGATTTTGCCACTGTCAGGTTTCTCAAGGCCTAAAATCAGCTTTCCTAATGTACTTTTTCCGCTACCACTTTCACCAATAATACCAAGACACTCACCTTGTTTTAAATCGAATGATACATTTTTGATAATTGTATTTTTTTTATGGCTAAATATACCAGGTTTCAAAAACGATTTTTTTACATTTACAACTTGCAATAACGGTGGCATCAAATTGTCTCCGAGATTAAATTTGGATTATTAGCGTAAATAACCGTATTAAATTTATTCAATAATTGCTTGCGAGTATCAATCAGGTAACGAGTATATTCATGTTTGGGATGATAAAATATCTGCTCACGGCTGCCAGATTCAACAATTTTACCTTTATTCATTACGATAATATCATCGGCAATATGATGAATTACACCTAAATCGTGAGAAATAAAAATCATAGTCGTTTTAGATTTTATCTCTTCAAGCATTTTTAAAATATAAAACTGACTAATTGAATCTAATGCGGTTGTTGGTTCATCGGCAATAATAAGCTCAGGTTCAAGTACTAATGCCATACCAATCATTATGCGTTGTAACATACCACCACTTAACTGATGCGGGTATTTTTTATAAATCTCTTTGGCATTATCGAGCCCTATATTTTCAATCATCAATAAGGTTTTAGCAATAGCATCATTTTTATTGATAGTGAGATGAGCTTGAAGGGTTTCAACTACTTGTTTGCCAATACAATAAAGCGGATCAAAAGCAATCATAGGTTGTTGTAATATTATCGAAATAGCACTACCGCGAATTGGTCTTAATGTCTTTTCATTCTGTTTTAGCAGATCTAAAGTTGAATTAGCCTGTTTGAACAGGATTTGCCCTGTCACGCTAAAATAGGATTCTAATAAGCCGATGATTGCTTTGCAGGTTAAACTTTTACCGCTGCCACTTTCTCCAACAATACCTAAACATTTATGATGATTGACGGTAAAAGATATATCATCAAGTAACTTGTTACCATTATTAAGCGTAACGGTCAGTTGCTTTACTGCTAACAATGGGCTACTCATGCTGTTTTTTCCTTAGGATCTAAGATATCTCGTAAACAATCACCTAACATATTAAATGCCGCTACAACAATTAAAATAGCTATACCAGGATAAACCATCTGCATAGGGTGCTGAGTCATTACGTTTTTTGCTTCACTTAACATTAGTCCCCATTCGGCAGTAGGCGCTTGGACGCCTAATCCTATAAAGGATAACGCTGAAATATTCAATATCACCCAGCCAGTGTCTAAGGTAGCCAATATAACTACTTCGGACATGACATTAGGCAATAAATGACGATAAATGATAAAAGAATGTGGTGCACCAATTGCTCGTGAAAAAAGGATATAGTTTTTTCTGCTATATTTAATTACTGAACTTCGGATCATTCGACTATACCAAGCCCATTTGACTACAATATTAGCAATAATAATGTTTTCAATACCCACACCTAAAACACCAACTATAGCTAAAATCATCACTTGGCTCGGAAATGACAACATGATGTCACAAAGACGCATAATACATTCGTCAAGTTTACCTCGTTGATAACCAGAAATAAGACCAATGATACTACCAACAATTATTGTGATAATCATGGTTAACAGAGATAAGAATAGGGTAGAACGGATACCATAAAGTAACCGAGAAAAAATATCACGTCCAAGGTGGTCACAACCAAGCCAATGCTCGCTCGATATAGCGGCATATTTTCGCACTATGCGAACTTTATTTGGATCAAAAGGTGCAATATAAGGGGCTAATATACCTAAAACAATTATTGTAATGATGATTAACAAACAAACTAAAGCGGTTTTATTGCTAATTACTTGCTTAATTAAATTCATACAGAGCCACCATTACTTCGTAATCGTGGATCTAACCATTGATGAATAACATCAACAATAAAGTTACATACTACAAATAAAATGGCCATAATTAATATGTAAGCCTGAATTACTGGATAGTCGCGATTCATAATAGCGGCTATACATAATCTTCCTAAGCCAGGCCAAGAAAATATATATTCGACAACAAAAGACCCTGCAATTAATTGTGGAATGGTCATACCTAATGCGGTAATTGTGGTATGTAGTGAATTGACTAATACATGCTTAAGAATGATGGTTCTCTCTTTCAAACCTCGACTACGGGCATAAAAGATCGAATAATTATGCATATTTTCCAGCATATTATTACGGATAAAACGAATATACGTTGAGATGTAAACAAACGATAAAGTTAAAGTCGGTAAAATAAGGTTCTGCCAAGTTCCATACCCGTTGGTTGGCAATAGATCTAAATAAGTAGCAAACAGCCAAATAAATAGCAAACCTAACCAATAACTAGGCATTGCGGTACCTAAAAAAATAATAATTCGAACAATATGATCGAATGCTGAATTAGCAAAGATTGCACATAACACACCTAAAACTAAACTGACAATAAGTGTAAATAGAAATGACGACATTGCTAAAACTAATGTAGGAATTAAGCTACGGATAACTTCATCCCAAACTAATCTGTCACGATGAATAAACGAACGCCCAAATTCAAGATGTAAAACGTCATATAGCCAAGTAAAATATCGTTCAAAAAAAGGTTTATTTAATCCTAATTCCTGACGCATACTTTCAATAGCATCTGGGGTTGGCATTATCTCATTTAAGCGTAAGGCAACTTCAGCAGGATCGGAAGGGGCTAGATTGATAAGCAAAAAAGCGATAAAAGAGATACCGAATAATATCGGTATCATCATCGTTAAACGTTTAACAATATAATTTAACATTATTGATCAAAAATATTTATGTACTAAAAATGCATTTTCTCAAATGGAATATCAAATTGAGAAGGCGCAAATTCAATTCCTTTTAAAGATTTAACAGCAATAGCCCGATTTCGTTCATAAGTTAATGGTATGTAAACCGCTTCATTATGTAATGTTTCAAGCACGTAACGGAAAAGATCTTGTCGCTCTTTTTCATCTGTTGAAATTAATGCTTTACTAATACTTGCATCGATTTGCGGTTTCTCTTTTAAGCCCTGTTGAGCCATATAGTCACCATAAACAGGTAGTTTCATACCAGATAAAAATGATTGTGGATCATATGGTGTACCCCATGAGATATCAAATACCATATCAAAATCCCCCGCTTTTTGGCGATCACGATAACCTTGCTCTTCTTCACCGTGAATATTAAGCTTTAATCCAACCTGCTCAAACTCATCTTGCATATATTGAGCAATTGTTTTTTGTGAAGCGGTGTTACTATCATAATAAAGTGTGATTTCAAAAGGTTTGCCATCTTTCTGACGATAATTTTGGCCTTTAACTTTTACCCAACCCGCTTTATCAAGTAGCGTTTCGGCTAATTTAGTGTCATATACATAAGGTTTTAACCCAATATTAGCATAAGGAATATTGGTTGCCATTAAAGTATCAGCAGGTGCTTCACTATTATTGAAAATACCTTCTGAAATATCTTTTTTACTAATGATATGTTCAATCGCTTGGCGGACATTAACATCACTTAGTTGGTCACGAGTCGTGTTCATTAATACAATTCGACTAGATACAGGTTTAGACATTAAAGTCTGAAACTTATCCATTGTTGAAAAACGTTCAAATGAATCTGCATCAACCATATTTTTACCATAGATGAGATCGATTTCACCTTTTTCGAGTGCCATTAATCGGCTTTGGTTATCAGCAATAACTTTCATGGTCACTTTATTGAGTAATGGTTTAGTTCCCCAATAAGTTGGATTAGCGTTAAACACTGCATATTGATCTTTCTTATGATCACCTAATACATAAGGGCCGGTACCAATGTAAGATTTAACGCCATTTTTAGTTTCACCATCAATCATAGAATTAGGTGAAATAAAGCGCATCGGTCGGGTTACGGCAATTTCAATCATAAAAGGGTAATAGGGTTCGGAAAGGTTAACTTGTAGGGTATAATCATCTACTGCTTTGATTTCAGTAATTAAGCGAACCATTTCAAGCCAAGTGTGACGAACTTTGTTTGATAACACGGCATCCCAATTCAGTTTTGCACTGTGCGCATCAAATTTTGCGCCATCACTAAATGTCACGTCTTTTCTTAGTTTGAACGTATAAGTTTTACCTTCGTTAGTAATAGTCCAGCTTTCTGCAAGCCAAGGTGAAAAAGTGCCATCCTCGTTATAATGAACCAATGATTCATACAACATATTTTGCGCCCACATTTCACCGGAATAGAGATGAGGGTTTAAGTCACGAATATCACGAAAATTAGCAAAAGTAATATCATCTTTAGCAAAACAGTTAATACTAACGCTAGCTAAAACTAATGCTAAAAGTAGATTTTTTATACGAGTGAAATTAAAAAACATATTTAGTCCATTAATTTATTGGGATTAGGAGCGAGATAGTAACATAAATGAGAATGATAATAAATATCACCTGTATGTTTTTTATAAAAAACATTTTAAAAATCATGGCATTCATTTTATCAAATTCTATTAATTGATTTAAATCTAATTAAGTTTAAATCTAAATAAAGTTAACTTGATTAGTTAAAAATATAGCCTAAGACTTTTTAAAAGTCTTTATGAATAAACAAAAAATATAATTAAGCATTTAATTAGCATTGTTTGGCAGCCCCAAAATTGAGTTTAGATTGATCTATCGAATTTTAATAGAGAAGAAAAAGAGAAAATCATTGCCAATATAAATCGCTAAATTGTGTCTGTTCTATGCCTCGTTAAATATTCAAACATTTATTATTGAATTGCTTTATAATAGCTTTGAATAATTTATTTCACGTTTATTTAGGAATCATTGCATGTCATTTGACTCTCTTGGCTTAGATGCCAAGATTTTAAAAGCTATTGAAGAACAAAACTATACCGATCCAACCCCCATTCAACAACAAGCTATTCCAGTAATTTTGTCAGGTAAAGATTTAATGGCGAGTGCTCAGACTGGTACAGGAAAAACAGCGGGTTTTGGTTTACCTATTTTACAAAAATTGCATGAAAAGCAACTTAATACAGAACCTAAAAGAGGAAAGCGTCCTTTATATGCGCTAATTTTGGCGCCCACTCGTGAATTAGCTGCGCAAATAGTTGAAAATATTCGGGATTATAGCCGATATCTATCTATTCGTTCTTTGGTGGTGTTTGGTGGAGTAAGTATCAATCCTCAAATGATGAAACTTCGAGGTGGGGTGGATATCTTAATTGCAACACCGGGTCGGCTATTAGATTTGGTTCATCAAAATGCGGTGGATCTCTCTACAGTAAAAATATTAGTACTTGATGAAGCGGATCGCATGTTAGACATGGGCTTTATTCATGATATTCGTCGAGTGATCGCTAAATTACCTAAAAAGCGACAAAACTTACTTTTTTCAGCGACATTCTCTGATGAAATAAAGTCATTAGCTAATACAATTTTAAATTCACCCGAATCGATCGCTGTAGCCAAAACCAATAGTGCATCTGAGCAAATTACTCAATATATCCACCGAGTTGATAAACGCCGTAAACGTGAACTTCTTTCTTATTTAATTGGTAAAAACCAATGGCAACAGGTATTAGTTTTTACGCGAACGAAATACGGCGCTAATCATCTTGCCGAACAGCTTACTAAAGATGGCATTAAAGCCTCGGCAATTCATGGTAACAAAAGCCAAGGAGCAAGAACTAAAGCTTTGGCTGATTTTAAGTCAGGACAAATACGCGCCCTCGTTGCTACCGATATCGCTGCCAGAGGCTTAGATATTGAGTTATTGCCTTATGTTATTAATTATGAATTACCTCAAATTGCAGAAGATTATGTTCATCGTATCGGTCGAACAGGACGGGCACAAAATCAAGGGCAGGCAATATCATTAGTTTGTATTGATGAGCTTGCTCAATTAAAATCAATTGAGAAATTGATTAAAAAAACGATTCCAGAAATTTTTACTCAAGGATTTGAAGTCGATCCTCGAATTAAAGCGGAGCCAGCAAAAAAAGCCAAGCCTGCTCCAGCAAAAAGAAGACGTGTTGATAAAACTCGAACTTCTAAAAATAACCAGAATAGTATGAAGCAATCTAGCCATCATACATATTCTAAAACTAACTAAATTTTCTAAAGTAGAAGGATATTATTATGGCTAAGGTTAATCGCAGTCGTCGTTTAAGAAAAAAATTACATATTGAAGAGTTTAAAGAGTTAGGTTTTACCGTAAGTTGGTCATTTGACGAAGGGACGAGTGAAGACACTATTGATAACGTTGTTGATCAATTCATCATTGAAGCAATACAAGCAAACGGTTTGGCTTACGAAGGTAGCGGATATTTAAACTGGAAAGGTATCATTTGTACGCAAAAATTGGGTAATTGTACTGAAGAAAATCGTGACGTTGTCACTAAATGGCTTGAAAGCCATGGCTTAAAAAATGTCAAAACCAGCAATTTAATTGATATTTGGTGGGATGAATTAGAATTTTAATTTCTAAATTGAATAAATACTAAAATAGCCACTAATGTGGCTATTTTTATGGATTTTAACGTTACTCAATTCCTTGGCTACGCAAATAATCCTCATAATTACCGGTATAATCAATGACTTTTTCCGGCGTGATTTCAACAATTCTTGTTGCAAGTGAGCTAACAAATTCACGATCGTGCGACACAAAAAATAGCGTTCCTTGATAAAGCTCTAATGCCATATTTAACGATTCAATTGATTCCATATCCAAATGGTTGGTTGGTTCATCCATGACAATAATGTTTGGACGTTGCATCATTAATTTACCAAATAACATACGTCCTTTTTCACCACCAGATAGGACTTTAACTTGCTTTTTAATGTCATCTTGTGAAAATAATAAGCGACCTAAAATGCTGCGCACTGCTTGTTCATCATCGGTTGGTTGTTTCCATTGACTCATCCAATCAAATACGGTTAGATCCTCGTCAAATTCGTATTCATGATCCTGTGCGTAATAGCCAATATTGGCATTTTCTGACCATTTAATATCACCTTGTTCTGGCACTAGTTCACCCATAAGGGTTTTAAGTAGGGTAGTTTTACCAATACCATTAGTCCCCAAAATAGCCACTTTTTCGCCAACTTCAACCATTAAATTGAGATTTTTAAATAGTGGTCCGTTATCAAATCCTTTGGTGAGATTTTCAACGACCAGAGCATTACGAAACAGTTTTTTATCCTGTTCAAAACGAATAAAGGGATTTTGTCGGCTTGATGCTTTCACTTCTTCTAATTTGATTTTCTCGATTTGTCGTGCACGGGAAGTCGCTTGTTTGGATTTTGCCGCATTAGCACTAAAACGACTAACAAACGATTGTAGTTCACTAATTTGTGCTTTCTTTTTCGCATTATCCGCTAATAGCCGTTCTCTCGCTTGAGTAGAGGCGGTCATATAATCATCATAATTACCTGGATAGATACGTAATTCCCCATAATCCATATCAGCCATATGAGTACAGACCATATTAAGAAAATGGCGATCGTGCGATATGATAATCATCGTGCTTTCACGTTCATTTAAGGTATCTTCTAACCAGCGAATAGTATCGATGTCTAAGTTATTGGTCGGTTCATCGAGTAATAAAATATCTGGATTAGAAAATAGGGCTTGGGCTAGCAATACTCGCAATTTCCAACCCGGAGCGATTTCACTCATTAATCCATAATGTTGCTCAATTGGTATACCCACTCCGAGGAGTAATTCACCCGCGCGTGATTCAGCGCTGTAACCGTCCATTTCAGCATATTGGGTTTCTAAATCTGCAACCTTAAAACCGTCTTCCTCACTCATTTCAGGTAATGAATAGATACGGTCTCGCTCTTGTTTAATTTGCCATAATTCGGTGTGCCCCATAATTACGGTATCAAGTACGCTATATTCTTCAAAAGCAAATTGATCTTGGCGAAGTTTACCTAAGCGTTCATGTGGATCAAGTGAAACATTACCTGAGGTTGGCACAAGATCACCACCAATAATTTTCATAAACGTGGACTTACCACTACCATTTGCGCCGATTAATCCATAACGATTACCATTACCAAATTTTACTGAAATGTTTTCAAATAGTGGCTTACTGCCAAATTGCATTGTGATATTACTTGTTGTTAACACGGATAATTACTCTCGAATTGATTTGTGCAACTCGTACTTGAAGCATTTTTCATAAGCTTAAAGTGAAGTGGCTAAACTGTGATTTGGCGCACATTATGCCATAATAAAGCGATTTTTAGCACTTTTGTTACTAAATTTATGTTTCAAAAACCCCGCTCCTCAACTTTTTTTGATTAGTAAACATATCATCCTTATTACTGTTTACATTAATAAGCCGAATTGATACTATGCCAAACTTTCTTTTATCAATAAGAATTTAATATGTATTATCTTATTTTTGTGACGATAGTTTGGTCGTTTTCATTTAGTTTTATTGCTGTTCATTTAAGTGGGCAAGTTGATACGTGGTTTGCAGTTGTAATGCGCGTCTTGCTGGCTTTTATAACCTTTATTCCTTTTTTACGCTTCAAAGGTATTTCTGTAAAACAGATGGTGTTGTTGATGGGCGTTGGTGCTTGTCAATTAGGTATTATGTACTTTTTTTATTACAACTCTTTCCAATATATTTCAGTACCTGAAGTGTTATTATTTACTATTTCAACGCCAATTTATGTCACGCTAATTTATGATTTCTTGCAAGGACATCGACTCAGACTTGTTTACCTATTAACCGCTGTTATAGCTGTTATTGGCGCAGCCGTTATTCGTTACGATCATATTAGTCGAGATTTTATTATCGGTTTTCTCCTGATTCAGGGCGCTAATATGGTTTTTGCCTTGGGACAGGTTGGATATAAACGTATTATGGAGCTTTATCCATTACCGCAACATCAAGCTTTTGCATGGGTCTATTTAGGCGCAATACTGGTGGCTAGTATTGGCTGGTTTTTATTTGGCAATCCCGAAAAACTACCCACTACCCAATTACAATGGGGGATAATTATTTGGCTTGGGGTTGTGGCATCTGGATTATGCTATTTTTTATGGAATTATGGCGCAACCAAAGTCGATTCGGGTACGCTTGCCATTATGAATAATTTGGTTATTCCAACTGGTATTTTAGTTAATGTTATTATTTGGCACCAATCGATTGATTGGGGCCGATTTGCGCTAGGTAGTGCAATTATTGTTTCTGCTTTGATCTTGCATCATAAATTCAAAAAGCTAGAGGCAAATTAATTTTTCTAAGCAAACTGTAACATTATTGATAGAATTAGCGGTGTTGTCACGGATGATAATGCCGTTGATATCAATAAACTTGAAGCAATAGGACCTTGTAATACCTCAAACTGTCTTGCCATCATATAACAATTTATCGCAATTGATACCGAACTTAGTAATACAATAACTTGCAGTTCTAAAAGTGGTAATCCGACTATTATCGCTAAAATATAGGTCACAATCGGTAAGATAAATAGTTTTAAAACACAAATGGCTATGGTGATCGGTAAATCATCGCGGATCTTATATTCAGCAAGCCCCATTCCTAAAACGATTAATGAGAGAGGCGCTGTCATATCGCTTACCATCTTCGTCGCTTGATTGATGAAGAAAGGTAGTGGAATGTGTACATAATTGACAACTATTCCTGCAAAAATACCAATAATAATCGGATTTTTTGCTACATTTTTAAATGCTTTTATAAATCCTTTAGTCGATAATTTTCCCATCTGGACAAATTCGATGGATACCGTGGCTAATGTCCATAAAATTAACGCATTAAAAATCACAATAATAGCAACAATCGGAATGGCTTTTTCGCCTAATAACATTTTGATAATTGGTATGCCCACAAACACAGTATTGGTATAAATTCCACCCATTGCAAACATGGTACTTTGCGAGCCATTGAGTTTGAAAAATTTAACCGCAATAAAACAGCCCAATGCAAACACAATAAATGAGCCACCAAAAAAGACCAACAAAAGATTGGCATCAATTTCAGAATGCTCTGAAAAATGGCTCATAATCTGAAATAACATAATTGGGAAGGCAATATAAAATGTAAATTTGGTAACACTATCGGTCACCGTTTTTTGCCAACGACCCGCTCTAACTGCTATGTAGCCTAATAAAATCAAAACGAACAGAGGCAATGTAGTTAAAAACTGTTGCCATAATGTGATTAGAAATTCCATGTTACTTTTATGCGTGATTTCGGGTGAAGTACCATTCTAATTCAGTTGAGCGTTTTGAATCAAATTGGTAGCCTTCTAAATTAAAACTTTTAATATCGTCACTGTTATTAATGCTATTTTTTATAATAAATCGACTCATTAAACCTCGTGCTTTTTTAGCATAAAAGCTGATCACTTTATAATCATTTTTACTTTTATCTAAAAAGATGGGTTGAATAACCTTCGCTTTGAGTTGTTTAATTGCTTTGAAATATTCATTAGAAGCTAAATTAATTAACGTTGGATTGGTTGATTTTGCCAACTCGTGATTTAAACACTCTGTTAACTTATCCCCCCAAAATTGATATAGATTAGTATTATTACCATTCTTAAGGCGAATACCCATTTCTAGACGGTATGGTTGAATTAAATCAAGTGGTCGTAACAAGCCATATAATCCTGATAGAATGCGTAAATGAGATTGCGCAAATTTTAGATCGGCATCATTAAAATCTTCAACATGCAACCCCTCATAAACATCACCTTTAAAAGCCAAAATAGCTTGCCTTGCATTATCAAAATTAAAGTCAGTATGCCAGTTCTGAAAACGTTCATAATTGGTAGTGGCAAGTTTTGGGCTGATCGACATTAGTTTAGCCAAGTCATCACTGCTAAGTTTTTTACAAATATCAATAAGTTGTTTAGTCGATTCTAAAAATTCGGGTAAGCTATGTTGTTTGGTAATTAAAGGCGTTTGATAATCAAGCGTTTTGGATGGAGAAATAATTGTTAGCATAAAAAATACCACCTATTGTGTTTTGTACCAATTGGGTTTATTTTACATCTAATCTTAGCAAATAAGGAGAACAAATATGAATAGTACCAAAAAAGAAATACATGAAATTCGATCTTGGGCCAGCATTCGTGAAACTTCTATTGAGATAGCTGAAGCTATTTTTGAATTAGCTAAAAATGATGAAAAACTCGCTGAGCAAATTTGGGAAGAAGGTAGCGATGAAGTCTTAAAACTCGCTTTTTCTAAAACTAAAGCAGACAAACTCTTCTGGGGTGAACAAACCATTGAGCGCAAAAACGTTTAATCTTTTATGAAATTAACTTTTTTAGGAACGAGTGCTGGGTCACCAACAGCTGAACGCAATGTTAGCAGTATTATGCTTGATCTCCGGCAGGAAAGAGGGCGTTTATGGCTTTTTGATTGCGGTGAAGCGACTCAAATGCAAATGCAAAAGGCCAAATTTAGTCTGGCTAAATTAGAGATGATTTTTTTGACACATTTACATGGTGATCATCTGTTTGGTTTACCTGGCGTGTTAACAACTCGTTCTTTGATGCAAAACCAATCGCCATTGACCTTAGTTGGTCCAAAAGGCATTAAGCAATTTATTCAAACTGTTATTGATATTAGTTATTCTTGGCTGACTTATCCTTTAAATATTATTGAACTTGAGCAAGATGGTTTGGTTTTTGAGGATAATAAGTTTCGCGTTGAAGCCAAATTATTAGCGCATCGTGTTCCGTGTTTTGGGTATCGGATTATAGAAAAAGATCTGCCAGCGTCATTGGACATTGATAAGTTAAAAAAGGATAACATTCACATTGGTTCTTTTTATCGTGATTTAAAAGAAGGTCGAACCGTTACGTTAGAAGATGGTAGGATTATTCATGGTAAGGACTATCTAGAAACCATTAGAAAAGGTAAAAAAATTGCCATTTTAGGCGATACCATTCCTTGTCAGGCTTCAATTGATTTAGCTCAGGATGTCGATTTGTTAATCCATGAAGCAACCCAAGAGCAAGCTCTTGAAGAAAAGGCGCTTGAACGAGGACATTCCACAACTGTACACGCGGCAACTATTGCCAAACAAGCTGATGCTAGGCGCCTTATTATTACGCATATTAGTCCTCGCTATAGCTTGAATGACAAAACAAAATTAGTCAATGAGGCTAGGAATATTTTTGCGCCCACTGAAATCGCAACTGACTTTGCTACTTTTGAAGTATAGTAAAATGAGCCGATCTTGTCGGCTAGTTGATTTTGTATAAGTTAGCTTCCTTCGTAAAAAAATAATTCATCTTAAAAAGCCTCAATTTTGTAAAAAATATTGAGGAGTCTATACCGTCTTATTTTTATATACAGAATAAATTAATAAATCCCATTTGGAGATCTTGGATGAAATGGTATATAGGTGTTATGAAAGAATATCCATAAATTCTAATTCTCCCTAAAGTGGAAATTAGACCGAGGTAAATCTTTGGTACCGATTTTAGATATGCTTTGCCAATGGGGAAATAACCATAAAGATGACAAATTATCCTAATTTAAAGCAATTTTATTCGCCGACGATGTCGGCGTTTTTATATGATTAAAGACAGAAATCTTTAATCAAATTTTCTATCATTAATTTTGTTGGTTTTATAAAGTCCATTGAAATAAACTCGTCTGGTTGATGAGCTTGTTCAATAGAGCCAGGACCTAAAACTATGGTTGGCGCAATTTGATTTAAATAAGGCGCTTCAGTACTGTAATTGACAGTTTGTGCTTGATGACCCACTAAATTTTCAATGTGTTGCAATGCGGGGTGATCTTTTTTACATTCGTATCCTGGAATGGGTGATACTTCATATTCTAATGAAATACGATTAGGGTATTTATCCATAACGGGTTTTAATGTTTCACATAATGCGTTATAGATCGAGTCAACATCATTATCAGGCAATACTCTTATATCAATAATTAATTCACAACATCCGCATATTCGGTTTGCAGCATCACCGCCATGAATCACACCTAAATTCAGAGTTGGATAGGGGACACTGAAGCCTTCATTATGATATTGTTCTTTGAATTTTTGTTTAAGGATTAATAGACGTTCAATGACTAAATGCATAATTTCTATAGCATTAATACCTTTGTCTGGATCGCTTGAGTGACCTGATTTTCCTATCACCTTTATTGAATTAGAAATAAATCCTTTATGTGCTCGTATAGGAATTAGTGAAGTAGGCTCACCAATTATGGTGCAATCAGGTTTTAATTGAGTTTGTTTGGCAAAAAATGATGCACCAGCCATTGAGGTTTCTTCATCTGCGGTAGCTAGTACATAAATTGGTTTGGTGAGTTTTTTTAGATCAATATCTCGCAAAGCATCTAGAATAAAAGCAAAAAATCCTTTCATATCAGCCGTGCCTAATCCGTAAAGCTTGTTATTATCTTCTGTTAACTTAAATGGATCTTTGCTCCATTGCCCATCATCAAAAGGAACCGTATCGGTATGGCCACTTAGTAATAGGCCTCCTTGGCTTTTGTTTTCACTATTTGAATAAGTTGCCAGCATATTGAATTTATGACGTGTGTTAGGGACGGCTTGAACATCAACAATAAATCCTAAATCCGCAAACCATGTCGCTAATTTGTCTATTAAAGGTTTATTGGAATAATCCAATTTTTCGTTGGTGACATTACTAATAGTTGGAGTGGATATCAATTCATTATAAATTGTCAAAAAAGAGGGGATTGCCATAAATTCACCTTATTAAATAATAACGTTTAGTTTTCATCATTCTTTGTTCAATGCGCTTTGCGTTAATACTAGAATGTAAAATACTAAGATTCAAAATACGATAATTCAAAATGGTTTACATGATAGCTTATTTTATATCAGCATGAATTAAAAAATTAATTATTAATCACTTATAAAATAATAGGAAGTGAAGATTAAATTATTTTAGGTTGCCATATTAGTGAATGTACATCACTTTCCATTTAAAGTAGAGACCGATATTGATGCGTTATAAAAGAATTTATTAGTTGTGATAACACTTATTTAGATCGAATTAGAGAGATTTATGGTGATGATTTTCTAATGCTAACTTTTCCCAATAGTAATTTACTGATTTTTAGCATTTACTGCGTTTACATTTAGAGTCGATTCTATTTGTAAAAAACATTTGCTATTATGCGTAAATTGAAAATAAATAGATTATAACGTTTAAGTTTTTCGTTAATATTTATTATAAATTGTTACTTTAGAATAGGTGTTATTCATGAAACAAATAAATAAAAAATGGATTATTATCGCAGTTGTAGTTGTTGCTATTGGATTTATCTTATGGCAACAATTTAAGCCTGATGGATATGGTTCAGATTTTACTAGCGGTAATGGACGTATCGAAGCAACTGAAATCAATATCTCAGCCAAGTTAGCCGGTAGAATTGAAAAAATTAATGTTGATGAGGGTGATTTTGTTAAAGCAGGCCAACCTTTAGTTGTTATGCAAACAGATACATTACAAGCTCAGTTAAATGAAGCTCAAGCGCAATATCGACAAGCCTTGAGTAATGAAGCGACATCTAGAGCTCAAGTTGCCTTAAAAATGAGTGATAAAGTGGCTGCTTTAGCTGGCGTTACTCAAAGAGAAAGTGATTTAGATATTGCCAATAAGCATTTAGAACGAACAAAAGCCCTTTATCAAAAAGGGGCAATTTCAGTTCAACAATTTGATGATGATACCGCTAAAGTAAATAGTGCAAAAGCAGCATTAGACTCTGCTAAATCACAAGTTACTGCTGCTGATGCAGCTATTGAAGCTGCACAAGCCGGAGTAGAAAGTGCTAAATCAGCTATAAACGTAGCGCAAGCAAATATTAATCAAATCCAAGCGGATATTGATGACAGTACATTAACTGCGCCTGTTGATGGACGTATTCAATATCGCATTGCTCAACCAGGTGAAGTTTTACCTTCAGGCGGTAAAGTGTTAAATCTGGTTAATCTTTCAGATGTTTATTTAACTTTCTTTTTACCAGAAACAATTGCAGGTAAAGTCGGAATTGGTGACGAAGTAAGATTGGTTCTTGATGCTTTACCCAATAAAGCAATTTCAGCCAAAATTTCATTTGTCTCAAGCGTTGCGCAATTTACGCCTAAAACTGTTGAAACTAAAGATGAACGTCAAAAACTCATGTTTAGAGTAAAAGCACAATTAAGCCCAGAATTGTTAAAATGCTATATAACTCATGTTAAAACCGGCCTTCCTGGTGTGGCTTGGGTAAGACTAGATCCTAATACGGAGTGGCCTTCAGGTTTATCTGATGTTGCAAAATGCCAAACTAAATAATTGGAGATAGCATATGTCAGAGTCAAATAAAAAGGATTTGACGTTACTTGCTGAAGGTAAGGCCATTGATGATGCTGTTGTAAATGTAAGTAATGTATCGTTACATTATAAAAAAACGTGTGCGCTTAATGATGTTAGTATTGCTATCCCGCCTAGATGTATGGTGGGACTAATTGGTCCTGATGGTGTTGGTAAATCTAGCTTATTATCATTAATAGCGGGCGCACATGTCATTCAAGAGGGATTAGTTTACGTTTTAGATGGTGACATGAAAGATAAATCCCATCGTAAAAACGTCTGTACCCGTATTGCTTATATGCCACAAGGGTTAGGGAAAAACCTTTATCCTACACTTTCAGTGGAAGAAAATTTGCAATTTTTTGCTCGTTTATTTGGTAACGATGCTGCTGAAAGGCGACGTCGTATTGATGAGTTAACTAAAAGCACTGGGTTGTATCCTTTTTTATCTAGACCCGCTGGTCGCCTTTCTGGAGGGATGAAACAAAAAGTCAGCTTATGTTCTGCCTTGATTCATGATCCTGATTTACTTATTCTTGATGAACCAACAACAGGGGTCGATCCTCTTTCTCGTGCGCAATTCTGGCAATTAATCAATAAAATTCGTGAACAACGACCACAAATGAGCGTGATTGTTGCAACAGCTTATATGGATGAAGCGCAAAACTTTGATTGGCTGGTTGCAATGTATGGCGGTAAGATTCTTGAAACAGGCACACCTCAAGCATTATTAGCCAAAACAGGTAAAGATAATTTAGATGATGCCTTTATCCAATTAATGCCAGAAGATGCTAGAGAAGGTTATGAATCGGTTGAAATTCCCCCATTAGATTTAAATAAAGATTTACAAGTGGCGATTGAGGCAAAAGGTTTAACCAAGCAATTTGGTGATTTTGTTGCGGTTGACCATGTTAACTTTTCAATTAAACAAGGCGAAATATTTGGTTTTTTAGGATCTAATGGTTGCGGTAAATCCACAACGATGAAGATGTTAACAGGGTTATTACCAATATCCTCAGGTGAAGCTTGGTTATTTGGTAAACCGGTTGATGCAAGTGATATTAATGTTAGACGTCATTTAGGTTATATGTCTCAGGCTTTTTCGCTTTACAGTGAATTAACGGTTGAACAAAACTTAGTTTTACATGCCCGTCTATTTGGTATTGAAGAAAGCAAAATTCCAGCAAGAGTTGAGGAGTTAGTTAAGCGTTTTGGCTTGGAAAATGAATTAAAAAGTTTACCAGATAGTCTACCGTTAGGGGTTAAGCAAAGACTTTCTTTATCTGTTGCGGTGGTTCATAATCCTGAGATTCTTATCCTAGATGAACCGACTTCCGGGGTTGATCCCATTGCTCGGGATGACTTTTGGCGTTTAATTATCGAACTTTCCCGAAAAGATAAAGTTACGGTATTTATTACTACCCATTTTATGAATGAGGCGGCACGCTGTGATAGGATTTCACTCATGCATGCTGGTAAAGTATTAGCCAGTGATACTCCTGATAATATCATCCATTCCAAAAATGCTAAAACACTGGAAGAAGCTTTTATTCGTTATTTAGTTGATGCTGGTGCAGATGATACCAATAGTGATGAAAAGGCAAGTGAAGAGCCTAAAACTTTAACCAATAAACAAGCTAATACAACGCAAGATGCTCACCTACAGGGATTTAGCTTAACTCGGATGATTGGGTGTATGTGGCGTGAAACTTTAGAGCTATCGCGCGATCCATTGCGAGCTTTGTTAGCACTTTTAGGTTCAGCTATCTTAATGTTGGTAATGGGCTATGGTATCACCATGGATGTAGAAGATTTAAATTTTGCGGTGTTAGATCGTGATCAAACTATTACCAGTCAAAATTATATTACCAATCTTTCTGGATCTAAGCGCTATTTTATCGAGAAACCGCCAATCCTTGATTATGATGATATGGATCATAGGATGAGAAGTAATGAGATAGCATTAGCTATTGAGATTCCACCAAATTTTGGTCGAGATATTCAACGTGGTGATCCGGTTAGTATTGGAATATGGATTGATGGTGCAATGCCTTTGCGTGCCGATACGATTAAAGGATATGTACAAGGAATGCATCTTGCTTGGTTAAGTGACAAAATTAAAATGACTACCGGAACAACATCAAGTTCATTGGCAAATATCGAAACTCGATATCGTTATAATCCCGATATCAAAAGTTTACAAGCTATGGTACCCGCGGTTATTCCTATTTTATTATTAATGATTCCATCGATGTTAGCTGCACTATCCGTAGTACGTGAAAAAGAGATGGGGTCGATAATTAACTTATATGTTACGCCTGTTACCAAAACTGAATTTTTATTAGGTAAGCAGGTTCCATATATTGTGATTTCGATGCTTAGCTTTTTATTATTGCTGCTTATGGCGGTGACAATATTTGGCGTACCAATTAAAGGCAGCTTGTTAACTTTGTGTTTGGCTGGATTAGCTTATTGTATTATTGCAACAGGCTTTGGATTACTTGCTTCGACAGTAACACGCAGTCAAATTGCGGTTATCTTTTTAACCTGTGTTGGTACCATGTTACCAGCGATACAATTTTCTGGTTTGCTTAATCCGGTTGCATCTTTAGAAGGTAGTGGACGATATATTGGTGAAGTTTATCCAACAACTCATATGCTTATTATTGCTCGAGGAGTCTTTAATAAGGCATTAGGATTTTTTGATTTACATAACTCAATATTTGCCTTGCTGATCACCATACCGATTATACTTGGTGCAAGTATATTCCTCCTCAAGAAACAAGAAGGATAGATATTATGCAAAGTTTTATTAATATTTATCGCTTAGGCATTAAAGAGTTATGGGGATTGATTCGTGATCCAATTATGTTGCTGTTAATTGCCTACTGTTTTACGCTTGATATCTATACTGCAGCAACAGCAACTTCAGACTCGCTTCATCATGCGTCGATTGCGGTAGTTGATGAAGATGATTCGCCATTATCCAGACAAATTATTGCGGCGTTTTATCCACCCATGTTTAACCAACCGGTAAAACTAAACTCTATGGATGAAGTTGATCGAGGTATGGATACCGATAGTTATACTTTTGCATTGAATATTCCACCTAACTTTCAACGCGATGTGTTAAATAATCAAAGTCCAGAAATTCAACTTAATATTGATGCAACACGAATGGGGCAGGCTTTTGTTGGGAATGGTTATATTACCCAAATTGTGACCAACGAAATAACAAAATATTTCAATCAAATCGATAAACCCACCAGTTTGCCGGTGAATATTGAAGTTCATGCTGCATTTAATCCAAACTTGACCCGTTCTTGGTTTGGTTCCGTTATGGAAATCATCAATATTGTGACTACGTTGTCGATTATTTTAACTGGTGCAGCTTTAATGAAGGAGCGTGAACATGGTACTATCGATCACTTGCTTTCAATGCCAGTTACACCACTTCAAATCATGATATCAAAAGTTTGGTCGATGGGGCTTGTCGTGCTTGTTTCAACATGGGGGGCACTCTTAGTTGTTGTTCATGGTTGGTTAAATGTTCCAATTGAAGGTTCAATTACCTTGTTTTTAATTGGGGCGGCTCTGCATTTATTCGTGACAACGTCACTTGGTATTTTTATGGCTACTGTCGCTAAATCAACAGCACAATTTGCTATGCTATTTATTTTAATTCTTCTACCTTTACAGATGCTTTCTGGTGGTAGTACACCACGTGAAAGTATGCCTGAAGTGGTCCAAAATATCATGTTGTTTGCACCAACAACGCATTTTGTTGAATTAGGGCAAGCAATTTTATATCGTGGAGCGGGTTTAAGTGTTGTTTGGACATCTTATGCTTGGTTATTAGCTATTGGTAGTGTGTTCTTTCTTATTGCGCTTAAACGTTTTCGTAGTTCAATTGTTAATATGGGTTCTTAGAATAAACGTGCTGAACATAAGATTCAATCGGTTTTGTTCAGCACTTAAAAATATGGATATACTTGTTTGAAATGATCAAATATATCCATTGTTTAAATTATTATTAATTATCTATTTAGCAAAAGGTAACTCTTCCCAACGCGTTGTATACCGCTGGCTAAGCATATCTCGCTTGATTTGCCAAGCTGCGGTTTGTCTTATACCGCCTAAGTGAATAGTATTTTTTCCCATCTTTTGATTAATGTAATCCATTGTTTTCATTAGCTGTTCACTTTTTTGCGTTTCTAATATGTCAGGAATAAATAAATCGGATTGGCAATAATCATCTTTAGCTTTTAGATCAAGTAGCATCACACCTGATTTCATAAATAAAAAGCCTTTTTTATAAATGGATTGTAATCCTTTTTGAGCGGCATGAATGATTAATCTCGAATCATCAGTTGTTGACAATAATGGAACAACAATTGATGGATTATATTGAGGTAATTCTGGCCGAAATCGATTAGTCTTTAAAAAGACCAGTACTGCACTAGCAACTGATTTTTGCTTTCTTAGTTTTTCTGCACCACGGCTTGCATGTACTCGAATTGCTTCTTGTATATCAAATAGATCACTCGTTAAATGACCAAAGCTACGCGATGTCATAATATTTTTTTTAGGTGTAGATAAATCATCTAATTCAATGCAGTTAATACCACGTAGTTCAAGTACTGTACGTTCAAGGACAACAGAAAATAACTGTCTAATTTGTTTCAAATTAGCTTGATGTAAGTCCCAAGCGGTATGAATATCTAATACTTTTAACCGTTGAGCAATTCGCCAACCAACGCCCCATATATCTTCAATTGAGAATTGCTTTAATATCGTCTTTATCGCTTCTCGATTAGTCGGTAAACAATAAACACCTTGATGAATAGGCTGTTTTTTGGCGATATGATTAGCTAATTTTGCTAACGTTCGAGTTGGTGCAATACCAATACTCACCGGGATACCTGTATCACGCTTTACTATTGTTTTTAAATTTTGACAATGAGTTAACACATTGTTAAATCCATTTAAATGGATGAATGCTTCATCGATAGAGTAAGGTTCAATATCTGCAGTATAATGACGAACGGTATCAAATACCCGCTGACTCATATCGCCATAAAGCTCATAATTAGAACTCAATAATTTAATTTTTTTTCTAATTTTGGGTTCAATTTTGTAGGCGGGCATTCCCATTGGTACTAAGGGTTTTAATTCATTAGAACGGGCGATTACGCAACCATCATTATTAGATAAGATACCAATAGGTTTTCCTTCTAATTTGGGATTAAAGACTCGTTCACATGATGCATAAAAATTATTACAATCAATTAGCCCAATCATGAATGTCCTCGCTTTCGTAGGGCGTGAATCGTATGTATTACGACGCCCCAAATATGGACTTCTTTCCCTGCTAGTGAAATAGGTGGATAAAGTCTATTGCCTGATACTAAATGATGTTCGCCATTAATAAAACTTAAACACTTACAAGTTAGTTCACCGTCAACAGCTGCGACAACAATATCATCTATTTTCGGCTCTAAAGATCGGTCAACAACAAGCAGATCACCACTGTAAATACCGTAATCAATCATTGAGTCACCAATCGCTTTAATATAATAAGTCGCACTAGGGTGCTTAACTAAATGGCTAGTTAAATCTAGTTTTGTTTCTAAATAATCATCAGCAGGTGAGGGAAATCCGGCTCTTACTGGCGTATTAACTAAAGGCAAATAAGTCGCAAGAGAGCTATTAGCTTGCCCAAGAACAACACAATATTTATTCAAGAATACACTCCTAAAAAACAATAAAAAACGAATAGCGGAGATCTATTCGCATAAAAAAAAGATATATGTATAAATATACAGTATAAAATACTTAATTCAATAAAAACGAGTGTAAAAAATTAAAAATAGATTACTAAAAAAAGATAATCTGTTGTTTTACAAGTAAAGTTGCTAGCTAAACGACTTAGGTGCTTACTTTTCAATTTATCGAGAGATAAATTAAATTTAAATTTTGCTATTTATTTATACCTAAAAAAACTATACTCCCTAACCCTGCATGATAATGATTATCATTACTATTTATGTGGGTAATATTAATTTAGTCGTGTTTATTTAATAACTATGCTTTTTAAAAGGAACTAGGTATGGGATATAAAAAAATAAGTATATTATTGCTCTGTATGAGTTTTTCTCTTCAAGCAGAACCTTCAAGTGGCCAAAATACTTCATCAGAAGATGAACAAGAATCACAAATAAAAAGAAATAAAAATAACGTAAGTAGTGAAGATATTGATGATGTGATTACCGTTATAGCAAGATCACAAGATCAATTGAAAAAAATTAATAGCGTTATTGCCGGACGATCAACACTTACATCTGGTTTGATAGAACAAAAGCAAGCAGATAATGTAGCCGAATTACTCAACACATTACCGGGCGTGAGCGCCGCCGGTTCGGTTAGACCGGGTGGACAGACATTAAATATTTGGGGATTTGGTAAAGTAGAAGATGTAAAAATCATTGTTGATGGTGCGCAAAAAGGTTTCCAAAAATACCAACAAGGTTCGGTTTTTGTTGAGCCGGAATTACTTAAACGGGTTGAAGTGAATAAAGGCCCGCATGATGTCAAATTTGGTAATGGTGGCTTTGGTGGGGTAGTAACAATGGAAACTAAAGATGCGATTGATTTACTCGATCCTGATAAATATGTTGGCGCTTTGGTTAAATATAGTTTCCATTCAAATAATCATCAAAATATGGTAACAAGTGCTGTTTATGGTAGAACAAAAGATGATATGTTTGATGGGCTGTTTTACTACACTAACCGCGATAGTGGCAATTTTAAAAGACCGGATGGTTCTCGATTTGAATTCTCAGAAGATGATATGGACACTTATATGGGGAAATTGAATTTTAGACCCAATGAAGAGCATACCTTCACGATATCCGGTATCCGTTCAAAACGAGACTCATGGCAGCCGTGGGCAGCAAAATATGTTGAAAAGATGACGCCACCAACTGCTGCCCAAATTAAAAAATATGGATATAGAGCAGCTTGGTTACGAAAATTAGTCAAACGTGATCAAACAGATGAATCAGCGCAATTTAAATGGAACTATCAACCAACTTATAATCCATTAGTCGATTTTACCTTACGCACCACGTATTCAAAAACAAAGCAACATGATATGAGACCGGCCAAATATAACCCGGTTGCTTCTTTAGGTACCATGGGCAATGAGAGTTGGGTCAGTTACACTGATAAAACTGTTGAGCTTGAAAATAACAGTATTTTTACTACAGGACCAATTGATAATCTTCTAAAAATTGGTGCGCAAGTGCATTTGCATGATCGTGATACCTTGATGTATTACAAAAATTACGAGAAAAAACCAAATTATAATCATGGTTATTTCCAACCTGCTTATATGCCTTCGGGAAAACAACAAACTTATAGTTTTTATCTACAAGATGAATTATCGATTAGCAATTTTGTCTTAACGCCAAGCCTTCGATACGATTATGTTCGTAATCATGGTAAGAAAAATTATGCATCAGCTTATAATGATCCCGATCCTCGTTATGGACACAATTATGCGCCTGTTACCTATACCGGTTGGACGCCAAGACTCGGTTCATATTGGCAAGCGACAGAAAATATCGGATTTTTCGGTGATATCAGTTATGCATGGCAAGCGCCGACTGTTGATGAAACTTATGAGGTTCAATTCACCCCTAAAAATGGCGGTAGTGGTAAAATCTCTGCAACCAGTCGCAATTTGAAAAAAGAGCGTGATTTATCAATCCGATTGGGAAATATCCTCGATTTCAATAATCTAATGTTAAATGATGATAAATTACAAGTTCGAAGCACATTATTTAGACAGCGTGTTACTAACGAAATTTTTGTTACTCGTGGTTTTAATGGCTCTATTTGTGGACCGGGTAAATTGTGTCCGGTAGGTCAATCTAATTATCGGAATCTGCCCGGTAAGTTAGTGGTAAAAGGATTTGAACTAGAAACCTTTTATGATAGTAAATATTGGTTTGCTAGTGCAACTTATTCCATTCAAAAAGGAGAGCGAGACACCGCGCCACAAGCTCCATGGATGCATAACAAAACTTATGTTGCGACAATTTCACCTCGTACAGCAACTTTAACTACCGGTTTTAAAATTCCTCAATGGAATTTAAGAGCAGGTTGGAATGCTCAATTTGTCAGAAAACAAGATCGCACAGGATCCGAAGATAGAAATCATGATGGGCTTGCTGATCTTGGGGCGTATGGTTTAGGTCGTTCATCAGGTTATTCATTACATAATTTATTTGCAACCTGGCAGCCAACATTTTTACCAAAAGCTGAAGTTAAACTGGCCGTTGATAATATCTTTAACAAAGATTATCGACTATATTTAGGTGAAAATACTTATGGTTTAGCACGCAACTTTAAAGCAAGTTTTTCATATAAATTTTAATACTTATCTAGCGTTAAGTTGATAAATTTAAACAGTTAAAAAGTATTGCAGGTTAAACTATTAAAAAAATAGTATTGATGCCTTATATAAATAAGGCATCAATAAAAATCACTGAGTAGTTAAACACATAATAAGCATTTCAAAAAGATCTAATATGATCCGCCACATGCGATTGAATCTGCATTAAACGATTAAAAGAGGGGTGTGAGTGCTGATTGATATATGAATTATATTAGCTTCATACATATCTCAAATTAAATAATTTTCGATATTGAAATTACTTGTCACTTTTTTTAATGACCTTATCGGGCTTTTCATCAAGCTTGAATATCGTGATATTTTAATAAAAAACCTAAGCTAATTAATGAAAATTTTTCATTAGTGCATGTTGTTTTACCTACTTTATCATTGTAGTAAGCTGTTTAATAATAGGCTAACTACAATAACTGAGGTATGGGCTATGAAAAAAACAATAACATTAAATAATGGTATCGAAATGCCTATCTTAGGGTTTGGTGTTTTTCAAATGACCGATAAGAAAGAGTGTGAAACAGCCGTACATGATGCAATTGATTCTGGCTATCGGTTGATTGATACAGCTGCAAGTTACCAAAATGAAACTGAAGTTGGTAATGCTATTCGTGCACATGGGATTGATCGAGCAGAATTATTTATTACGACTAAGTTATGGTTGCAAGATGCCAATTACAATGGTGCTAAGGCTCAATTTGAACGTTCATTAAATCGTTTGCAATTAGACTATGTTGACTTATATTTAATTCATCAACCTTATGGTGATGTTCATGGTGCTTGGCAAGCAATGCAAGAGCTTTATTCAGCAGGTAAAACTCGTGCTATTGGCGTAAGTAATTTTCAACCTGATAGATTAGCTGATTTAACTGCATTTCATTCCATTATTCCTGCCGTAAATCAGATTGAAGTTAACCCATTCCAACAACAACTTGAAGCCGTGCCTTATATGCAAAAAGAGAGCATAACTCCTCAAGCCTGGGCACCGTTTGCTGAAGGGAAAAATGGTTTATTTACCCATCCGGTGTTAGGTCAAATTGCCGTTAAATATGGTAAAACAATAGGGCAAGTGGTATTACGTTGGTTAGCACAACGAGGTATTGCAAGCTTGGCTAAATCTGTGCGTAAAGAGCGTATAATTGAAAATCAAGATATCTGGGATTTTGAGCTTTCAGATAAAGATATGCAACAAATAGCAGCGCTTGATACAAATACAAGTCAATTTTTTGATCATCGAGACCCGGAAAAAGTAAAATGGTTAACCAGCCGGAGATTAGATGTTTAAATTTTTAGTTATTGAGGCTAATTTGACATAAATGGATTGACAGTTTCTTTGTAAGATTTAACTAATTTTTCCGCTCGTTCAACGAGTTTTTGACGTATATGCTCAGGCTCTAAACAAATACATTTATGACCTAAGCTTAGTAAAATGCCATAACTGTAGTCATCATCAATAAAGTTAAAATCTACAAGATACTGTTGTCCATTTAATTTCTTAATATCTTTTTCATCACAAAAATCTAAAATACGTTCCAAAAGCGATTCATCTATTAGCAATTTTATTTTAAAAATCTTTTTTTTCATCTCCGTTTGGAATAAAGAAAATGCTTCAGGCGTTGTTTGCTTAATAAATTTAGTGTTTGTTTTTCTAATGTTTGACATTTTTGACAATTTAAATACACGAAAGTCATTTTTAGTTAGACAAAAAGCTTGTAAATACCATTCTTTTTCCTTAAAAATAAGTTTATATGGCTCAATTAAACGTGAGGCTTGTTTATTCCTAACACTTAAATAATCAAACGATAAAAGCATTTGCTCTTTCAGTGCCAGTCTTATAATAGATATTTTGTTATCAATATTTTGTTTAGAAAACCAAGGCGATAAATCAACAATAAGTTGATTTAAGTTATTTGTCACTTCATCAAGTTCTTGTTCTGATAAAAAACTCTTTATTTTCTCGAGTGTTCTTAAATTTTCACTTTCTTTTAAAACCGGTGAGGATAATAAGTTGAGGCCTTTTAATAAAACAATGACATCTTCTTTAGTGAATAGACCTTTACTAATTTTATAATTTTTTAAAATACTTATTCCACCGGCACTTCCTTGATAGGTAATAATGGGTATTCCCGCTCCCTCTATAACTTGTATATCTCGGTAAATAGTACGCAATGATACATTTAATTTTTCTGCTAATTCTTTACCAGTTATTTTTTCTCTTTGTAGCAATACCATGATGGTAGTAATTATACGATTAATTTTCATGCTTTATGTTTGCAAAATAATTTAGATTGAATTTTAAATATGACATACAGTTGTCATCAATGCTACATCAAAATAGAGATAACTAAAATTAATTGAACTAATTTTTATCACTAAAAGGAAAGAAAAATGTTTAAACCTAATAGCGTTATTGTTTATGTCAAAGATGTCGATGCTAGCACAGAGTTTTACACAAAAATACTAGGGCGTCCACCAGCTAAAACTTATCCTGGCTTTGCTGTATTTTTATTGAATGATGGTTTTATTTTGGGACTTCAAGAGGCCGATAAAATAACACCAAAGGCACCTAATCATTATGGGGGATTTGAGCTGTCATTTAGTGATGTAACAAAAAATGAAGTAGATGAGATTTATGCGACATGGAAAGAACTAAACGTCAAAACTGAACTTGAACCTCAAATGCTCGATTTCGGATACACATTTGTAGGAAATGATCCTGATGGTCATCGACTCCGTGTTTGTGCTACCGACACTTCAAAATTTGAATAAAAAATTATCTTAAGAAATTAAAACAATTGGTGCTTTAAAAAATTTATTTAAGTCATCTTAAAATGAAGCTACAATTCTAAAAAACTGACTGGCTCCACCACCAAACCTAATGGCGAGACAAGCAGCGAAAAGATTAAATTGATCCTTGAAAGTTGTGGTAATGCCAGTTTTTTAGAATGGATTATTGCGCCTGATCAAAACTGGATTAAAGTGCAGTTTCACTCGCAAAAACTTACCAACAAATTATCCTGTGGATAAGTCTGATACAAGAATATGGTGGCGCGTGATGAAGTCTTAGATATAAAATCAATAGGCCTGAGTGTACCTAAGTGACAGGAGTAAGTATTTATAAATCCATTGACTAATTAAGTACTGATATATCAAAACTAATAAAGGACGCACAATGAAAAAATTAAAAATAATATTTTTACTCTTATTACCTCTATTTGTATTTTCTTGTGATTTAGAATCTAAAGAAAATGATAGTCCTGTTAATACAATTACTTTTAAAGAATCTAATTTTGATGATACTGATATTATTTATAATATTTTATCTGAAAAACAAGGCTCTATAGAAAAGGTACAACTTATTGTAAAAATTGATAGTAGATTAAAAAATCTTAGTAAAATAGCAGATATTAAGCATATAGATCTAACTATAGGTAATACGGCAAAATTAACTCATCTACAGTCTGATGCGGATGAAATAAAAACATTTACCAATATTCGAATGGATAAAGAGCATGAATTATTAATTATTGATATAAATTTACAAACTCCAATTTCAAAAGACATTGATATTATTACCATATTTTTTCTACTAGATAATAGAGAAAAACACGTTTTAGAAAATACTGATCCTTTCTATTATAAAAATAGCGTTAGATTACTGGGAGTAGAAAATACATTTCTAGATCAAACTAGTTTCAAAAACGCAAATGTACTTGTAAAAAAAATAATAAAAAATAAAAATATAAAGGAAGTTGAGTTAACTATCAAAGTTACTGATCAATCTATTGATGATATTAAAGATATCAATGTTAACCTCATATCAAATGGTGAATTATATAATTTAGATTTTATTCATAGTATTTATATAAATAGTGTGGTTGAAAAAAATAAAAGTCATGGTTGTAAGTTACTTGGTTTTAACAGACCTGGCGAGTCATATATTGTCTACTTTATTGATATTTCTAAATTAAAAATACAGAAGATTGACTCGATTGCAATAAAACTTAATGATCACCATTATTATTCAAATAAGTTATAAGTCATAGCCAGTATTGCGTATCATTAGGTCATTAAATCAAATTATTGAATGCGCGATACGCTGTGATAATGGGTCTGAATATTTTAGCCATCAATTAGAGAGCAGGGCTAAAAAGCACAAAATAATATTATGCTTTATCCAAACGGATAATCCTTAGCAAAATGCTTGTATTTAACGTTTTACTCGTACTGTTTGTTATGATTTTCTAAACCAATATATTTACAACAAGATTAGTAAATTACAAGATAAAGCGACTCGTTGATTATGGACATATAATTATGAATGACTTAACATAAAATTGTGGGATCAAACCTATGCAAAAATTTAAATTAATAAAATAGTAAAATTCTACGTCGAACTTCCATTAAAAATGGAGGAATTACCGGAATAATGTGGTGATTTGAAACATATATAACGGCTAAAAAAGGGTAAGCTAATATACAAATAACTGTAGACGGAGAAAAATTAAATACTATTTAACTGACAATTAAACATGTGAGATGGGCTTTTCCTAATGATTTCAATTCTATAGGGGGGGCAGATATTAATAAATACGGACCAATATATATAAAACTATGGAAAATGCAAAAAAAATAATTTTTATATTAATGTTATTAACTATTTCATGTAACAGCCGTTCAAATGATATAAAAACACAAAAAATACATTTAGAACAAGTAAATTCTGAATATATTCATATAAAAGATATCTTATATAAAGATAAACAAGGTAATTACTACTTACAATATAAATATCCTGGATATCCCAGAGGAACAATTGCTTATGGTTATCAAAATAGAGTTTACGATTTACACTTTCCTGAATTGAAAATAAAATTACTTAATGATGTTTTGAATGAAAATAGTTTTCATCGTATAGATTTAACTGAATATTTTTCTGATAATAAAAATATATATGCTATTGCTGATTTTGCTACAGATATTAACGTTTATATCTTACCTCTGCAATTTTCAAACTATAAAGTTGTAGGGCAATATATTAAAGATAGCCAGTCCGTTTTTTGGAATACCAGGCAGTTATTAGATGTTGAAGCTAAATATTTTAATGTTATACCAGCAAATGCGAATCATCCAGAATTAGGTTATGATGAAAAATATCTTTATATAAGGAATGAACGATTATCCTATTCTGAATTTAATTCTTTAGATATTGAAAGTACTATTAAAATTAAGTTAAAACAACAATATTTTCCAGAAGAGAACTAATCTATTAGGAGCCAATCCAAATGATCTTTCATTATCATATTGAAAAGGGAGTTTGGTTTGGTAAAAGTGGAACGAATTACTATTATTAAGGAGAGATATTTAATATCAACCAATTATGAAAAATAAAAAAATAATCATCTATCTACTATCCATTTTTTTGGTAACAGCCTGCGATAATGCGGTTACAAAAACTCGTTCTACATTTCTTGTTAAGAATGGTTACGAATGGAATATTCAAATTCCTAATTCATGGTGTGCAAAAAATTCATTGAGTGCAAACGAAACAACAGATACTCTCGATTATTCAACAATTTATAATCCAAAAACGAAAATGTATCAACCAGTAAGCAAAACAATTGATATAGAAACGTTTGATTTGCTGTTTAATGACATAGAGGATAGAAAAAAGATTAATAATGATTACTGGTTAAGATATAACGAAGGTATGCAAAGTAAGTATTATTTCAAAGATAAACACCATATCTATATTTATACCTGCCATTCTCGAGTCAATAGTGAACTTTTTATAGCTGGCTCATCTTCAGATTATGCGGTGTTAGGAGGAGATTACTTACGTGTTGAAAATGCAATCTACTACGGTGGAAAAAAAATAGACGGTGCCGATGTTAATACGTTTAGAACGAAAAATGAGATCCGACATGATTCAGAATGGGACGAAACGATTGGTTTAGATAAAAATTATATTTATATTAATGATAAGCCTATAAAAAGTCGTGAAGAGTTTGATAAAAAATTTGACGATAATTGTATTTATACAGATCCAATACTGAGAGAACAATATTTTGGTGATGGAAAATAACATTTCTTACATTAATAAAAATATGGATGATAGTGTTTAAAGATAGTTTTTATCCCTCAGGAAAAATTAAGCTTATACCTGTCGGTCTGGAATGTTACCTGAAGGATAATATTCAGATTGGAAAATAACCTTTAGTTACCATACGGTGATTCCCTTAAATATCATCCACATCTTTGATGGAATTTAAGAGTAATTAATGATGAAAAAAATTGTATTAAACTATTTTATGAAGCAAGAAAAATAAAGCGACTTCAGTGAATAATAAACTATGTAATGATAAATACAAATACTTACTGAATCAAAAATGTACTCCTACAGAAAAAAAGAGATGGAAAGAATGGAAAAAAATAGAATTTAATAAAATAAAAATAGATAGTGCCTGGTTTGCTCCCGACGGAGTAAGGCATCCGGTAACAGGTGCTTCAACTCCTGTGGGTGTACATAATGATATGAAAACTTTTAAGCCTCAAATATAACACAATGAAAAATATTTTATTAATATTATTACTAATCACATTAGTAAACAGTTGCAATATGAAAAATATATGGTGCAAAACAGAAGATGGAAGATATGAAATATGGGGAACAACTCCTTATGATATGACTGAAAGAATAGAAAAAGAAGGCTGTGAATGTTTAAGCGAATCGCTTTTATGGAATCCTAAACCCAAAGCTTTTGATCCGCAACAATTACAAGAAATCAGGCAGGAATTACCCAATTGGGCTATGAACAATATCCCTAATTTTACAACCAAAGATAAGCAAGATTTACAACGGGAATTGACAGTTATGTCAGACACAGATTTATTAAAAAAATTAAAATATAGATATTCTTTTTTTAGATATAGTCGTTACCAAGAAATTTATGTTTATACTTTAAAAATAAAGGGTAAAAATGCTTATTGTATAAATTATAAAGAAGTCTATGATCATTATGAAAATAAAGAAGCCTATCCACCTAATGATGAATTTTATGAAAAATTAAAAAAATATTATCCAATAATCGAAAATGAGGGCTGGGCGAGGAATGAATTTGGAAATAGTGGTGTTGTATATTTTTGATCAAAGACACATCATAAAACGATACCATATATAAGACCTATAAAGGCAACAATTACCCACTTGAAGAGTGGGGGAGTTATGAAAAAACAATGGGTTGGCTATTTGTCAAAAGCAAATATAAATGGTGATAGGAAAACATCTATTCAACAACAAGAATGACATGAAAAAAGAGCTATTGGCAGAATGTTTTGGCTTATACAACTCAAAAATGCTGGCTAAATATTGAGGAAATTATAAAAAAATGAAAAAAATATTGTATATCTTATTATTTACTTTATTTGGATGTAAAGATAATTATCCACAGGGAAAAGTTGGTTTATATGCTGTTGATATGCTTTATGCCTGTGAATGCCCACCATATAAAATCTTTAAAATAGATAATTTGTCGATAAAAAGTAATCATTTAAAAGATAGAGAACCTTTAGATTTGGATGGTAAAGATAGCGATCTTTCACAAGAACTATCTTATGCTATTGATAAGCCAGAAGATGATAATTTAATTGGAAGAGACGTAGATCTAATATTTGCAAATAAAACAGATGAGGAAAAATTTAAAAAACAACAGGGTCTAAACTCAATATGTTATATCTATTATTTTGAAGGATATTTCAAATCAAAACAGTTATTTTTAGTTGAAAATTATCATTTATCATTAAAGAGTTCCGACTGCATCAGCCACGAACTTGATGATATGATTCAATAATGAAATAATTATTACTTTAAAATAAATAACATAAACAACCGAGTAATAGATAGAGATTTATTACTGGGTAATAAAGGAACAAAATAGATACTCATACAAGTAACAATTCATTTTATGTTAAATGTATCGATAATAATAAAAATCTCTATAGACAGATAAAACATAAAACATTCGATTTCTTAATGAATTAATTAGGTATAGAGGAGTGTTTAAACGCGATATTGGAGCGGGAAACGAGGTTCGAACTCGCGACCTCAACCTTGGCAAGGTTGCGCTCTACCAACTGAGCTATTCCCGCATAAGAGAAGTGTTTTAAATGGTGCCCGGGGCGAGACTTGAACTCGCACGGCCAAAAAGGCCGAGGGATTTTAAATCCCTTGTGTCTACCGATTTCACCACCCGGGCTCAAAACTTATTACGTAAGGTAATCCGCTTTGAATGCAGTGCATTTTACCTATCTTGAGATTTCAGTCAACATAAATTTTGGATTAATTGTTTAATTGCTCAATGTTTAGCTTATTGTTGGTTTAATATTGAGTTTTTGGGGATTGAGAAGTGTAATTTTGTGAACTTACAGAAGATAACAAAATTACACTAGAAGTAACGATTATCGACTTTTTGATAAATTATTCTTCATCTAATAAGTCACTTTGCGCTATCCATAAATATTGGAACATGGATAATAACGTTAAAATTGTGGCTAAAAAAAGTGCAGCTAGCCCCGCATATATAACAAGATCGCAAGGACGCCAAAGTAACCAAGTTAATGCTGTCATTTGAGCAATTGTTTTAATTTTGCCAATTGAAGATACTGCAACATTACCTCGTTTGCCAATTTCAGCCATCCATTCACGTAATGCAGAGATAATAAGTTCACGAGAGACGATTATTATTGCAGGAATAGAAATCCACCACGCTTGATAATATTGCGTTATAAGTACCAATGCGATTGTTACCATTATTTTGTCGGCAACAGGATCTAAAAAAGCACCAAATTTAGTCGTTTGACCTAATCGGCGGGCAAGGTAACCGTCAAAAACATCTGTAACTGCGGCTATTAGGAAGATTAATGCCGAAAAAAAGCCTGACCATTCATGAGGGATTAAATAAAATGCCAACACAAAAAATGGGATCAGTATTACTCGAAATAATGTTAAGAATGTAGGTAAGTTAATTTTCATGTGACATTAGCTCATATTGTTTTATTAATCAAATGGTTAGCGACAATTAAAAAAACAGGGTTTTCTCATTGATTATGTTGCCTGAAAAATGTTAATTTTTCAATGTGTTATTGCTGTAAATTTAGATAAATTTTTTCAGCTAATGATTTTGAAATACCTTGAACTTGTGCAATTTCGTCTATACTGGCATTTTTCAACTCTCTAAGCCCACCAAAATGCTTGAGTAATGCTTGCCGTCTTTTTCCACCAACGCCTTCAATATGCTCTAAAGCGCTGTCAGTTAACTGCTTAACGCCTTTTTTACGTTGACCAACAATTGCATGATCGTGCGATGCATTTCGAATTTGTTGAATAAGCAGTAAAGCAGGGGAATGATAATCCAGATAATATCCTTTTCCATGAGCTTCAAAGAATAGTGTTTCTAATCCTTCTTTACGTTTAGCACCTTTGGCCACACCAATTAAAATAGGGTGGTTTTTATCCCAGTTTACATCTAAATTATCAAAAACCCTTAACGCTTGGTTAAGTTGACCTTTTCCTCCATCTATAAAGATGATGTCTGGGATCTTATCTTCAGGAAGATCTTTCTTACTATAACGACGGGTTAAGACTTGCTCCATTGCCGCATAATCGTCTCCAGGCGTGATACCATTTATATTGTAGCGACGAAACTCAGATTTAACAGGGCCTTTATCATCAAAAACGACACAAGATGCAATTGTGTTTTTACCCATAAAATGGCTTATATCAAAACATTCCATTCGATTGATTTTATCAATGCCCAAAAACTCTTTTAGTGCATCATATCGTTGTTTAATGGTTGAGTTTTCGAGTAGTTTATTTTTTACTTCAGTTTGAGCATTAACTGTTGCAATATTTAATAGTTTAAGATTATCACCTTTTGGTTCATCAACTATTTTTACTTGATGTTCAGCGACAATAGATAAAGTATCTTCCATTGCTTGCTTATCAGATAATGAAAAATTGAGAAGAATTTTCTTCGGAATATTTCTATTTTGATTTCCTTGTAAATAAAATTGTCCTAAAAATGTCTCGATCACTTCTTCTAGTTCAGTATTAGATGGCACTTTTGGAAAATAAGAACGATGCCCAAATGTTTGACCATTTCGAATAAAGAGTACATAGATACAAGCTAAGCCGAGTTCGTAATGGAAACCAATCACATCTAAATTATCATTATTGTTATAGATAGCTTGTTTTTCATTTATGTGTTTGATCGCTTGTAGCTGATCTCGTAATGCGGCTGCTTTTTCAAAATTAAGTTCACTACTGGCTTTTTGCATATCCGCAGTAATTTTTTGCAATATTTGGTCTGATTGTCCGGAGAGAAATAACCTTACATAATTAACTTGTTCATTATAATCTTCGTCGCTAACTAAGCCTGGTACACAAGGCCCTAAACAGCGTTTGATTTGGTACTGTAAACAAGGACGAGTTCGATTACGATAAGTGCTATTTAAACATTGTCTTATTGGAAATGTTTTTTGTAATAAGGCAAGAATTTGTTTTACCGCATATCCACTCGGATAAGGGCCAAAAAACTCATCTTTTTTTCGATTAATTGCACCACGATACAAAGACAATTGAGGATGTCTTTCTTTACTTAATTTGATAAACGGGTAGCTTTTATCATCTTTAAGCAAAACATTGTATTTGGGTTGATATTTTTTGATATAAGTTTGTTCAAGTAATAATGCTTCAGTCTCTGTATTGGTGATGGTAAATTCAACTCGATGAATATGACTTACCAATCGATCGGTTTTGATCGTTTTTTTACTGCTATTGAAATAGCTTTTTAAGCGATTATTGAGATCTTTCGCTTTTCCCACATAAATAATGGTATCTTTATCATTAAACATTTGATAGATACCTGGTTTATGTGGGACTGTTTTTAGAAAAGATGCTGTATCAAATTGGCTCATATTAGTTTTCAAAGGTGAGGGCTTTTTTCTCTATTATCCTCATAATGGTGCTTAAAATACCATTTATCAAGAGGTAAATGAGCCCTGCAACCATAAAAATTGAGAAGTCATAGTATTCACCATTTAATGCATTACTATATCCCATTAAATCCATAACAGGAATCATTGAAGCTAAGGCTGTACCTTTTACCACAAAAACGACTTCGTTAGAATAAGTAGAAAGAGCACGTTTTAATGCATATGGCATGACAATTTTAAGAGTTTGTCTTTTGTTCATACCTAAAGCGCTACATGCTTGCCACTGTCCTTGTGGAACAGATTTTAATGCACCATAAAATATTTGTGTAGTATAAGCGGCACTATTAAGCGTTAAAGCTAAATAAGCACAAAACCAAGGTGAAGAAATAAAATCATAAAAAGCAGGAAATTTACTTAAATATTCACCAAATTGTGATGGTCCATAATAGATTAAAAACAGCTGTACTAATAATGGTGAACCAGTAAAAATAATGATATAAGCGCGAATTGTTTTCGTTAATAGCTTAGAATTTAACGATAAAAGACATGAAAAAACAATAGCCAAAATACCAGCCGTTAATATACCGAATATACTTAGACTTAATGTATCAGGTAGACCTTGAAGAATGATTTTTAGATAAAAAATAAAATTATCAGACATAAAATAACCTTACTGACTATTGGCTGATGGTTCAAAATGGGTTGCACGTTTTTCAATACGTGAAATAATTTTTTGACTTAAAATTGATATCACTAAATAAATAATCATAGCAACAAAGTACCATAAAAAAGGCTGATTGGTTCGGGCAACTATTGTTTTGGTTTGCATCATCAAGTCATCTATTGCTATTGCCGAAACAAGGGCCGTATCTTTTAATAAGATTAACCATTGGTTGCTTAAACCGGGTAGTGCGTGTCGCCACATTTGTGGCATGATGATACGAAAGAAAGTTCGAGATTTGCTTAATCCTAAAACTTGAGCTGCTTGTTTTTGTCCGCTTGAAATCGCTTTAAATGCACCGCGTAACGTTTGTGAGGCATAAACAGCGTAGAGTAATGATAAAGCAAAAACACCGCATAAAAATGGGTCTGGTTGGGTATTATGAATACTCATTTTTACGGTAAACGATGTAAAGCCGAGAGGAACGGTAAAGCCATCATCTAATGCCATCAATAGCAGTGGTAAACCAGTATAAATCGCAACCACAATTAATAATTCGGGTAAAGCTCGAATGGTTAAATTGAATAGCGACATTAGCCATGCAACGGGTTTGAATGGTACTGATTCTAAAATAGTAAAAATGAACGCAAAAAACATTCCAACGACTAACGATACAAATGCTAATGATAACGTAATCGCGGTAGCTTTCGTAAGCGGCAAAATATACCCATCCATAGAAGAGAGTAACAAGTCTATACCGTGTGCAAAAAATTCTGACATAAAAGAACCGTAGTTAAATTTAAAAAATAAACTCGCCGCAGAATATGCGGCGAGATAAATAAGAACTGATTTTGTTATTAATAATTATTTACTAAACCATTTTTTATAAATAGCATCTAATTCGCCATTTGCTTTTAGTTTATCGATTGCTTGATTGAATTGTTCAAGTAATTGGTCATTGCCTTGACGTACAGCAATACCTAAACCTTCACCAAAAAATTCATGATCGGTAATTTTATCGCCTAAAGCAACGATATCAGCATCTTTACCTAACCATTCACCAGCAACAAAAGAGCTTGAAACAATAGCATCAACACGTTTCGCTTTTAAATCTAAGAAAGCAAATTGATAGCTATCATAGCTTACTGCTTTAACATCAGGATATTTTTCATTTAAATATTTTAAATAAGTTGTACCTTTTTGAATACCAACTTTCTTACCTTTTAGCTGATCAAGACTTGTTAAGGAATCTTTTAAAGTAACAAATTGGATTGAGCTATCATCATAATAGATTTTAGTAAATGCAACTTGCTTTTGACGTTCAGGTGTAACATCTATACCCGCAATAGCCGCATCGATTCGACGAGTTTTTAAACTAGGAATTAATCCATCAAATGATTGATTTACAATGTTACATGTTACTTTCATTTCATCACAAAGTTTATTCATAACGTCAATATCAAAACCGATGATTTCGTTTTTATCATTAGTAAATTCGAAAGGTGCATAAGTCGCTTCGGTACCAATGGTTAACGTTTCAGTTGCTTGAGCTGCAAATGCAGAGCCTGCAAGTATAATAGCTAGTAATGTTTTTTTCATATATCCACCCAATCAGATTTTTATTAATATTAATGCGATAGGTAAGCTTTGAACTCTTCAGTTTTTGGATGAGCAAAACACTCAATTTGACCTTGTTCAACAATCTTACCCTGTTCCATGTAAATCACTTGTGAAGCAACTTTACGAGCAAAATCGACTTCATGCGTAACAATAATCTGTGTAATTCCTGTCTGTGACAGTTCATTAATGATTTCTGCAATTTGAGATGTGATTGCAGGATCTAAAGCTGCTGTTGGCTCATCAAATAGCAAAATTTTAGGCTCCATCATTAAGGCTCTCGCAATAGCCACTCGTTGCTGTTGACCACCTGAAAGGTGAAGAGGGTAACGATGGGCCATTTCATCAATTTGTAAGCGAGCCAATATTGACATGGCTTTTTCACTTGCTTCTTTTTTCGATAGTTTCAAAACTTGGCAAGGGGCTTCAATTAAGTTCTCTAACACAGTTAGATGTGGCCATAAGTTGTAATTTTGAAAAACCATGCCAACATTTTTGCGTAAAGTTCGAATAGTTGATTCACTTATTTTTTTGGAAAAATCAAAATGTGAATCCGCAATTGTCATTTCACCAGACGTTGGTATTTCAAGTAAGTTAAACACTTTCAGTAAAGAACTTTTACCTGCACCGCTCTGACCAAGTAAAACAATTGTTTCACCTAAAGGGTAACATAAAGAGACATCATTTAATGCCTGATGTTTACCATAAAAACAGTTAATATGGTTTAATTCGATATTCATTAGTATTAGATAAACTATTTAAATTTTAATTGACTAAATATTAATTTTTTTTGCATAAAAATGCAATCTAAATTATTAGACAACGATATTTTAGCTTGATTTTTAAGCTAAAAACCCGGCTCCTCAACTTTTTTTACTGTCGTTATTTTAGTGTTGTATCAAGTTGTTTGTATAATTATCAGTACTTAGAATTATAAAAAACATGAAGATTAAATAATAATGTGAGATATATGACCATATACTTAGTTCAAAAACCCCGTTCCTCAACTTTTTTTAGATTTATATAATGTTATTAATTTTGATTATTAATGATTGGAATGGTAGGACCAAGAAATTTAGGTTCTTTGTTTAGGATGTAAAGATCAATAAAAGCACTTACTCGTGCAAACATCTCTCTAATTCGAACTAATTTCATACTTTTAGGCGCAGGGACAGCAAAACATTGAGCTTGAATACCTTGCGCTAAGGCAATAAATATTGCTCGTTCACAATGGAATTCTTGTGTAATAATCGTAAATTCATCTGCATCAAAGACTTTATTTGCACGAACAATTGAATCGAAGGTTCGAAAACCCGCATAATCTAATACAATGGCTTCTTTAGGTATGCCAGCTTTTATAAGATCTTTCTGCATCATAATTGGCTCGTTATAATTTAATTGCGCATTGTCGCCACTTAGCAATAAATAATCAACTTTACCTTGCCAATACAGATCAATCGCACCATCTATTCGGCTGCGATAAAAACCATTGATTCCGCCATTTTTTACATATTTAGATGTTCCTAATACAACACCAATTGTTCGGTAGGGAAGTTTGTTTTCATCGTGATAAATGTAAGGTGCTGTCTTATAGCTTATCCAAAAGTCGAGTCCAATTACTAAGGCAAGTAGTAATGAAAAAAAAGCAATAAAATAAGCAATAAGTTTTTTTAACTTCATACTAAAACCAATCAAAAATAAATACCATTATTGGGAATAAAAATGGTGCTGTTAATGAGGTCATAATACCACATAAAACTAGAGATAGGGAGCTATAAGCCCCTTCGTTATAATTGACTTCAATACAACGAGCTGTACCTACAGCATGAGATACTGCACCAATTGATAATCCTCTTGCTGAAGGAGTTTTTATTCTAGCAACGTTCAATAATTGATGACCAAAAATACCGCCTAGTGTTCCAACAAGTATTACGCATAATGCAGCGATTGATTGAACGCCACCCTCATTACCAGCGATGGTTACCGCGATGGCTGTTGTCACTGATTTAGGTAATACTGATGCAGCAATTTCTTTACTACCACCTAACCATAATGCAATAAACACACCGGTTACCATAGACGCTATGGAGGCAGTGAAGGTGATAATCATGATTGACTTCCAACGGGCTTTTATTTGTGGAATTAGTTCATATAAAGGATAAGCCAAAGCAATGACAGAGTAAGGAAGTAGATCGTTAATAATTTTTACGTTTTTAACATATTCAACATACTCGGTATTTGTTATTAATAAAATAGGGATTAATACAATAACCGAAATGACTAATGGGTTAAATAACGGATTTTTAATTTTAAATGAGATTCTTCTAATAATTAAAAAAACCAAAACGGTTAATGGTAGCATCCATATCATGATTGGTTCTCCCTATTATCGGAGGTTTTAACGACTTTTTTATGCAGATGTTCAGTTAAAAAAGCGGTTAAATATAAGACAATAACTGAACCACCAACACTAGCAAAAATTATCGGTATCCAATTATCTAAGAGTAATGAATAATTATCCATTATCCCCATCGCCGCAGGAATAAAGAGCACCGTCATGTATCGCATGAAAAGATTACAGCTATTTTTTATCCAACACGTTGGTATTAATTGAAAAGTTAATAAAATGAACAAAATCAATAAACCAATAATACTTCCAGGGATCATGATTGGTAAGATTGCAGATATGACATTTCCTGCCCATAAGCAAATGGTCAGG
Organism: Gilliamella sp. B3127; assembly: GCF_026536935.1. Classification (NCBI taxonomy): domain Bacteria; kingdom Pseudomonadati; phylum Pseudomonadota; class Gammaproteobacteria; order Orbales; family Orbaceae; genus Gilliamella; species Gilliamella sp. B3127. Next base: position 113,679 of record NZ_JAFNNI010000003.1, read on the forward strand.
ATAATCAAGCCTCGACCGTAGCTAAATAGTGTGTAGTATAAAGAATAAAGTCGATGCTTAATGGTTGCATGTTTGGCTAAAAAGTGTTTCATAAATTAAATGCTAATTGTTTAAAACTTAAATTATGATTACCAATTCTATAGTAAGAGATGGCATTGTACTTTGAACAGGCGTATATGATACGCCCGTAACATTTAATTATCCAACTAAATAATGACAATATTGATATAGTTGTTTTAGTAATGCCAGCTTTTCAGGTTTTTGTATATAAATCTCAGCAAGTTGTTCAAGGGTTTGCATATAATCTTGAACTTTAGTTGCATCTAGTTTATCACGACAATGATCTTGCCAGATTCGTAACTCTTGTTCAGTTAACGTTTCTGGATAGTTTCTAGCTTTATAACGAAACAGTAATTTTGCTAATCTTGGATCATCAAAAGTTAACGATAAACTATCTAATAATTGGTGGGGAGTAGTTCGAATCGTTTCACAATTTAATAAATCATTTCCATTTAAAAAGCCTGCATATATTTGCGCATCGACATCACTATTGTTATTTGAGTATTCATTATCCATACCAAATAGTTCACGCATTTTAGTTTGTAATAAACTTTGATTTTCCAGTAGTTTTTGTTGATTTTCTAAGCATTTTTGTTTATCAAGATCAAAACGCTTTGCATTATCGGGTAATAGTGTACTCAATGGCGCAATGATTGGGCATTTGTTAATATGAATTAGTTTTAATGGGATACGTTGTTCATCAACATCAAGATCTTCAGTTTTAGTGTAGAGTTTCTCTCGAATAGTTTCGACTGGTAAATTAATCAGTGAATCGATATCTCCAGTAAGATCACAAACAATCACTGCATTTTTTTGATTTGCGTGCCATGCAATAGGGCTAACTAATGACATGTTACCGCGATAACTACCTAACATGCCAGAAACGTGAATTATTGGCGTCATGTTGGCAATATCGATAAGCTCGACAACTTTATTTTTATTACGTAGTGTGAAGAAGTAATTGAATAACTTTGGTTGTACTTGCTTAATTAATTTTGCCATCGCAATGGTGGCGTAGACATCAGACATAGCATCATGCGCATGTTCATGTTTAATATTATTAGCTTTAGTGAGATCTTCTAATCGAAAACTAGGGAAACCAGATTCATTTATTGGCCAATTAATCCCTTCCGGTCTTAATGCATAACAAGCTCGGACGACATCTAGTAGGTCCCATCTTGAATTACCGTTTCGCCAACTATAAGCATAAGGGTCATAAAAGTTACGGTATAAGATGTTGCGAGTCACTTCATCATCAAAACGAATATTATTATAGCCTAAGATACACGTGTTAGGTTGGCTAAATGCTTCATGTATTTGTTTGGTGAATTCGGCTTCACATATACCTTGTTGATTTGCTTTTTGTGGTGTTATTCCAGTTATTAGCACAGCTTCAGGATTGGGAAGATAATCTTGGGCTATTTGACAATAGATGACTAAAGGTTCTTCAATAATATTAAAATCACTGTCAGTTCGAACACCAGCAAACTGAGCAGGGCGATCTAAAGCTGGATTTATGCCAAAAGTTTCATAATCGTGAAAATAAAAGGTTATCTGCTGTGAATTATTTTTCATTATTTTATAATTTTTTGTATTTTAATTTATTAAATCAAGCTGTTTTGTTTATCGGTTTTAGGATGATATTTAAGTCTGATATTGAAAAATATTAACTAAATATCGATAGTTATATATTTTATATTATATCAGATTTAATGAGAGTAATGTGGGATAAAATAAAATTATTGGAAGATAAGCTCAAATAAAAAAGTGAATATAATAATATATTCACTTTTCTAATCCTCCTAAATTAGTAATAATTATCGAGTTCTTTTAGAAATATTTTTAACTCTTCTATCCATAATTCAGCATTCATGGTTGTACCATGGCCTCGGGTCTTATCACTTGCTGGAATTAGATAATATTTAGCAGCAACAACATCCTTAAGCGCTTTTTCCATTAAACCTGTGTTTGGTGGGTTTCTTTCATCATCTTCTGAATTGATAACTAACATAAATGCTTTAATTTTTGTTAGCTCTTTTGTTGGATCAAAGTTTCTGGCTGCATCCCATTGATATAAAAAATCATTCGCGTCCATTGTTGTTCGTTCTTTTAACTTATTTGCTAATATTTCTTCTGTTTTCTGGGTGTTATAAGCGTTATTTTGCCAGGCAATATCACCTCCGTTAGTCGCGATATCGTAGTAATTATAAACAGTTTGGAATTTTTCAGGTTGTTTGCTATAAAAGCCATTACTCCAATCAGGATCGTCTTTAATTGAATTAATGATCATCTTTCTCATTATCCAATTTCGACTAGACATTGGCGCAGGGGTTGCTGCCATTGCAATTGCTGCTTTCATGTAATTAGGATACATAGTTACCCATTGCCATGTATTCATTCCACCCATCGAGTTACCAATAATAAGTTCAAGATGATCTATATTTAAACCTTTTTTCAAAAGTATGTATTGAGCATTAACCATGTCGGTATAATCATAATGAGGAAAGTTTCCTTTCAAACCGTCAGAGGGTTTCGAAGATTGACCTGTACCAATAGCGTCAGGCAATATTATGAAATATTTTTCAGCATCCAACGGCATTCCTTTATCGAATAAGGCATGACCAAAACTGTCATTAAGCATTGAATCTCCATTGCCAGTTGTGCCATGTAAAACTAATACTGGCTTTCCTTTAGGGTCGCCGATAGTGACATAATGAATTTTCAAATTTTGAATTGTGTTACCATCATTAAATTTAAATTTTTCAATAATATAATCACCTTCTTTTCGGTTATAGAACTCGGAACAATATCCTTGCGATGCGAAAACAAGAAAAATAAAAAATAGTAGCGCTTTTTTTATATTATTCATATGTGGCTCTCTCCTTCATAATTACGTTATGAATCATATGTGTAAGAGATAGGGTAGGAAGGTAATATTTACGTTGAATGAATTTTTTCCAACGTTAGTTTCTATAATAATTTATTAAATGATAGTCATCCAATAAAAATACGTTTATTTACATTAAATAATTAAATTTGAATATGAATTTTAAGTATAAACGGAAAGTTCTTTAAGTTAGTAAAAAGGGAATTATCAATTCCCTTTCTTGAAGTTATTTAATAGAATTTTTAGTCTTTGGGTGCGCTTTCGATGATATCAGCTAGCTTTTTGAGAGTTAATCTTAAGAACCTTGGCATAGCTTCGATTTCAATCGAGTCCATTAAGTTTTTTACATAGAGACCTAATTCAGTATCGCCTTCAACAATGAGTCGGCGTTGAAAGAATAATGTATCAGGATCTTGCCGTCTAGTTGCTATCATTATTAAGTCATTGGCATTGCCGATGAAGCTTACATCAGGTATTTCTTCACGGCTAACCACAAGTTTGTTATCAATTAAGCTGACAAACCAGACTAATTGAAGATCGATAACTTGGATTTTGAGCCAACGATTTTCTAAAAAATCTAGCTCGCCATCTTCAAGTGAATGTTTGAATTGCAATTGTAATAATTGTTCAATAGCTCTTTTTTTTACGCTAAAGGGTATACATTGTAATGTCATACCCAACATTTGTGGCGCTTTATCGACAAATTGTGAATGAATTCTTCCTAGAAATTGGTGTTTATTGCCAATCATTTACGCATCTCCAGAGATCATCTTCTCATAAATATCTAAATCGGTATTTAGATGCTCGAAAACTTCTTCACTAACTTCATCACGAACTTTCATTTGAAGTAATGCGGTGCGCTCCGCCCCAATTGCGACTAAACGCATACGTCTTTCTAGATTTTCAGCTTCAAGAGCTTTTTGTTCTAAATCTTTTAAGCCAGTTCGACGTCTTAATGAACCTATAACACGTGAACCAACTTCGTGGATAATTTCTTGATCTAGGCCTTCTTCAGACGTTTCTTGTAAAAGGCTAGTTTGCATTTTTTCAAGACTAACGATAGCTTCTTCAGCCATTTGTCCTTTTACGGTTAATATTTCGTTGTCTTGTTCGGAGTTATCCAAGATCACACTACCTCGTAATAAAATTGGTAACATGATAATAGCGGATATTAATGATACTAATATAATACCAGCAGCAATAAATACTAGTTGATATCTGCCCGCAATGGTTATTGGAATAGATAATACACCGGCTAGTGTTATCGCTCCGCGGACACCAGCAAAAGTAGATATCCATAAATCACGTGTGGTATATGAATTAAATGCTAATGGACGCTTTGTGCCAAATGGCATTGTTGGCATTTTTTTCATAGCCCAAAGCCAAGCAAATCGAGTGCCCATTAATACTATAAAAACGAACAATACAATTAAGCATAGTTGCCATAATTCAATTGATGCATCGGTTTGGTTTTCAGCAAATGTATTTTTTAAAATACTTGGAAGCTGAATACCTAATAGAACAAAAACAAATCCATTGAATACGAACGTTAACATTGACCATGCACTATCAGATTGTAAGCGAGTTGTTAAAGGTGCATTACGCATCATTCCTGAGTGGTTAACTGTCATACCAGCACTTACTGCAGCTAAAATACCGGAACAGTGACATTCTTCAGCAATGATATAAGCGGCAAATGGTAGTAAGAATAATAGTACGATTTGGATTGCGGGATCATTGTTTGTTAGTTGGTTTATTTTACGCAAAATACGAGCATATAACCAAGTGAATATCACCCCAACAGCTAATCCACCTAAAGCAACCACGAAGAAGGATATACTGATTTGTAATAAGTTGAATTCAAATGCACCAGCTGCAATTGCAAGTGCAAATTTTAAGGAAACAAGGCCAGAAGCGTCATTCATTAAGGCTTCGCCTTCAATGATTTCCATCTTCTCTTTTTCAATTCGCCCTTTACCGACAATACCACTAAGTGCGACGGCATCGGTAGGTGATAATACTGCTGCTAATGCAAATACGGCTGGCATTGAAATATCTGGTAGCATCCAATGCAGTAAGTATCCCAACGCAACAATTGATATAACCACTAGAACCAACGCTAGCCCAACAATTTCTCGTACATTATGAACAAAATCTTTTACAGAAGTTTTACGTCCATCAGCAAATAGTAAAGGAGGAATGAACAGTACAAGAAATAGGTCTGAGTTAAACTCTAAATAAATACCTAATGCGGCAAGAATACTACCTAGTAGTATTTGCATTAGAGGCAATGGGATCTGTATTGGTAACATTTTTATAATGACACCAGAAAGTGATACAATTAATACTATTAGTAATATTGTTGAAAATAGTTCCATAGCTACTCTTTTAGTTATCCCATATATAGTTATCTATTATATAGGATTTTTAAGAATATTTCAGGTTAAAATTGTATAAAATCACTCAAATTTTAAGCAATCTCTATTATTGATCAAAAAAAGTAATAATTTAATTAATGGGCAGGTTAGATGGAAAATTGGCGAAGAGCATTTGTATTACATACCAGAACATACAGTGAAAGCAGTTTGCTAGTCGATTTATTCGTTGAAAATGTTGGGAAAGTAACCATTTTAGCAAAAGGTGCTAGGCGTAAACGCTCTGCATTAAAAGGTGTTTTACAACCTTTTACTCCACTAATTGTTCAATATTCAGGTCATGGAGAAATAAAAACTTTACGTCAAGTTGAGGCTGTTTCCCTTACTTTACCTCTTGTTTCTGTTTATTTATATAGCGCCTTTTATTTAAATGAACTATTACACCGTGTTTTAGTCGCCGAAACCGAAATAACTACGTTGTTTGATGATTATCTAGCAAGTATACAACAATTAGCCCAACAAGTTCCTGCTGAAAACGTGTTACGAGCATTTGAATTGTCCTTACTTGAAAATTTGGGTTATCACGTTGATTTTTTTCATTGCAGTGCAACAGGTGACGATATTGTTGAATCTATGCATTATCAATATATTTCAGAAAAAGGTTTTATTTGTAGTTTGTTACAAAATAGTACCGCTTTCACTGGTGAAGAAGTCTTAGCTTTAGGGAAAAGGCAATTTCACAATATCGATACACTTAAAGCGGCAAAACGTTTTACAAGGATGGCGTTAAAACCTTATGTTGGTGCAAAACCATTTAAAAGTAGAGAATTATTTTTAAAAATATAATTTGTCTTTTAACTTAATTTAAACGGTACTTTATGTAAAATGTATCAGATCTATTCCGTCAACAATGTTGACGGAAAGATGATTAATCATAAATTAATAAACCGGAGGTTTGGCATAATTACCATTATCAGCAGGAAAAGCATTTGGACTTAATTTTTGATAGTTTCTACTATTATCCTCTAACTGGAATATTGCCGTGCCTATTACACCTATATTTGTTGCTGAACCTTCACTATTATGATTAGCATAAGCACTAGAGCTGTCAGAAAAAGTAAAAGCAGCTACTTCATTATTACTTTTACGGAAGCCTTCAATCACAAGTGTGTCATGTGGTCTTAAAATATAGCCATTGTTTGATAATGAACCAGCTTTACCATTAATAACGTCTAATCCATCAATAGTTGCTACAATTTCATAGGTATTAGAAGAGTAATTACGATAGAATAATCGGTAACTTTGTCCTACTTTACCTTGTAACTTAACGTTGTTATTTTGTTTAGTTAATGGCCATTTTTTGCCACGATCATCAAGGAAAGCCATACCAATTCTGCCATTATTCAACATAACTTCTGAAATTGCTTTTCCATTATATTGATGTGCTGAATAATTGATAGTAATAATATCAATAGGGTAAAAACGGGTACGTTTCATACTTACTTGCTGAACATGCGATTCAATGCCATCTCCCCATTGAGTCCCTAAGCTTTTATTAGCACTTTCTGTAACAGTATTAGATGATGCAATACCACTATTACGATAAGATTGGCATCCAGTTACAATTAAAGTTAATAAAGATAAAATAGCGATAAAATATTTTGTATGCATTACTTTCATATTCCTTTATATATTATGTAGTTAAACATATTTATCTTAATACATTATATTATTATATATAATATTTTTTTGCTGGCTATGTTTCATTTCAGCTATTTATAATTAATTATGACTAATTAAGTGTTATTAAATTATTATAATAAAATCTGTGATAAACCCTCGGTATTCTATTTAAAATCCTTAAGATAAGTGGTAGTATACACAACTATTTTTTATGTACGCATGTGCGCTTTCGTGTGGCGCACCACTGTTATAAGGATTTATTATGCCAATTATTACTCTTCCTGACGGAAGTCAACGTCAATTTGATAAGCCTGTTACTGTTTTAGAAGTTGCTCAAAGTATTGGAGCTGGTCTTGCCAAAGCATGTATTGCTGGGCGAGTAAATGGTGAACGTAAAGATGCTTGTGATTTAATTGAGCAAGATTCAACTTTATCTATTATTACATCAAAAGATGAAGATGGGCTTGAAATAATTCGTCACTCTTGCGCTCATTTGTTGGGGCATGCAATTAAACAACTTTGGCCAAATACGCAAATGGCAATTGGTCCAACGATTGATAACGGCTTTTATTACGATGTCGATTTAGATCACTCTCTAACTCAGGAAGATCTTGATGCTCTAGAAAAGCGTATGCATGAATTGGCTAAGAAAGATTATGAAGTTATAAAAGAAGTAGTAAGTTGGGAACGTGCTAGAGAAGTATTCTGGGAGCGTCATGAACCATATAAAATTGCTATTTTAGATGAAAATATTCCAAAAGATTCTACTCCTGCACTTTATCACCATGAAGAATATATTGACATGTGCCGCGGGCCACATGTGCCGAATATGCGTTTTTGCCATCATTTTAAATTACAAAAAATTGCTGGAGCATATTGGCGGGGTAATAGTGATAATAAAATGTTACAACGTATTTATGGCACAGCATGGGCTGATAAAAAACAACTTGATAGTTACTTACAATTTTTAGAAGAAGCAGCTAAGCGAGACCATCGTAAAATTGGTAAACAGCTAGATTTGTATCATATGCAGGAAGAAGCACCTGGTATGGTGTTTTGGCATAACGATGGTTGGATTATTTTCCGTGAACTTGAGGTTTTTGTTCGCACTAAACTAAAAGAATACGATTATCAAGAAGTGAAAGGTCCATTTATGATGGATCGGGTTTTATGGGAAAAAACAGGTCACTGGGGTAACTATAAAGAGTTGATGTTTGTTACTTCATCTGAAAATCGTGAATACTGTATTAAACCGATGAACTGCCCAGGGCACGTTCAAATTTTCAATCAAGGTTTAAAATCTTATCGCGATTTACCCCTAAGAATGGCTGAGTTTGGTAGTTGTCACCGAAACGAACCGTCAGGCTCATTACACGGTTTAATGCGTGTTCGCGGTTTTACTCAAGATGATGCACATATCTTTTGTACTGAAAACCAAATCCGCAGTGAAGTTAATAACTGTATCAAAATGGTTTATGACATGTATAGCACATTTGGTTTCAAAGACATCACTGTTAAATTATCAACTCGTCCTGAAAAACGTATTGGTAAAGATGAAACTTGGGACTTAGCCGAGAAAGATTTAGCAGAATGTTTAACTGAAAATGGTATTGAATTTGAGTATTTACCTGGCGAAGGTGCATTTTATGGGCCAAAAATTGAATTTACGCTTCATGATTGCTTAGGCCGTGCATGGCAATGTGGTACTGTCCAACTCGACTTTATGTTACCAGAAAGATTAGATGCAACTTATGTAGGTGAAGATAATGAACGTCATGTTCCAGTTATGATTCACCGAGCGATTTTAGGTTCGATGGAACGTTTTATGGGAATTTTGACTGAAGATTGTGCAGGATTCTTCCCAACTTGGTTAGCACCATTACAAGTGGCCGTTATCAATATTACCGATAATCAAGCTGATTATGCGAAACAATTAACCAGCCAATTACAAAAAGTTGGTATTAGAGCAAAAGCAGACTTGAGAAATGAGAAAATAGGGTTTAAAATTCGTGAGCATACTCTAAAACGTGTTCCTTATATGTTTGTTTGTGGAGACAAAGAAATGGAATCAGGAACAATTTCAGTTAGAACACGCCAAGGTAAAGATCTTGGTAGCTTTGAAGTGAAACATGTTATAGAATTATTGCTTAATGAAATTCATAGTCGTTCATTAGAACAGATGAATTAATGATAAATTACTTTGGAGGAATGAGATATTAAAGTCAGTAAGCGAATTCAGTCAACACGCGCGCACAAAATTAACGATGAGATTACAGCTCGCGAGGTGAGGTTAACCGGCGTCGATGGTGAACAGCTCGGTATTGTTAGCTTAGATGAAGCTTTAAAACAAGCTGAAGAAGCAACGTTGGATTTAGTTGAAATAAGTCCTAATGCAGAGCCACCTGTTTGTCGAATTATGGATTATGGCAAATTCCTCTATGAAAAGAGTAAAGCAACAAAAGAACAGAAGAAGAAGCAAAAGGTTGTTCAGGTTAAGGAAATTAAATTCCGACCTGGTACAGACGAAGGCGACTATCAGGTAAAACTCCGCAGCCTGATACGCTTTCTTGAAGATGGCGATAAAGCCAAAGTTACGTTGCGTTTTCGTGGACGTGAAATGGCTCACCAACAGTTAGGTATTGAAATGCTTGACCGCATTAAAGAAGACTTAGCTGATTTGGCGGTTATTGAATCTTATCCAACTAAGATTGAAGGTCGTCAAATGATTATGGTGTTAGCGCCGAAGAAAAAGTAATGGTTTTCCAAGTTAATTTTTAGTTTCTGAAAATTACACCATTATTTTATTTTTATTAACAATGCGAAGTGGAAATTTATAAAATGCCTAAAATTAAAACTGTAAGAGGCGCAGCAAAGCGCTTTAAAAAAACAGCTTCTGGTGGCTTTAAGCATAAACAAGCTAACAAGAGCCATATCCTAACTAAAAAATCAACTAAGCGTAAACGTCATTTACGTGGTTTGACTACTGTGTCAAAAGGCGATTTAGGTTTAGTAGTGGCGTGTGTTCCATACGCTTAATTATTGATTAATTTTTTAGAGGATATAGTTTATGGCTCGTGTTAAACGTGGTGTTATTGCTCGTGCACGTCACAAGAAAATTTTAAAACAAGCAAAAGGGTATTATGGTGCTCGTTCACGTGTATATCGTGTTGCTTTCCAAGCAGTAATTAAAGCAGGACAATATGCTTATCGTGACCGTCGTCAACGTAAACGTCAATTCCGTCAATTATGGATTGTACGTATCAATGCTGCTGCTCGTCAATGTGGTCTTTCTTATAGTCGTTTCATCAACGGTTTAAAGAAAGCTTCAATTGAAATCGATCGTAAGATCCTTGCAGATATTGCAGTATTTGATAAAAATGCATTCGCTGCATTAGTTGAAAAGGCAAAAGCTGCACTTTAATAGCTTTATAAGAGCCGAGTTATCTCGGCTTTTATGTTTTATAAAAAGATTATTTAAGAGTTAATTATGAATTTAGTTATTTTTCGTTTCTTTTTTAGCTTCAATAATGCTATTCGTTCGTGAGGCAAATAAAAAACGAAAAATAATTATAAAAGCCTCAGAAGAGGCTTTTTTTATGTAATAAACAATAAGCAGGAGAACTGTATGTCTCAATTAGTTGAACTGGTAAGCAATGCCAAATCCGCTATTGAAAATGCTAATGATATTAATACCATAGAACAAATTCGAGTGGAATATTTTGGTAAAAAAGGCTATTTTACAATGCAGATGGCTTCTTTACGTGATGTTCCCGCTGATGAACGCCCCGCTGTAGGTCAGAAAATTAATGATGCTAAGCAACAAGTTGTTGAGTTATTAAATCAGAAGCGTAACTTTTTAGAGCGTCAGGCTCTTAATGCAAAATTAGCAAATGAAACAATTGACATTACATTACCAGGTAAGTCGCTAGAATTAGGTGGTTTACATCCAGTTACTAAGACAATTAATCGTTTAGTTGAATTTTTTGGAGAACTGGGCTTTGTTGTTGAGACTGGACCAGAAATCGAGGACGATTATCATAACTTTGATGCATTAAATATTCCTGCTCATCATCCTGCACGTGCTGATCACGATACATTTTGGTTTGATGCAAAACGTTTATTACGCACTCAAACTTCTACAGTTCAAATAAGAACAATGGAAAATCAAAAACCGCCAATCCGAATCATTGCTCCAGGTAGAACTTATCGTAATGATTATGATCAAACGCATACGCCAATGTTTCACCAAATGGAAGGGTTATTGATAGATAAAAATGTAAGTTTTACCCATTTGAAGGGGTTATTGCATGATTTTCTTCATTGTTTTTTTGAGGATAATATGGAAATTAGATTTAGACCTGCATATTTTCCATTTACAGAACCTTCAGCAGAAGTGGATATCAAGGCTAAGAATGGCAAATGGTTAGAAGTTTTAGGATGCGGTATGGTTCATCCTAATGTATTACGTAATGTTGGAATAGATCCTGAAATATATAATGGTTTTGCCTTTGGTATGGGAATTGAAAGGTTAACTATGTTGCGTTACGGCGTCACTGATTTGCGTTCTTTCTTTGAAAATGATTTACGTTTTTTAAAACAATTTAATTAATTCTGGAGATCAAAACATGAAATTTAGTGAAAGTTGGCTACGTGAATGGATCAATCCAGAAATTAGTAGCGAAATGTTAGCCGATCAATTAACCATGGCTGGACTAGAAGTCGATGATGTTGAAAAAGTTGCTGGTGATTTTTCAGGTGTCGTTGTTGGAAGGGTAGTTGAGTGTAAACAACATCCTAATGCTGATAAGCTCCGTGTAACTAAAGTCGATATTGGCAAGCCTGAATTACTGGATATTGTTTGTGGTGCACCAAATTGTCGTCAGGGTTTAACTGTTGCTTGTGCAACAATTGGGGCTGTCCTACCAGGTGATTTTAAAATTAAAGCCGCCAAATTACGTGGCGAACCTTCAGAAGGTATGCTTTGTTCTTACTCTGAATTAGGAATATCTGAAGATCATAGTGGCATTATTGAATTGCCTAATGATGCACCATTAGGGAAAGATATCCGAAAATATCTAAATCTTAATGATGTTATGATTGAGATTAGTGTTACGCCTAATCGGGCTGATTGTTTTGGTATCATTGGTGTTGCCCGAGATATCTCTGCAGTTAACAATATTTCAATGAAACAACTTAATATTGAAAGTGTTCCAGCAACTATTGCTGATACTGTGTCGATTGAAATAAATGAACCTAAAGCTGCGCCACGTTATCTTGGTCGAGTAATAAAAAATATTGATGTTAATGCAACAACACCACTTTGGATGAAAGAGAAATTACGCCGTGGTGGTATTCGCTCAATTGATGCCATTGTCGATATTACTAATTATGTGTTATTAGAATTAGGTCATCCGATGCACGCATTTGATTTGGCGCAAATCGATTCAGGAATCATTGTTCGTTATGCTCATCAAGATGAAAAACTTGTTTTATTAAACGGGAATGAAGTAAAACTAAACGATAAAACACTCGTTATTGCCGATCATCAAAAAGTATTAGCAATGGCTGGTATTATGGGGGGAGAAAAATCTGGCGTAACAACTTCCACAAAAGATATCTTCCTTGAATCAGCTTTTTTTGCACCATTAGCAATAGCTGGTAAAGCTCGTGAATATGGTTTACACACTGATGCTTCTCACCGTTATGAACGTGGTGTTGATCCTTATTTACAATTATCTGCTATGCAAAGAGCAACTCAATTAATTGTTGATATTTGTGGTGGTGATGTAGGTCCTATCTCTGAAATTACAAACGAAAAAGAGCTTCCTTCTCAAGCTACAATTCAACTACGTAGACATAAAGTGGATCAAATTATAGGTTATGTAATTGAAACTCAGAAAATTACAGACATTTTAGTTAGATTGGGCTGTGAAGTTTCTTATAATGAAAATGTTTGGACTGTTAAATCACCAAGTTGGCGATTTGATTTGCAAATCGAAGAGGATTTAATTGAGGAAGTTGCTCGAATTTATGGCTATAACAATATTCCTAATGTGAATCTGAAAATAGAATCTGTAATGAAGCCAAAACCTGAAAATATAGTCCCTTTGTCTAGAGTGAAAAATTTATTAGTAGATAAAGGTTATCAAGAGGCTGTGACTTATAGTTTTGTTGATCCTAAAATTCAACAACTTCTTCACCCAGAGCAGCATCATATTACATTACCTAATCCTATTTCGAGTGAAATGTCAGTTATGCGTTTATCATTATGGTCAGGGTTATTAGATGCTGTAATATATAATCAAAATCGCCAACAATCTCGGATGAGATTATTTGAAACTGGCTTACGTTTTATTCCAGATGATTCATGTGAATTTGGTGTTCGCCAGGAATTGATGCTTGCTGGTGTTCTTACTGGCACTCTTTATGAAGAGCATTGGTCATTACCTAAACAAAATATTGATTTTTATGATTTGAAAGGGGACTTAGAGTTACTATTTTCTCTTTTAGGTTGTAATGAAAAAATTGTATACCAGAAATCAGAGCTTGATGCATTACATCCTGGACAAAGTGCTGCTATTTACTTGAATGGCGAGCTTATTGGTAATTTTGGTGTTTTACATCCAGAAATTGAAAAAAAATTATCTTTAAATAGTAAAACGCTTGTTTTTGAAATAAATTTAGATAAAATTAATGATAAAAGAGTACCAGTTGCTCATGAGTTATCTAAATATCCGTCTAATAAGCGAGATATTGCTGTAGTTGTATCTAACACAATACCAGCAGCAGATATTATTTCTGAGTGTAAACATGCTGGTGGTGAACAACTTGTAAGAGTTAATTTATTTGATGTATATCAAGGTGAAAACATAGATAAAGATCAGAAAAGCCTTGCTATCAGTTTGATTTTACAAGACAAATCACGTACACTAGAAGAAGAAGATATAACAAACATTGTAAGCAAGTGTGTTATTGCTTTACAAAACCGTTTCAATGCCCTATTAAGAGAATAATAATTATGACATTAACTAAAGCTGATATTGCAGATCGTCTTGCCGATAAATTTGATATTGATCGTCAAGAAGCTAAAGTCCTAGTTGAACTTTTTTTCGAAGAAATTCGAGTTGCTTTAGAAAAAGGTGAACCTGTTAAACTGTCTGGATTTGGTAATTTCGCTGTTCGTGATAAAAATTCACGACCAGGTCGCAATCCAAAAACAGGCGAAAGTGTTGATATCTCAGCTCGTCGAGTTGTCACATTTAGACCAGGTATTAAATTTAGAGAACGAATTGAGAAAAATTTAACTCTATAGTTAACACTTTTAAATTTCGTTTGATATGTAATAGCCTTTCTGTTGTTATTACAAGACAGGAAGGTTAGTTCTTTTTTCGTTATAAATATTGTAATAATTTGCTAATTAAAGCATAATAACGCCTCTCCAATGGAGGCTCTATGGGTCCTCTTGCAACATTTTTTTGCTCATCAGGTCAGGTCCGGAAGGAAGCAGCCAAAGTAAAAAATATGTGTGTGGGATGTGGCTGATAGGGTCTCCTCCAAAATTCTCTAAATTAATATTGCTATTAACTTACCATTGTTTTTAATGGCTATTAAATAGTCACTTAATTTATCCTTTCAAAATTTCATATTAAAGAGGTTGTAGAGATGCAACATTTTTGCGATCATATATCAAATTTTATTTATCTTCTTAAGTAAAATTATTCATATTAGAAAAACAGTAATGAGGAATTATTTATGATGCGAGTTGGATTATTTATCCTAACTAACTTAGCTGTTATGTTTGTATTTGGTATTATTTTAAGTATTTGTGGCGTTGATGCTCATAGTACATTAGGATTACTTATATTTGCAGCTATATTTGGTTTTGGTGGGTCTTTTATTTCACTTCTTTTATCTAAAAGAATGGCTTTAAGTTCTGTTGGTGGGAAAATAATTACTAATCCTCGCAACGCTCAAGAGCAATGGCTTTTAGATGTAGTTAATCGTCAAGCAAATGAATTGAAATTAAAAACACCACAAGTTGCGATTTATCAAGCAGAAGATATAAATGCTTTTGCAACCGGAGCAACTAAAAATAATTCTCTCGTAGCTGTTAGCTCGGGTCTTTTAGCCGCTATGACTCAAGATGAAGCTGAAGCTGTAATTGGACATGAAATGAGTCACGTTGCAAATGGTGATATGGTGACAATGGCGCTTTTACAAGGTGTACTTAATACTTTTGTTATTTTCATTTCACGAATTTTTGCTTCAATCGTAACAAAAGCTTTGGAAGATAGAAGTGAAGGATTATCTACTTTTGCTTATTATTTCATCGTAATGATTTTTGAAACTGTATTTGGTATTTTAGCAAGCATCATTGCTATGTGGTTTTCACGTTATCGAGAGTTCCATGCTGATGCAGGCTCAGCGAAATTAGTAGGGTCTACTAAAATGATTGCTGCTTTAGAAAAATTAAAATTGAGTCATGAGCCAAGTGAAGAAGCATCAATTTTGGCATTCTGTATTAATGGTGAGAAGAAAGCTAGATTTTCTCAACTATTCTTATCTCATCCACCTTTAGATAAACGTATTGAAGCATTGCGTAATCAATCTAATATTCTTTAATAAATAATATTTAAAAACTTCAATGGCAAATATTAATCATATTTGCCATTTTTTAATTAAAATTTAATATACCATTCTAATATTTTTCAGAGAATCTCTCATGTATAGGCAACACACTACTAAATTAGAATTACTTAGCCCCGCAAAAAATATAGAAATTGCAAAAGAAGCTATCTTACATGGAGCTGATGCTATTTATATTGGCGGTCCTCAATTTGGTGCTCGTCATAATGCTGGTAATTCAGTAAGTGATATTGCTAAACTAATAGAATTTGCTCATCATTTTTACGCTAAGGTTTTTGTAACTTTAAACACAATTCTTCATGACAATGAGCTTGAAGCTGCAAGACAACTAATTTGGCAATTATATAATGCTGGTGTGGATGCTTTGATAGTTCAAGATATGGGAATATTAGCTATGGATATCCCACCAATCGATTTACATGCTAGTACCCAAATGGATATTAGAATGCCAGAAAAAGCTAAATTTCTTTCCGATGTAGGTTTTTCTCAAATAGTTTTAGCGAGAGAATTAAATTTAACCGAAATAGCAAACATACATCAACAAATTGATGCAAATATTGAATTTTTTATTCATGGCGCATTATGTGTTGCATTTTCTGGTCAATGTTATATTTCTCATGCACAAACGGGTCGAAGCGCTAATCGAGGCGACTGTTCTCAAGCTTGTCGATTGCCATTTACATTAAAAGACGAACAAGGTCGCATCGTCGCTTATGAAAAACATCTTTTATCAATGAAGGATAATAATCAGTCTGATAATTTGATAGAGTTAATACAAGCCGGAGTGAGATCTTTCAAGATTGAAGGCAGATACAAAGATTTGAGTTATGTTAAAAATATAACCGCATTTTATCGTAAAAAATTAGATAATATTTTAGAAAAAAATACAAATTTTGTTGCCGCATCGAGTGGTAAAACTGAACACTTTTTTACCCCAGATCCAAATAGAACATTCCACAGAGGATCTACCGATTATTTTGTTCGAGGTAGACAAGCCAATATTGGTGCATTTGATTCACCCAAATTTATTGGCTTAACAATTGGTGAAATTATAAAAATTACTAAACAATCTATCGTAATAAAATCAGAACAAGCGTTAACTAATGGTGATGGATTAAATGTTTTAATCAAAAGGGAAATTATAGGTTTTAGAGCTGATAAAGTAGAAAAAATTGATAATAATCATTATCAAGTATTTCCTAATGAAATACCTAAAGCATTATATTCTATAAAATTACCTTATCAAATTAATCGCAATTTAGATCATAATTGGCAACAAATTTTATTAAAAGAATCTTGTTGCCGTCGTATCGGTGTAACATTTAGGCTTAAAAATATAGCAAACGGTTTGGAGTTAATTGCATCAAGTGAAGAGGGTAGTAGCGTTAAAATTGAATTGAAAGGCCCATTTGAGCTAGCTAAGCAACAGGATAAAGCTCTCAATAATATAAGAGATAGTTTATCTAAGTTAGGCCAGACAACCTATTATTTAGCGGAGTTAATTATAGATTTAAACCAAGCTTATTTTGTTCCCAACAGTCAATTAAATCAGTTAAGACGAGATATTATTGATAAATTAACTCTAGAGCGATTAAATAATTATCGAAGAAATATTCGTAAACCTCAAGTACATCCAACACCGATATATCCTGAACAACAATTAAGTTTTTTAGCTAATGTTTATAATCACAAAGCTCGTGAATTTTATGCTCAACATGGTGTAAAACTAATCGAGAGTGCATTTGAAGCTCACGAAGTTAAAGATGACGTTCCTTTAATGACTACAAAGCATTGTCTAAGATTTGCATTTAATTTATGTCCAAAACAAGCTAAAGGGATTCAAGGAGTTAAAACTAAAGTAACACCAATGAAATTAATTCAAAATAATAATGAAGAATTAATTTTAAAATTCAACTGTAAAGCTTGTGAAATGCAGGTTTGGGGAAAAATCAAAAAACATATTTTAAAAATCCCAGTACTTGGTAGTGAAGTTATTTTACTGACAAATAATAATTAACATGTTGATTATTGAAAATTTATATCTAATTAATAAAAAATATTAGCGATAAATAGTAATGCAAAAGGTGTTATTTTAGTTCGTAATAATGTTATTGTTTAACATAATATACATTATGCGCACCAATATAGATTCATAAGAAAAGGGCTAAATCATGCCACTAATTTAAAAATTTGTGGCATTTGATACCAATCTGGAATCGGACAATCAGAAACTTCAACTTTTCTAATTTCACGTACAGCAACTGGACTAAATTTAGCTAAGTTGTAACGCTGAGCTATATCAATACCGATTTTTCGTAATCGTGCTCTATGTGTTTGAACTGATTTTTTACTAAAATCAAACGATCCACCACACATCCACTGAATTGCATACATTGCTGTCGTATTTGCTGATCGCATTGTTTCTACAACACCATGCCTTATTAATTGTTCACTGATCGTCTCAAAATCCATCGCATTAACCGCCAGTTTTTTATCTAAATTTAAAAATTCATCATGTAACTTATTTAATCGTGTATAGTCTGATAATCCCCAGTAATGCAAATTTTCTCGTTTTAAAAATCGGGATTTTAGTTTTTGTTCAAATCGTACTACGCCATTCTGTTGACAATATTCTATTACACTACTTAAGTATCTGAATTCACTTGAGTTTTCACCAAATTTATTTTTTATTTTTGTTAAACTATGTAGTTCAAGTTCGTGAGATTTGTTATAAACGGTTGGATAAATCAGGTGAGCATTACCTTGTTTTGATAGCCAATCAACAGATTGTCCATTGCTATGCAAACGAGGAACACTATATCGATAATTTAACGTAGACAAACCAGCTAAATAATCGTTAACATTACCAAACCCTACAATTTTATTTGATGTGATATGAAGTTCTTTTATTATTGCGCCATTTGAAAAATTTTCTATTTTTGAATCAGTTAGCTGTCTAAAAAATAATTTAGAACATTTCGTAAAATGAGGAAGATTAAGATTAGTCAGTATTCTATTGTAGACATCTACACAACTGTCAATAGTACTTAATCCGAATAAATTTTCTATACGCCCCCACCGTGACGGGTTTCCCGACATTTTTAACACAGAGCCACTAATTTTTATCAACACAGAATCACAAAATGAACCAATATGTCTATAAGCAGGTTGCGATAATGCACTAGCTTCGCCAGTTTCAATAAAGATACGTTGATATGCAACATCACCAATAATTGGTAGTTGATATCCGAAATCTTGCTCTATTGATAACCAGTCATAAAACATTTTGAACTCATTAGTTAATTAGTTACTTAAAAATATATTAACACCAATTAACACAATAACACAATAGTTAATGCAATAATGAACTCATTAGTTAATATAATGGTTTTGTGTAAAACAAAATGAGAACGCATAAATGAAAAGAATGACATACAACATAACAGAAAATAGAAAAATTGAATTGGAGAAATTAGCTATAAATATATCTGTTAAAACAGGAAAATTAATAAAATGGTCAGAGCTACTTACGTATATAATAGATGAATATGCAAGAGAAGCAGCAGATGATTTTATAGATAGAGCAACAAAAAAATAATTATTTCACCGTAGGAAAGTACGGTAAAGTTCGGGTGTCACTGAACATCCGAACTCTAACCCTAAAATTAATAAGGTATATATATGAATTATTATAAGGAGGCTTTCTTCTAACTATTTAATAAATTAGGAGAAAGTATGTTAAAACTAAAAAAACAATTTTCAAGACGTAGTATACGTAAAACGCGTGTAGGTGAAATTGAATATTATACTTATGTTCATAGTGAGTCACATAAACATTTCAGCACTAAACAAGAAAAAAGTGCCTATTGCATTCACATGATTGAATATAAACAGTATAAACTAAAAATTAGGCCGTCAAGGGGAAGTAATATAGCCAACCCTTGGGATGATTACCCATCCTACGTATATAAGATGTCAAAAAGCTGGAAATATAATTCAAAAAGGAAGAAACAATATCATAATTAGTATTAGTACGCATAATGGCGTTATGCTAAATTCTTGATTGTTAGCCGACTTTGTCGGCCAACATTTTACAATCTGCGACTTCAACATAACGCATTTTACATTATGCGAACTATTTTTTTATAGAAATTATCTGGTTCTATTAATTTTCTTAAATTATTAAATAGAATCATTCTCCACGTCTATTTTTCTTTAAATAATAATTATACTATGATATAAAACTTCGATCTTTTATAAACGTTCTAAAATTATAAAGTTATATAATAAAAGGAAATTAGGAATGAAAAAAATATTAATCATAATTACTTTAATGTTCAGCTCAATACTTTATGCCAACCCTGCTCCATTTGGACTTGAAATTCATAAAACTACATTAAAAGAAGCACAGGAAAAATATACTTTAATTGACAATGGAATTAATTATTATTCCAAAGGACCAATGTATACGATAAAAAACAGCGAACTACCACTTGATGCCTCAAAAGTAACGCTTATTTTTTCAAAAGATGAAAATATACTACTATATGTTTCAGCAACATTTAAAAAATCTAAATTTGAATCATTGTATGAAAATTTATCAAAAAAATACAAATTAATAGTGGAAGAAAGACCATTCGTAGGCAATCAATATGCTGAATACACAGATGATCAAACTATTATTCATCTATATGCTCCCCATATGTCTTTTGATTCAACTGTTGAATATATTTTTAATGAATTTGATAAATTTATAGAAGAAACAGATAAAAAAGATAATTCCAAAAAAAATGAAAATGAATTGGAATCTTTATAATTTCAAATTGTTGAACAAGTGGAAAGCATCACTTTGTGATCTTTCCACCTTTCCTAGTTTACATTCATTAATGTTGTCAATGGTTCACTTCGTCAAATGCTCACACGGTCGCATTTCATGCGCTGCGTCTTCCGCTTTGCCATTGACAAATTAAACTACTCATTTAGTCTAATCTTATGTCAAGAAGTAAATCATGAATAATTTCAGAGTTATGTACAATATGACTAAATGATTTATCTCTCTTTAATCGATTATAATAATACTTAGATATCTTTCTTATAGGAAGTGTATAGTAATAACCAAACTGCGGATAACATTGAATTAAAAAACCTTTCTCGGATATTTTTTTTAATAGTTCAATAATTTTAATGGGATGTGTTTGGCATTTAAAGGCTAAAAAATTAACAGAAGAACTTTTGAAGAGTAGATTGGGTGAACAATAATTCTCATCGAGAATTGAAATTAAATTAAACATAAATTGTATTTGAAAATAAGTAAGATTTGATAAACTCTTTTTATTATCAACCAAATATTTAAAATAAATATATAAATGCCTTTTTTCCATTTTATAAATTTGTTCGTCTATAACCGACTATAGATTATACTAAATTTCACAGTATAAGCATTAACTAGTATTTTATTCTTGATACTGATAATGCAACTAGAATATCGGTTTTATTTTTTTCATTTGATTTACTATTAAAAATTGGTAAAAAACTTAATCCAGTTTTTGCATTTGAATCTTTACTATCAGTTAAACCACCAAGCACAACAATATCACCGTCATTTAAATTAATATTAGTATTAACTTCTCTTTTTATCAAAGTCGGAGAATTATTTACACCTGTTTCAGTTTTAACAAAATTAGATAACTGTTGATTAATATCTAAAGTGATAATATTTTCTGTAATCAATGGTTTAACAGTAAATATTACACCTGATGAGCGATATTCTATCGATTGAACTGACTTGTTGTTATCTGTATGAGTTACAGAAGCCAAAACAGGAACATCAGAACCAACACTAAATCGAGCTTGATTACCACTAGTCACTCTTAAATGTGGGGAACTAATAACATTAAATCTTGAATCGTTATCAAATAATTCAGCTAAAAATGAAAATGAACTATTTGAAAATTTAATATAATCCCCTGCATTTAAAACATTACCCGCATTTATACCAATATTTAATTTTTCTGAAAACAATTTAGACAAAAACGAAAGACTAGAACCATGCTTTTCAGATGTTTGTAACTCAAAAACATAAGCCATAATTTGCACTTGTTCAGCTTGTTTATCTATATCAACGAGCAAACTTTTTAATTGTTTAATTTCTGATTGAGTACCTCTAAAAAGCAAAGAATCACCTTGATTTGTCAAAATTCTTTGCTGTTGTGATATTGCGACATAAGACTGTGTACCCTGTGAACTAAATTGTGATGTATTTTGAGAAATAGGCATTGTCATTATTTGATTTAACGAACGATACAAATAATCAACTGTTCTAAATTTAGGTTTATAAACAAAATTTTGTAGTTTTTCAACGGGCGGAGCAGGAACAAAAGAATAAATATAATCAACACCATTTTTTTTACTGATTTTAATATTCATATTTAGCAAATAACGCTCTATAAATTCTCGTTCATCAACAGTCGGCAGAATATGCATTGTTAACATGCGTTTATCTGTAGTCAATTCGGGAGCCAACATAAAAGGTGTTTTAAAAACATCACGATATATAAGAGAAATAGCATCTGGTAACGGCATTTTATCAATATCTAATTGAATATTTTTAGCATAGCTTAATCGAATTGATAATAATGAAATAAAAAAAACAAATAAATAGTGTTTCATTCTAGTTTCCTTTTAATAAAAAATTTTCAGATAAATTAGTATTATCAACACCTGAAAAATATGTAACTAATTCCGACTGATAAATAATCGATGTATTTAGCCCGTTATATGCATAATCTGACATTAAATAAATTATTTGATTAGTTTGCATATCTCTAATAACAAAACGTGCAAAAGCTTGTCCTGTGCTCAAATAGCCAACAATTCTATATCTTGTTGAAAGTTGCGGTTGTGCTTCTTTCTGTTGTAACTGAGGAGTTAGCTCAGCTGATCCAGAATGATTTTGTTGCTGAAAAGTTAGTTCTGATGATGTTTTTTTTTCTTTTTTATCTAAAAAAATGAAATGAGACCAACAAAAATAAATGACATAAAAAAGCAATATGCAAAGAAATAATTTAATGAATGCAAGCAATTTTTTAAAACGCGGTTTTTGACTTTCTTTATCTTTATCAATTTGTGATTGACTAACAAAATCAAGATGATGCATTTCTCTAATGTGATCATTAGTTTCATCATTTTCAAAAATAAAATTAGTGTCATGTATACCAAAAAAATCTTTAGCTCTAAAAGAGCCTTTTTCAATCGGTTTGCCTCCAGAATTATGAAAAATTTGATATTTAACAATATGCGGTAAAATGCTCTTACGTTTAGCTGTTCGTCCAAAATTCTGTGGAGAAATTAATTCTAAAAATGATGATAAAAATGGAACTCGCAAACTATCTAAACGTGACAGTTTAACTGTAAACTCTGTCATAGCATCAACGACTTGCTTATCAATCATAAACGCATCTTGAGCTTGCATATAAATATCCCAACCATATTTGCGTGATTGTATAAAATATTCTAAAAGCTTTTGACGTCCGTTATCTTTAAAATTGCGACTATTTAATGATATAGCTAGCTCGTCAAGAATTAACACACCCAATTGCGATAAATCATTTTCATCACAACCACGACCAAGTGCTATTAAATCATCATATGTAAATTTTGGTGGAATAACTGTAATTGATTTTTTTGAATTTTTATCCATTAAATATGTGTTAATTGGATAATTAGAGGCAACACGACGACCAGCTCGATAAGCTTGTGTTGCTATCATGTCACAAAATAGGCCCTTACCTGCACCAAGAGCACCTGTAACTATATAAATCGCCATTTACTATAGCCCCTTAAGTGTTTGTTGATTCATGAAGACGTTTTGACATTCTGTCTTTAAAAACAGCAATCCAATAAACAAGATATGCACTTGTGAGAATAGTTATATAAGTCGGTGAGCGTTCTGGCAACAGACTAACACCAGCTTTCCAAAATTCGGCAGAAAATGAATTATTTGAAACTAACAAAGATTCAATCCAATCATTGAATTTTGATAACATTGTTAAATAAATAGCAACCCAGAACCCAAAAAATAGCAAAAATTTACCGTAATTAACTACCAATTTTTTGAATAAATATGAAAATAATTGACCGATTAATGTACCAACTAAACCAATAATTGCAGGCATAATTAACTCCAAAATAATAACAATCATACTCTATCCAAACCATTCGCTTACGCTGTATGGTTTGGATAGAGTGTGATTTAATGTGATGAATTGTATCGATGATATAGCCGAAATATTGCAAGTGCTGTCATGAAAGCAAACATAAAATCGACAATACCTCTAAAATCTTTATCGTAATGTTGACAAAAATCACTAGTATCAAATTTCAATGTGAATTTCTTAGAATAAAACGGAAAATCAAAATCTAATTTAGATGAAAGTGGTTTACATACGCCTTTGTTACCTCCATAGAAAGATGAAGGTAATTTAAACATTAAAGTCAAATCTGGAATATTATTAGTAAGTTTTGATAACGTAGATTCAACATAAGAAATACTTTTATCTTCATAATCTCTTGCAGAATCATTAAATTTATTATTAAGCAAATTTTCATCAGTATCACTAAAATCACCTAAACCGCCATTATTACTATTATTTAAGCTACTTAATAATTCATTATGATTTTTATTAATATCGCTATGCATTTTTTTTGTTTCTGACAAAAGTGAGTTATTAGTTTTTGAGATATCCGATAATCTATTATTTAATAGTAACTGGCCCTCAACCAATTTATCAGATGATTTGCTAATATCTACTATGTTATTTTCAATATTATTTGTTGTTTGTTCTATATTTTTTATTGAAGATAAAACATCACTAGTATTATTTGAAATAATTATAAGACTTTTATTAATATTAGATAATTCGTTAGTAATTACACTGATATCAACGATATCGTCATCGTCATCGTCATCGCCATCATTATTACCGTTATTATTGTTATTATTCCCTCCATTGTTACCGTTATTATTGTTATTATTCCCTCCATTATTACCGTTATTGTTGTTATTATTCCCTCCATTATTACCGGTATTGTTGTTATTGTTACCTCCATTATTATCGTTATCATCATCTTCTCCGTCATTAGCACCATTATTATTCTTAATGCATACCGGATGATACGGACGTGATGAACATTCCTTTATTAGATTGTCTTCAATATAATATTGTTTATTCAGAAAACAATCTGAATCACCAACACCAGGATAATCAATATCTGTAATATAACATTCATAATAACTATGTATGTTATGTAATTGTTTAGTTTGGAGACGATAACGGGGCGTAAAAGCATTAAGTTCTGCACAAACTGTATTTTTTTGCTCACAAACATATTCACGAGACGATTTATAATAATTAAAAACTATGCTACCGTTGACCATCTCTTCAAGTTTTATCTCGGGAGGGACAGGATAAGGATCATAATCCTCATAAAAATCGATGGATTGCAAGGGTACCCACGTTGAAATCGCTACTAATACCCCCTTAAACTGTTGAAATTTAATATCTCCTGATGCCATGTGCCAACAGCCATTAGTATAAGAAAAAACACCACTACGAACACTGTTCAAATGAACAACTAAAGTACCGTTAACATCAGGTCTAGTTAAACAATTATTAGCCTCAGAAGTATAAATTTTTGCATGTGCTAAACTAGCAAAAATGAATAAAAAAAATGCTACTATAATTTTTCGAATAATCATAATGATATTAATTTTTTAATAAAAAAACAGGGCATTAAGCCCTGTTGATTAACTGGCAGCTTTGCTAAAGAAAGATTTTATAACACCGAAGCCAACACGAGCGGCAACTCCGAAGCCTAAAATCGTAAACGCCGAGGCAATAACTACACCGAGAACCGTTAAAATTGATGTAGCGATCGGTTCAAGAGTGTCTGCTGATATGTAATCATTGATGTTGGGTACGGTCCCAGCTGCAAATGCTGAACTAGACAAAAGTGCAGCAGACAAAGCAACAGCAGAAAATGTAATCTTTTTTAACATAGTATTATCTCCTATAATTGATTTTTAATTATTGCTGGATGCATCAAATAAACGTCTGACGAATCCAAAAATATACCCAATGCCAAAACCAAATAGCATGAGTATTACTAATAGTGAAATAAAAAAATAAGAAATAGCTAAATCATAATTATTAATGTCTGAAAAAATACGATATATAATTTCTTTCATTTTTCACCTCACGATAGTCCAGTAATTAACCCAAAAATCAGGGCTAACAAAAAAATGATAAAACTAAAACCAACTATTAAAATTGCTATCATTTTTTAGTATCAATCGGTAATAGCTGAATATCTCTATTTATCTCTAATTTAAAGAATTGACCAACACGAAGCGAATTTGATCCAAGTTCATAAAAACCCGCAGGGTATGCAGAATGCCCCTGAGGAATAGAGATAGCAAACTCAGTCGGATAATCACCCCCTAAATATATATATGCATGTTGTTCCTGCATTGTGTACTGGCGACCGTCACGAGTTGTTCCTGATCGTGTAATTAATCGTGTCTGGTTTTGAGTAATCTCAACTTTAATCATTTTTTTCTCCTAATTTTTTGTTTCTAATAAATTGCTATAAAATGAAATTTGTTTCTAATAAATTATTGAAAAAACGTAATATACATTATGCGCACCAATATAGATTCATAAGAAAAGGGCTAAATCATGCCACTAATTTAAAAATTTGTGGCATTTGATACCAATCTGGAATCGGACAATCAGAAACTTCAACTTTTCTAATTTCACGTACAGCAACTGGACTAAATTTAGCTAAGTTGTAACGCTGAGCTATATCAATACCGATTTTTCGTAATCGTGCTCTATGTGTTTGAACTGATTTTTTACTAAAATCAAACGATCCACCACACATCCACTGAATTGCATACATTGCTGTCGTATTTGCTGATCGCATTGTTTCTACAACACCATGCCTTATTAATTGTTCACTGATCGTCTCAAAATCCATCGCATTAACCGCCAGTTTTTTATCTAAATTTAAAAATTCATCATGTAACTTATTTAATCGTGTATAGTCTGATAATCCCCAGTAATGCAAATTTTCTCGTTTTAAAAATCGGGATTTTAGTTTTTGTTCAAATCGTACTACGCCATTCTGTTGACAATATTCTATTACACTACTTAAGTATCTGAATTCACTTGAGTTTTCACCAAATTTATTTTTTATTTTTGTTAAACTATGTAGTTCAAGTTCGTGAGATTTGTTATAAACGGTTGGATAAATCAGGTGAGCATTACCTTGTTTTGATAGCCAATCAACAGATTGTCCATTGCTATGCAAACGAGGAACACTATATCGATAATTTAACGTAGACAAACCAGCTAAATAATCGTTAACATTACCAAACCCTACAATTTTATTTGATGTGATATGAAGTTCTTTTATTATTGCGCCATTTGAAAAATTTTCTATTTTTGAATCAGTTAGCTGTCTAAAAAATAATTTAGAACATTTCGTAAAATGAGGAAGATTAAGATTAGTCAGTATTCTATTGTAGACATCTACACAACTGTCAATAGTACTTAATCCGAATAAATTTTCTATACGCCCCCACCGTGACGGGTTTCCCGACATTTTTAACACAGAGCCACTAATTTTTATCAACACAGAATCACAAAATGAACCAATATGTCTATAAGCAGGTTGCGATAATGCACTAGCTTCGCCAGTTTCAATAAAGATACGTTGATATGCAACATCACCAATAATTGGTAGTTGATATCCGAAATCTTGCTCTATTGATAACCAGTCATAAAACATTTTGAACTCATTAGTTAATTAGTTACTTAAAAATATATTAACACCAATTAACACAATAACACAATAGTTAATGCAATAATGAACTCATTAGTTAATATAATGGTTTTGTGTAAAACAAAATGAGAACGCATAAATGAAAAGAATGACATACAACATAACAGAAAATAGAAAAATTGAATTGGAGAAATTAGCTATAAATATATCTGTTAAAACAGGAAAATTAATAAAATGGTCAGAGCTACTTACGTATATAATAGATGAATATGCAAGAGAAGCAGCAGATGATTTTATAGATAGAGCAACAAAAAAATAATTATTTCACCGTAGGAAAGTACGGTAAAGTTCGGGTGTCACTGAACATCCGAACTCTAACCCTAAAATTAATAAGGTATATATATGAATTATTATAAGGAGGCTTTCTTCTAACTATTTAATAAATTAGGAGAAAGTATGTTAAAACTAAAAAAACAATTTTCAAGACGTAGTATACGTAAAACGCGTGTAGGTGAAATTGAATATTATACTTATGTTCATAGTGAGTCACATAAACATTTCAGCACTAAACAAGAAAAAAGTGCCTATTGCATTCACATGATTGAATATAAACAGTATAAACTAAAAATTAGGCCGTCAAGGGGAAGTAATATAGCCAACCCTTGGGATGATTACCCATCCTACGTATATAAGATGTCAAAAAGCTGGAAATATAATTCAAAAAGGAAGAAACAATATCATAATTAGTATTAGTACGCATAATGGCGTTATGCTAAATTCTTGATTGTTAGCCGACTTTGTCGGCCAACATTTTACAATCTGCGACTTCAACATAACGCATTTTACATTATGCGAACAAAAACTAATGATAAATTAAAAACTGATTTTTAACATTGTTTTAAGAAATTTAAATAAGCTAAAATGTTATTAAATTATTTCGATGATAATAAATTAAAAAATAAGAAAATTTTACAATGAAAAAACTGATTTTATTATTGGTATTCTTCTACAGTTCAATACTATATGCTAACCCAGCTCCATTCTGTCTCGAAATTAACAAAACTACTTTAGAAGAAGCCCCAAAAAATACTCTTTAATTGAAGATGGCATAAACGAATATTCACGCGGACCTATGTATACGCTAAAAAACAGCGAACTACCACTTGATGCCTTAAAATAATGCTTATGTTTTCAAAAGATGAAAACATACTACTATACGTTTCAGCTACATTTGATAAATCTAAATTTGACTCCTTGTATAAAAATTTATCAAAAAAATACAAATTAATAGCTAAAAAAAGACCGTTCGTCGGCTATCAATATGCTAAATATACAGATGATCAAAATATAATAGAACTATCTGCTCCTCATATGTCTTTTGAGTCAAGAATTGAATATATTTTTAAAGAATTTGATAAAAAAGCAAAAGAAATGATGAAAAAAGAAAAAGAACAGAAAAATAAAAATGAACTGGATTCTTTATGATTTTCTACTTAAAAAATGCGTACTCGTTTGACTTTGTGGATGGCGTCCTGAGCTTTGCTATTTAAAGTTAACATGAAAATTAGAGCATGTAGAATAAAAAAAGTATTGCAAACATTTGGGATAATTACTTTTCTTAGACATAAGATGTCGATAAGTTGGAAATATAACTCGAAAAAAGCGACAATATCATAAGTGGTATTAGTGTGTATATTAGGAGTTATACATAACACAATTTACGGAATAATTGAATAATGCTTTTTCCGGATATGTGAAGTTGATGCTTTTTATCAGAACGTAATAATTCATTTTAACTTTATTATTCTAAATTATGCTATATGATATACCGTTAACATTTTGAAGAAAAATAAATTAAATTTGGCAGTTGAATAGAAGTTATTTATCGTGTTTTCTTTTAATAAAACGCTAATCTATCCCCTATTTTCCATTATTACGCATTCAAATTATAAAATCTAATAAAATCAATTCATTAAAATTCAAATAATGTATATTATGTTAAATAATGTGCGTTAAATCAATTAAGTTCATTTATTCGCCACTCACCCTCTATTAACAATTCTAAATCTTTATAAGACTATTCTTTTATCAAGAATTCATTTATATTGTTTAGATTAATTACTTAGTGTAGTTATTTAAAAATTTAATAGTGATTTTCTATTTCTTTTCTTTTTATTAAATAGAAATACAAAAAAATTGGTCAATTTTTGTTTTATGACAAAATATGGTAACCTTATCACTTCAAATCAACAGCCCTTGTATTTAGGATATTATGCATAGTATTTATAAGACATTACGTTCCAATAGTTATTCTGTTCCGTGCGAATTATGCAGTCTCGGTGGGCTCTGTATTCCGATGTTACTCAATAATACATTAAGTAGTGTTTTAGAACGCAAAAGATCTTATTCAAAAGGCGAAATAATAGTTAAAGCAAAAACGCCATTTAAAAAATTCTTCATCGTTCATTCCGGTGCACTTAAAACATTTGTCACAACTTCTGAAAATAATGAACAAATTAATGGATTTTATCTACCTGGAGATATTGTTGGTTTAGACGCCATTTCAACCAAAGTTTATAACAACAACATTCAGGCATTAAGTAACACACTAATCTGTGAACTGCATTATGATGAATTAATGACATTAATTGATACTAATAAGAATGTTAGAGATTTAATCTTTAGATTATTAAGTGCTGACATTTATAATTATCAAAAATTGGTTCTTTGCTATTCTCAGAAAAAATCAGATGAGCGCCTGGCCACCTTTATTTATTCTCTTTACCTTCGATATCAGCAAAGAGGACATTCTTCTTTAAATATAAAACTAGCAATGAGCCGTGCTGAAATAGCTAATTATTTAGGATTAACGATTGAAACTGTAAGTCGTAATTTATCAAAATTACAAGAGCAAAATATTTTAATAGCTAAAGGTAAATATATTTATATCAATAATTTGGAAGCTTTAATAGATTTAGGAAATTAAATTTATTTATGCTAAAATAACTAAAAATTCATTGTAAGGTTTTTTATATGTTAAGTTTCAAGAAAACAATTATCGCTACAACTGTTGCGCTTATTCCATTTTGTTCTTTTGCTGCTCAGCAATTAACTGAAGAACAAGCAAACAGCATGCAATCTTTTAAAAGCATTACGATTCGAGGTGCTTTTTATACTGATAGCGATTATGTTATGGCTATGTCAAAAGCTGCAGACAATGAAGGAGCTGCTTCTTTTTACATAACAACAACAAATATCAGCCCTTCTAATGATACTTTGCGTATCGTTTATGCAAAATTATACAAAGCAGACGCACCTAAAGCTTTAGAACAACCAGAAACTTTACGTAAATTTGAAGGTGTTTACGAATATCCAAAATCTAAAGCAATTCGCTTAGAACCATTTAATATTGTGCGTATTCGTGGATACTTTCCGACAGATTATGATGTAAATCAAGCTATTGCTAAAGAAGCATCAGCGCAAGGTGCATATGGCTTTTACATAGATTCACGTTCAGAATTAGGCAGTAATATTCAAGTAGCTGCTTATTTATTTAAAAAAGATGCTCCTGAACGTAAATTACAACCTGAAAATGCTATTCCTTACGATTCTGAAGCGGGTCAATTAGCATTAGCTAAAGGTGGAGAAGCTGCAATGCAGGTTGAAAAACCTGGTTATTACTCCCCTTCTGCATTTAACGAGAAATATTATGCAGATAAATTTAATAATAAAGTAATTGATAAAACCACAACAAATTCTGCTGCAACTAATAAAGTTACAACAACATCAAATACAGAAACAATAAGTACCGTTGCCACTGAACCTCAAAGAGTAACTCGTTACACTGTCACTCTTCCTGATGGGCGAAAAATTCAGGAACTTAACGATGCAACTGCGGCTAAAATGGTTGCCTTTGATACACTGAAATTTAGAGGTTACTACGTCACTGATCAGGAAATTTCATATCAAGCAGGAAAAAGAGCAATAGAAGCTGGGGCTAAATATTATCATATTGCTCGAGTTGCTCATGATTCTAAAGGGCCAAACATCACTGTATTTGTAGATCTTTACAAATAATCAAAACGGGCGCATAAGCGCCCTTCTTTTTTATCCTTATAATTATATTCTATAATTCAGAAGATACAGTTTCTATTTGTTGTTTTATCCTTTTTGCAGAAATTGGATACGGTGTGCCGAGTTGTTGAGCGAATAAGTTAACTCTAAGTTCTTCTATCATCCATTTAATATTCGTAACATCATTCAATGATTTTTGATTTTCTGACAAACTATTAAACCAACTTTGATATTCGTTTTTCACTTCTTCTATTATATTCATCGACTGTCTATCTTTAGCCACATTAGTTCCTAACTTCTCTATCCGTTTTTCTATAGCAGTTAAATAGCGATAAATATCATGGAGTTTGTTATAACCAGTTTTTGCCACAAAACCCTTATAAACTAGCTCATTTAGCTGCGCTTTGATATCAGATAACGCAAATGCTAAAGACAAATCGATACGGCCTTTAAGTTTTTTATTAATATTAAAATGGAGAGTTAAAATTGATTCCACTTGTTTAGCTATATCCACTACAATTTCATTAATATGCTCTTTGGTATAACCTAACAGTTCTTGATATTGTTCTTGATTTTTAACTTTCTGATTGTACTTCTTAATCAAGTAGTCTATTCCACAGGCAATACAGTCATCAATAAGGTTAAGAACTGTACCGAATGAATTAAAATATAAGCCTAATTTAGATTTATTTGGTAACTTTTCGTGCAAATATTTAATTGGAGATGGAATATTTAAAATCAACAATCGTCTAATCCCGAGCTTGGTTAATCTTTTTTGTTCCTCAAGTGAATCAACCAGTTTAATACTGACCGAATTTTGATTATCAATGATGGCTGGATAGGCTTTAACTGTATAATTATTTTGTTTTTCTTCATAAATACTTGGTAAGTGACCAAAATTCCAATCAATAATATTATCTTTCTCTATTTTGACAGATTTTTTTTGAGTCAGCGATGATAATGCTTCTTGAACTTCTGTTTTAAGATGTTCTTTAATCATCATTAGATCTTTGCCAAAAGCTATTTCTCGTCCCTTATCAACGATACTAAAATTCATTTTTAAGTAATCTGGTACTTGTTCTAATTGCCAATCAGTTGGCTGAATTTTTATACCTGTCATTTTCCTAAATTCATTTTCTAATGTTTCAAGTAATGGATGTTCAATTGAATTAACTCTACTTAAAAAAGCCTCAGCATAGTTAGGCGCAGGAACTAAGCTTTTGCGTAAAGACTTTGGTAATGATTTTATTAAAGCAATAACTAAATCATAACGAAATCCAGGTACTTGCCAATCAAATCCTGTATCTTTTATTTGATTTAATATATTAAGCGGAATAGAAATTGTTACACCGTCACGTGCATTACCTAGATCAAATTGATAAGTTAAAGGTAATTTCAAGTTATTCTGATACCAAAAATCTGGATAATCGTTTATTTTTACAGGCTGAGCTGATTGCTTAATCAGCATATTTTTTTCAATATTTAAAAAATCAGGGTCTATTTTTTGTTTGTTTTTCCACCACGTATCAAAGTGTTTTGCGGAAATAACTGATTTGTCTATTCGTTCATCATAAAAATTATAAAGATCATCATCATCAATCAGAATATCCTGACGACGAGATTTATGTTCAAGATCCTCAACTTCATTGATTAATTTCTGATTTTGTTTATAAAACTGGTGATTAGTTTGCCAATCACCTTCAACCAAAGCATTCCGAATAAATAAGGAACGACTTAGTACTGGGTCAATTTTACTATAATTAACTATGCGGTTTGCAACAATTGGTAGACCGAATAAAGTTACTTTTTCATTGGCTAAAGTTGTCCCATTCTTTTTAGACCATCTAGGTTCACTATAACTATATTTAACTAGATGTTTTGCTAATGGTTCAATCCAATCTGCTTCAATTTTAGCAGCCGTTCTACCCCATAGACGGCTTGTCTCAACAAGTTCACTAGCTATACACCATTTTGGTTGATTTTTAAAGATGGCTGAATTAGGGAATATAGCAAATTTAATATTACGAGCACCGATATATTCATGTTTTTCAATTTCTTTCATACCAACATGTGACAATAAGCCGCTTAATAATGCAGTATGCAGTGAACGATAATCTGCTAATTGACTATTAATCGGAAAAGCAAGTTGTTTAATGGTTTGTCTAATTTGTGTATAAACGTCTTGCCATTCTCGAATTCTAAGATAGTTAAGATATTCTTTTTTACACAACCGTCTAAATTGATTACCCGACAGATCGGCTTGTTGATTTGTTACATAATTCCATAAATTGATAAGTGATATAAAATCAGATTCTTTATCAGCAAATCTACGGTGTTTCTCATCAGAAGCTTGCTGTTTATCAAATGGCCTTTCTCGAGGATCTTGTATTGATAGTGCTGCCACAATAATCATAACTTCTTTTATACAACCTAACCGTCTAGCTTCAACTAGCATTCTAGCTAATCTAGGATCAATAGGTAATTGAGATAAAATTCGTCCTATCTCAGTCAAATGATAATGATGATGTTTAGTATAAATTGCACCTAATTCTTCTAATAATCGTATACCATCACGGATATACCTAGAATCAGGTGCTTCAACAAATGGAAAAGCCGCTATATCACCTAAGCCTAATGAAGTCATTTGTAATATAACTGATGCTAAATTGGTTCGAAGAATTTCAGGCTCAGTAAATTCAGGTCTGGATAAAAAATCTTGTTCATCATATAAACGTATACAAATACCATCTGAAGTTCTACCACAACGCCCTTTTCTTTGATTCGCTGATGCTTGAGAAATGGGTTCAATTGGTAATCGTTGAACTTTCGTCCGATAACTATAACGACTAATTCTTGCTAAACCAGGATCGATAACATATTTAATACCAGGAACGGTCAAGGATGTTTCAGCCACATTTGTAGCTAAGATAATTCTGCGAGCACTGTGTGATTGAAAGATACGGTTTTGTTCAGATGCAGATAATCTAGCATATAAGGGCAAAATCTCAGTATGTTTCAGTTCAATTTTCCTTAGCGTATCAGCCAGATCACGTATTTCACGCTCCCCTGTAAGAAAAATCAAAATATCCCCATTACTTTCAAAAGATAATTCATCGATTGCATCTATAATAGGCTGAAAATCATTATTTTTCTCATTTCCATAATCATCATTAAGAATTGTTGGACGATATCTAACTTCGACAGGATAGGTTCGACCTGAAACTTCAATGATTGGGGCATGATTAAAATGATTTGAGAAACGTTCAACATCTATTGTAGCTGAAGTTATGATGACTTTTAAGTCAGGACGTTTAGGTAATAATTGTTTCAAATATCCCAAAATAAAATCGATATTTAAACTACGTTCATGAGCTTCATCTATAATAATAGTATCATATTGAAGTAATAATTTATCTTGCTGAATCTCTGCCAGTAAAATTCCATCAGTCATCAATTTAACCAAACTAGTTTCGCTGACATGATCAGAAAATCTGACTTTATAGCCCACTAAGTTGCCTATTTCTGTTTTTAATTCCTCAGCAATACGATTGGCAACTGAACGAGCTGCTAACCTTCTCGGTTGTGTATGGCCAATAAAACCTTTAACACCTAAGCTTAGTTCCAAACATATTTTAGGTATTTGTGTTGTTTTTCCTGAACCTGTTTCACCGGCAATAATTACAACTTGATTATTTTTAATTGCTTCAGCTATCGCCTCTTTTTTATCAACTACTGGTAGATTATCTGGAAAATCGATATGTCTAGGTAACGATTGTAATCGAACATTATAATGTGCAACAGCTTGAGCAATCGCTTCTTCGATGGTATCTAAATCTTGATTTTTGTTTGAAAGCTTTCTTATTTTGTGTTGATCTAAGAAAGTCATTGATTGAAAAAATTTAATTTGCTGTTGAATTAACATAAAGAGTAAAATGTAATTATTAAATTTTAATTAAACTGATTATATCAAATTTAGCCAACTATTAGGAGTTAAGATGAAAAAGACTTTACTATTAATAATGCTTTTTACTGGAACTTTCGTGATGACTGGTTGTGGAGAATCTAAGAGTGTTAAAGCTGAAGATTTAATGCATCATCGCTTTGTATTGATTAAAGCCAATGGACAAGATATTTCAACAGATAAAAACGCTGAGCTTGAATTTGGTGAAAACATGAATATTTATGGAAAAATGTGTAATCGCTTTGTTGCAAAAGTAGAATTGTCAAACGAAACGATTAAAGGCTCTGGTGTTAGTATGGCAAAAATGGCTTGTGATGATGAGCAATTGAGTAAGTTAGATGATACCATCGCTCAATTAATTCAAGATGGAGCATCAGTCAGTTTGGACAAAGATCAATTGACTTTAAAAAATAAAGATATTGAACTAATTTATCAACTTAAAGATTTAATGTAATTTAAAAAGAGATTTTTTATCACAAACTTGGTAAAAATTTAACCAAAAAAATGTTTTAGTTTTTTTCTATCTCAATTGATGTCTAGTTTTTTGATAAAAAACTTTATTTAAAATGTCGTTAAGACTATAATAAAAAAAGTTTTTAAGAATGGCTTATATTGATGAGATTACTAAATTCTTTAGATATTGTTTTTAATAAGAGTAACTTTTTAAAGTTACTCTTCCCTTTTTATACCAATGCGCTGGCATTGGTTTTTTTTGTTTAAATATTTATATTTAAAACCATTTATTTAAATTTGAACATTAACTTTAACAACTAGTAGATAATATTATGAAAAAGACAAAAATCGTTTGTACCATAGGACCAAAATCAGAATCAAAAGAGATGCTAACTAAATTATTAAATGCAGGCATGAATGTAATGCGTTTAAACTTCTCTCATGGTGATTATGAAGAGCATGGTAATCGAATCAAAAATTTACGTGAAGTAATGCAAGAAACAGGCTTAAAAGCTGCCATCATGTTAGATACTAAAGGCCCAGAAATTCGTACTATTAAGCTTGAAGGTGGTAACGATGTATCACTTGTAGCAGGCCAAACTTTCACTTTTACTACTGATGAAAATGTAGTTGGTAATTCAGAACGTGTAGCCGTTACATATAAAGGATTTGCTCAAGATCTTAAACCAGGTAACCGTGTATTAGTTGATGATGGTTTAATCGCTATGGACGTTCAAGAAATCAAAGGTAACGAAGTTATTTGTAAAGTTTTAAATAACGGTGACCTTGGTGAAAATAAAGGTATTAACTTACCTGGTGTTTCAATCAAATTACCTGCACTAGCTGAAAAAGATAAAAATGACTTAATTTTCGGTTGTGAACAAGGTGTAGATTTTATTGCAGCATCATTTATCCGTAAACGTTCTGATGTTGAAGATATTCGTGCTCATCTTAAAGCTCACGGCGGTGAAGAAATCAAAATCATTTCTAAAATCGAAAATCAAGAAGGTCTAGATAACTTTGATGAAATTTTAGAAGCATCTGATGGTATCATGGTTGCTCGTGGTGATTTAGGTGTGGAAATTGCGGTTGAAGAAGTTATTTTTGCTCAAAAAATGATGATTAAAAAATGTAATAAAGCTTCAAAACCAGTTATTACTGCAACTCAAATGTTAGATTCAATGATCAAAAACCCACGTCCTACTCGTGCTGAAGCTGGTGACGTTGCTAATGCAATTATTGATGGTACAGACGCTGTTATGCTATCTGGCGAAAGTGCTAAAGGTAAATATCCATTTGAAGCAGTTAATGTGATGGCTACTATTTGTAAGCGTACTGATGGTACTATCCCAGCTAAATTAGAGCTAACCACAAAAGAAGAAACATTACGTATTACTGCTGCTGTATGTTGTGGTGCTGTTGAAATAGCGGAACGATTAAATGTACCATTAATTGTTGTTGCTACTCGTAGCGGTAAATCAGCTCGTGAACTTCGTCATTACTTCCCGACAGCTCGTATTTTGGCTCTATCTTCAAGCCAAAAAACTGTCAATCAACTTGCCTTA
Organism: Gilliamella sp. B3127; assembly: GCF_026536935.1. Lineage (NCBI taxonomy): Bacteria > Pseudomonadati > Pseudomonadota > Gammaproteobacteria > Orbales > Orbaceae > Gilliamella > Gilliamella sp. B3127. The sequence continues at coordinate 151,227 of NZ_JAFNNI010000003.1, forward strand.
TCTAAAGGTGTTGAACCTATTTTAATTGATGCAATTAATTCAACAGATGATTTCTACCGTCTAGGTAAAGAAATGGCTGTTAAAATTTGTAATGTAAAACAAGGTGATACAATTGTTATGGTATCAGGTGCATTAGTTCCAAGCGGAACAACTAACACAACTTCTGTTCATCGCATCTAATCACCTTTAATTTTGTTTAAATGAATGATAAAAAGCTAGCTATATGCTAGCTTTTTTTTTATCTTACGTTATTCTGTAATAAATCAAATTAGTGGAATGGGCATTACAAAAAATGATAATAGAAAAAGTATATTTACCTAAAGAACTAAGTTGGTTATCATTTAACCAACGGGTGTTACAAGAGGCTGCTGATGAAAGTAATCCTCTCATAGAACGAATCCGTTTTTTAGGTATCTACTCAAGTAATCTTGATGAATTTTATAAAGTCCAATTTGCAAATTTAAAAAAATATGTCCTTATTGAGCAAGAACAAGCTCAAGCAACATCTAATGCTAAACATTTATTGCGTCAGGTTAATCAAAAAGTCATTCAACTTGAATTACAATTTGATCAGCTATATAACGAGCTATTATTAGAAATGGCAAGGAATCAGATTTTCCTAATAAATGAAAGGCAACTTACCACTTATCAAGAAACTTGGATAAAAAATTATTATAAGCAAAATTTAAGACAGTATATTACCCCTATTTTGTTAGATAGCCATACTGAGTTGATTCAATTTTTAAAAGATGATCATGCTTATTTAGCTGTTGAAATTATCTGTAAAGATAGTATTAGCTATGCATTACTTGAGCTTCCTACCGATAATGCGCCTCGGTTTGTTTTATTACCTTCAGAAGTTTCAACTAAAAATAAATCAATTATTTTTTTAGATAACATTTTACGTTACTGTTTAGCGGATATTTTTAAAGTCTTTTTTGATGCGGTAGAATTAAATGCTTATTCAATAAATATTAATCGTGATGCTGAATACGAATTAAATACCGAACTTGATAGTTTACTTGAGTTAATGTCTCAAGGTTTAAAACAGAGGTTAACTGCTCAGCCAGTTCGTTTTACATACCAAAAAGATATGCCAAAGGCATTATTTGAATTATTGATAAATAAACTAAGATTAACTGAACAAGATGCAATGCCTGGTGGACGTTATCCCAATTTCAAAGATTTAGCAAATTTTCCAGATCTTGGTGTCAAAAACTTACTTAATAAACGCTTACCAAGCCTTGCTTATAATCGATTCAAGAAATTCAGAAATGCTTTTGCAACAATAAAAGACCGAGATGTATTGCTCTATTATCCTTACTATTCATTTGGACATGTGCTTGAAATTATGCGACAAGCGTCATTTGATCCTGCTGTTACCCATATTCGAATGAATATTTATCGAGTAGCTAAAGATTCCAGATTTATTCATGCTGCTATAAATGCAGCAAACAACGGTAAAAAAGTCACAGTAGTGGTAGAACTGCAAGCTCGATTTGATGAAGAAGCAAACATAAAATGGGCTAAAAGGTTAATTCGTAGTGGTATAAAAGTTATCTATTCACAACCAAAACTTAAAATTCATGCCAAATTATTCTTAATCGATCGTAAAGAAGACGATCGAATTGTCCGTTATGCTCATATTGGTTCAGGTAATTTTAATGAAAAAACTGCACGTATTTATACAGATTTTTCATTATTAACGGCTGACCCTGCGATTACCGATGAAGTTATCAAAGTATTTAACTTTATTGAAAACCCATTTAAACCGGTAACTTTTCATCATTTATTAGTTTCGCCACAAAATACACGATTACGCTTTCATGAATTTATTGAAAGAGAAATCAATAATGCCAAAGCTGGGAAACCTTCAGGGATCTATCTTAAACTCAATGCAATAACTGATAAAGAGATGATAAATCAACTCTACAAAGCTTCTTGTGCTGGCGTAAAAATACGCATGATTGTGCGAGGCACCTGTATACTTGTTCCTCAAATTCCTAATTTAAGTGAAAATATCTATGTAACCAGTATTGTTGACCAATATCTCGAACATGCTCGAGTTTATATTTTCGAAAATGACGGTAATAAAGATACCTACATATCATCTGCCGATTGGATGCCTAGAAATCTTGATAACCGGATTGAGGTTGGCGTAAAAATATTTGATCTGACATTAAAATCCACTATTCATAATATTTTCAATATTCAGTGTAATGATAATGTCAAAGCTCGAATTATCGATAAAGATAATATGAACAATTACGTCCAAAGAGGTAATAAAAAGAAAGTAAGAGCACAACGTGCAATTTATGATTATCTAAAACAATTAGAATCAGCAAGTTAAGGATTTGAACGTGAATAAATTTGATGAATATGCTGTTATTGATCTAGGCTCGAATAGTTTTCATATGGTCATTGCACGTTGTATTGATGGTGCAACACAAATTATTTACAAAAATAAAAAAAATATTCATTTAGCTACCGGTTTAAATGAATTCTATGAGCTAAGTGAGTCAAGTATTAAACGAGGTATAGAATGCCTTGCACTCTTTGCTGAACGGTTGAATGGATTTCCCCCGGAAAATGTTCGAATTGTTGCAACCTATACGTTACGTATCGCCACCAATCGGCATAAATTTCTAGCCGAAGCGGCTAAGGTTCTACCCTACCCAATTGAAATTATTTCCGGACAAGAGGAAGCCCGTTTAATCTATTTAGGTACCATGACAGCTGAATCAACCGCCGAAGAAGATACCAAATTTGTTATTGATATTGGTGGTGGATCGACTGAAATTGCCATAGGTCGAGGAAACGATCTCAAACCATTTATTGTGGCAAGTCGACCAATGGGCTGTGTTACTTACACTAAGCAATTTTTTCCACAAAAGACCATTGACCGATATTCATTTTTAAGAGCTAAACTGGCAGCCGAACAACAAATTGAAAATCTTATTACCACAATAAAAAGACAAAATATTAGTGTCGCATTTGGTACTTCCGGCACAATCAAAAGTATTTACAAAATATTATTAGATTTAGGTGTCAGCGATGGAATCATTACGCCTAAACGTTTGGATGATTTAATCAGTTATATTTTAGAATTCAAGTCTTTTCATGATATTGACTATCCATCGCTTTCAGAAGAAAGAAAAAACGTTTTCGTCAGCGGGTTAGCCATTTTTAGTGGCGTTTTTAATGCATTAGGGATACAAGAGCTTCAATTTAGCCCATGCGCATTGCGTGAAGGAGTTTTGTATGAACTTATTGATGGTCCAAATTATCGAGATATAAGACAAACAACAGCCGAAACACTCTCTCAGCATTACAACATTGATGAACGCCATGCCAAACAAGTGGTGAAAACGGCAAAGTATCTTTTTTCACAATGGAAAACGCAAACTTCGACTAATATTCCGCAACATTTAGAATCTATCCTCTATTGGGCAGCGCAGCTTCACGAAGTGGGACTGAAAATAAATTTTTCATCAATACACAAACATTCGAGTTATATCCTGTTAAATAGTAACTTACCCGGATTCAATGAAGAACAACAACTTTTATTGTCTACCCTTGTTCGTTATCATCGAAAGTCAATTAACATTGATGAACTGCCCTATTTTAGTTTATTCGAATACAAACATATCATCTCGTTATTGCAGATTTTGCGGCTTGCCGTTTTATTTAATAACCAGCGTAATAACGATCTGGATCTCACTACATTTAGATTAAAATTAAACAGTGATAAATTAAGCAAACTGACGATAGAACTCAACGAAAAGTTTGTTGAAAATAATAAGTTAATCTTGCTTGATTTAGAGCAGGAGCAGAAATATTGGAAATCGGTTAATGATTGGAAATTATCGATTGAAATGTTTTAATCACTCAAAAAAAACCGCCAGTTAAACTGGCGGTGATAGCTAAACTTTTAGCCTAATCCAATGATTTTCCACCATAAAATACCAATAGTGAAAACAATAATTAAATTTACTACGCTACAAATGAAACCGACTTTCCACCATGTTTTAACCGGTACAAAGCCTTCAGCAAACAGTAACGGGTTACGAGCATTAGCAAATTGGGTAAGCGAACCAAAATAGTTAGTACAAATAACTAATGCAAAAATGGCAATCATTGTCGGTACACCGAGTGCTACAGCAACCGTTAAAAATACGGGAAATAAAGCAGCGATATGCGCATTACCACTCGCAAAGAAGTAATGCAGATAAACATAGGCTACACACAATATAACAATGACTAAAATCCAGCTACTGTCCCCTAAGTGACCTTTAACGGCATTACCAATTGTATCGCCCAACCATTTAGTTACGCCAAGTTTACTGACTTGCCCAGCCATCATTAATAATGCAGCAAACCAAATCAAGGTATCCCAAGCGGCTTTTTCACCTTTAATATCCTCCCAACTAAGAACGCCAGTTAAAATTAAAATTGTCAAGCCGATAAATGCAGTAGTGGTTGCATCAATACCAAAATTATTACCAAAAATCCAAAAACCTAACAGTAAAATAACAGTTGTACCCATAATAATTTCTTTACCGGTTAGTGATCCCATTTTTTTAAGTTCAACTTTGGCTAAATTAGGCGCTTCCGGAGTCTTCTTAAGTTCAGGATTAGTAAAAAAATAGATAACTAAAGGAATAACAATAAATGAGACTAAGCAAGGAACGATCGCAGCCAAAAACCATTCTCCCCAACCCAAAGTAATGTTAATTTTTTCAGCATTGGCAACTAATTTGGCTGCCAGCAAGTTGCCGGTAAAAGCGGTTAAAAACATTGCTGATGTAATATCATTTACATGACTAATGTTTAACATTAAGAAAGTGCCAATACGATTTCTTGATTCATCTTTTGGATTTGACTTAAAATTGATCGCTAATGCTTCAGCGATTGGATAAATCACACCGCCAGCACGAGCTGTCGTACTAGGAATAGCTGGAGCTAATGCCATATCCGTTACCGACAGGCCATAGGCTAAACCTAATGTATTTCTACCTAAAAGTTTAACTAGATAATAAGCTATACGCTTACTTAACCCTGTTTTGATAAAACCACGTGCTATCATAAAAGCAATAACGATAAGCCAAATAAGGCTACTGTTTAATTCGCTTAATGAAATTTTAATCGCCTCTGTCGCTGTTGCTGCCCCTGATGGTCTTAGAACCGCAAAAACCGTTATCGCTAATAATCCAATTGCACCAATTGGCATAATTTCAGCGACAATACAGGCAATAGTAGCAACAAAGATGATACTTGTGTGCCAACCTTCAATACTAATTCCTTCTGGCGGAGAAACAAATTGCCATAATATTGCTGAAATAACAGCAATAATTATGAGCGGTAACCATTTGACAGGTGGTTTTTTCACTGTGTTCATAGTATTTTCCTTTTTAATTAAAAATGACTTAATTTAATTCATAATAAAAACGATTCAGTTTGATATAATCTTTTCGTTTCCAATAAAATGTTAATGTAAAACATAATGTTGGCTAATTAGCTGAAAAGCAAAATTATCAGTATTAACTAGTTCGATTGTTTTATTTTTTAAAACAAATATGGCTGATAAACTCGGATGTTCAATCAAATATTTACTAGCTTTTTTAACCCCTAATCCATAGAGAATAGTTGAAAAAATATCTCCTTCAAGCGACGTATCTGAAATTACCGTTACACTTTCTAATTCATTATCTAACGGGTAACCGGTTGAAGGGTTGAATATGTGATGATAACGGTGATTATTTAAGGTAAAGTAACGCTCATAAATCCCTGATGTAACAACAGATTTATTATTAACTTGAATAATCCCGGCCAATTGATTGTTGAGTGAAAATGGCTCTTTCAAACCTATTTGCCAATTGCCATTCCTATCTAAGGGTGATTTGCCTAAAGTTAAGACGTTACCACCTAAATTGATAATAGCTTGATGTATGTTATTTTGCTGTAGGACTACTTTAACTACATCTGCTATGTAGCCTTTGGCTATAGCACCTAAATCAATTTCCATTCCCTTTTTTTTCAAAAAAACTGCACAAGTTTTAGGATCAAGCTCAATTTCGCTAGGATCGGTTAATAATAGTTGATCATAAATTTGCTGTGGGGAGGGAACTTGCTGGCCTTGAAAACCGATTTTCCATAATTTGACTAAAGGACCAATAGCAAAATTGAAACAACTATTGGGCATTAAACTGACTTTATAAGCTTGCTCAATAAGCGAAAACACAGCACGGCTAACGATAACCGGATGTTTACCCGCAGCAGCGTTAATCGACATAACTTCTGAATGACTGCGGTTAACGGTCAATTTATCTTCAAGTAATTTTATGGTGTGAAACACCCTATGAGCTACGGCTTCATTAGGCTCATAAAGCGTTAATGAAACCGTGGTACCCATTAATACTTGAGTATATTCATGGCTTGAATTAAGCATTTTAAACAAGCTTAAGTCATATTAGTCAATTAATGATTAATGTAATCAGTGGCTTTTCTACCTGCCTGCATACCAAATATAATGATATCAGCAACAGCGTTTCCACCGATACGATTGGCACCATGAACACCACCGACCACTTCGCCAGCAGCAAATACGCCTTGTATTACATGTTTATCCGTATCTAAAACTTGAGTATCGGTATTAATCGTTACCCCACCCATAGTATGATGCACACCCGGAGCAATCTTAATCGCATAAAATGGTCCTTTGTTAATAGGATGTCGCATACCAGTTGTTCGACCAAAGTCTTCGTCACGTTTTGTTTCAGCGAACTGATTATAACGCTCAACAGTTCGAGATAAAGTATTGCTGTCAATTGAGAGTTTATCAGCAAGATCTTTAATCGTATCAGCTTGAACGACTAAATCATGTGATACATATTCTTCAACAGCTTTGTTTTCATTACGTACTTGTTGATCAAATAGAATATACGCATAATGCTCAGGTAATTTAATAATTTCTGCTGAAACTTTATCACGAGTATCTAACTCATTGACAAAGCGTAGCCCTTTTTGGGAGACCAGTATCGCCCCTCCTCCACGAATTGATTCGGAAATCAAATACGAAGTTGTTTGCTCAACAGTTGGATGAATCTGAATTTCTTTCATATCCACTGTGCCTGCGCCCAGTTTTTCTAGAATCATAATTCCGGAACCAGTAGCACCTTTATGGTTAGTGGTAACAAATCCTTTCAGATCTGGTCGATATTTTTCAACCATTTCACGATTTGCACTAAATCCACCAGTAGCAATAATAACCGCTTTGGCTTTAATCGTTTGAACGGAGCCGTCTTCTTCATTGACTTTAACTCCGACAACTCTATGATTCTCAGTTAATATTTCAGTTACATTGGTATCAAGCATGACTTCAATACCACGTCGGTTGATATTTTTTTGCAATCCACTAATTAAAAATCCGCCAACAGCAGCGCCACTTGCCGGGCGATGCGTACGGTCAATGCTCATGCCCCCCGTTGTTGTGATACCACTAAGTTCGATACCATTATTATCTAACCAGTCAATGGCATCAGGTGCATTTTCAACAAAATAACGAAGTAACTCAGGATTATTTTTGTTTTTACCACCTGTTAACGTTTCTTTATAGAACAGATCTTTACTGTCCACAATGCCTTTAAGTTTTTGGAATTTGGTTTCGGCTGCATTCATACCGGCAGAAGCTTTATTTGTATTGCCGCCAATAACCGGCATTTTTTCAACCACAACTACACTTGCTCCTAAATCATGTGCTTGAATAGCGGCTGCTAGTCCAGCGCCACCACTACCAACAACCACCACATCATAAGCTTTATCATTAGGATCACCACCCTCAGCAAGGATAGCTTCTTTATTTGATTTCGCCATAGCTTTGGTTACGGCTTTTTTGAACGCCTCACATTGTGATGTCGCGCCAGAAATTGCATCGACGTGAGGGCTATTAGAGTCAATAATACGATGTTTGATCTCAGAAAAGTTGTTGACCACTTCACTATCAAAATCATTAGCATTGAGCAATTGCATGTCTTTAACAAAGTCATTACCTAATTCAACATTAATTAAGTATTCATAAGACTCATCATTAACCTTTTCTTGATAATTGCCCGGCTTGAATTTTTTTACATTAAGATTCACATCACGAATCAAGCTTTCAACCAATGAAAAGTGCCATAGTGGCTCAGGTATATTGAGTTCTTCACGTTTATCACTATTGATGAAGAGTTCAAGTTTCTCCCCTTTTTCGACTCGACTAAGCCAATCAGGATAAGCAATACATGCCCGACCAACTGCAACCAGATCAAAGCCGTTATCCATAGCTGCTTCGACATCACTTATATTAACCACATTACCGACACCAACAACCGGAATTTTAGCTAATGTCTGTGATCGCATTGCTACATATTTATTAATTAAAGGCGTTGGATCATTAGTTTCAACAATAGATGGTCTTAAGATCGCCCCCATAGAGAAGTGAACGTAATCAAGTCCCTTTTCAGCCAATTTTTCAAGTAAGTACATCGAATCATCAAAACGAATTCCAGGTACTTCTAATTCTTCCGGCGAAAAACGATAACCAACAATAAAATCAGGATTGGCATACTCTTTAACCATATTATGAGTAATATCTAGAACAGCCAATGGGAATCGAGCTCGATTATCACGGCTACCACCCCATTTATCAGTTCGTTGATTTGAGTTAGGTGAGTAAAATTGTTGAATTAAGTAGGTATTAGCGCCATGAATTTCGACCCCGTCAAATCCAGCTTGGATCGCTCGACGAACAGCTTGACCAAACTTATCAATCATTTCATCAACTTCATCTGCCGTCAATTCAATTGGGGTCGCCGCGCCCGGGCGTGGTGCAGCTATCGCACTTGGCCCAACTGGGGATTGTCCACCAATAAGTTTAGGCTCAACCATACGGCCACCATGATAAACTTGGATAACCGCTTTGGAGCCCTTCTCTTTAATGGCTTTAGCGATCTTCGTTAACCCTTCTATTTTATCATCATTATCTAAACCAATCGCACCGGGAAACGCTAACCCTTTATTGTCAACAAATCCACATTCAACAATAATAGTGCCAATTTCACCCGCTCTTGCTCGGTAATATTCAATTAAATCATGCGTAACAGAACCTTCGTAAAACCCTGAACAAGTAGTCATTGGTGCCATCATAATACGATTTTTTAGGGAAACACCATTGGGTAAGATTACTGGTTTAAAAATATCTTCGTTTTTCATATTTCATTACCTAATCATTAATATTTAAATGTTAACGTGGATCATAACATCCGAAATTTTTCTTCTCCACTTACATAAGTTTCATTAGTCGGAAAATATCATTTTTTCGACAAAAATTTATTCAAATTTATTAATAATTTATAAAACAATCTATGGATATAACAAAAAGAATTGTCTGTTTTTTATATTATTTTGAAAGTGTTTGCGTACAATACTGCATAAACCTGTCTAAAAAAAAACACTATAACTATTTCATTTACTTATATTTTTTTTAACTTCTATCACTTGTACTTTATTTTTATTCGACTAAAATGCTTACCAATTTTAGAAAAGAGAATTTGATTATGCTTGTGGTCCATACAAATAAACCAATAATAAAATTGAATTGTCTTTTTATTTTGAATATTCATCCTCCTTTATGGAGGATTTTTTATATCTATAAATTCAACCTTCCAATTTTATATCAAATTACTAAACAATACCACTTCCAGAACAGCCATAAACAGGAGATACCATGAAACCTTTGATCCCTTTTTATAACCCAAGTATTAGCTATGAAGATAATTATGCTAAAGGACCTTTTGGACTTTTTGCAGAATTAGATAAAGCAGAAAAAGTTTCAACTAAACCAACCAAATTCTTAAATGTTGATGTTAATTTACCATTTGGCCAACCCGCTGGGCCTTTATTAAATGCAAATTATATTAAAGCAGCATTTGCTTATGGATTCGATTTATGTGTATATAAAACAGTAAGAACAAAATTACACAAATGCCATCCGTTACCTAATGTTTTATCTGTTCATCCGAAAGGTAAACTTACGTGTAATTTAGACACAGTTTTAGCTGATACCAATTATAGCCAACCTCTTTCAATCACTAATTCATTTGGGGTTCCATCATTTGCTCCAGATATATGGCAACCAGATATGGCTGATGCTGTTAAAGCTGCTGGTCCAGGACAATGTGTTATTGGTAGCTTCCAAGGAACTCAAGGTAATGGAGTGATTGAACAAGATTATGCATTAGCCGCTAAATTAGTAAGAGAAACCAATGCACCAATTTTAGAAGCTAATTTAAGTTGCCCGAATGAAGGTGCAAGTAAATTACTTTGCTTTGATGTAGATAGAGTTGAAAGAATTGTTAAAGAAATTAAAAATGCTGTACCTGACCGTCCTCTTATCCTGAAATTAGCTTACTTCCCAGATGATGAAAGAATCGTTTCATTATTAACTCGTATTGGAAATATAGTTGATGGGTTAAGCGCGATTAATACGTTGTCAGCAAAACCTGTTGACGCAAATGGTCATCCAGCTTTAGGTGAAAATCGAAAAGAAGGCGGTATCTGTGGCGATGCAATTCGTTGGGCTGGGTTAGATATGGTTAGTCGACTCGATAAATATCGTAAACAAATGGATTTAAAATTTGCAATTATAGGTGTTGGTGGAGTTAGTAACAGTGAACATTATCATCAATTTATAAAAAATGGTGCTGATGCTGTAATGAGTGCAACAGGTGCGATGTGGAATCCGTTACTTGCTATTGAAATTAAAAAGAGTTTGAAATAATAGTAAAAAATAATACATCGCAATAAAGAGCCAATACTTTTGTTACAGGGTAACTTATTTACCCTGTTTTCTCTTAATTTCAACCTTTATATTGATCATTTTTTATTAAAATAATAGTAGACAAAAATGACATGAGCAAAAAACACAGTGGCTAAGATTATTCTAACATGTAAAGAATTAAAAATAATAAAAGGAATAAGTAGCACAACAAACACCATTGCCAACATCTTAAATAAACTTGACCTGGTTGCCTTCTTTTCAATTAGCAATTTTTGGATATAAGTTTGATAGTAAGTAGTTTGTGTAAAATAGTTATAGAGGCGCTCTGAACTATTTAACCATAGATATGCAGTAAGTAAATAAAAAGGTACTGTAGGTAACAAAGGAATAAAAATACCAATAGTTCCTAAAGCAAAAGAAACTCCACCTAGAACAACAAATATCGATTTTTTTAGCATGTCTAAATCAATTTAATTAATATTCATAGGATATCGAAGATAGCACAATTATAATAAACAAGGAAAGTATAAAGAAAAATAAGAATTGGCGGAACGGACGGGGCTCGAACCCGCGACCCCCTGCGTGACAGGCAGGTATTCTAACCAACTGAACTACCGCTCCGCTTTTTAGATACTTTAATGTGGAACATCAAAGTAGGCGTGATGTTAAAGATTATTTTTATTTTCGTCAATAAAATTTTTAAAAATAAAGTTCAATTGAATAGAAAACAATCATTAATGTACTTTAATGTACTTTAATGTGCTTTCCATAATGCCCCGCCACTTTTTTTATCAATCTTTTCTAAAATAGACTCGTGAGCAGAGAGTTCAGAATCATTTGCTTTAATTATCTTTAAAGGAGTTCCATTACGTTCAATTTTCTTGACGGTATTATTTGACATTGATAATGGATTATCTTCAGCGCTAAATGCTAACGTCGTTTGCCCCCCTGTCATTGCTAAATAAACTTCAGCTAGAATCTCAGCATCAAGTAAAGCGCCATGCAGTGTACGATGTGAATTATCAATCTGATAACGCTCACATAGTGCATCTAGATTATTTCTTTTACCAGGGAAAAGCCGCCGAGCCATAGCTAGTGTATCAGTAACAATACAATGTTCAGCTGTTTTAAAATTTAAACCACAAAGACAAAATTCATAATCCATAAATCCGACATCGAACGATGCGTTATGAATGACTAATTCAGCACCATCAATAAATTTTATAAAATCATGTGCTATATTTTTAAATATTGGTTTATCTTTAACAAATTCATCACTTATACCGTGAACTCTAAAGGCTTCTTCATCAATTAAACGTTCTGGATTGATATAAACATGGAAATGATTGCCAGTTAGTCGCCGATTTAATACCTCAACAGCACCAATTTCAATAATCTTATGCCCTTCATAGTGATTATTACCGTCTTGGTTCATACCTGTTGTTTCAGTATCTAATACAATTTGACGTGTTGAATGTGTTATCACGTTATACTCTTCTTCTAAAATTGGGAAATTTAATAATTAATGGTATAGTCTAACACCAAAATGCGCTAATGTTGATACCTACAGTGTTTTCGCCACTAATTACACAACATCACATTATTTAATTTTAAATTTTATTCAATAGGCAAAGTTTATTTAGTATGTTAAAAAAAATTCAAATTTTCACAGATGGTTCTTGTTTGGGTAACCCTGGTCCCGGTGGATATGCCGCAATTTTAAAATATAAACAAACAGAAAAAGTATTAGCTCTAGGTTATTTTAAAACTACCAATAATCGAATGGAATTATTAGCTGCAATTGTTGCTTTAGAGCTTCTTAAAGAACCGTGTCAAATTCAACTGTATTCTGACAGCCAATATCTACGTAATGGCATTATGAATTGGATTCATGGCTGGAAAAAAAATGGCTGGAAAACATCAAATAAACAACCTGTTAAAAATGTTGATTTGTGGCAACGTTTAGATGAAATAGCTAAATCACATACTATTGAATGGATTTGGGTTAAAGGTCATGCTGGTCATATCGAAAATGAGCGTTGTGATATTATTGCTAAAAATCAAGCCGAATCCCCAACTTTACACGATACTATTTTTGAAGCATCGTTAAAGGACTGAATACAAAAAACAGTTAGATAACTAAGAAGGTATAATAACTATGTATCGATTACATGTTATCCCGGCCCTAAAAGATAATTATATTTGGTTGTTGGAAAACAACGATAAACAAATTGTTATTATCGACCCAGGTGAAGCTGCCCCTGTAATTAGTTATCTAAAAAAACATCACTTGTCACCCCTTGCAATTTTACTAACTCACCACCATATCGATCACACTGGCGGGGTAACAGAGCTAAAAGCATTTTATCCCGATATTGAAGTTTATGGGCCTAGTGAAATTAATTTGCAGATTAACTATCTAGATAATATAGATAAAATATCAATTGCTGATTTTCAATTTGATATTATTTCAGTACCGGGACACACATTAGGACATTTAGCTTATTATTGCCGACCATATCTATTTTGTGGTGATACCTTAATGTCTGCTGGTTGTGGTAGAATTTTTGAGGGTGATTATAAGCAAATGCTAAGCTCGCTTAATAATTTAAAGCGACTACCTGATGATACGCTTATTTGTGCAGGACACGAATATACTAAAGCTAATTTGAACTTTGCACAAATGATGGTTCCACATGATAAAGTTATTCATGAATATTATAATTATATTTGCAAAAAGAAAATTACTTTGCCTTCTATTTTAACCAAAGAAAAACAGATTAACTTATTTTTACGGTGTAATGAAAAATCTTTACAAAGCAAATTCAATTGTAACAATGAGTTAGAACTGTTTGCTTTTTTTAGGAGCCAAAAGGACATTTTTTAGGTATAATAAGTCGTTTAAATTAATGTCCTAACTTATAATCTAATGAAAAAATTATTAATATTTACAGTGTTATGTGCTTTTTTAGTCGGGTGTCAAAACCAAGGGTCGCGATACACTTCTGGCTCAAAACCATACAATTCTAAATCAATAGTTAATTCTAGCTTTAAAAGTGGTGGTGTTAATTACGCTTCAGTCACGCAAAATCCTTGGCATTACATGCTAACTCAAATTAACGTAAATGTTCCGAACAACAGCCGAGTTGTCGCGGAAAGAGAACGTTTACTGCGTAATCCACAGGGATTTGAAAATATTGCATTACGATCTGAACCTTATGTATATTACATCATTAATCAGTTACGAAAAAATAAGCTACCGGTTGAACTTGCTTTAATTCCATTAATTGAGAGTGCTTATGACCCTTTAGCTACCTCGCCTGCTCAAGCGGCTGGTTTATGGCAATTTGTGCCAATTACAGCTAAAGAATATGGTTTAAAACGTAGCAGTAGTTTTGATGGACGTCGCGATCTAATTGCTTCAACCAGCTCAGCTATATCTCTTTTACAAAATCTTAATAACCGCTTTAATGGCGACTGGTTATTAACATTAGCAGCATATAATGCAGGTGAAGGTCGAATTCAACGGGCGATTGATAAAAATAAAGCTAAAGGATTACCTATTGACTATTGGTCTTTAGATTTGCCACAAGAAACAATGCATTATGTGCCAAAAATATTAGCTATTATCGACATTGTTAAAAACAATAAACGTTATGGAATTAAACTACCGGATTGTAATTATCAAAACTCTTTAGTTAGAATTGATATGTCTAAAAACATTTCATTGTCTAAAATAGCGCAATATACTGGATTATCACTAAATGATTTAATGACATACAATGCCGGTTATGTGCAACAAACTGTAAATGGCCCTTTTCATCTATTAGTTCCTTATTCTCATGCTAATAAACTATTCAAAAAGTTGAAAAATGAGAATTTAGTTACTAGTCAAGTAACTGAGCTTTTAGAAGATGTGCCACATAACAATATGCCGTTTGAAATTAAATCAACGACAATTCAATACAGTACAGTAAATGCTAAAGATGCTAAATCTATTTTAAGTAATGGCAAAAAACAGATTACTTACCAAGTTAAAGCTGGTGATAATCTTTATTCCATTGCGAGGAATTACCGAGTGAAAATCACCGATCTTTTACAATGGAATAAATTAAAAAATGGACGAGTAAAAGAAGGTGATGTATTAACAATTAATTTAGTCAATTCGAATTCATTTTAAAATTAACTAATAATGGATTATGATCTGATGCGGCTGTACTAATTATCTTAGCCGCATCAAGCTTTAAACCTCGATAAAAAATGAAATCCAATGGCCTGCCTAAAAACGTTTTCCGAATATCAATAGCAAAATTGACCGGTTTAAGATTTATTGATCGAGTCAAATGATAGAGTAAATTCAGTCGTTGCCGACTCCATGCATTAAAATCACCTGCCAATATAACAGGTCCATCATGCTGCTTAATATAATTTAATAACATATACATCTGTTGACGATATATCTTTACGCCAATACTAAAATTGATGGCATGAATATTGGCAACTAACAGCTGTTTAGTAGAATTTTTAATTGGATAAACAGTAATTAGAGCTGATTTAGGTACTCGAATAAATGGCTCTTTTTCTCTAAACGATAATATTTTAGTCGGTGCTGAATCAGTTATAGTCATAACTCCAGCAAAAATATCATTAAAGCAGTAAGCTGGTACGTGATCGGCAACTTTGTTATTCGCAGATATAAAATTTAATAATTGTGGTGTTGTTTGGGCTTCTTGTAATAGCATTAACTTGGATTGGCTAGCATATTGCTCAAGAATTTTAATACAATCAGCCCTTTTCTGTTTAAAAATATTCCAAACCAAAACCGAGAATGATGATTGATCAATTAGTGGGTCATCATTGACTATCTTATGGTTTGGTAATATCAGTTCAACACTACTATTTCCTTGATATCGTAGTGTATAGTCTCGATGTTTAAACATTTTAACCGTTCATTTTTTCTTTTAAATAATCATCAAATGACAAAGTATCATTCTGTTCTTTCTTTTGTTGCTTTTCAATTGACATAGTTCTTTGCTGAACAAAATCACCATCAGTCAATAATTGCAAAGGTTCTGAACTAAGCTGATTTTTATATTGAGTTGCTAAAACTAAGCCAAATTTAGCAGTACCTAAATCACTGATAGCCTCAAGCGTTCTTGCTGAAAGCGTTAATTCAGGCTGATCAAACATCAGATCTAGCCGTTCGCAAACTTTACGATAATGTTGTTTATCATCTTGATGATCCAATACATCAGCAACACGGAGCAAATCTTTAAATAATTCGTGGCCGACTTTCGATAATGGCTCTCGATAACTATCACAGCCGATACCAATTTCAAGACCAGGTTTACGCCCTTCCATAATAACCCGATTCCAATTTAATTTTGTACACTCAAGTTCAGCACTACTCATTTCAGGGGCTGGCGCTAACGCACACCATATCAAAAATAGATCAATAAAGCGGATCTGTTCCTCAGTAATACCTATTGGTGAAAATGGATTAACATCAAGCGCACGCACTTCAATATACTCTATTCCACCACGTAACAAGGCATCTGAAGGTAACTCCCCTGCTCTAGGAACTCGTTTAGGACGAATTGGTGCATAAAATTCATTTTCAATTTGTAAAACATTATCATTTAGTTGTCGATAATGACCATTAACTTTAATGCCTAATTTACTGAACTCATCTGATTTGACATGGGTGGCACGTTTTAATCCTTCAACATAAGTATCTAGATGATTAAAGGTAATACCTAATTGTTTCTGGGCATTGTTGGTGTAACCAATATCGCTTAATCTTAATGAAGTTGCATAAGGCAAAAAGCAGTTACCATTGGTTTGTTCTATAAATGCTTTAGCTTTTTGCTTATCTTGAATAAATGAAGAGCACATAGAAGGTGATGCGCCAAACAGGTAAGGAATCACCCAACCAAATCGATAATAATTACGTATTAAAGTAAAATAACCTTCAGAAATAACCGCTTTTCCTTCTTCGGCGTTTTTCACCCCAAATCGGGCTTGCCAAAATGCCATAGGCAAAGAGAAGTTATAATGCACGCCGGATATGATTTGCATCATTGCGCCATAACGATTCTTCAATCCTTCTCGATAAACCGTTTTAAAACGCCCTTCATTTGAGGAGCCATATTGTGCCAAAATAATATCGTCTTCATTTGCCACAAAACAAGGCATACTTAATGGCCACATCATCTCATCGCCGATACTGACACTAGCATAACGATGTAAATCACGCAAAAACGTGAGCATATAATCAATATTCGTATTAACTGGCGTGATAAATTCAAGCATCGACTCAGCAAAATCGGTTGTTATCCAAGGATGAGTTAATGCTGAACCAATTTTATTAGGAAAAGGTGTTTTTGCTAAAGAGCCGTCTGGTAAAATTCTGAGCGTTTCACGTTCAACACCCCGTTGAATGCCTTGTAAAATTGTATAGTGTTTTTCCAACCAATTGAGTGCTTTAGAAACATCAGGAATCATAATTTTATATTTCCTAAATTCAGTTTAAATTGGCTTAATTTTAGCATAGTTTAATGGTTTATATAGGCTGTTTTGTGACTATTAAAAAGAAAATAGAAATCTATCAATATACAAAATAATATAAACTAATAGAATGTCACTTTGCTAATGAATCAGCTTATTTATTGGCTTGTTCAATTTTTTGATTAGCGACATAATCCTCATCGACCGGTGTGATAAGATTATTCTGATGATCAACAATATAGGTTTTTCCAAAACCTAAAACTAATCTCCCCAATGTTGGTGTGATTTTAAACAAATTGAAATCTTTCATTTCCGCTAATAAATCTAGACCAATAGTTATTAATAACTAATATAAATATTAGTCATTAATAGCCTAAATCAGTAAATAACTATTTGTATTTTTCTAACAAAACCAAAACTTCCATGTGTGAAGTGTGCGGAAACATGTCGAACAATTGGGCTTTAGTCATTTGATAATCGCTTAAAAGCTGCAAATCTTCTACCATAGATGCTAAGTTACAACTTGAATATAATATATATTTTGGTTTTATATTATCTAAGTATTGAATGAGTGATTTACCAGCCCCGCGCCTTGGAGGATTAAGTAAGACTAAATCAGGGATACCTTTTTCATTGTTTACATATTTAGTGGCATCTAACGATTTAAAATCGAGTTTATCATAACCAAGTTTTTCAGCGGATTTTGTTGCGCACTCAATGGCATCAGAACTAATTTCAATGCCAGTCAATTGGATCTTTTCATTATTAGAATGACCGATACAATGCAAACCAAAACCACCTACTCCACAAAATAGATCCCATATTGAGTTAGCATTTAAGTTTGCAACCCAATCACTAGCCGTTTGATAGAGTTTTTCTGCAATGTGACTATTTGTTTGAAAGAAACTTTTAGATTTAATATATAAAGGTATCTGATTAAATTGGAACGCTAAAAAAGGGTTATCGGTTAAAATCAGTTCTTCTTCCCCCTCTAATATCGCTGCATGGTTAGGTTGGATGTTGATAGTAACAACTTCTAAGTTATTTATTTGCAAGTTGTGGTAACTATTTTTAATTTTTTCTACAAATTTATGTGATTTCAATACAAATCGCAGCATAAAATGGCTGTTATTATCAATAATGCTTTCTGTGATGATAACGAATTTTAACTCCCCTTTTCGCTTGTTGATATTATAGGGAACTAATCCTTGCTTACGAATATAAGTACGAACCAATTTTAGAATATTTTGCATGTTCGAGCTATAAAGCGGGCAATCGCACAAATCAATCGCATCATTACCGTTTTGGATGCCTAAAATTGGTTTTTCAACCGTACCCAGCACTGCCATTTTAGCTTTATTACGAAACCCTGATTCAGGACTCGCATACGGATCGTTAACTTGTTTAGGATTAAAATCAGCTAATTTCTCCAACAAATGACTTTGTTTCTCGGTTAATTGAGAATGATATGGTTGATTAATTTTATGACAAGACAAACATTTTTTTTCTTGATAATAGCTACATTGCATCACATTGAAACCTTTTTTTATAATGTTTTATTATATAATTAAACGGTTTCAAGCTGTATTAGTTTTCATTTTTTATACACAAAAACCCCGTTCCTCAACTTTTTTTTCGTAAAATTTAAACTTTTAATCAAGAGGAATTATCCACCGCTATGCTTTAAAGAAACAACGGTATATGATAGGATATTGCCATTAAAATTACAGGAACACGTTGATGTCTATTAAGTTAAAAACTCCCGCCGAAATTGAAAAAATGCGTATTGCAGGCAAATTAGCTGCTGAAGTTTTAGAGATGATCGAGCCGTATGTTAAACCAGGAATTACTACTGGTGAACTCGATAAAATTTGTTATGAACATATTGTAAATGTACAAAAAGCTATTCCTGCCAATATTGGTTATCATGGATTTAAACATACAAGTTGTATATCTATTAACGACGTAGTGTGTCATGGTATTCCAAGTTTTGATAAAAAATTAAAAGATGGTGATATTCTTAATATAGATGTAACTGTGATCAAAGATGGTTATCACGGGGATACTTCAAAAATGTACATTGCAGGTAAACCCACTGTTGCTGGCGAAAAACTTTGCCAAGTTACTCAAGAGAGCTTATACGAAGCGATTAAAATCATAAAACCAGGAATTCGATTGAGAGAAATCGGTAAAGCTATTCAAAAATATGTTGATAAATTTGGATTCTCTTCAGTTCGTGAATATTGTGGTCATGGTATTGGTGAGGTATATCATGATGAACCTCAAGTATTACATTATGATGCTGATGATGGTGGCGTAATTTTAAAACCTGGTATGACTTTTACGATTGAACCGATGGTGAATACTGGCGATTGGCGTACACGCACAATGAAAGATGGTTGGACCGTTAAAACTAAAGACCATGGACTTTCAGCTCAATATGAGCACACTATTTTAGTAACCGATAACGGGGTTGAGGTTTTAACCCTTCGTAGTAACGAAAACTTTCCTCGTATTATCGAACATTAAATAAAAAAAGAGATTCAACAAAACTGTTGAATCTCTTCATTTCATCCTTCTAATCTATCAACTTTCTTTTGATATCTTTTAACTTTCCAAAGTTTCGATAGAAGTTCATAAAATTTTTTATGAATTAATGCCAAGCTATTACCATCGCCAGAAATCAATTAAGTATTTCTTAATATAACAGCGTATAAAGCTTACGACGATAACTACTAGCTAAAGCGTTATTAGTACCCAATGCAGCTAACAGATCAAGTAATGTCTTCTTAACTTGACCATCTCCCGCATTTAGATCTTTTGTTAACGGTTTGAATAGAAGCTCTAAAGCCTCTTCGTGTCGCCCTACTTGCATCAATTGTGATGAAAGTTGGATCATTAATTCAATATTGTCAGGTTGTTTGGCCAATTCAGCTTGCAACTGCTGTAATTCTGGTGAATTAGCTGCTTGTTCAAGTAACTCAATCTCAGCTTGTAATCCATGAAAAGCGGAATCTTGGTCTTGTAGCGGAATTGTTGCTAAAACTTCTTTAGCATCGTTAAGTTGCTTTTGTTCAATTTGCGCTTTAGCTAACATTAATGCGATATCTGATCTTGGTTTGCCTAAGTGATCAGTTAGCGTCGTCCATGCTTGTTTTAATAAAGGTAAAGCTTGGTCATATAACCCTTCATTAAATAATTTTTGAGCTTCAACAAGTTTTAATTCATCTTCATTAGGTAAGATTTTGGCTAAAAATGCTTTAATTTGATCTTCACTTTGTAGACCTTGAAAACCATCAACTGGCTGCCCATTTTGGAACATATAAACTGTTGGAATTGCTCTTAAACCAAATTGTGCTGCAAGCATTTGTTGCTCATCACAATTTACGCTGGCTAAAATAAATTGTCCTTGATGCTCTGTCGCTAATTTTGTTAGCGTGTTTGTCATCTCTTGATGATTTGGACTTCTTGGTGACCAAAAGTAGAATAACACGGGAGTATTTGTCGATTTTTCGACAATTTCTTGAATATTCTGTTCGTTAACATCAAAAATAAATTGATTTGACATAATTTATCCTATGAATAATTTAATTTATTACTTATTTTCTAAAATTTTATCCATTAATCTGTCGGGAAGCAAACGTTTAGCTATCGCTGCTAACTTCGTTACTTTAGTTACCCTGTAACGTATTTTTGGCTTATCGTGCTCCAATGCATGATAAAGATAGGGTAAAACAGCTTCGGGAGCTAAGGTAAAACGTCTAGCAATTGGTGGATTTTTTACAATATTCCCTTTTTCGGTTTGATTCACATTATTTGAAAAATAGGTTTTTAATGGACCAGGTTCGATTAAACAAACCTTTATATTCGTTTTAGCTAATTCTAACCTTAATACATCAGACCATGCTTCTAAGGCGTATTTACTGGCTGAATAAGCTCCTCTCCCTGGGGTTGCAACAATTCCAACAATAGAGCTTGTTTGAATGATTCTTCCTTCATTTTGCTCAAGCATAGCCGGTAGTAATAATTGTGTTAATTGATGAACACCAAAAAAATTTGTTGAAAACTGTGACTCTAACTGCGCTCGACTGATGGTGTTTAATCGACCATATACCCCAAATCCGGCATTATTAAATAAAGCATATAATTTACCTTCACTTAAAGTTAAAACTTCCTGTGCAGCTTGAGTAACAGAGTCTGGATCATCCAAATCTAAAAGAACGGTTTCAAAACCTTGCTCGACTAATTTTTTTTGGTCTTCAACTTTACGGCAAGAAGCAATAACACGATAACCTCGCTTTTTTAATGCGATTGCTGAAATCAAGCCAATACCGCTTGAGCAACCTGTTATAAAAATTGTATGCAAATTTTATCTCCGTTATGATTCATTTATTGTCAAGTTCACTTATGGCAATTATGATAGCACATTTAAAACAAATATACGGCTAATAAACACCTAGAGGTCCTTATGAAAATTGCTATTATCGCAGCAATGGAAGAAGAAGTTGCAATACTAAAAAGTCAAATTACTGATTATCAATTAGAACATCATTTAGGGTGTGATTTTCACATTGGCAAAATTGCTAATTGCGACATCGTATTATTACAATCAGGTATCGGTAAAGTAGCTGCGGCATCAGGAACTACCCTGCTTTTAAATAATTACCAAGTTGATGCGGTAATTAACACTGGCTCAGCTGGTGGACTTTCAACTAAACTCAGTATTGGTGATATTATTGTATCAAAAGATGTTTTTTATCATGATGTGGATCTAACTGCTTTTGGATATAAGCCGGGCCAAATGTCTGGTTGCCCTGTCTCGTTTCCTGCTGATGAAAAATATCGATCATTAGCCGAAGCTTGTATCAAAAAACATGGTGTCAATGCCGTGGCTGGTTCAATCGGTAGTGGAGACGCTTTTATTAATGGAAAAAGTAATCTAGAACGAATTAAGCAAACTTATCCTGACGCAATTGCCGTTGAAATGGAAGCCGCTGCGATCGGCCATGTTTGTTGGTTATTTAAAGTTCCTTTTGTAGTGGTTAGAGCGATTTCAGACAATGGAGATAATGAATCAGCAATTGATTTTCAATCCTTTTTAAAGTTAGCCGCAGCTCAATCATCTAAAATTGTTGAATCGATGCTAAGTGAACTTGCTTAAATAACGTGGTGTCAATTTCATTTGACACCCTAGATATTGATCAATTTAATAAGCCATATTGTTCAAATAGTGGTTTTCTCCACCCAGATAATATTTCAGGCATACTTTCGTTTTTATCTATTTTCCATTTTATATATTGATTGATTAACCGTTTTGATATAATTAATTCACGGCTAAGTCCAGTATTTGATGAAATATTTTCAGTGATTTGCTTTAATAAATCGGAAGTTTCTTTGTAATTTGGATAACTATTAATTCGTTTAATTAGTGGAATATTCGGTATAGGTTCCTGCAATATTTCCAAAATGGTTGGACCATATAGCCGAACTTCTTTCCCTTTCATTCCTAATTTATCAAGTTCAGCTAACGACGAAGGTTGGAAACGGGCAATCTTAAATAAAACAGCTTCATGTACAACAAAATTTAATGCAATATTTTCAGATTTGGCTAATTGGTATCGCCATAATGCTAACTTAGCCAATTGTCCTAAGCTGTTACCTTTTAATTGCCAGCTATTTCCGATATTTAGGTAAGCATCTTTAGGATCAAACGGCTTGCATTTACGGGCAATCGCACTTTGACATTCTTGATAGGCTGCATCTAAATAATGATTAGTTGTGAGTTTAGCTTTTAGAATTTCCATTAATTGGAAGAGATATAACACATCATTAATCGCATATTCACATTGTTTTTCAGTCAAAGGACGTTTTAACCAATCTGTTCGAGTTTCGCTTTTATCTAATTCAATGCCTAGGTATTTATTAACTAAACTAGCATAGCCACTGCTAACAGGATTATCTAGGAATGATGCCAAAATTTGGCTATCTATAATTGGAGTGGGTACACAGTTAAATGTAGAAAGAAACACATCAATATCCTCACTACAAGAGTGAAAATATTTTTCAATTGTGGGATTGGCTAAAATAGCTAAAAAATCCTGCCAATTGTTGATATTAACTGGATCAATTAATGCTGCATGTTTACCATCAAAAACCTGAATAAGTCCTAATTGAGGATAAAATGTTCGCGTGCGAACAAATTCCGTATCTAATGCGATTGCATTGCTGTTCGCAATTTTTAAACAATAACTAGATAATTCTTCATCAGTAGTAATATATTGATAAATCAAAATATGAATCCTATTTAAGAGGTCGATTTTTTTGCAAATGATACATCTATTACAACAATTTCAGAACGGGTCATTAATCGTATTGGCGGCCCGCCAAACCCATAACCACTACTCACGATACTGGTAAAATGATGATTAGTATCTTGATAAATTCCCTTAGAATTTTTATACATCATGGCGACTAAAATATTAACCGGGAAAATTTGCCCACCATGTGTATGTCCAGATAGCATCAAATCTACATTTTGTTCAGCGGCTTCATCAAGATTTCTTGGTTGATGATCTAACAATATTATAGGTTTCTCGGTATCAGTAAACAGGATTAAATCAGATAATGAAGCACGCTTAATATCATACCGAGATGAAGAAAAATCATCCCGCCCTATCAATGTTATACCAACTTCATCAAGATAGACTATGTCATCTTTTAAGACTTTAAAATTTGCTTGTTTGAAGGCATTAATAATATCATCTTCACGATTATTAGCGTCATTAATTCCTAAATATTCATGATTACCAAAAATAATATAGCTACCATATTTTGGTTTTAATTGTTGAAACTGCTTATCAAAGCCATATTCTAAAAAAGGCTTTAAACTTTTATCCAGTGTATCCCCCGTTATCACAATAAAATCAGGTTCCAAAGCGTTTACCTTTTCGACCATTTCTTGAATCATTTTGGTATACGTATGTTCATTGATATGAATATCTGAAAGTTGAACAATTCTTAAATGCTCAACATGAGCAGGTTTATTAATTTCAACTTTATAATGGACAATTTGAGGATTTATCGCCATTTTATGCCCAAAACTAAACAGCGCTACAACAGCAATAATAAAGCTAACTTTAAGCCATAGATTGGGTTTTAATCTTTTTTTACTAAACCAATAAGTGATATCAAAAATAGTCACTATAAAAACACTACAAATCATCAATGCAGAAATGGTGATTAAAGAAAAATGTATACATGAAGGTATAAAACCATCTAATAATCTGGCAAAAATTAATGATAATCCGGCAAAATAGACAGTGACCCAATAAATAATTCGAAAGTAACCTGTTAAATTCAAATTAAGCCAAAACTGCCAACGTTTACCAAAATAGAATGTAATAAACACACTAATAACAATCGTTGCAAAAATGGCTATAAAATCAACAAATGTCATAATTTCCCGAACAATCGAAAGCAAAAAATGGTATGATAACAGAATTAAATCCTATAGCACCAATAACTTTTATGAATAGCAAAAAAGATCAGTTATTTTCAACACCAATTGATAAATTAGGCGATTGGACTTTTGATGAAAAAGTTGCCGAAGTCTTTCCCGATATGGTGCAACGCTCTGTTCCTGGTTATTCGAATATAATCTCAATGATAGGCATGTTGGCTGAAAGATTTGTTCAACCCAATTCAATGATATATGATTTGGGATGCTCGCTAGGCGCTGCATCACTTGCAATTCGTCGGAATATCAAACAAGAAAATTGCCATATCATTGCCGTTGATAATTCATTACCAATGGTAGAACGATGTAAAAAACACCTTGATGCCTATAAATCAACTACACCTGTTGATGTTATATGTGAAGATATTTGCAATATTAATATGCAAAATGCTTCAATGGTTGTCCTAAATTTTACCTTGCAATTTCTAACGCCAGACAATCGTCAACGTGTTTTAAATAATATCTACCAAGCATTAATCCCTAATGGCATATTAGTGCTATCTGAAAAATTTAGTTTTAATGATAAGAGTGTTGATGAATTATTATTTAACATGCACCATGACTTCAAACGAGCGAATGGTTACAGTGAACTAGAGATTAGCCAAAAACGGAATATGCTTGAAAACGTTATGCTTACCGATACTATTGAAACCCATAAACAGCGTCTTGCTAAAGCAGGATTTAAACATGTCGATACCTGGTTTCAATGTTTTAATTTCGGTTCCATCATTGCTATAAAATAACATCAGATTTAACCCAATTACAAAGGAATAACGAATGATTGATTTTGGTGATTTTTACCAAATTATCGCAAAAAATAAGCTTAAAAATTGGCTTGAAGTATTACCAGCACAACTAGCTAATTGGCAAAAGCAAAATTTAGATAACCGTTTTAGCCAATGGTTAAATAGCATTAAACACTTGCCAGCAATTACCCCTTTTCAAATCGACTTCTTACACAGCGTAACAGCTAAAACTGAGCAACCGTTATCTTCAGGGGAACAGCAAAGAATCACCCAATTATTGAAAACTATGATGCCGTGGCGTAAAGGCCCTTTTCATCTTTATGGTGTGGATATTGATACAGAATGGCGTTCTGATTGGAAATGGGAGCGACTAATTAATCACATTGAAAATTTAGAGGGTAAAACAGTTCTCGATGTTGGTTGTAATAGTGGTTATCACTTATGGCGAATGGTTGGCGCAGGAGCTAAACTTGCCGTTGGTATTGATCCAATGGCGCTTTATTTATGCCAATTTGAAGCAGTAAGAAAACTATTAGGTAATGATCAACGAGCTCACTTACTACCCTTAGGAATTGAGGAACTGCCAAAATTAAATGCATTTGATACGGTTTTTTCAATGGGCGTATTATATCATCGCCGTTCGCCACTTGATCATCTTTACCAATTGAAAGATCAATTAGTTGATGGTGGACAATTAGTGCTTGAAACCCTGGTTATTGAGGGAGTCGAACACCAAGCATTAATGCCAGGTGAACGTTATGCTCAAATGCGAAATGTCTATTTCATCCCATCTGTCCCCACCATGATAAATTGGCTACATAAATGTGGTTTTAAAGAGATAAAAATGGTTGATATATCGAAAACCAGTTTAGATGAACAGCGCAAAACAGACTGGATGGAATCTGACTCATTAGCTGAGTTTCTTGATCCGAACGATTTGAGCAAAACGATTGAAGGTTACCCTGCTCCAATACGAGCGGTATTTGTTGCCCGAAAATAGTGTATTGATCTTATCGAATCAATTAACATAAAAAACGGGCTTATGCCCGTTTTGTTCTTAATTCTATAGATGATATTAATTATTCTTTATAATCATTTGAACTGGGTAGTGATCTGAATACTTATCAGTAAAATCATCTTTGAGTACCTTAACATCAATCACGTTTTCTTTAAGTGGTGGTGAGACATAGATATAATCATAACGTAATGGTACTGATGCTTGATCATAAAAGACTTTAGTTGGTGCGGTTGAGATAAATTCTTTGTGTTTTATCTTTAATGCATCAATATAACCCGCATCAAGTAGATTTTGTTGAACGGTATAGCTTAATTGGCCATTTACCAGATTATCAAGAATTGGTCTTTTCTTCTGTTTTTCTTTTATATCTTCTAAAAGCGTGCTTTTATCATAATCAGGTTTATCTGCTGGAGAGAATGAATTCAAATCCCCCGCGATTATCCATTTTCCATTAGGATCACGACTGTATTTAATTGAATCTATAATCAAATTAATTTCATCGATACGCTTAGCCGTCCAAAACGGGTTCATATGGGTTATCACAAAATGATAATTACCAACATCTGCAAACAGCGCTCCATGCCATAAATTATCAACCACTTTATTCACATTTACGATAGGATATTTTGAGGTAATGGCAACAGGGAAAAATGCAGGATCATCTGGTGACTCTTTTAACAGAACAGCATATTTGTGACCATAACTGGCTGCAAATTTTTCAAGTTTTTCTCGAGTAAAGAAATTCATCTCTTGCCAGGCAATGATATCGGCATCTTGCGCTTTTGCCCAATCAATATATTTCTGCTTGCCTTCGCTCTCATCTAACTTCATCCCGTTATAAACATTATAACTGATGATTTTAAGTTGCTTAACATCATCAATTGATGCGTAAGCACTTGAAGCACTAAAAATAATACCACCAATTAATGCTGCAATTTTCAATCTAGTTTTACTCATAAGATATTCCTTTATTTTATTAACTCACTATAAATATTATATTGATTCGATTTTAATCAAAATTCTTTTTATGATTTATGTGATTTAGGTCAATATTATTATCTACAATTCGTGCGATTCGAATTTTATTCAAGGAAGGAGCATGATCTGTGAATATAAAGATTGGATAATTGCGATTTTGAAACTTCAAAAACCCCGCTCCTCAACTTTTTTTATAATATAAATACAATTCAATAAATTCAGAATAACGGTTATTGATAAAATAAAAGGCATAATAAAAATATTATGCCTTTTATAATTATTGTAGTGATAAATTACACAATGACTAAAATTTATTTGATAATATAGATATTAGTATCTTGGGTAAAATTTAAAAATTTTTCAAATGGGCCATATGCTTGGTAATAAGTCATATTTGGATCTATTTCTTTAGGACAAAGTTCATCAGATTTTCTTAAAGAATTTATGCCTTCCTCTCCACCTAATTTTTTATACTTACTAGCAAAGTCATCACCATTTAAAGTGAAAAGTTGTTTCCAATTATCTAATGTGTCTGCTAAATATTTTTTACCAGCATCACATTCAATTCCCCCCAAATTAATTTTAGGGAATACGTATTGCTCAATCTCAGCAAATTTTACTGGTTTATTAGGAAAACTTACTTCAAATCCTGTCTCTGGATCTTCATTGGATTCAAAAAATTCATTTTTTAATAAGGTGATATAATCTTTTTCACGATAGACTTTAATTCTAGGAAGTTGGATATCTTTTTTGGTTTTAAATTTTTTAGGAAGTTCATTAGGGGCTTCCTGGTTGATTGAATAGTCCCAAGTATTATCTTCCCTTTCGATAAAAACATCGTTTATCACTTTAACTGGTAGTTCAACTTCATCTTCTACACCATTTATAATAATGGAAACTTTACGTAAAGATTTTTCATATAACTTATCATACTCTTCGTCACTGGTATTTTCAGTTGCGTAGATATAGGTATGAAACATATAGTTGCTTTGTGTAGGATTAATAAAACCATCATCAGGAAACCTAGCGGGTTTAACGATAAAGTCGAGTGACTCATTGTTATAAGCTAAATTATGCTTACCATATTCAAAAGTATAGGTAGTGTTAGAGTTAGCCGGAATAGCGAGTTCTTTACCATCAATGGCTACTACAATTTCATTATCAGTGGGATTATCAATCATACGAACAACTGACTTAGGTTCATCGGAACAGCTACAAAGCATAACGCCACAGACAATTAAAATGGGTAATTGAATTTTTTTCATCACATTCATTTATATTCATAATTGGGGAGATAACAATTTTATC
This sequence comes from Gilliamella sp. B3127, assembly GCF_026536935.1. Lineage (NCBI taxonomy): Bacteria > Pseudomonadati > Pseudomonadota > Gammaproteobacteria > Orbales > Orbaceae > Gilliamella > Gilliamella sp. B3127. The sequence continues at coordinate 180,116 of NZ_JAFNNI010000003.1, forward strand.
ATGGTGAAAAATCAAAATAAATGAATTATTTATCTTTAAATTGCTTTACAAAATAGTTTTTGATCTAATCAAAGTTTGAAAGCAGTTATATAAAATATGAAAAATATCCTAATAGTAATTAGGATATCTTGGAAAGATTTACTGCTGTGGCCAAATAAAGCGACCTTTAGCGTCAGGATCTTCATTAATAAATTTTCTAAGCTGATCTGATTGATAAAGTTTTTTTACATCTTGCGCCCACTTGGTATTTAAGTTTTCTTTCTTAACTACGACCATTAATTCAAGATTCGGAGTTAACTTTTCTTGAACTAAAACATTATCTGCCGGAATATGACTTAACCATGCTATTCCCCCAGGCATTATGGCATAATCAACTTCATTAAGCGTTCTAGGAATAATTTCAGATAATATTGCTTTAAATTTTAAATTATACTTATTTTCTGCAATATCATTTAAATCTAACGTTCCTGCTTCACTTTCAGGTTTTAAGGTGATCCAATTCAAACTTTGTAATAATTGTAATGAACGAGCTTTATTTGATGGGTCATTTGGAATAAGAATTGTCTGTCCATCAGCAATTTCATTTATTGAATGATGTTTCTGTGAAAAAAGCGCCGCGGATATTGAAGGAATATGAACTAAAGAAACAAGATCACTCTTAGTTTCTTTATTATATACATCTAAATAAGATTGATGTTGAGCGGCATTGAGATCGATACTTCCTTCAACTAAAGCGGTATTTGAATCCCTTAATGAACTGAAATTTACCATCTTAACTTTGTAACCTTCTTGTTCTAAAGCAGGTTTTACGACTTTTTCCATCATTATATTATGCATACTTGGTGGCAAACCAACTACGATTTCTTTCTTCTCTTGTTGGTTGTTTTTAGCTGAATCTGACTTGTTGTCACACCCAATTAATGTAAATCCTAATAATATAAACAGGTAAATATATTTTTTCATTATCACTCCCTATTAAGATAAATTAGTCGAACATATTCTGATACGACTATTGAGTCATTATAGTCGGTGAATAACTATTGGGATAATACGAAAAAATTATATCTATATTCAAATTGGAAATATGTGAAATAAGATTAAAATATTGCTAAGAAAATAGGATATCAATAAATTAGTTAAACTAGTATCCTTAATATTATTAAGCTTTTAAGTTCAATGTCCTTATTATATTAAAAAAATAATGGTATCCTTAGGATTAGGGCCAGATTTTAAACATAAGGATCATAATGAAAAAAACTATCATTTGCTTTTTATCATTTTTGATAATTGGCTGTAACCCAAAGAGTGATAATGAGCAAGCTATTAATAATAATTACTTATTTTTTCAATCTCCTGAACTTAAACCATTTTCCAAACCAATAAAAAAACAAATATTATCTGGTAGCATAAACCAAGAGTTTACTATAAATCAGCAAGGTTTTATTACCTCTGTTGTTTCACCCGAAATTCAACCTACTTTTAATCAATCATCCGATAAAGCATTTCCAGTCAAAATAGATATTGATTACCAAAAATCCACAATGATTTTCTCGCAACAAGATCAATTTCTTTTAGAATTTTATATAAAATTTGATAATGACAAGAATATGACCGAAATTCATGAAGCAAAACTACCTATTGCTTGGTATGCTAATTATGATGAGCAAAAAAGATTGATTAAGCTTACAAAAAAAACTGATCCTAATCTTATTACCTTCGTATCAACATTTCTTTATGACCAAAATAATTTGAAAAAAATCATTACAGAAACCACACTTAAAGAAAATGATGAAACAAAACTAATGTCAAAAAATGAAGTTGAATATTTTTATAATAATCATCATAAAATTGATAAAAAAATAATTTATTTAGATGATTATATAACAAAAAATAACCAAAAATTAGAATGCCAATTTTATGATTTTAATCAATTTGGTGATTGGACGAAATATTATTGCTTAAAGCCTAATGAAAATTTCAGTTTCTTTGTTTTACGTGAAATTGAATATTAACCTTTAAGTAAATAAATAGGAGTATAATAATGAAAATCAAAATAATTATGCTTATAAGTTTAGCGCTATTTGGGTGTAAAGATAATCATACTCCCAATATAGCCGTTGAAAATAGCTATTTAATCCATGCCGGTATAGATTTAGCTCCCCATTCCATTCCAATTAAAGAACAGTCATTAAAAGGGGGTAATCCTGTAACTTTAACTGCAAATACCGATGGACTTATTGAATCAATGACTTTAGATTTTTATAAATTTATTATTGATTATAAAAATGGGAAATATACTTATGAATCTGAAAATAAGAACCTGAATCTTGATATCAAGTTTGATCAAGAAAAAAATATTCTTTCTTATCAGGATGCTAAAAAAAATAATAAATTATTGGTAGGTTATGATTCTAATGGGCGAGTAATAAAAATTGAAGATTCAATCGATGACTTTGATTTCATTAGTCAAGTTGATTATGAAAACGATTTAGTCTCTAAAAGGGTTGTAGAAATTTTTCAAAAATACGATGAAACTGACAGTTTCATCGTTGTTTTAAGAGAATATAAATATTTTTATAATGATAAAAAACAATTGAGTAAAAGAATTCAATACGACTACAAAATTGAATTAGGCAAAATTGTACTCGATGAAAACAATCAAAGAATAGCTGAGATGAAGGAAGAGTGTTCTTATGGTGATTATAATCAACACGGAGATTGGACTAAAGAATATTGTTTAGGTCCAAATAAAGTGACGACGCATTTTTATTTACGAACTTTGGAATACTTTTGATTAAATTGATAAAAAAGTCATTTAAATATTATTTAAAATCAATTTATTATTTAACCCTCGATATGATATTTCAAATATAATATCGAGGATTAGCGAGCTGTAAAAAACAGTTAAAAAATAATATTTTTAGATTGCTCCCATAATAACATGGGGGATATAAAGTTCCTCAAGATAAGCAATATCATCTTTAGTTAATGAAACTTTTAACGCGCCGACTGCATCATCCAAATATTGCGTTTTGGTTGCACCAATGATAGGTGATGCAACGCCTTTAGCAAATTGCCATGCTAGCGCAACTTGCGTCATGGTTACACCATATTTTTGTGCGATATCATTTACTCTTACAACAATTTCTCTATCTATTTGTTGCGTACTATCATATTTGGCAATAGCGACTTTATCTGTTTTACTTCGCAACGTATCGGTTTTCCATTCTAATCGGGAAAGTCTACCAGCCGCTAATGGGCTATAAGGAGTTAATGAAACATGGAATTGCTTACAGATCGGAATTAACTCTCTTTCATCTTCGCGATACAATAAATTATAGTGATTTTGCATTGAAACAAATTGAGTCCAACCATTTTGCTTAGCTGCCAGCTGCATATTATAAAATTGATAACCATACATTGCCGAAGCACCTAGGGCTCGTACCTTACCCATCTCGACCAAATGATGTAATGCCGCCATGGTCTCTTCAATCGGTGTACTGTAATCAAAACGATGAATTATGTATAAATCGACGTAATCGGTACCCAATCGTTTAAGCGATCCATCAATTTCTTTTTCAATAGCTGTTTTAGACAGGTGTCCTTCGTTAAAATAGACTTTAGTGGCCAAAACGACTTTATCTCTAGCGATATTTCGTTTCAATGCTCTTCCAACATATTCCTCGCTAGTTCCACTTGAATAAGTATTAGCTGTATCAATAAAATTAATACCTAGATCCAAAGCATGTTTAATGATGGCTTCACTTTGGTCGGGATTAAGTGTCCAGTCATGCATTTTACTGGCAGGATCACCAAAACTCATACATCCTAAGCAAAACCTGGAGACCTCAATATCAGAAGTACCTAATTTTATATAATCCATACAATAACTCCTCAGTATGTCAGAATCGTTTAAATAATTTAATAAATTGATAAAAAGTCAATTTTGATAATATTATTTTAGAGATAACTTTTATTGAGATAAACAGGGTATTCATTTATAGTATCATGAATTAAATTCATTAATTTTATATATTATGCATAACTATAATGAACTCAATTACTTTATTACTATCGCTGAAGCAAAAAGCTTTATTGGAGCAGCTAAATCTTTGGGAGTTTCCTCTTCCGCATTAAGCCATAGTATGAGGAATTTAGAAACTCGATTAAATCTCAGGCTATTTAATCGTACAACACGAAGTCTTTCACTAACTGAAGCTGGTGAACAACTTTATAAACAACTAGCGCCTCTATTTAAACAGATAAATGAAGAAGTTAACGCACTTGGCGATTATTTAGATACGCCATCAGGTACAATTAGGATCAACGCATCAAATATTGCGATTGAAAACTTTATATATCCTAAATTAAGTCAATTTTCCTTACGCTATCCACAAATTAAGATTGAAATTGAATGTGACAATAATCTAGTCGATATCGTTAAAGATGGTTTTGATATGGGTTGTAGAATTGGGAATGACCTTGCTAAAGAAATGGTTGCTGTAAAAATATCAGATCCTTTGCGAATGGTCCTAGTTGCTAGTCCTGATTATCTAAAGCAGAGAAAAGAGCCTAAACAGATAAGTGATTTAGATCAACATCTTTTAATTGGCAAAAAAGTTTCAAGCCAACATGGAATGGAAACAATTTGGGAATTTACTAATAGTGGTAATATTATTCAATATCACCCCTCTACTCACTTCTCCATCAATAATCATTTAAGAAAACAGGCGATACTTGATGGCTTAGGTATTTGTTGGATTGGTTATCCTGATGTAAAAAATGAATTAGCAACTGGAAGACTTATAGAATTATTAAGCGACTATTCAATTACCTATGAGCCATTTTATATCTATTATCCAAGCCGTAAAGGCCACTCAAATGTTTTTAAACTTGTTTTAGATGCATTGAAATCTTAATTAGATTAATCTTTATATTTTAAAAAGGCAGTAATACTGCCTTTTTAATTTTCCAAAATGGCCTATCAATTTTTTAATAAACTATATTGATGATTAACTTCGTCAATTGCTTTGCGAAGATCTTCTTGAAACTGTGGGATAGTTTGTAATTTTGAGTATTCCACTGCCCCAACCATTCTACCGGCATTTACGTCAGTCTGCCAATGGGCCCCACAAATCATTCTACTTTGACCAAATTCATAGCCTCGTTTGATTAACGCTTCAGCATGTGAAGGTGAAATTTGAGCTAGAACTAAAGCTAATGTCCAACCATAAGCGGTATGACCTGATGGAAATGAACCATTTTGACGTAATCGTTCTTCTTCATCAACAGGCTGGCAAGAGTGATTACCAAAATAGACAAAAGGACGTTTTCGCATATAAAACTCTTTAGCCGTTTTAGTGGCATTATCAGCAGAATCAACCAATAAATCACCAAACATTTTATATAAAGTGGGTGTTGTTTCGGGTGATATTGTAATACCTAAAGGTTCAGAAAAAATTTCAGCTACATTTGCCGTATTCAAATCAGCATCCTTTGTTGCTTGTTTCCAACGATCAGTATCTTTGAGATTATAACCATGTAAATAGGCAATCTTATCTGCTTCAAATTCAGGCGTACCTTCTTGAGGATAAATAGGCAAGTATTCTTTACTACTAACGGCTTGATCGGCAGTATGATATGTAACCCCAACTTCATGACCAAGAAAGTCTTCTGTTGATCCTTTTTGAAAAGCAAATAATGATGAAGAAAATATTAAAGAACAGTAGAGTGTTGAAATGAAAATTGTCAATTTTCTAACATTTATTTTTTCTGCCATATTTTACTCCTATTACCAGATTAATGATTAAACAGGCTTACTTCGGAGAACTTGGAAAAATTTGATGATAATAATAACTTTATTTAGTATTAATTTTTTAGGATTTGGGTGAGCAGTTGAAATATGATCTATTATTGGTGCCAGTGGTCGGACTCGAACCGACACGCTTTTAAGGGCGGCGGATTTTGAATCCGCTGCGTCTACCAATTTCGCCACACTGGCATCTGAAGTGTAAATAAGTAAACGTTGGCAATTATACTAAGCTTTGTGATATCTGCAACAGATATTATTATAAACGCAGTTAGTTGCCTAAAATTTCTACTACCATTTACGTTTCCAAGCAGGTAATTTTTTTAAAATAGTATAAGCGGTCTCTTTTGCCACTAAATAATCAACATTATGGTTATTTGAATATTTAAGAGTAACTTCTTGCCATTTTTCATCAAAGGTTTTCATTGAACCATCTGAATGAGCGCAATGTTTACAGTAGTTTTTCGACAAATCATGTAAAGGATAATCAGCAATAGCTGTCATTGGCATACCACAAGCAATACACATTTTCATATTTTAAATTCCAATTAATTTGCAGGTAATTAAAATCAATCGACTTAACCTGAATAAAAATGCTACTCCGAGTTTAGATTGAATACAAGATATATAAGAATGGATATTTTTTATTAAAAAGTGAAATCGATTTGTGCAGTATTTATTTGATTATTATTTTGTTGTTGTAATAATTGATAGCGGCGTCTTAATGCCCTTTGCTTACATAATCGCAAAATTTCTTGTTTTTGAACATCTGAAAATTTTAACCAATTGAATCTTTCCTCCCTGGAACGAAAGCATTTGATGCAATAACCTTGCTTATCTGTCTCACATACTCGTCTACATGGGCTTTGTATGTCAAAAAATTCAATTTGATCCAATCTATCTCTTCCTATGAAGATCAACAACTATTAAAGCTCTTTTAAGCCTAATCCTTTACTTAATATTTTAAAACAATCATCACACTCATGTGTTGCCGCTTCAAGCAAAGTTTGTGTTGGTGCATGAATCAATTTATTAGTCAATTTATGTGAAAACTCAAAAAATACATCATCAATATTGGCACCTTGTTTAATTGCTTTTAACGCTTTTAATTCTAATTCACGCTTAATAACTTGTGCATTCTGGCGATATTGCTTTACATATTCAACAGCATGTCTGGTTTTTAGCCAATCGATATACAACTCAGCTTGCTCATGAATAATATATTCAGCTTCATTGGCAGCAATAATCCGTTGTTCTAGATTGTTCTGAACGGTTTGTTGCAGATCATCAACAGTATAAAGATAAACATTTTCGAGTTGACTAATTTCTGACTCAATATCACGAGGAACGGCTAAATCGATAAATAACATTGGATTATTATTTCGTTCATGTAGTGTCCGTTCAACCATCCCTTTGCCAATAATAGGTAAAGGACTAGCAGTTGAACTAATGACAATATCAACCTCTTTGAGTCGATTAGCAATATCGGGTAAAGAGATGATCTCAGCATCAATAATAGATGCTAATTTTAGCGCTTTATCTCTTGTACGATTAGCAACAATAACATGTTTAAATCCATGATGCTTTAAGTAGCGAGAAATAAGTTCAATTGTCTCACCTGCTCCAACTAACATTACACTTAACTCAGACGCATCAGAGAAAAGATCACGCGCAACTAAGCACGCCGCATAAGCTACCGAAGCAGTATTTGCTCCAATATTAGTTTCTGTTCGAACAATTTTGGCTACATGAAAGATAGATTGAAAGAGTTTTTCGAGTTGAACTGACAAACAATTATTTTGCTGAGCAAAATTATAAGCTTGTTTTACTTGACCAAGAATTTGAGGCTCACCAATAATTAACGAATCAATACCACAAGCAACAGACATAAGATGTTCGACAGCTTTCTGGCCTTCATAGCAATATAGTGACTTATTAAAAACATCCAAATCAACGTGATGAAATTGTCCTAACCAATTTTCAACAGATTGCTTTACTCGAAAAAAATCTGCCTCATCCTCATAACTTAAGTAAATTTCTGTGCGATTACAAGTTGATAAAATGACGCACCCAGTAATTAAAGGATGCTGATATAGACTATATAATGCCTTATCAATAATCTCATTAGAAAAAGCAATTTTTTCTCTTAAAGCGACTGACGCACTTTTATGGTTTACACCCAATACTGTAATAGACATTGCATTGATTCTTTTATAATAGTTTATAAAGCGTCTAAATTTAAATATTATAGCTAAAAAAATAATAAAGGTTAATTACAGTTACTTTTTCTTATTCGCAAAATTATCAGCTATAATATGCCCTACTTTTGACTAAAACTACTTAAGAGTTATTTTATGACAAAAATTAAATTTGCGTTACTTTTTATATTGCCATTAATGATTACTGCATGTCAAACAACAAAATACCAATCTAATGCATCAATCGAGCAACAATGGCAAAGCCATAAACAGATACTTGAACAAATTAATTCTTTTAAGGTTAATGGTAGTATTGCTCATACTGGAACAAAAACGAAAAACTATGGTCGTTTCCTTATTATTCAACAATCACAAGATCATTATGAGGTTAAATTAACGACACCTGTAGGAACCAATATTTTAACACTAAAGTCTGAACCAAACTATGCCGAATTAGTGGATAAAAATGGTGGACATTATAATGATGTTAATATTGAAAGATTAATGAAAAAAGTTTCTAACATCAACATTCCTCTTAACTCTTTACATAATTGGTTAAAAGGATTTTCTGATGATAACCAAACCGATAAATTAGATAACTCAGGTAGGCTTGCATCAACATCTTTTATGCAAAATAACAATAAATGGACATTAAAGATTTTGAGCTATGCAACTTATACTTTCAAAAATAAAAAAGTTGATTTACCAGCCATCATTGAACTTTCACATGATGATGAACTTATTCGCTTAAAAATTAGCAACTGGACGTTAAACTAACGGAACAGAATATGAAACATTGGTTATCGCCAGCTAAATTAAATTTATTTTTATACATTACTGGACGTCGTCCAGACAATTATCACAATTTACAGACATTATTCCAGTTTATTGATGTTTGCGATAAACTGACATTTAATGTTCGCAATGATGGTAAAATAAGATTATTAACTCAATTTGAACAAGTCCCTGAAGATAAAAATCTAATCACTATTGCAGCTCAGCGGTTAAAATCCTATGCAAATAATAGTGAACTTGGTGTGGATATTGCTATAGAGAAAATGATCCCAATGGGAGGAGGACTTGGCGGTGCGTCTTCCAATGCTGCAACAGTTCTTGTTGCTTTAAACCAATTATGGAATTTAAATATTGAGCAACAAACTTTAATAACAATAGGCCGTTCAATTGGAGCCGATGTGCCTATTTTCATTTATGGTCACTCAGCATTTGCTGAAGGTATCGGCGATCAGTTTCAACAAGTTGATATTCCTCAATATTGGTATTTAGTTAGTTGTCCTAATATTGAAATTTCAACAGTTAAAGTATTTAACGATCCTAAATTACAGCGTGACACACCTAAACGAACTATTGAACAATTAATGTCAATTCCTTTTGATAAATTTACTAACGATTGTGAACCTATTGTGCGTGAACGTTATCCTCAAGTCGATCAGCTTATATCGTATTTGTCCCAATTTGCTCCAACAAGGCTAACTGGGACAGGAGCATGTGTTTTCACTCGTTGTGATTCTAAAGAACAAGCATTGTCGATACAAAATGAACTGAAATCCCTCTCAGTGAAAAGCTTTATAACTAAATCACTAAACTTATCACCACTGTATGCAGATTAATTAATTTTGCTTAACATGATTAACCATATAACTAATTTGTATGGTTAATCATCTAAAATCGACAAAGTCGCAACCTTAATGTATAGCATCATTTGGTATAACAAAAAGATGATGATCATAATACTCAACGCAATAAAGCCCTTCAAAACTTTTATAACCTTGATCAGCTAACGCGGATTTTAACCATTTTTCATCCTTACCTAGTTGCTCTAAAACATTATCAACGGGTTGTTCGTTTTCTAATACAATGACGGATATGTCCTTATCCCCTTTTTTAACTATTGATAATTGGCCATTAGGCTCCAAAATAGCTTTTTCAACACAATGAATGTTGAAAACATTCTTCATTCTGAGTAATACTGCAAAACTAGCCAAATCTAAATTAATCGAGGTGAAAGCATCTAATTTTAATTTTCCATGATCCATTAATATAATTGGATTACCAACAATAAAGGCTTTAGCATTTTGACTTCGTTTTTTTAAATAATTAGAGGTATACATGATTGCTGTCCACATCAACAAGACAACAATAAAATCATATATGGTCAATTTAGGATTATAGATAATTCCACCTGCAATCCCACCTAATATCATATTCCCTATAAAATCAATGCTCGACATTTGTGATAGTGATGTTTTACCTGTTATTTTTAAGAATAAAACGATACATATAAAAACAACCAATAACTTTAAAGCAATAATAATAAAATCCAGATAGTTAAGCATAGTACTCTCCAAATGTTAAAGACCTAAGCTAGTAAAACAATAAATATTAAAGTTAATACTGAAAACCTATAAAATTTTAGAAGAGATTTTAATAAATTAGAAAATTTGATTATATAAATCGTGAGTAATTGAGTGACGCTTTAATATTAGGTTGCCCTGCCATTGGTATTCCCAGCCACCTTGCTGCCATTGTGGAGGGGCAGAATTTTAAAATATTCAAAATAAATTTTTAATCCAAAAGACCCAATAATCCTCAAGAATTATTTAACTACTTAATCATATCTTAAATTGGTTCCTGATGATAAGAATTTAGGCTCTTCTGTTACACCTCTGTATTTTATTGCACAAACCACTTTACTTGCAGATCTATCGTATCCCAGTTATACCAGTTGACGAGTTGAAACAAAAATATAAAAGCTAACTTATAAGTTTCTTAATACTAAATATCTGTATAAATACTATATCCTTCCGGAATAAAATCAAAACCTTTTAATTTTGCATCTTCACATTGCTTTTTAAATTCTTTTGTTACGATAATATAGGATTTATGTTCTTCCATTCGGATTATAGAAAATTTTTCTAATGAGCCAGTTTTAATATATGCATTTTTAATTTCGTAATAATTATCTTCGTCGATTGTAAACACTGATCTTCTTTTATCTAAACACGGAAATACATTTAAAATATTAATAGAATAAAAATCCTCATTTTTTTGACCTTTCTCATCAATAATTACAGATTCAAAAAATTGAATTTCTCGATTATTTAGTAAATTTTCAAATTCTGTTTTAAACTTTTTACTCACCAAAGGTAATGGATCTGATGGTAGAATATCATAATTATTAATATAATTATCTAACCTATCCACATTATAAATTATCGGTGAAATAAAGTTTAATTCCCTACCATTTCTTAAATCTATCCAATTAATAGGATTCTTATCTTCACTATACCAAAAATAAGTATCTCTTTTATAAAATGCGTCTAATCTATAATACATAATATTTAATACTACCTTTCCTCAAACTTCGACGAGTATTGTTTCGTAATTTATCAATTTCACTAGCATAACGAGCTTGGCCACAAACTTTAACTCTCATTTCCATATTTATAACCATAATAAACCTTATTCTAACCATTATGAATACTTATCGTTGGATGTATATCCACTTCTTTGGGTTAATAAATTAAATTTTTAGGTGCATCTATATTAAAACCTGCTGCTTTCAGTGTTGGATGATTTGCCATAGAACGAGGGATAACATGATGATTCTGATATCGATTAATTTTAGGCATATTAGCACAGTTCCAATTTTCCAGCCCAAACGAATCAACCTATGTATTACTATCATGCACAAAAGCATAAAATTCGAGCTGTTTACTTCAAGATTTATAGGGTCTTGGCTAATGTATGAACCAGTTTCAGAATTATAATATCGGAACCAATTGTAATAAAGCCCGTCTAGTTCCTTATCTTCGTACTGCCCCAGTTGCCTGAACGGAATAAACGGCTTATTGTTAAATAAATTTTCCCGTATTCTGCCATAGATGTCAAATTCTACCTGCCAAACCAGCTTACCTTTATCATCATAGGCCTGAGCGGGTCTGCCCAAATAATCCGATACAATCGAGTAGGACTTGCCCTCACATAGCTTTGCAGTAGAAAGATAGCTTTACACATCCTAATTATTAAAATTGCGAATTAAAAACAGCTCGAAAGATTCTGAAAAAACAAAAAAACGCTAAACCGCCCAAATACAAATTGATAGTGTGTAAAAAGCTCGTACCCAAGAACAGTAATGAGGTTTAGTATAATTGTGAATAACTTTTTATTTTGGGCTGTTTCGACAGCCAAAAACGGACAAGAAACCAAATTTTGCTGAGCAATTTTTATAAATGCGTGGCTTTGCCACACCTTTTTTGCCCCCTTTTTCTTCCGCTTTTGGAGCGGAAAGAGATAAAAAAACCGCTTTGAAGAAAGCGGTTAAAGTCTTAAACTTCTTTTAGTTTGATATTGAAATTATGTTCTATTAGTACCTCTTTCATTTTATCTGTAATTGCATATAGATTTTTTTCTTCACTATCACGAGCTATATAAAAATCGGTATTGACGGAACTACTAAAAACAGGAATATCCATAATTTTTTCGCCCTCTGATAACTCATAATATTCTGATTTTTCTTTGTCTATTAGTTGTATGAAATTTAAAATCCTACCTACATAAAAATCATACGAAATATTATCACAGATAACTTTACAGGGAATAAACTCCATATCCTGCCTTAACTTGTCCTGCAATATTTCAACAAATTGTTGAGAAAAAATAGGAACAGGCGAAGAACATTTTAAATAATCAATCTTCTCTATATTATTAGTGTTATATCCTTGTTGAGCTGTAAAAACAAGTTTTTTATGTTCAAGGAACTTTCTATCATTAAGCCCCTCAATGAAATAATTATAATATTCCTCATAATCTTTTTCTTTGATGCTCGACAAATCAACAATAGCTAACTCATTTAAAATACTTGTTCTTAATTCATATAACATAATCTAATGACATTTTAATTTACCTGAATCTAACTCGGCTCTTGTCCGGTGTTGTAAATTGTGAATCTCCGTTTGTATTCTCGTTGGAATCCATTTTTCTTTTGTTGCAACCCTTTCAAGAGCATCAAGTCTTTTGCCCATTATATCATTATAATCTGCGTGTACGGAATTGAATCCTTTGTGTAAAGATTTGTTTGGATTAGGGTCTATTCCTTCGGCTACTGGGAAATACTTCATATTTGTAGCATTTTAATATCCAATCCCGATTTTTGGAATAGAGTATAATTCCGTAAACTGTACGGTATTATGTGATGTCTTTGATACCCTTGCTTTGTCGGCATCCAAGACGGAAATCTATCAATAGGAATAGTACTTAAACCGAAAGGGTCTATCAAAGTGTTTGTATCGTGTACATAGGCATAAAAATTCGGGTTATTTCCTTGCAGACCGATGGGGTCTTGGCTTATATAAGTTCCCGTATTACTGTCGTAATACCTAAACCGATTGTAATAAAGCCCGTCTAGTTCCTTATCTTCATACTGCCCCAGTTGCCTGAATGGAATAAACGACTTATTGTTAAAGATATCTTCCCGTGTTCTGCCATAGATGTCAAATTCTACCTGCCAAACCAGCTCACCTTTATCATCATAGGCCTGAGCCGGTCTGCCCAAATAATCCGATACAATTGAGTAGGACTTGTCCTAGCATAGCTGACAGACACCTATAAAAAATGGGTAACTGTCAGCTCGGGTTTGAGCTAATACATCTAAGATGTTACTTGCATAAAATAAAATTGAACTTCATCAAATTCATATTAAATTTAATGTTTATAACCAATCCCATGAACAGTTTTAATTAAAGTTGGTGTGGATGGATTAATTTCTATTTGTTTTCTCAATTTTGAAATATGTTGATCGAGCGTTCTGCTATTAGGTAAAAAATCATATCCCCAAACGTAATCAAAAAGCATATCTCGAGTAACAACCTGATTTTTAAATTGATATAAACACTCTAAAATCTTAATTTCTCTTAAGGTTAATTCGATAACCTGATCGTTTCTTTTTGCATACAATTCGGAAGAATACACATTTAAATCACCAAATTGAAAATAGTCTTCTTTAGAGCAATTTGAATATTTTGATTTTAAGTAACGTTTGGCAATTGCCTTGATTCTTGCCCTAAGTTCATGAATACCAAATGGCTTATTCATATAATCATCAGCACCGAGCTCTAATCCAATTACTCGGTCGATCTCTTCATCTTTAGCAGATAAAAATAGAATTGGCACATCCTCATTTAATTTACGAATTTCACAACAAACAGAATAACCGTCAAGTTCAGGCATCATAATATCTAAAATAATAAAATCGGGTTGATGTTGATTAAACATTTCAAGTGCAACTTTACCATCATTTGCTTTGATAATCGTATAACCTTCTTTTTCTAGAAGATCTGACATACCATTAAGAATATGCTTATCGTCTTCAGCAATTAAAATCTTCATTTTCTAACTCCATTAAAATAAGTGAAAACGCAATTCCTGGATTCTGATTCATAACTTTAATTTCACCATTGATCTGATTAGCTAACTGATTGGCAATCGTCAACCCTATTCCAGTACCTGAAACCCCTTCGGTTATGGATGAGCTAACCCGATAAAAAGGATCAAAAATCTGTTTTAATAAATGATTCGCAATGCCCTCACCATAATCTCGAACCGTAATTATCACCTGTTTTCCCGATTTAGTTAAAGATAAATCAACTTGCTTGCCCTTAGAAGCATATTTCTCAGCATTACTTAGAAAATTATTGAGAATTTGCATTACACTGTCTTCATCTGTATTAACAATACAATCACTTGCAATATTAGTGATATTAAGATGTAACGATTTTGCCTCTAAAATAGGACTAAAGGTATGATATATCTGGTTGATTAGCTCGGTTAAATTAACTGGTTTTATATTGATACTAAGTGGTTTATTAAAACTTAAAACATTTTGAACTAGCCTAGTTAATCGCTTACTTTCAGCACTGATTACATGCAAATAATCAGAAATGGGCGCAGGCTCATCTTCTAGATACTCTGATAACATTTCAGAATATAGTGTGATATTGGTTAGGGGGGTTTTAAATTCATGGGAAACTTGTCCAACAAAACTAACCTGCTGCTTTGCTAAGCGCAATGTTCGAGTATATTCTCGATAGCTATAGAAAATCAATCCAAGTATTACGGTAATGAAAAGACCAATAACAACAGAACCTAATAAATACAAATTAACAACATTTGGGGAGGAATAATAATAGGTTAAATGCCAATTTTGTAAAGGATAGTCAAGCGATATCAAAATTTCATTATCAGATATTTCACCATTGGTATAAATCTGCTTATCGCCATCGGATAATTTAAAATTATCATCAAAAGCTTGCTTATCTAATAAATTAATCATATCAAAAGAAAGCTTAATGTTAGAAAGCTCAAAACCAATAATATTATCCGATTGAATTGACCAGTAAATTAAGTGGTTATACATTTGATACCAACCAGAACTTGGTTGAAACTGTTCATTATGATCCTGTTGATTGAATAAAACAGAATTATCTAAAGCGATGGATTCTACTATCTTATGCCATTGCGAATCATACACATCACTTACAAATAAAATTTTATTTTTATTGATGATAAAAATATTTTTAATATCAGTTTCTGATCCTAATAAATCTTCCGCTTTATCGTTGTCGTCATTAATTTGAAGTGACAAACTACTCAAATAAGATAGACGCTGATTTAGCAACGATTCAATCGATAACTTGATATTATTTATACGGCTTTTGGCGAGTAAGATTTGGTTGCTTTCTCGTAATAACACTTCGTGTTCTACACTTCGCCAACCTAAATAGCTTATAAACGCTATTAACATCATTAAAGATAAAATCGTTGCTAATCTTTTCATAATTATTTCTTAATTACATTGCTTTTTGACTCAAACTGCTTTTCAGCTGAAATTTTGTTGAAAACGTCTTTATCAGCTTTAGCAGCATCAGCCATAATATTATTTTTTTCAATTTGGCCTCTTAATCTTTCTTTTGCCTCTTCTGAGGATACTGAATTTGAAATTGAGCTAAGTTTTTTACTATTTTCCATAAGAATATCTTCTGCTTCTTGGAACCTACCTAGATTGTGATACTCTAAGGCTTTTTCATTCTCAATGGTTACCTTCTGGATCTCTGATTCAGCTAAAACTTCTTGAATCATTGAATCCTTGACCAACTTTTTATCATCGGTATACGCTACGCTTACAAATTGAGTTTCGTGTTCAGCTTTATTTCTCAATAAATTGTCATATGATAAATCAATTTGAGCTAACGTTTTACTTTGGCCAACTTTTCCTTCCTCAGGGATGACTTCTAACAGTACATATTTTTCTTGATTTGAAAACAATTGATTCATTTTAATCGTGACTTGATTACCTTTGATTACACCATCTCGACCAAGTAAACGCACCGGTTTAACGCCATCTTTCAATTGGATAGTAATCACAACATTTTGAGCAACCGTGGACATCACGTCAGTAAACTCGTGAACAAACATTTTTTCAAGATCAAAAGTATTATTAACAAATACATGATTACCATCACTATAACTTGCGATAGATGACATTAATATTTCATTATAATCAGAACCGATCCCCATTGTGGTAATAGCAATATTCTTTTTAGCCGCAATAATAGCTAATTGAGAAAGTTCAGCTACTGAACTAGGACCTATATTGGCTTGACCATCAGATAACAAAATAATACGATTAACTTTATCTTTCGTAAGTTGGCTTTCAACTTGTTTTATTCCCTTACTCAATCCTGCAAATAAGGCTGTTCCTCCACCTGCAACTAAATTTTTATTGATTAGTTTAATAATTTGTTCTTTATTCTTTACTTTAGTTGCTGGAACAATAACTTTCGCATCATAATCATAAGTAACAATAGATAAGGTATCTTCTTCATTTAGCATATTAACCGCAAAAATAGCAGCTTCTCTCGCTTTTACTATGCGATCGCCTTGCATTGAACCTGATTTATCAATAACAAGCGCTAAATTGATCGGCACATGTTTATTAGAGTTCGCTTTTTCACCAGTTAATGAAACTTTTAAATAATTGGTTTCTTCACTTCCTGCCATAATAATAGGTGAAGACAATTCTGAACGGACGTTAATTTGTGAAACTTGTGAACTTGGTAGAATTGTCGTGGCATAGCTAAATAAACTAGACAAGACAAAACCTAACATGACAAATATTTTAATAAATTTCATAGTATTTTCCTTCCTATATAAAGTTTATTCAATTATTCATCAATCGCCAAATAAATTGTCTAAATAATGTATTTAATTGTAAAAAGTTGTAAAAAGTAAAACCATGATAAAAAACACCTATTAGTACTTAAACTAACCAATCTCTCTATTTTACGGTGCGTTAACTGTTTGTTTATTGCCAGTCTAAAGTGCAAAGGTATATAATAAAAAATTAGTCGCTCTTGAAGAGAATAGTTAGAGAACATTTAAAATGACTCAATCAAAACTTGAACTTATTAAAAATAGCATTATCACAATACCAAATTATCCTAAACAAGGTATCTTATTTCGTGATATCACCAGTCTACTTGAAAACCCTATTGCATTTAAAACATCTGTCGATCTTTTAATTGAGCATTATAAAGATAAAAAAATCGACAAAGTGGTTGGCACCGAAGCTAGAGGTTTTATCTTTGCAGCGCCACTTGCGTTAGCATTAGGCGTTGGTTTTGTACCGGTAAGAAAACCAAATAAACTACCGCGTAAGGTATTTAAAGAAGAGTATCAACTTGAATACGGTACAGATACCTTAGAAATGCATTGCGATGCGATCAAACCTAACGAACGAGTGTTAATTATTGACGATCTACTTGCAACTGGAGGCACAGTTGCAGCTACCGCAAAATTAATTCAAAAAGCAGGTGGTATTGCTCAAGATGCGGCATTTGTAATTAATTTACCTGATTTACACGGGAAAACAAAATTAACTGATATGGGAATTAACTGTTACACATTAGTCGATTTTGCCGGTGAATAACGCATATTTTTAGGGCGAAATGTCGCCCTATTCGTCTGCAACATCCTCATTTATTAATATCCTCATTTTTGCCATCAAATTCAGGCTTATCTTATCCGCTACTCTAATTTCATTTTAACTAGCCCAAACCACAACAAATATCGCCATACTCAATTTGCATAAAATATCAACTTAATGCTTGAAATAGTTATTATTATGAATTATTATTCAAAAATAATGAATATTTATAACAGGAATTAAACAGTGAAAAAATTTAATCATATTATTGCCAGAACCCCAGCTAAGTCACTTATCAACGGATTAACCTCTGCCAATTTAGGAAAACCAGACTATCAAAAAGCGCTTGATCAACATAACAACTACATTCGAGCATTACAGCAATGCGATGTCGATATCACAATATTACCTGCCGATGAACGATTTCCAGATTCTGTTTTTGTCGAAGATGCCGTGTTATGTACGCCCTGTTGCGCCATTATTACTCGCCCTGGCGCGGTAAGCCGTCGTGCAGAAACAGAAATCATCGTTGATACTATTGAACGATTTTATCCTAATAATGTTGAACACATTACCGCCCCTGGCACTATTGAAGCGGGCGATATTATGATGGTTGAGAATCACTATTACATTGGTTTATCCGCTCGTACCAATCAAGAAGGTGCCAATCAAATGATTGCTATCTTAGAAAAATACGGACTATCCGGTTCAGTGGTGACTTTAGAGAAAGTATTACATCTAAAAACCGGACTTGCTTATTTGGAACACAATAATTTATTAGCTGCGGGTGAATTTATCACTAAGCCAGAATTTCAACATCTCAATATTATTGAAATACCAGAAGAAGAGAGTTATGCCGCTAACTGTATCTGGGTTAATGAGCGAGTCATCATGCCGGCTGGTTATCCAATTACTAAAGCTAAAATTGAAGCGCTTGGCTATCAAGTCATCGAAGTTGATACCTCAGAATATCGCAAAATTGATGGCGGAGTTAGTTGTATGTCATTGCGATTTTAATTAAAACTTAACTGAACAATTAAAATAAGAAAACGATATGAATATGCCAGTAAGAAAAAAGCTTGGCATACTCCCACTTACATTAATGGTAGTGGGCAGTATTGTCGGTAGTGGTATTTTTAGCCTTCCTCAAAACATGGCCGAAGGGGCTGGAGCAGGTGCAATTTTAATTGCATGGGTAATAACCTTATTTGGCATGTTTATGCTTACGCGAATTTTTCAGTATCTTTCAATTCGTTTTTACAAAATCAATGAAGGATTATATGGCTATGTTCGTGAAGGATTTGGTGATTATATTGGTTTTAATGCCGCTTGGGGCTATTGGATATCGGCATGGATGTCATGTGGCAGCTATTTAGTTATCCTATTTAGCGCATTAGGTTCATTTGAGTGCTTCAATTATTTTGGTAATGGCACAACTATTCCCGCTGTGATTGCTGGACTTATATTCTTATGGATTATCCATTTTTTTGTCATAAAAGGCATCTATCAAGCATTCTTACTTAATTGTTTAGTCACATTAGCTAAAATTGTGCCTATTTGTTTATTTATTGTTTGTGTCGTTTTAGCGTTTAAAGTTGATACTTTCAATATGGACTTTTGGGGGACACCTCAATTAGGAACCATCCTCAGTCAAGTAAAACATACCATGCTTTATACCGTATGGGTTTATTTAGGGATTGAAAGTGCAACAGTTTATGCCGCTCGAGCTAAAAATATAATTAGTATAAGTCGAGCTACCTTTTTTGGCTTTGCTATTACCAGTCTATTATTAGTCTGTGTTTCGGTATTATCTTTAGGGATCGTACCACAACACGAACTAGCACAAATGAAAAATCCATCCATGGCCTTAGTGATTGAGCATGTTGTAGGTAGTTGGGGAGCTAAATGTATCAACATTGGTTTGATTGTATCGGTCAGTGGTGGATTATTGTCTTGGTTAATGTTAGCGGCTGAAATGTTGTTTCTAACAGGTCAAGGAAATCAACATACCGTACCTAGTTGCTTCGGTAAACTCAATAAAAATAGCACACCCGCTAATGCATTGTGGTTAACAACGAGTTTAATTAGTGTACTTATGATTTTGGCACATTTTTATCAATCGGGTTACAACACTTTAATTCAGCTATCAACTTCAATGGTACTCATCCCCTATCTACTATCAGCACTATTCGTGTTTAAACTATCTATAAGGCAACGAAAAAAACATCTATTATTCATCGGTACACTAGGTTCAATTTATGGATTCTGGTTAATCTATGCTGGTGGAGTGTCTTATTTATTACTATCCATGATCTTATATAGTGTTGGATTATTATTCTACCTTTATGCAAGAAAACAAAGGCATCTATCATCTTTCAGTTATATGCATGACAAAATTTATGCCATAACCATAGTTATACTAGCTATTATAGCGATAATATACTTCTACATTATTCCGCAATAACCAAAAAGGCATTATTTACGAAACAGATAAAAATCAGCCAATAATTCTCTAAATGGTTGAGAATACCTCCCATGGTCATCACGCATACACAATGATTGACTAAGGAAATTATCATTTTGATGAAATGAAAAGGCCATCAGTGCCAACGAAAAATCCTTATCAGCTGAATATTTTACTTGCATTTCACTGCATAAAAATAACCTATTTAACTCGCATAACTGTTTAAATTTATCTGCAACATGATAAGGTAAGACTAAACAAAATAATCCATTTGGTTTTAATAAACGAATTACCGCATCAATAAGTTGCTGATAGTTTAAACTCTCGGTATAACGAGCCAACTGACGTTCTGTATTTCGACATTCGACTGCTGATTGGAAATAAGGTGGATTAGTTATAATCAAATCATAACAAGCATTATCATCTATTCTAAATTGATTAACATTGATATTTAATGCTTGGATCGTTTGAAAATTAGCATTTAAGCTATTTTGCTGACATTGCATAATCGCTTGCGGATCAATGTCGATCGCATCAATTTGACATGAATGGTTTTCTAAACGCTGGGCAAGCATCAATGCAATAACGCCACACCCAGTACCAATATCTAAAACATTTTTTACATCAGGTTTAATTGGTGCCCATGCACCTAACAAGCAACTATCCGTTGTCACTTTCATGGGACTTTTATCATGAGCAACAAAAAAACGCTTAAAGGTAAATCCACCTTTTTTTAATGGTAGCTGATTATTTGGCATGACTAAACTTTCTAAATAATGGCTTATTGGACGCAATTGCATCAGCCCAACGAGTTGGCTCTGGCAAACGGTAACCGCGTAAACATTGTTTGACCCAATGTAATGCGCTGTCCTGACTGATTCTATGCCCTGCGGAAACAAATAACGGATTACAATTATTTTTACTTTGTAAAACCCAGCCTATCTGTTCTTGCTTATCAAACAGAGGCGTTACATTTCCCACTTTTTTCGATTGAGGCTCGAATTGTCCACATAATTTTCTTTTTGCTACACCAATCGTAGGTATATTGAGCAATAAACCTAAATGACTTGCAATTCCTAATCGTCTGGGATGAGCAACACCCTGCCCATCAACCAACAACAAATCAGGTTTGTGCTTAAGCTGTTGCCATGCTTTAAGCAATGCTGGATACTCCCGAAAAGACAAATATCCTGGAATATAAGGAAAATTTGTTTCCAATCGAGCAATATTATATTCAACCACTTCAAAATCAGGAAATGTCAATATCACAATCGCAGCACAAGTTATCATGCCACCTTGTTCAAAACCGACATCCGTCCCACCAATCAATTTTATTGCTGGGTTAAAATCATCCACCAAGCTAACCTGATTGGCTAATTGCTGTTGTGAAAGTTTTAATTGTGCTAAATTAATAGACATTTCAACTCTGCTGAGTATTATTAGTTACAATAAAATGATTTTACCAGAATAAGTATGCCTTATACATTAGCAAATCCAACCGAATTAACCGAAGAAATAAAAAAAAGTCGCTTTATTGTCAATGCGGCACCCATTATAAATGCGGAGCAGGCTACGCAATTTATTGATAGCATTAGTGATCCAAATGCAACTCACAACTGTTGGGCATGGAAAATAGGACAACAATATCGTTTCAATGATGATGGAGAACCTACCAGTACTGCTGGGCGCCCTATTCTATCGGCTATTGAAGGACAAGATTGCGATCAGGTCGTCGTTGTTGTGACTCGCTACTTTGGCGGAATTAAATTAGGCACAGGTGGATTAATTCGTGCTTATGGTGGTTCAGCAAGCCATTGCTTACAACAAGCTGAATTAATAGAACTTATTGCCAGAACAACCTTAGAATTTCACTGTTACTATAACGAGTGGCCTATCATAGAAAACCGACTGAAGGAACTCGATGCAATTATTGAACAACAAAATTTTGATGCAGAAGGTGTCACAGTCGGCATCGCTATCACACAAGACAATTTACTCACACTTAAAAAGAATATTAGTGATATTACTCGCGGAAGAGTGATTATTGAAGTATAAGAAATCTTTTGAGTATCTTCAATATCGATAAATTTTATCAATAAGCTTAATTAAACTGATGATGAAATAGATAAATGAATAATTCATAAAAGTATAAAGTAAAATACAGCTTCAATCAGAATAGAAAGTTTATTTAACATATTTAGTCGAGGCGGCGTAATAATATAAAGAATTAATGTAAATGATTTTAATCATTTAAATAAAACCTCAAAAACAACGCTCCTCAACTTTTTTTCTTTCCCCTCAAGGATAAATAATTGCTAGTGATAAATAGTTAATTATTAAACTCATATACACTACCGTCACCCCATGTGCCAATGTAATAACGGCTATTATGATAAGCTAATGCAACAGCTTGAGATAAGTTCGAAACTAATGTCGTCACTTTTTTGCTTTGTACATCAATTTTTCGCACCATACCTGCACCATTATCAACCACTGCCACTACATTTGGGGCAATTAGTACAATACCTACACCTGGGCGATTAAATTCGGCGCCGAGTTCCGTTTGAGTACCATTTGGACTGATCATAGTTAGACGTCCACTGTATTGAGAAACAACTAAACTATTATCCGCTAATTGAGTCACGCCAACTGGTGTAGTTAATCCACGAGCAACAATATTTTTTTGTTTTGTTTGAAGATCAAGAGAAACAATTTCACCTGTTGAACGATTAGTGATGAGTAATTGCCCCTGATTAGAAAAAGCGATTCCGGTAGGCGTATGATAACCATCAGAAATTTTTTCTGATTTACCATCACGATTAATTTTTAAAATATAATCATCGCCATAAGATGAAACATACATATTATCTTTTGCATCAAAAACTATTCCAGCTGGTGATGATATACCCGAATAAAAAGTCTCTTTTTTACCATTAGCATTTATTTTCAAAATTGAATTATTTGACCAATCTGTCACATACATCTCACCTTTACTATCAAATGCGATTCCTGTTGGAGCATTGAAGTCTGAGGAAATCTTTGTTAAACCTGCCATAGATGACCCTCCATAAAAACAGCAAAATATAAACATCGATATACGCAGTAAAAATTTTTTCATTATTAATTTCCTTATTTATAACACATTAATTTTTAATACTATTTTTAATTAATCGAATCGCAATTAACGCTAGGATTAAATTAACGATAGACAAAAAGACACAAAGTATTATGGCTCCATTCCAAGCTTTATTTTGATAAACAATACCGAGTAAATAAGTACCAATACTACCGCCAGCCAAACAAGCAAGAAGATATAAAGATGAAATAGCTCCTCTAGAACTAATTGGTACAATTTTATTTAGCATTG
This sequence comes from Gilliamella sp. B3127, assembly GCF_026536935.1. NCBI lineage: Bacteria > Pseudomonadati > Pseudomonadota > Gammaproteobacteria > Orbales > Orbaceae > Gilliamella > Gilliamella sp. B3127. The sequence continues at coordinate 203,954 of NZ_JAFNNI010000003.1, forward strand.
CAATCACTAGTGGTTGAATACCAAATACGAATAGAAATAAACAAAAAATGCCTAATCCAATAACATATAATGATGAGCTAAATCCTATAGTGGCAATCGATACACATACCGCTAACAGACAGATGATGAATAAGTATTTTTCATTGATGACTTGAGTTAACTTACCAGTGATCATGCTACCGACTACCGCACTTAGACCTGCAAAATTCAACCAACCTAAAACGGTTGAAGATAAGTAAAAAGGTGCGCCTTTCAAATAAAAAGTGAGTAAAGAAGATATTCCAAGATAAACAAAAAATAGTAAAAAACCGATTACTAAAAAAATAACGACAGTTTTATCTAGAAATAATTTAAGTGCAGAGAAATACGTACCTATCAAACTGGTTGTTGGAGATTGATTTGTTGTTTGCTTTATACCAAAAGGAACAAAAAGACATGCTACAATGATGAATCCCGCATAAATGATAAAAGCAATCTGCCAAGACCAAAAATCAGTTAGCATCGCAATCACACTACGACTAAAAATGATCCCAACAATGGAAGCTGAAATCATAATTCCCATTGCTTGAGATAACTTATGATTTGGCGTGTTTTTAGCGGTATAAGCAAACAAAGCAGCAGGAACAGCAGCTGCAAAAAAGCCTATTAATGACATAACAACCAGATATATATCAAAACAATCAACGATCACCGATAAAATAAGACAGCAAATAGTACCAATACTGCCGATCAGAACTAATAACTTTGTTGAAACGTTATCCGAGAGTGGACCATAAATAAAAAAAGATATGGCATAAAAAAAACAAGATAAACTAAACACATTTCTTGCTTCTAAAATATCAATATGATAACTTTTTGATATTTCTTGAAAGATAAGTTGACTTATATAAACTGAGCCAACTAATAGCACAATTAAAATTGCTGATAAAATTAGACTGGATTTTTTCTGTATTGTTTCTTCTTTTAACATAGATTTCATAATAAAGATTGATTAGTTTTCAAGAAGACTATCTGACAAATAATTAATTTAAAAATACATATTTTGTTATACGAAAATCGTATAGCCAAAAATGATGATTAGCAAAAGATGTAAAACTCATTCATAATAACTAAATGATTATCGTGCTAAAAAACTATACGACGATTTGGACAGCAAACTAATTGATGTATTAAGAACTGTGTAATTATGGACATTTACAGCAAAAGATTACCGACTATTAAGCAATTACAATATTTCATTGCGGTCTGTGAAGAACTTAGTTTTACTGACGCAGCCAAAAAACTTGGTATCAGCCAACCTCCTCTTTCAACTCAAATTAAAAATTTGGAAGAAACCCTACAAAGCACACTATTTTTAAGGAACTCTCACAATATTGTATTAACCAATGAAGGTGAAATACTAAAATCTAAAGTAACACAATTATTAAGTGATCTTTGTTCAATGGTTAAATCAACAAAGCATCTAGAAAAAGTTATTATAGGAACAACTAAAACCTTAAGTTTTGACTATATTCCTTATTTCAAATCGTTTTTATCCAAATTTAGTGATGAAACAGAAATATATAAACATAACTATACCTCTAAAGAGCTAATACTTGAGTTACAAAAAGGCAATATTGATTTTGCCTTTGTTTCCGACTATCCAACTAGAGATTTTAATGAAAACTCAATACTAATCTATCAAGAACCCATGACCTTAGTATTGCCAGCTCATCACCCATGTAGTAAACAAGATAAAGTTAATCTTAATGATGTGATTGATTTACCCCTGTTTTGGTTTAAACAACATTTAAACCCATTTTTTTACGACCAGTGTGAAAAGGTTTTCAATAGCTTAAACCACCCACTACATCGTCGTGCCGAACTCGCTGATAATTTATCTATGCTACTGGAAGTTGCATTGGGTAAAGCAATAATGCTTTTACCACAATCGATGACACAAATGAAAGTCGATGGTGTTATCTATAAAAAGTTGATCAACAGCCAAGATAAAAAATTAAAAATAAATATTTATCTGATATGGCGTAAAAACATTAAAACTTCAACAGTCAATCAAGCAATAATTGATTATTTTAATCAGCATAAAATCAGCTAAATTAAACCTCAAAAACCCCGCTCCTCAACTTTTTTTGCTAATTTATTTATTATTGAAATGGTGTCAAAAATGTTGAGGAAAGGGGTTTTTGGTAAATTCTTTTAAACTATTTTTCTTTTTTTAGTTATTAAATCGCCTTTGGTTGCTTGTACATAACAAAGCCATTACAATTATGCAAAACTAATCACTTTTCTTTTAAACTTATGATTACTTATACAGATGCAACTTTAGATGATTTGCCTTTTATCGTGAATGTATATAATTCAACAATTGCTAGTCGCCAAGTAACAGCTGATTTACAGCCGGTGTCTGTTGAAAGTCGTTTAGCGTGGTTTGAGCAGCATAATCCACAAAAACGCCCACTTTGGTTAATCAAATATCAAAATCAACCTTGTGGTTGGGTGAGCTTATCATCATTTTATGGTCGCCCGGCTTACGATAAAACGGTTGAAATTAGTTTATACATTCATCAAGATTTTAGAGGGAAGAAAATCGGTCAAACCATAGTGACTCAAATTGAATTATTTGCTAAGCAAATTGGTATCGAAGCCATACTTAGCTATGTTTTTGGACACAATACGCCTAGCATAAAACTATTTGAAAAACTTCATTATCAACATTGGGCCCTACTCCCCAAAATTGCCGAACTTGATGGCGTCAAGCGTGATTTAGTTATTTTAGGTAAGCATCTGGATTAACACATCTATCTAACTTAGTTATGATTTATTTTTTTCAAAAGGGATACTCCACACATGGGCAATCTAAGAAATCTTCAATATTTATTTCAACAAGCAAAAATTACGAGTATTTTAGTTCTGCTTAATGTTGCATGGTTTGTTATTTCTCATCTACTTGATTCTCGTGGTTTTTCAACATATATGGAAAACGCCTTCTTGATTGACTGGGGTGCGGATGTTGCTCAGTTAACTTTTTCTGGTGAATATTGGCGTTTATTTACCAATATCTTTGTACATGCAGGATTAGCTCATCTTGCTATGAATATGTTAGCATTATGGAGTGTTGGGATTGTTTTAGAACGATTGATCCCACCATTTTCTTTTATTGGTATCTACTTATTGTCCGGCTTATTTGGTAGCTTAGCGAGTGACGTTTCAACCATTCGTCATAGTGTTATTAGTTGTGGTGCTTCAGGGGCTATCTTAGGTATTATCACTGCACTGCTTGCCTATTCGCTCATCAATCGTACCGATCTGCAAGAGATGCCTATCAAGTCTATTGTAATCAGTTTATTTCTGACTCTGGGATTAGGTTTGTTACCTTCTATTGACAATATGGCGCACATTGGTGGTGCGATTACAGGGTTTATTCTAGGTGGGATAGTTACGGTCTGTTTGAAAAAATTTCGCTATCAAAGCAATATTTACACTCTATTAATCTTAATCCTCTTTACGGCATCGTGTTTGCTGTTATATTCAATTTATCAATATTTTAAAACAACATATGGTTTTAATTATTAAAAATAAAGGCGCAAATTGAACTTTGCGCCTTTATTATTTTATCTGATTTATTAATAACTACTTAGCACTCGAGCCGGATCAATTTTATACGCTCTTCGAGCTGGGTAATAGCTGGCAATCAAACTTAATAACATTGCTGTAATAAATACAATGACAACATCAAATAAATGAATTTCAGATGGTAAAAAATCAACAAAATAGATGTTGCTATTTAAGATTTTATGTCCCATCATCGACTCAAAAACACCCATTATGTTTGAAAGTTGCCATGAAACGATAACGCCAAGCACCACACCAATCACACTACCAATCAAACCTGAAATTACACCATACCAAATAAAAATACGTTTTATAAGATTATTGGTTGCGCCAAGTGTTTTAAGAATAGCGATATCTCGTTGCTTATCTTTAACTGCAATAACTAGCGTCGATACTATATTAAAACAAGCAACGCCAATTACAACAATCATCGCTAAATACATAATTTGTCGAATCATTTGAATATCACGATACATAAATCCAAATGTACGTTCCCAACTATTAAAATCGAGATTTTCTTCAAGATTCAACGTTGCCTGGCCAATAATATCACTAGCTTGATAAACATTATCTACATTGATCATCAATCCTGTGACACTGTCACCAATATTGAGTAACTTTTGTGAATCAGTTAAAGGTAATAAAGCCACATTGTTACTCAATGAACCACTAAGATCTAAAATACCATGTACTTGTAAACGAACTCGACGAGGTGGTTTAAGTTGTTCTGGATTGTTTGAAACAGGAATAAGCAAAGAAACCCACTGCCCTTCTTGAACTGCAAGTGATTTAGCTAAACCGGCACCTAAAATGATTTGTTGATTATCGGCTTTAAAATCTTGCCATTTATTATTAAGTACATAATTAGGTAATGCACTTATCTTCTTTTCTTGTTCTGGGTCAAGCCCTTGTACTTCAACCGCACCAAGCTTGCTACCATTTTCAATCAATCCCGTAAAACTAACAAACGGCATGGCAGATACAATACGTTTATTTTCTTGCAGTTCAGTTTGAATATGCTCCCAATTTTCCAAATTGCCCATATGAGAATAAACTTGTCCATGAGGCACGACCGATAAAACTCGATCATTTAATTCACGCTCAAAACCATTCATGGCACTTAAGCCAATGATCAGCGCAGCAATACCTATAGCAATGCTCAGAGTTGAAATAATTGATATCAACGAAACCATACCGCTTTTACGGCGTCCTTTACGGAATTTTATGGCTGTGATTAATGATAAATTCATAATCCATTTACCTTTATTTCACCGAATGAGACAACTGCCCATCACTCATAATCAATTGATGATCGAGTTGATTTGCTAAAGCGAGATCATGCGTAACCACTAAAAAAGCCGTACCATGTTCACGATTAAGTTTTATCAGTAACTCAAAAATTGAATCAGCTGTTGATTTATCTAAGTTACCCGTTGGTTCATCAGCCATTACGAGTGCCGGATTATTAATCAACGCTCGTCCTATCGCAACGCGTTGACGTTCACCACCTGATAGTTCAGATGGACGATGATTAGCACGTTTAACTAGATTTACCGACTCTAACATCGCCATAGCGCGTTTTTTAGCTTCGCTAGGCGAAGTGCCTCCAATCAACAAAGGCATTGCTACATTTTCAAGCGCAGTAAAATCAGGCAATAGATGGTGGAACTGATATACAAATCCAATTTCTTGGTTACGCAAATGTGCTTTTTCTTGTTCTGATAAGCGATTCAGTTGTTGAGATTTAAATGTGATTTCACCTGAAGTTGGTTTGTCTAATCCACCAAGCAAATGCAACAAAGTACTTTTACCTGAGCCAGAGCTACCAATAATTGCAAGCAATGATTTAGGATAGATATCAAACGAGACATCTTTTAATACCTCAGTTACCATTTTGCCTTCTTTATAGGTTTTATAGAGATTTTTAGCTGAAAGAAGTGGCTGTGAATTATTCATAACGTAAAGCCTCGGCTGGTTGGATATTGGCTGCACGATATGCAGGATAAATAGTTGAAATTAGCGATAACATAAGTAATCCGAAAATAATAAATATAATTTGTGCAGGTTCAACTAGCGTTGGTAATTCAATACCAGCAAAGGATAAACCAAGCACCGACATCAACTCATTTAAATATGAGGCAAGTAACAAACCAATGGCGCTACCTAATAAAGTTCCAATGACACCTGAACTAGCACCTTGAATAATAAAAATCAGCATAATCTTAAAGCGTGATAAACCCTGCGTTTTTAATATGGCCACCTCGCCTTGTTTTTCCATAACTAATAAGCTAAGCGAAGTAATAATGTTAAATGCCGCGACAATTACAATTAAACTAATCAACAGTCCCATCACATTTTTTTCCATCTTAATAGCTTGGAACAGCTCACCACGTTTTGCTCGCCAATCGGTAAACACCAAGTCTTCAGGTAATGGATTTTTTGTTACTGATGAAATTTCAAGTGGATGAGCTAAAAAAAGACGCCAGCCACTAATATTATTAGCAGGATAACGTAATAAATTTCTAGCATCAGTTTGATTGATATAAATTAACGCTTGATTGATATCATGATTAACGGAAAACAACCCGCTCACGGTAAATAAACGTTGGGAAGGAATACGGCCTACAGGTGTAATCTGACTGGCATCGGTGACCATCAAGCGAATCTTATCACCAACTATCACACCTAATTGATCGGCTAACGTCTGCCCTAATATTACATTATAGCTACCCGCCTGTAAGGTATCGATTGAACCAGCATAAACATAATCTTCAATCGGATCGTGGTCGTCAACAGTAATCCCCATTAAGGTGCTAACCGTGATACTTTGTTGGCTTTGTAAAACCACATCACCGGTAATAATCGGCGTTATCCGCTCAACACCTTGGATATTTTCAAATTGCGATGAAGTGATAATACTAGAATCAATTTTACCTGTTTTAGAGGTAATTTGTGCTTGAGGAAAAAACTTTAAGATACTATTTTGCATCTGCTCTTCCAGCCCATTCATTACCGACAATACCACAATTAAACCGATAGAACCAAGCATAATTCCAATCATAGATAGCCAGGAAACAAAGCGGCCAAAACCATCGTTTTTTTGCCCATATACATAGCGTAAACCAATATAAAATACTAATGGACGAAATATCTTTGACATAATAGTTATTAAGTACCTGAAGTTTTCAATCAACTTTTTAAATTTTAGTTGCTTATCATACAGGATTAAACAGTTATAGAAAACAACCATATAATTACGTTATAATATCACGATAACTTTGTCGCAATTATCTATTATTCCAACATGCCTAATAATATTTCTAGCATCATTCCTAAAAAATCAGGTGAAGTTAAACAAGTTGGTCAACTTGTCGGTTCTTCATTATCTCAATTTTGTGCGCAGATCATTGACGCACATGATGGTTTAGTGGTGATTGTTACAGATGATATGCAACAAACAACTCGTCTTCATGAAGAGCTAAAACAATTTTCACACTATCCGTCGATCTTCTTCCCCGATTGGGAAACGCTTCCTTATGATAGCTTTTCCCCGCACCAAGATATCGTGTCAGAACGATTATCTTGCCTCTATAATCTAGGGCATTTGACCAAAGGTGCATTAATCTTACCAATTAATACGCTTATGCAAAAAGTCTGCCCGCAGAACTATTTAGGTGGGCATGTCTTTATGATGAAAAAAGGCTTAGCCATAAGTCGGGAAAATCTACGCTTGCAACTTGAAAATGCCGGTTATCGTTCAGTTAGTCAAGTCATGGAACATGGTGAGTATGCTACTCGCGGAGCATTATTTGATATCTATCCGATGGGCAGTGAAAGCCCTTACCGTATTGATTTCTTTGATGATGAAATAGACAGCATTCGGACCTTTGATGTCGAAACTCAACGGACTCTCGATGAAATTACCGAAATTCAACTACTACCTGCTCATGAGTTTCCTTTTGATAAAACATCAATAGAATTGTTTAGAAGCCAATGGCGAGAGAGATTTGAAGTAAGGTTAGACCCTGAAAGTATCTACCAACAAGTCAGTAAAAATATTTTACCAACCGGTATTGAGTATTGGCAGGCATTATTCTTTAATGAACCACTCACGCCACTATTCAGCTATTTTTTATCTAATACACTGATCATTAACACTGCTAACATCGAACAGTTTGCTAATAAATATTGGCAAGATATTACTCAGCGTTATGAGAGCCGAAAAGTCGATCCCATGCGACCGCTTTTAGAACCAACAATTATTTGGTCAAAAACTGATGAAATCTTTGCACATTTCAAACACTATCCACGAATTACGGTTTCACGCGCTCAAATCACTGAATCGAACAAAAGTATTAATTTACCATTTAGTTTACTGCCTGAAATTGCTATACAGATTCAGCAGAAAAATCCCTATTCACATTTTGAACAATTTACTGAAAATTTTAATGGCAAGATTATTTTTTCAGTCGAATCGGAAGGTCGAAAAGATGCATTGCTAGAAATATTAGGCCGTATAAGAATACATCCAACCACCATCACTCAACTTAGCCAACAATCGGATAACCGTTATTGTTTAATGATTGGTGCTAGCGAACAAGGTTTTATCGATCATCAACAAAATTTGGCCTTTATTACTGAAAACGAATTATTTGGCCGTCGAGTTATTCGCCGTAAGAAAGAGAACAAGCAGGCAATTAATACTGACAGTTTAATCCGTAGTTTAGCAGAATTAACACCAGGTAAGCCTGTTGTGCATCTTGAGCATGGTGTTGGTCGCTACGCTGGTTTAACCACATTAGAAACAGGTGGTATTACTGCTGAATACCTTATTTTACTTTATGCCAATGATACTAAACTCTATGTACCCGTTTCATCACTAAACTTAATTAGCCGTTATTCTGGTGGTGATGAAGAAAATGCTCCACTCAATAAATTAGGAACTGATGCATGGAGTAAAGCTAGACAAAAAGCTGCCGAAAAAGTACGAGATGTTGCAGCTGAATTGTTAGATATTTATGCTGAACGTGAAAGTAAGCCAGGCTTCGAATTCAAACAAGATCGTGAACAATACGAGCTGTTTTGCCAAGCTTTTCCTTACCAAGAAACAGAAGATCAGCAAAATGCCATTGGTGCTGTTATTGGTGACATGTGCTCACCTTATGCTATGGACCGATTAGTTTGTGGTGATGTTGGTTTTGGTAAAACCGAAGTGGCAATTCGTGCTGCATTTTTAGCGGTGATAAATCATAAACAAACCGCAGTCTTAGTCCCGACTACCTTGCTTGCTCAGCAACATTATGAAAGTTTTTGTGATAGATTTGCCAATTGGCCAATTCGCATTGAAAGTTTGTCACGATTTAAAACCGCTAAACAGCAACAAGCTATAATTCAAGAACTCGCTGAAGGTAAAATCGATATTGTTATTGGCACCCATAAACTTTTACAAGAAGATGTAAAATGGAAAGATTTAGGGCTTTTAATTGTTGATGAAGAGCATCGCTTTGGTGTTCGCCAAAAAGAGCGAATTAAAGCGATGCGAGCCAATATCGATATTTTAACCTTAACGGCAACCCCAATTCCTCGAACGCTAAATATGGCAATGAGTGGTATGCGTGATCTCTCAATTATCGCTACACCACCTGCTCGCCGATTAGCGGTAAAAACCTTTGTTCGAGAATATGATAACTTAGTTATTCGTGAAGCCATCTTGCGTGAAATTTTGCGTGGCGGTCAAATTTATTACTTACACAATGACGTATCAGATATTGAAAATGTGGCTGAAAAGTTAGCTGAATTGGTTCCTGAAGCACGAATTGCAGTTGGTCATGGGCAGATGCATGAACGCGATTTAGAGCGCGTAATGAATGACTTTCATCATCAACGATTCAACTTATTGGTGTGTACTACCATTGTCGAAACCGGAATCGACATCCCTAATGCCAACACCATTATTATTGAAAGAGCCGATAAATTTGGTTTAGCACAATTACATCAATTGCGTGGTCGAGTTGGACGCTCATATCACCAAGCTTACGCTTATTTATTAACACCACACCCTAAATTACTAAGTAAAGATGCTAAAAAACGTCTTGATGCTATCGCTACATTAGAGGACTTAGGTGCTGGTTTTGCTTTAGCTACACATGATCTTGAAATCCGTGGTGCAGGCGAATTATTAGGCAGTGATCAAAGTGGGCAGATTGAAACAATTGGTTTTAACCTTTATATCGAATTACTTGATGATGCCGTTAAATCTCTTAAGGAAGGCAAAGAACCGACTCTTGAATCATTACTTAATAATCAACAGACCGAAGTTGAGTTACGATTACCAACGTTGATTCCTGATGATTTCATCCCCGATGTCAATACTCGATTGTCACTATATAAGCGAATTGCAAGCATCGAAAGTTTAGATGAATTAACCGATATTCAAGTCGAAATGCGCGATCGCTTTGGTCAGCTACCTGATCCGGTACTTTTTTTATTAGAAATAACAAAAATCCGTTATCAAGCACAAAAATTAGGTATTACAAAAATTGAATTTGGTGAAAAAGGTGGTTTTATTGAGTTTGGATCTAACAACAAAATTTCAGTTGATTATTTAATTGAAACAATTCAAAAATCACCAAAAAATTATCGCTTGGAAGGAACAAATCGATTAAAATTACTCAAAGCTGATTTAGAGCGCATTGAACGCATTGATTATATTAAAAATTTATTAGCTGATTTTGCTGAACATCAAGAAAAATAGCTCGAAATATACAGGAACATAAGAATTGAAAAAAACAATATTAACTATTATTACTATTGCTATATTAACCATTATTACTATTGCTATATTAGGCTATATTTGTATAGCATGGCATACAGGTATCGTAATAGAAAAGGAACTATACAATACGTTACCCGAAACCGTTGCAAAATTTAACAATGCGCAAAATATCTTTAAGTTAAACATTTCCCATTCTAATCATGAAAGACATCTGTTTTCAACCAAAACACACATCTATATGACGTTAACACCCAAAGATGGAAGTTCAGAGGATGTATTAACGTTAGCTGATAAAGATTTTACTATTCATCATGGACCATTCCCAATTGCAGCTTTAAAACAAGGTATATTTTCACCACAAAAGGCTTGGATTGATTATGAAATCAGCCAAGAAGCTAAACCTGCGTTATGGGAAGCTATGGGAAATCAACCATTTATTACTGGCTACATTAGTTTGGATTATAGTAATAATCTGATCATGAAACTTTTTAGTCGAAAATTTAGTGAAAAAAGGGAGTTCGAAACTAATATTAATCTTGAATACGAATTAGGTAATGGTAGTTTTACATTTATTAGTAATAAGGATTCCCCTATACCTTCGATAACGCTGGATTTAGATAGATTTCACACCAAAAAAGCTAATGTATATTTCACTTTAGATAAGCTTCACATTGAGTTTGCTGGCGAAAAACAATCAACAAATACTCATTATTTATTGAGTTTAGATTCTTTAAATACAAATCTAAGAGATGCTTTTTTCAATCCTGATTATGACTTTACTAAGTCCGATAATGACACTTTCTTAATAAACAATCTAAAAGTAGATAGCACTATTGATTCCAATAATCAAAATATAACCTTACAAGCTAACCTCGATAAGTTTACCTTAATTCCTGAGTCAGACGATAAACGACCTGCTATAAAAGTAAATAAAATTTCAGTCAATCAGAAAGTTAATTTTGGTGATAGCCGTACTCTAAATGGCTTTTTTAGCGGTAGTATTGACTCGATCTTATATGGACAACAAGAGTTAGGAAAAGCAGAAATAAATATTGATTATCAAGGGTTAGATAAGGCGGAATTTGGTGCAGCGTTTATCGATGAAGATACTCAATATAATCAACCTATCAATAGTCGATTTGAGTTAAAAAAATTAAATTTACATAATGATAATGGTGACATCAATATCAAAGGTTTACTTGATGTTACTAATCTTAGTAAAATTTATATAATTAACGATCCGTTTGATAACATCAATAACTTTACATTACACGTGAACGCCCCGCTTAACGTACTAGCGCGTACATTTGCTCAATATCATTCGCCTAATAATAGTGGTATAACAGAGGATCAATTTAATAAATCTAAAAAAATAGTCCAAGACATATTGGCACATATGTCTAATGATTCGCCATTATTTACCTTTAGTAAAGACGGAGAGCAAGGTTTATTTATTGATATACTTCAAGATAGCAATGATGTTAATATTAATGGAAAAATTTATAATAAAAGTGATGTATTGGAACTATTAAAATAATAATGAATTAAAACCCAATTAGTCTTAAACCCGAAGTAAAAAGCAGTAAAAATTATTAATTTTAGAAAAGTAACTAACAAGTAATAGAAATTAAGAGAGTAAAAATGAAGAAAACAAAATTAGCAGTTGGTGTTATTGCAATATTAGGTTTGGGGTATGTTGGTACTGCATGGTATACCGGAAATGTAATTGAAAATGGTCTTGATGGCACATTAAAAAATTTAACCCAAAAAGTTAATAGTTTACAAGATAATTTTAATGTACAAATCACGCATACAAATGACGAAAAAAGCCTTTTCTCAACTAAAACACACATAAAAATAGCTGTAACAAACATTGAAAACTCAAAAACAGTTGTATTATACGATGATGATGTGATTATTCATCATGGGCCTTTTCCGATTGAAGCTTTAAAAAATGGTGTATTCACACCACAACAAGCTTGGGTTGAATTTCAAAATAGTGAACAATTTAATCCTGATTTATGGAAAAAAGCGGGCAATCAGCCATTTATGAAAGGTCATATAAGCCTGTCTTACTCTGACTTCATAGACTATAACATATCAACTCAACCAATTGTACTTGATTTGAAAGATATCGGAGTTGAAGATGCTGATGGTAAACTTGATCTTGGTGAGATAAATTGGCGTGCTTCAGGAAACATTAATTTTGTTGCCCCATCAATTTCGATTGAAGCAAGTAAAATTAATTATCAACATGATGCAGATAATCAATTAAAAATAACCAATTTAAAAGTTGTTAATGATGCAGATTTTCAAAACAAATATACTTTAAATGCTAGCGTTGATGATTTCTATTTTAATTTTGAATCTGTTAACAATACACCTGAAATTTCTCTGAAAAATTTAGCTTGGAATTATGTGTTAGAAGCTAAAGAGAGTGGTTTAAATGGTGATTTTGCATTCAAGATTGATTCATTTAAATATGGTAAACAAGACATTGGTAATGGTTCGTTTGAATTTGATTTTGAAGGATTAGATAAATCTTTTTTAGAAATTTACCCGGAAGCAGCGCCGTTTTTAGCTAAAATTAAACATAGTTCACCTAATACCAAAATAAACATCAAAAAAGTCAATTGGCACAATGCAGCCGGTGATTTTAACTACAGCGCATTTTTTGATGTTTCTGATTTCACTATAATGTCAAGTTTCAGATTGGCTCAAAATATCGATCAACTTAACCAATTTAAAGTAAATCTTGATGCACCATACAAAGTTATAGCACGTATTAAGACTCAATTTGATAATCCAGAAAATGAAAATATTTCTGAACAACAATTTGAGTCTGATGCTAAACAAATGCAATTCATCGTTGAAAGATCTTTTAATAGATCTCCATATCCAGCAATTTTATTTAAAAAAGGAGATGTGGAAGGTATATTCACTGAAATTGAATACACTAAACAAAGTGGTCAATTCAACCTTAATGGCAAAAAAATGAGTTTTCAAGAGCTTCAAAACCATTTTTAAAAGTTAAACTCTTTATCACTAATTTATCCCGCCACCTTTTGGCGGGATAGCTTCAATAAACAATTTATTTGTAAATCCGATACATATTATTTGATTAGTTATATCAAATCACAAAATGAAGTATTTGTTTAAACAATGATAGATGAATATTTAAATCATAATTCAACTTACTTAGAATTATGAATTCTTTTACTTTAACTGAAAATAAATTTTATGAATAAACATTCTTCTGTTAGTAATGAAAATCAATTTAAACGCACCATGAAAACTCGGCATTTAATTATGCTATCTTTAGGTGGTGTAATTGGGACCGGTCTATTTTTTAATACCGGTTATATTATTGCCACTGCTGGCGCAATTGGTGCAATCATTGCCTATTTAATTGGCGCATTAGTCGTTTATCTTGTCATGTTATGTTTAGGTGAACTTGCTGTGGCTATGCCTGAAACGGGTGCCTTTCATACCTATGCATCTCGATTTATCAGCCCGGCTACAGGCTATACGGTAGCCTGGCTTTATTGGTTAACTTGGACTGTCGCATTAGGATCAAGCTTTACCGCTGCCGGATTGTGTATGCAATACTGGTTCCCGCAAGTTTCAGTATGGCAGTGGTGTTTAGTTTTTTGCATAGTCATTTTTATGTTGAATATGATTACCGCTCAATTTTTTGCCGAAAGTGAGTTTTGGTTTTCGATAATAAAAGTCATCACTATCGTAGTATTTATCATTGCCGGAAGCGCAGCTATTTTTGGCATAATTCCGATGAAAAATGATATGCCAGCTCCATTTTTACATAATATTACCGAGCATGGCTGGTTTCCAAATGGTATTACGCCAATAATTATGACCATGGTATCAGTTAATTTTGCTTTTTCTGGAACCGAACTTATTGGTATAGCTGCTGGTGAAACCCATCAGCCTGAAAAATCGATTCCATTAGCGATTAAAACCACTATTTTCAGATTAATCATCTTTTTCGTCGGTACAATTTTTGTATTAGCAGCGCTACTACCAATGGAGCAAGCTGGTGTAATCAAAAGTCCATTTGTTGAAGTGTTCGAAAGTATTGGTATCCCCTATTCGGCTGATATTATGAATTTTGTTATTTTAACCGCTATTCTATCAGCCGCTAATTCTGGTCTATATGCTTCTGGTCGGATGTTATGGTCACTATCCAATCAAGGTACATTACCTAAATATTTTAGTAAACTAAATAAAAAAGGTATTCCAACCACTGCTATTTCCGTTAGTATGATTGGTGGTTTATTAGCGCTGTTTTCTAGTGTCATCGCCCCAGATACGGTATTTGTCGGCCTGACCGCGATTTCTGGCTTCGCTGTGGTGGCAGTTTGGTTAAGTATTTGTGCTTCTCATTACTTTTTTAGAAAACAACTTTCATCTTCTGACATTGAAGGTCTCAAATATAAAGCACCTTTATACCCATTAGTACCAATTTTAGGCTTTATTCTATGCTTAGTTGCTTGTGTCGGTTTGGCATTCGATCCAGAACAGCGCATCGCGCTTTATTGTGGTATTCCATTTGTGGTGTTTTGCTATATCGCCTATCATGTTACCCGAGCTTATCAACAACGAGTAAACCGATAATGTTTAATCCAATATCATTCAACCAAAATATCATAATTGACGGTGCTTTAGCTAGTGAGTTACAGCGCCGTGGCTGTGATCTTAATGATAGTTTATGGTCAGCCAAAGTATTAATAGAACAACCCGATCTGATTAGGCAAGTTCATTATGACTACTTTAAAGCTGGTGCAGATTGTGCAACCACTGCCAGCTATCAGGCATCACCTTTAGGGTTCGCTAAAAAAGGGATATCTTTAGATGAATCTATAAAGCTTATCAAAAAAAGTGTCGAGCTGGCTCAACAAGCAAAAGAGCAATATTTAACTCAGATTGGTAAAAATAAACCACTATTTATAGCTGGTTCAGTTGGTCCTTATGGTGCTTATTTAGCTGATGGTTCAGAATACACAGGCAACTACCAATTAAGTGAAGATAAATTTATCGAATTTCATCAGATCCGAATACAAGCATTAATCGATGGCAAAGCCGATATTCTAGCTTGCGAAACCTTACCCAATTTTGCTGAAATTAAAGCGCTTGTCAAAGTACTGAAACAATATCCATCAATGACAGCATGGTTCTCATTTACCTTAAAAGATGCTAATCACCTTAGCGATGGTACCCCACTAAAAGAAGTGATCGATTATCTAAATAACGTTGATCAAGTGGTTAGCGTTGGTATTAATTGCATTGCCTTAGAAGAAGTAACTGCCGCATTAACCGTATTACAAACCTTAACTAGAAAACCTTTGATTGTTTATCCAAACTCAGGTGAACAGTATGATCCAACCACCAAACAATGGCATAAAAATCACCAACACAACTGTACTTTCAAAAACCAATTACCAACTTGGTTAAAATTAGGTGCTAAATTGATTGGCGGATGCTGCCAAACTACACCTAAAGATATTGCAGAAATTGCTGACTATTTAAAAAGCATTAAATAGTGATTCAATCTGTAAGGAATAAAATCGCTGTTAATTGAATAGATAAATTAATGGCGGTTTAACTTTTTAAGAGCTATTTGCATTCTCATCCCCTCAAAAACCCCGTTCCTCAACTTTTTTTGAATTAAAAAACCCCGTTCCTCAAAATTTTATAAAAATATTAAATGCTATAATGTTAATTATCCCATATAGTGTAGATGCAATGGACTTGCCTCCAAAAGCATCCATCACTAATTTAGGCTTGAGACTTGGAGCTTTTTAGACTCAATGCTATTCAATATTGGCATGTCGGTTTTTCATTGATTCTGGCGTTTGATTCAAATCTTCCATTAGGCTATAAATAATACTGTCATAAGTCAGCAGAGATAGTTGTTCAAAGGTACTGCCCATAGGTTGATTTAATTGAACAACATTGATTGGAATTGCAACAATGTTATCAGCTAGTTTTGCTAAACTTGAGTTGTTGTTGGTGGTAAATAGGATTATTTTAACACCGATTGCTTTTGCTTGATTAGCATAAGCGATGAGGCTTTTAGTTTCCCCAGAATTAGATCCTAAAATCAATAAATCGCCAACATTTGCTTTAGGTTTGCTGATTTCAGTTATTAAACTCACATTTAAACCTAAATGCATTAATCGATTAGCAAATGCACTAATCATTAATCCTGATCGGCCGGTTCCAGCTAAAAAGATGTGTTTTGCGTTAATAATAGCGTTTTTAAATTCCTGAAGTTGATCTTCATTTATATTACTTTCTTGTGCCGATATTTCAGTTAATATTTTGCTAAGTACATTTTTGATAGTCACTTTTTCATTCCTATTTTATTTCCACTTTTAACTTTTCTATATTGTTTTCGATGGCATTATTTTTAAAGATGAATCCACCCGATACAATGCTATTTGCTCCAGCGGCAATGCATGGTGATATAGTTTGGTCGGTAATATTGCCATCAACTTGGATGTCGTAATGATAATTACCTTTTTGCTTTTCACGGGTTAATTGTTCAATTTTTTGTAAGGTAAAAGGTAAAAAGCTTTCATTTTTTTGACCCGGATTAACAGTCATAACTAATACTAAATCGATAAAAGGTAATAATAATTTTAGGTTTTCAACCGGTGTGCTTGGATTTATAGCTATTCCAGCTTTGATATTATTACTTTTTATTTTGTTGATAATGAATGAGTGATGGGCCGTTGCTTCGTAATGAAAGGTGATAATATCAGCTTTAGCATCAATAAAATCTGCTATGGCTAACTCAGGCTTCTCGACCATAAGATGACAATCTAAAATGAAATCAGTATGTGTTTTTAAATTTTTGACAAAGCTTGCATTAAAACCAAGATTTGGTACATAGTGATTATCCATCACGTCAATATGTAATTGACGAATACCCAATGATTTCAATTTTTCCAAGTTTTCTTTAATCTGATAAAGATCAGAATTAAATAGTGATGGGGACAGTATCATAATTATTCCCTCTTATTAACAGCCCATCAACATAAAATTGACATTACGTTTTCGTTCACGTAGCGCATCCCAGTCAACAAAATAGATTTTTCCTAATTGCCCTAATAGTGGCAAACCATCTTTAATGATCAACACCAATGAGAAATGACCAAAAAGTGATGATTTGATATGAGCATCAGTATTTAGCATAACCCATTTTTCTGCTGGATAATTGGGATCACTAAGTCCTAAACCAAATTCAACATGCTTTGGACCTGGGCTGTTGTACTGATTTTCACTGGTCATGCGTGGTACAATTTTTTCTAAGGTATTGTTGATATCGACATGAAGAAACTCATCCCCAAAAAAATTAGTGTCATGCATACACTCTTCAAAAAATAGTGAGCAAGTTGTATGTGTGGTAGCTATGGTTAACTGACCATTTTGGATATTGGATTGCTTAACAAATTGATTTAATTCTTCAGTAATATCATGGTAAAGTAGTTTAAGTAATTTGATCTGTCCTTCCATTACTCAACTCCTTTTTCTATATGTAATACCTTCATGATGATTTAAAGTATAGTTAGATAAATAAATAAGACGATTACATTTTTTTCCAGATTAATCTGGAATCAAATGTGATAATAACCAATGTTGAAAAGTCTGATTGCGTAAATAGCAATCTTAAAATGGAGTATTTTTCTTAATCTAGATGATTATAAAGGTCTTAATAATGAGGTAATACATTTAGTCATTTGACATGAAATTACTATTTTATATCTCTTTTTAATGAATAAATTAAGAATGATGATTATTTGGATGATTCATTTCAGATAGTAAAGCATACCTTTAATATTTTCATCCTATTAAATAGCTGAGTTTATTTTATATAAAGAGATAAATGTTTGTAATAACTTATGTTATAAGTTAATTCAATAATAATGGTTTGATGCTTTTAATAGTTTGCTTTTATTTCAATAAAAAGTCTATTTTTTGCAATAAACCATTATTAAATAATCTTTTGTGCTCAATCATTTATTTTGCTAATACGCGTTCAACCGTATCGACAATAGCTTGAGTTTGTGAATCAATTTCGATATTAACACTATCCCCTACTTTTTTGGTATCAAGAGTAGTAATCGATAAGGTTTCTGGGATCAGGTGAATGTTAAAATGGTTATCTTTAACCTCACCAACGGTTAAACTTGCGCCGTCTATACCAATAAAGCCTTTATATAGCACATATTTCATAAATTTTTCTGGCATAGCTAAGGTCATTTGACAGTTGGTAGCTGTTTTTTGAATATCGCTAATGGTTGCAGTACAAGAGACATGTCCAGACATTACATGCCCACCTATTTCATCACCATATTTAGCACTTCGTTCAATATTAACAAAGTCGTTTTGCTTCTTATTGCCGAGAGTAGTTAAAGCAAGGGTTTCTTGCATAATGTCAAAGGTTACGCAGTCATTTTCAATTCCGGTTACAGTTAAGCAACAGCCATCATTTGCTATTGATGCCCCGATTTCAATATTATTTGTTAAGTTGTGTGGAAGTTTGACTTTATAGGTTCTTAATTTGTCCTGATCTGTGATACAAATAATCTGACCAACACCTTGTACGATTCCTGTAAACATTATCATAACCTTTATATTTAATCATTTAGCTAAATATTTTAGCGCAAACCAGTAAAAAATAATAACGATTGAAATCGAATATTTAATATATTTAATAAATGAATGATTTTATCTTCAAAAAGATATCCAATTGGATGCTCTACTGATATGATCAGGTTTAATTTATGATTTAAAGGTTGCCCATTTATGTTGAAACTTATTTTAGCTATTTCAATCGGTTCAGTTTTCGGAGGATTGCTTCGCTGGTTCTTATCGTTAAAATTAAATGTCATTGCTTTTGCTATTCCTTTAGGTACATTATTTTCTAATTTGATCGCTGGTTATATTATTGGTTTTGCAATTGCTTTTTTTAATCATGCAAATCTTTCTGCTGAGTGGCGATTGCTGATAATTACAGGTTTTTGTGGTGGGTTATCTACTTTTTCAACGTTTTCGGCTGAAATTGTTAACTTTCTTCAAGAAGGTCGTATTGGTTGGGGATTAGCGACCATTGCTGTTCATGTTACTGGCTCAGTTTTAATGACATTTTTAGGCTTTTTTACCTATCAATTTTTTCGTTCATGAAGGTATATTAACCCAAAACAATATAAAAAATGATCACAAATAGTATTTACAACCTCAAATTACTGTATTAATATACACTGTATATATAAACAGCATCGAGGTTTTTATGCTTATTGAACATTCTTCACCACAACTTATGGCTATCAATTTTGAAACACCCTTTCAACAGGTGTTACAACAACAGCGACCTTTATTACGTTCATTTAATAAAGAGAAAAAATGGCAATTATGGCTATCAGATCGTCCGATGTTAAAACGTTCATGGGTGAATACTGCTGGATTAGATAAAGAAAAAGTTGTTCATTTAGCTAATTTGAATAATGAAAATTTAGTATCTACTATTGAGAAAGCATTACAAAGTAAAACCTGTAGTTATGTAGTTGCATGTGTTAATGATCTTAATGAGAAAGATAAACTGCGTTTACAACAAGCCGTTTTAACCAGCAATACCTGTTTGTTTTTAGTTCACGATGAACAAAACCAACAACCAATTCAATACCATTAAAAAAATATCTGTTTCAAAAATTTATAGTTATAAAAGAAAGACACTGTCTAATATGGCAGTGTTTTGAATGATTTTTCATTTTAAAAACTTAGAAAGGAATAGGAAAAAAATACGTTAAGTGTTAGCATCATTTTTCGCTTGATTAATGATAGCGTTAGCTATCCATTGAGAAAGCGATATAATATATGAATCATCTAAATTCCAAACATCTTTTAAAACCGTTATTTGCGAACCACAGATGATTGATATGGTATAAATGACTTTATTATATTGCTCTTCACTAAGCTGTGATTGTAACGGTTGTAATAATTTCGAAATTACCTCTTTACGATTTTCCCGTACTCGTTTTGTTGTATTAGGTGCTGATTTAGAACGCTCATTCGCCCATTGTTGCAAAGATAATCGCATCGTCGCTCTTATAGCACCTTCATGTTTTATCATTTCAGTATAAGCAAACGATATGAATTCATTAACTCTTTGGCTTATATTTTGTTCGTCTGTATGCCATTGTAAAATAGGATCAAGTGAACGATTAACCACTGCCGATATCAGATCATTTTGTGTTGGAAAATAGCGATAAGCAGTCGATCTTGAGATTCCTGATTTATCAGCTAACTCAGTAATCGTAGGTTCAATTCCATTTTCTAATGAGTCCAAAGCAATCTCTAATAGTCGCTCATAATTCTTTTTTTTAAGACTTGTAAAGTTGTTCAAAGAACTAGTTTCAAATTTGTTCATAACAGTGTTTTTTGACTTATATTAATTTTACGCCATTTCTTTCATTTTAAATAATAAATTATTAATTGTGAAATATTTTAAAAAAATGAGACTAAAGTCTCATTTTTGATATATAATGTTACCCAATAAAATTTGAATGTTTAGAAACATAATTTAGGCAAACAAATTCAAATACCAATTCTATTCGACACCAACAATAAGTAAGTAATACCGGTGCGACATTAGTCGCACCGCTATTTTATCGCAATTAATAGTACTAATTCATATTGATAGGAAGAACTTTAATTTTTTTAATGTTCCTTTACTATTGATTGTTAACTGTGAGAAAATCTCACATGCAGTATCCTATGTTTCAAATAAGTAATAGATATATAAGATTTTTATTATTTTGTTAACTTAATATAGGAAACACACAATGAAAGAATATCAAACTGATGTAGCTGCTTTCGTATTACGAATTGCTTTAGGTATGATGTTTTTAGCCCATGGTTTTACTAAATTACTTGTTCTAACACCAGAAGGTACCGCAGAGTATTTTCACACTCTTGGTTTTCCTGGGTTCTTTTCTTATATTGTAATCGTTTTTGAAATTGGTGGCGGTGCATTGTTGCTATTAGGTATTCTAACTCGCGCTGTTGCATTAATTGCCTTTTTTCAACTAGCAATAATAACTATTGTGCATTGGGCTAATGGTTGGTCATTTACTAATCCAGGTGGTGGTTGGGAATATCCAGCATTTATGTCTTTAACTGCTTTTAGTCTTTCATTGCTTGGAACCGGCAGATTTAGTGTTCTATCTGGTAAAAAATATCCACAAATTATCGAGTCATAATATGTTAAATTTCTAGGAAAGGTAAAAATGATTACCTTTCCTCTAATTTTGATTTATCGCTTAAATAAATAGTTCAATCTAGTTTTAATAATGGCTTATTTTTCCTATCGATATTGTTTATTACTCTTCCCTATCTTAATATTCAAATAATTATATTTTATTTAAACCAGTTATGTTTATATGATCTATTTTATTAAACATATTACGCTACAATTTTTTGATTGTTTATTTATTGATAATAAGAAAACTATAATATGTATATTCTGGGTAAATTTATCTAAGCATTGAAAGCTTTATCTGAAATCAATCCTTAAAATATAAACTAACATCAATCGGCAAGTAATTTGAAACTATTTAACTAAAGTCTCAATCCACCATATCTTGCTTGTCACTTAGACTCTCAATAAAATCTTCAACGACTAAAGCGGCTTTTTGAGCACCTTCTAAATATTTATCAATGAACTCTTGGTTGTAAATGGGTTCCTCTCCATAATTGGCTTTATTATCATGACTTATAAATTCATAGTGAAGTGATACTTTAAAATCCCCTTTATATTCATAAATATAATGACATCCTAAATCCTTATCAATTGAACATTGAATTACTAATGGTTCAGATTGAATAGGTAACCAATTTGGTTGGGGAACAATTAGAATATTATTATTTTTAAATCTATACAGAACTATATTATTGTCAAATTGATTACTCTCTATAAATTTATTATAACAATAATCACAGTTTTCTTTACTTTTTGCATACTCTAAGTTTTCTTGAAATATTTTAAATGAACTGTCATCAGAGCTATTCTTATTAGTTCTAAAAAAATCAATATCTAAATTGTTAAATTGTAAATTTTCATTTTTTATATTATTGCAATAAGCAGTTAATGCTTTGGATGTTGGATGAAGGCAAATATCACTCGAGTCAATTCTAATATCACTAATTTTATCAATTTTATGAGCTACATCATTAGAAAACTTCTCGCAAAATTTTCTTTCTGAAACATTAGCACTATTATATCCTTCAATAACCCAAAATGGTGAATATTTAGAATTAGGATAAATACGTAAGATTGTATCTTTTGACAGTTCAACTAAACGGCCATTTTTTTTACACTCGCTACTTGGTCTATTTTCTAAATACTCTGTCACGCTAGGTACTATGATTAAGTAAGCCGGCCAAAAGAAAGTACAAAATAATGGTAATAATATATAACTGAATAAAGAAGCTAATTTATTTCTTGAACCAAAATATTTTTTTGTTTCTGATTGGCAAAAACGAATTATTAGCGGAAAAACAATAGCTGAAAGAAAAAATATAAAAAACTCCAAATTAGCATTGATTGAAATATAAACAGTTAAAGCCAAAATTATAGTTGCTAGAATTGCTCTAATAATTCGATTCATTCTTACAAAGATAGTTATGAATGAAAAAACATAAAAGAAATAAAAGATTGGCAACAAGAATAATAATATAATAACCTCTCTTGCTACATGATGCACATCAATGGATTGAAACATGTAAAACACCTATAAAATACTAATTAATATTAAATTATTTTTAATTAGCCAGTATTATCACAGATAAATATTAATGTCAAAAATAAGAATATTTACTTCAATTATTAAAGTTTAAAATAGTGTTTTATTTATTTCACTTCATTAAATTTTTTGTATAAATGATTCACACTTCTTTACTGTTGCAAATCGCATTAATGCAGACATAAAACTATCATGAACTATTTGTGAAGCAATTATATTGTCATTAAAGTTAAGATCACGAGTAGTACAAGCATCATGAATCAAAATTGGTTGATAATTTAGTTCAAATGCGCAGCGTGTAGTGGAATCAACACACATGTGACTCATCATTCCACAAATCACTAATTGTGATATACCTAATTGCTCTAACTTCTGTTGTAAATGAGTTTGGTAAAAGCTATTTGGATATGCTTTTTGAACAATAAATTCATTATGCTCTTCAAGAGGAAGTAATTTAGAATGTAACTGACTTCCGTAGCTATTTTTTACAAAAAAAGCGGCATTAACATCTTGATTAACGTGCTGTATATAAATAATCGGCAATTGCTTTTGACGGAAATAATTTTGTAACTTTAAAATATATTTCAACGTCTGTTCGGTATTATTTAATGGGTATTTTCCCTCAGGGAAATAATCATTTTGCACATCAATAATTATTAATGCTTGCGTCATTTTGCTCTCCTTTATAATGTTTTATGTTATTATTCTGCAGGTATTAACTTTTAAATAACATAGTAAATTGAAGGAATTAACAGCAGTTCGCTTTCAAAATGAAAATATGGATAAAAAAGATCGCGCTATATTAAATGAGTTAAAAGAGAATAGTCGTCAATCTTGGCGAGAGATTGGAGAGAAGGTATTCTTGTCAAGCCAAGCAGTTGGTCAACGTGTGCAAGAGTTATTAAATAATCATATTATCGAAAAATTCACCATTAAAGAGCAAAAATCTCAATTACAATTTATTACTATTTATATGAATTCAAATCAATTTGAATCGTTTGAAAAGTTAGTAAAATCTTTTGATGAGGTTTCCGAATTTTACAAAATTACTGGTGATGGTTGTTATATGATTGTCTGCCACTTTGAAAATAATAGTCTAGAGAACTTCTTAAATAAAATTGCTGATTATAGTCGTTATAAAGTCAGCCATAAGTTAAAACAAATCTTATAATTAATCGTAAAAATAAATGATTAAATATTTATATTTGATAAGTCATTATGGTTAATAATAATCGCTTGCTTACAATTTATTTCAATAAATTAACAAAAAGCTATTGCTCATTAATCGTTTCTGTTATATTTTGTACAACAGTTAAATTTAAAGGTTTTAATTTTTATGAATTGTTTTTGTATGACTAAACACCATCATCACCATCATTCCTGAATAGTCTTCGGGCGATTGGTGCTGGAAGACAAATGGTCTTCCGGTGATTTCGCAAAAGCAAATAGAGAACCCTCGGAAGATCAAACTTCCGAGGGTTTTTTGTTTGTGGTTAATAATTTTATTTAGGGAGAATAACATGTTGGATAATTCACGTTTACGTATAGCAATGCAAAAATCAGGACGTTTAAGTGATGAGTCAAAAAAATTACTAGCTCAGTGTGGTATCAAAATTAATCTACAAGAGCAACGTCTAATTGCTTTCGCTGAAAATATGCCAATTGATATTTTACGCGTTCGTGATGACGATATACCAGGCCTTGTGATTGATGGCGTAGTTGATATTGGTATTGTAGGCGAAAATGTTTTAGAAGAAGAAGTTCTAGATAGGCAAGCTGAAGGTTATAATCCACAATATAAAAAATTACGTAGACTTGATTTTGGAGGATGTCGTTTATCTATTGCCGCCCCTCGTGACTTTAACTATACAGGTCCCGAGTGCTTAAATAATTTGCGTGTAGCAACAACTTATCCTCACCTACTCCGCCGTTATCTCTCTCAATATAATGTAAGTTTTAAAACTTGTTTGCTTAATGGTTCTGTTGAAGTGGCTCCTCGAGCTGGTTTAGCTGATGTAATTTGTGATTTGGTATCAAGTGGTGCAACTCTTGAGGCCAATGGTTTACAAGAAATAGAAGTCATTTATAAATCTAAAGCATGCTTAATTCAACGTGAAGGTGAAATGTCCTGCACTAAACAAGCCCTAATCGATAAAGTGATGACTCGAATTCAAGGTGTAATTCAAGCTCGTGAATCTAAATATATTATGCTTCACGCTCCAACAGCAGTTTTAGATCAAGTTGTTTCGCTATTACCTGGTGCAGAAAATCCAACTATTTTACCATTAACCGGTGAACAAAATCGGGTAGCATTACACATGGTTAGTACTGAGTCATTATTCTGGGAAACCATGGAAAAACTAAAAGCATTAGGTGCTAGTTCAATCCTTGTATTACCAATTGAAAAAATGATGGAGTAATCAAATGAAGCTTTCTTATTGGCAAAATTGTTCTAAAGAACAGCAAGCAGAATTATTAACTCGCCCGGCAATTGCTGCCTCAGATTCTATTAGCCAAGTGGTTAAAGATATTTTGACACAGGTTAAACAAAATGGTGACCAAGCCCTCAAAGCATTGAGTAGTAAATATGATAAAACTCAAACCAATCAAATTAAATTAACTGAAGATGAGATAAAAACAGCAATTAGTCGTGTCACAACGGATTTAAAACAGGCAATGCAATTAGCTGTGAGCAATATTAAAAAATTCCATCAAGCGCAAGTAAGACCGACCATAACAGTTGAAACTATGCCAGGTATTCAATGCCAATCAGTGACCAGACCTATTGATTCAGTTGGTCTTTATATACCTGGTGGTTCTGCTCCTTTATTATCGACTGTTTTAATGCTCGCTATTCCAGCCAAAATTGCTGGTTGTCGTAAAGTGATTTTATGCTCACCTCCCCCAATTGCAGACGAAATTTTATATGCTGCCGATCTTTGTGGTGTAACAGAAATCTATCAATTAGGGGGAGCACAAGCGATTGCTGCAATGGCATTAGGTACCGAGTCAGTTCCAAAAGTCGATAAAATATTTGGCCCGGGTAATGCTTATGTTACTGAAGCCAAACGTCAAGTAAGCCAACGTCTTGATGGTGCAGCTATTGATATGCCAGCAGGCCCTTCTGAAGTATTGGTCATCGCCGATAGTTCTGCTAATCCATCTTTTATAGCTGCTGATTTACTTTCACAAGCTGAACATGGACCGGATTCACAAGTGGTACTACTTACTCCTGATGAGAAGATTGCACAGGAAGTTTCGATTGAGGTTGATAAACAACTTATGCAACTATCGCGCCAAGATATTGCTGAAAAAGCGTT
Source organism: Gilliamella sp. B3127 (assembly GCF_026536935.1). NCBI lineage: Bacteria > Pseudomonadati > Pseudomonadota > Gammaproteobacteria > Orbales > Orbaceae > Gilliamella > Gilliamella sp. B3127. Next base: position 230,485 of record NZ_JAFNNI010000003.1, read on the forward strand.
GAAAGAAAGCCGACTTATAGTAACCAGCGATTTAGAAGAATGTGTAGATATCAGCAATCGTTATGGGCCTGAGCATTTAATTATTCAAACTAAAAATGCGGATCAACTGGTTGATAAAATTAATAGTGCCGGTTCAATATTTATCGGTGATTGGTCACCAGAATCGGCTGGCGATTATGCATCAGGTACAAATCATGTATTACCTACTTATGGTTATACCTCAACTTATTCAAGCCTCGGGTTACCAGATTTTCAAAAACGGATGACTGTACAAAAATTAACGCCTGATGGATTGAAAGCGATAGGTACAGCAGTTGAGCTAATGGCACAAGCTGAGCAACTGACTGCACACAAAAATGCGGTAACGATTCGCTTAGCTAAACTTAATGCTGATAATAAATAATAGGTGGATAAAATGGATATTAATCAATTAGTCAGAAAAAACGTACAAAAGTTGACACCTTATCAATCAGCCAGACGTATTGGTGGTAAAGGTGACGTGTGGTTAAATGCCAATGAATACCCTGTTGCCCCCAATTATCAGTTAACAGAACAAACATTAAACCGTTATCCAGAAGCACAGCCTGAACATGTTATAAATGGTTATGCGCAGTATGCAGGAGTTCGACCTGATCAAGTGATAGTTAGCCGCGGTGCTGATGAAGCGATAGAGCTATTAATGCGTGCTTTTTGTGAGCCTGATACAGATACAATACTTTACTGTCCACCAACTTATGGTATGTATCAAGTCAGTGCTGAAACTTTAGGAATAAAAACTAAAACTGTACCGACCAAATCAGATTGGCAACTTGATCTTGAAGGAATTAAGCAAAATATTGATAGTGTTAAATTAATCTATGTTTGTTCACCAAATAATCCCACTGGTAATTTAATCAATCAAGATGATATTAAAACATTACTTAATATAGCCGAAGATCGAGCGCTAGTTGTGATTGATGAGGCTTATATTGAGTTTTCGCCTAATTCAACGGTAGTCAGTTGGCTTAAAGACTTTCCTCACTTAGTGATTTTACGCACCTTATCAAAAGCATTTGCACTTGCCGGTTTACGTTGTGGATTTACTTTAGCTAATAAGCCAGTAATCGACGCGTTACAAAAAGTGATCGCTCCATATCCATTAGCTACACCTGTAGCTGACATTGCCACTCAGGCATTGAGTAAAGACGGTATTAATACGATGAGATTGCATGTCATCAATCTGAATAATCAAAAAGAAAAGCTGGCTAAGCATCTTTCAGCACTGCCTATAGTCGAAAAAGTTTATCCTAGTGAATCAAATTATTTATGTGTTAAATTTCAGAGTAATAAGGATGTATTTCATAAACTTTGGAATGAAGGCATTATATTGCGTGACCAAAGTAAATCAATTGGTCAAGATGGTTTTGTTCGAATTTCGATTGGTACTCAAGCTGAATGTGAAGCAGTAATAACAGCACTTAAAGCCATATTATAGGAGCAAGTATGTTACAAAAATATTTATTTATCGATCGTGATGGAACATTAATTGTTGAACCTCCTATCGATTTTCAAGTTGATAGTTTCGAAAAGCTTGAATTTGAACCTAATGTGATACCCGCATTACTTAAATTACAAGCTGCTGGTTATAAATTAGTTATGGTGACCAATCAAGATGGTTTAGGCACCAGCAGCTATCCACAAGCCAAATTTGATGGTCCTCATAACTTGATGATGCAAATATTTGAATCACAAGGCGTCAGATTTGAAGAAGTTTTAATTTGTCCTCATTTTCCTGAGGACAATTGTGAGTGCCGCAAACCTAAACTAAAACTGGTTCTTCCTTATTTAATGAATGGCAACTTAGACAAACAAAATAGCTATGTAATTGGTGACAGGGTCACTGATATCCAGCTTGCAGAAAATATGCAAATAAAAGGGTTACGTTATGATCCAGTAAATCTTAATTGGAACGAAATAGCTCAACGTTTAACCACAGCAGATCGTTATGCAAAAGTCGAAAGAAACACCAAAGAGACTAAGATTTTAGTTGAGGTTTGGTTAGATAGACAAGGTGGTAGCCAAATTAATACAGGTATTGGTTTTTTTGATCATATGCTCGATCAAATTGCTACTCATGGTGGCATTAAACTCAATATTCAAGTTGAAGGTGATCTTCATGTTGATGATCATCACACCATTGAAGATACTGGCCTTGCTTTAGGTGAAGCGCTAAAACAAGCTCTTGGAGATAAACGTGGAATCACACGCTATGCATCAGTTATTCCAATGGATGAATGTTTAGCAAAATGTGCAATAGATATTTCTGGTCGGCCTTACCTTGTATTTTCGGCACAATTTAGTGATCTTAAAGTTGGAGATATGAGTACACAAATGGTAGAACATTTCTTCTACTCTTTAACTTATGCTATGGGGATCACCTTACATATTGAAACATCAGGAAATAATGATCATCATAGAATCGAAAGCTTATTTAAAGCGTTTGCTCGAACACTTAAACAAGCAATTAAAATTGAAAGTGATAGATTACCTAGTTCGAAAGGAGTGCTATAGATGAAAATTGTCATTCTCGATACAGGCTGTGCAAATCTTTCATCAGTAAAATACGCAATACAACGACTAGGCTATAATCCAATTATTAGTCTTGAGCCTGATATTGTGCTTGAGTCGGATAAACTCTTTTTACCGGGTGTGGGTTCCGCATCTGCAGCAATGAAAAAGTTAAAAGAACGGAATTTAATCGAGCTGATAAAAGTTTGCACCCAACCTGTATTAGGCATCTGCCTTGGTATGCAACTTTTGGCCGATTATAGTAATGAAGGGCATGTCCATACGTTAGGTATCATTCACGAAAAAGTCTCTGAAATTCCTGATTGTGGACTACCACTACCGCATATGGGGTGGAATCAAGTTAACCCTAAAGCTGGCCACCATTTATTCCGAGATATTCCAAATGGTGCTTATTTTTACTTTGTACATGGATACGCCTTACCATTATGCTCATCAACTATCGCAGAAACCAATTACGGCGAAAGCTTTACAGCTGCCGTACAAAAAGACAACTTTTACGGTGTGCAATTTCATCCAGAGCGTTCTGGCTCAGCCGGTGCAAAATTACTAAAGAACTTTTTGGAGATGTAAAAATGGCAGTTTACCCTATTATTATTCCTGCTCTGGATTTAATTGATGGCACTGTGGTTCGATTACACCAGGGTGATTATGAACAAAAACGTGATTATGGTAATGATCCTTTAGCTCGATTACAAGACTATCAGAGGCAAGGAGCTAAATTACTACATTTAGTTGATTTAACAGGTGCTAAAGATCCAAAAGCTCGGCAAATCACATTAATTAAAACACTGATTAATGGTGTCCAAGTTCCAGTACAAGTTGGAGGAGGAATTCGCAGTGAAGATGATGTTAAAGCCCTTCTCTCTGCTGGTGCAACACGAGTTGTTATCGGTTCAACTGCAATTAAAGATCCCAAATTAGTAAAAAAATGGTTTGAAAATTATGGACCTGAATCTTTGGTATTAGCATTGGATGTTCGTATTGACAAATATGGCAATAAAAATGTCGCTATTCATGGCTGGCAAGAAGATTCTAAGCAAACTTTAGAACAAGTAATTGAGGATTACTTACCTTATGGCTTAAAACATGTCCTTTGTACTGACATTTCAAAAGATGGTACATTAACTGGTTCTAACATAAGCTTATATCAAGAAATTAGCAAAAAATACCCAACTATTGATTTTCAAGCTTCTGGTGGAATCGGACAGTTGAACGATGTAAAGGACTTAAAAGACAGTGGTGTTGCTGGTGTCATTGTGGGTCGGGCATTACTAGAAGGTAAATTTACAGTTCAGGAGGCAATTTCATGTTGGCAAAAAGGATAATACCTTGCTTGGACGTTCGTAATGGTCAAGTTGTTAAAGGCGTGCAATTCCGTAATCACGAAATCATTGGTGATATTGTACCATTAGCTAAACGCTATGCGGAAGAAGGTGCAGATGAACTGGTTTTCTATGATATCACTGCTTCATCTGATGGGCGTGTGGTTGATAAAAGTTGGGTGGCTAAAGTTGCTCAAGTTATTGACATACCCTTTTGTGTTGCTGGTGGTATAAAAACGGTTGAAGATGCTGGGCAGATTTTAACTTATGGGGCAGATAAAATTTCAATCAACTCACCTGCTTTAGCTAACCCAAACTTGATTACTCAATTAGCTGATTGCTTTGGTGTGCAATGTATCGTGGTAGGGATTGATACTTGGTATGATAAAGATTCAGATAGTTATCACGTTTATCAATTTACCGGTGATGAAAAGCGAACTGTAGCCACCAAATGGAATACAATTGATTGGGTTCAAGAGGTCCAAAAGCGAGGTGCCGGTGAAATTGTATTGAATATGATGAACCAAGATGGTGTTCGTAATGGTTATGATCTTAAGCAACTTAAAACGATTAGAGAAGTTTGCCAAGTACCACTGATTGCTTCTGGCGGTGCGGGTACTATGGAGCATTTTTTACAAGCTTTTAAAGAAACTAATGTTGATGGTGCTTTAGCGGCTTCAGTCTTTCATAAACAAATTATTAATATTGGCGAACTTAAACAATATTTAGCTCAACATGGAGTAGAAATACGATTATGTTAACTCAACATTCCCAAATACAGATAGATACAAAATCACTTGATTGGCAAAAAGTCGATAATTTAATGCCAGTTATTATTCAGCATTATATTTCTGGTGAAGTGCTCATGCTGGGTTATATGAATCAGGAAGCTTTAGCTCAAACCCTAAATAGCGGAAAAGTAACGTTTTATTCTCGAACTAAACAACGTTTATGGACCAAAGGCGAAACCTCAGGCAACTTTTTAAACGTGGTTAATATCTCAACCGATTGTGATAACGATACGCTGTTAATTTTAGTCAATCCGATTGGACCAACTTGTCATACTGGAACAAACAGCTGCTTTAAGAATTCTAAAACTGAATGGGGCTTTCTATACGATTTAGAACAATTACTTGGCTCTCGTAAGCAAGCTGATCCTAACACCTCTTATACTGCAAAACTCTATCATGATGGTACTAAGCGTATTGCTCAGAAAGTCGGAGAAGAAGGTGTAGAAACCGCCCTTGCTGCCACTGTACGAGATAAAGAAGAATTGAAAAATGAATCGGCAGATTTGATTTACCATCTATTAGTCTTACTACAGGATCAAAATCTATCACTCCAAGATGTGATTGGCATTTTAAAAGCTAGACATAAATAATATTAAAAAGAAACCAAGCGAGGCACAATCTTTGAGCTTGGTTTCTTAAAATACATTTCAAAATGACCTATCGGTTTATCTAACAGGTAATTTAACTCCATTAAACATAGCTTGCACTGCTACATTGTTTTCACAAAGACTAATTTTATCTATAGTTTGTCTATTTAAATGTGGAGAAAATTGACTAATAAAATCATACATATAATTACGCAAGAACAGAGATCGTGCGAAGACGATATAAGTTGTACTGTAAGGGAATATATGGCCGGCATTTAGCACCACAAATTCACAATCTGAACTTTCATCAACCGCCATTTTAGCCACAATGCCAACACCAACACCTAATTTGACATAGGTTTTAATCAAATCAGCATCAGTAGTGCTAAATACAATATTTGGGACTTGATTAGCTTTAATAAATGCCTGATTAAGATCGGAACCATCATTAGAAAAATCATAACTAACTAATGGATATTTAGATAGCTCATCAATTGTAATTAAACTGCTTTTAGCTAAAGGGTGATCTTTCATGACAATGACAGCTTGGTTCCAATGATAACAAGGTAATGCAATCATATCATCACTAAGATCTGATAAATCGGTCACGATAGCAAAATCAGCTTGTCCAGTTTGTACTTGCATCAGGCATTGAGGAGATGACCCTTGTTCCATATGGAGAGTGATACTCGGGTACTGTTGCATAAATTGTTGGATAACAATAGGTAAAGTATAACGAGCTTGAGTATAAGTGGTTGTTATCGTTAATGAGCCTTGATTTGGTTGACTAAACTCTTTAGCTAAAATTTTAATATCTTGTGCTTTATTTAAAATTTCACGGGCTAAAGCTATAATCTGCTCGCCAACTGGTGTAACTTCTGAAAGATGTTTACCTACACGGGTAAAGATTTGTACATTTAGCTCATCTTCCAATAATTTAATCTGCTTACTTATTCCAGGTTGAGAGGTATAAAGTTTTTCAGAAGTAAGCGATACATTGAGATCATTATTAACAACCTCAACAATATAACGCAGCTGTTGCAACTTCATGACAAAGGCTCCTTTAACTATATACCTTTCCCTTTTCTCAAAAAAAACTTGAGGAAAGGGGTTTTTTAAGGTAATTCCCTTCACACCTTACCACATAAACGGCTTTTTATATTAAACAGCTACTGAACCTGAGCTATTCTTTATAAAATGATTAAGTGTTATTACCTATTTTTTACTATTAACCCATTTACCATGAACATATTGCATGACCCAACCAGTAGATTTGCCGTTAACTTCAGAAGTAACATACTGTTCTTTATTCTTTCGGCTATAACGAACAATACTTGGATTACCATTTGGATCATGGCTTGGTGCTTCAGTTAAATAAATAAATTTTTCTGGTAAACGATATTTAAAGCGTTGTAACTCTTCAACTAATGGTGCACGAGTTTCCCGTGATTTTGGGAAATTATGCGCTGCTAAAAATATACCTGATGCACCATCTCTAAGGACAAAATGTGCATCTGATTTAGTACATTGTAATTCAGGCAAATCAACTGGATCTTCTTTAGGAGGAGCCACATCACCATTTTTCAAGATTTTACGTGTATTTTTACAATCTTGATTAGTACAGCCCATATAGAGTCCAAAACGACCTGATTTAAGGTGCATTTCTGATCCACATTTTTCACATTCGATAATGGGCCCATCATAACTTTTTACTTTAAATGTACCCTTTTCAACCAAAGAACCATCACAAATAGGATTATTACCACAAATATGCAGCTTACGCTCATTATCAAGCAGATAGCTATCCATAGCGGTATGACATTTAGGGCAACGTTTAAGTGCTCTTAAAGCGTTGGTTTCAGCTGTTTCAGCTTCTTCCAAAATGTTTAAGGTTTCATGTTCTGGAATTAAGTTAATTGTCTGCTTACAACGCTCTTTTGGCGGTAATGCATAACCAGAACAAGCTAAAAACACGCCGGTTCCTGCAGTTTTAATCCCCATTTCACGACCACAATTAGGACATTTAATTTCTGGTGTTAAAACTAAAGGATTTAATTGCATTCCACCATGATCTGGATCTTGTTCAGCGATTTCAAGATGCTGGCTAAAATCTTCAAAAAATTGATCTAAAACTTCGCGCCATTCTTGTTTTTTATTAGCGATCTCATCAAGTGCATGTTCCATACGAGCGGTAAAATCATAACTCATAAGATCATTAAAATTTTCACTTAATCTATCGGTAACAATTTCACCAATTTTTTCTGCGTAAAAACGACGATTATCTAATCGTACATATCCACGATCTTGAATAGTTGAAATGATCGTTGCATAAGTAGAAGGACGACCAATTTCTCGTTTTTCCAACTCTTTTACTAAAGAAGCTTCATTGTAACGAGCAGGTGGTTTAGTAAAGTGTTGATCGGGATTTAAGCTAAGTAACTCTAAAATATCTTTGACAGATACAGCAGGTAACATTTTATCTTCATTGTTTTTACTCAACTGAGATTGTACTTTTGTCCAACCATCAAAACGTAAAGTACGACCTTTTGCTTTTAAAGTAAAATCCCCAGCTTTAACAGTAACAGTAATTGAGTTATATTCAGCTGATGTCATTTGACAAGCAACAAATTGACGCCATATTAGTTGATACAACTTAACAGCATCAACTTCAACATCACTCAGACTTGTAGCTTGTATATTAACATCAGAAGGACGAATAGCTTCGTGCGCTTCTTGTGAGTTTTTCTTACTGGTATAAACATTCGGTGATTTTGGTAGATATTTATCACCATAATTTTCACCAATATAATCTCGGACCATCGTTAATGCGTCTTGACTCAAATTTGTAGAGTCGGTACGCATATAAGTAATATAACCCGCTTCGTATAAACGCTGCGCTAACATCATTGTCTTTTTCACCCCGAAGCCAAGGCGAGTACTTGCAGCTTGTTGTAAAGTCGACGTAATAAATGGCGCAGTTGGATTGCTTTTAGTTGGCTTTTCTTCAATATTGGTTACTTGATATTGTTTATTATTTAGCTCTGCTAAAGCAATATCAATAGCAACCCGATCTTTCGGTTCAAACGCATCATCTTTATAATGCGTAACTTGCATAGTTAGTTTTTCTTGATTAGCTGTTTTTAAGTCAGCATAGAGCTCCCAATACTCTTCAGGAATAAAGGCATGGATTTCACGTTCACGTTCAACAACTAATCGTACCGCAACGGATTGGACTCGACCAGCTGACAAACCTCTTGCTACTTTTTTCCAAAGTAATGGCGACACCATAAAACCAACTACGCGGTCCATAAATCGGCGTGCCTGCTGAGCATTAACACGATCCATATCAAGCATAGCAGGATGCTTAAACGCATTTTGAATCGCAGTTTTAGTGATTTCATTAAATACAACACGTCGATATTTACCATCATCACCACCAATAACATCTTTTAGATGCCACGCGATGGCTTCCCCTTCTCTATCCAAGTCGGTTGCGAGATAAATCATATCAGCATCTTTGGCTAATTTTTTAAGCTCATCAACTACCCGCTCTTTACCGGGTAAAATTTCATAATGAGCCTTCCAACCATTATAAGGATCGACACTCATACGATCGACTAAGATCTGCTTTTCAGATCGTTTTACTTTCTTCTCGGCTTTATCTTTACTGGTTTTTTCATTGCGGTGGCTACTACCACTAACTGGAAGATCTCGAATATGCCCTACGCTTGATTTAACCACGAAATCTTTGCCAAGATATTTATTAATTGTTTTTGCTTTTGCTGGTGATTCCACAATAACAAGGGATTTTCCCATAATTAAACCTATTTATCCTGTAGTTTAAGTTATTTACTGTCTAAATTAACATCAAGTAATGACAGTAAATCATCTTTAATTGTCGACACTTTACTTGCATACTGCTCTTTTTGCTCTGCATCTTCAATTAATTGTGTAATTGTTTGTGACAACGTACATCCCCGGCGTTTAGCTAAATTAGCTAATCTTTGCCAGACTAGAAATTCTAAATCAATAGACTTTTTACGTGTATTTTGCTGCTCGGCATTAAAATGTCGTTTTCGTCGCGCCCGAATGGTTTGCTTCATGCGGTTATCTAAATCGGGATTTAAATGCTGCTTAATCCAATCAACGACGGCTGTCGGTTTATGTTCTAATAACAATAGTTCATTTACGGCTTGTTGAGCTGCACTCTTTTCAACATAACGAGTGATAGGCTCCCCTTCTAAATGTCTTTTTACTAAATAGTGCCACTTCCAACCGCATTCAAGGTTTTCTAATTGTTGATATTTCATGAGCTCACCTTGTGACGCTGTAACTAAATATGTTAGTTGTAGCATAATCTTGACACACAATAAAGAAAATTATTGCATTTGACAAATTTTTTATAAATCTGCTATCGTTCGCCTATCATTTTGAACTTCTACTTAAGGAATTACAAATAATGGCAAAAGCCGATGTTATTTATATTAATGGTTACATTTACACTGCTGACGAGCATGATACCGTTTGTGAAGCGCTTGCAATTAAAAATGGCTATATTGTTGCAACTGGTACCACACAAGAGATAAATAACTCCCAATATGTTGATAATTGTACAATAATTCATGATCTACTAGGTAAAACAATGATGCCTGGCATAATTGATGCTCATCTACATACTTTTTGGGGCGGTATGCAATTATCATCATGTAATTTAAATTATCAAAGTTTAACTGTTGATACTACCTTAGCCATTATTCAAGAATATTTAGATAATGATTCCGCAGACAATAGTGAAAATTGGTTACAAGTTCGTGGCTGGTTACGCCAAGAAGTGTTACCAATCGGAACCGACATTACCCGCTTTGATCTTGATAAACTTAATACCTCGCGCCCTGTAATTCTGTTTTCAAATGATTGTCATACGCTTGTTGCAAATAGCATTGCTTTAGAAAAATTTGGACTTGACCGTAATACGCCAGAGCCTTCTGATGGAAAAATTGGACGCACTGAAGATGGCGAATTAAACGGTATATTAGAAGATGCCCCTGCTATGCGCGCATTTGACAGCATCTCTAAAATTACCGATGAACAAGCAGTAAACATAGCTAAATTATCACAAACTGAATTAAATAAGCAAGGTGTAACGTCAGTTATGGATGCACGCATCACTGAAACACAAGCCGATGCATTTCTAAAATTACAACAACAAGATCAGCTCTCAATACGTTTATTTGGTGCACGTGAATTACCACCGGATGATGTCGGTTCTATTGAAGATATTCCTGCTGTTATTGATCGCGTTAAACAATTTGCTAAGCGTTATGATGATAAAAACTGGCAACCTAAACCAGGTATAAAAGTATCGCATACCAAATTATTTGTTGATGGAGTGATGCAAGCACCATTAATGACAGCTCGCTTACTAAAACCTTATCAATTAGAAAATGAAAAAGATCGCCTCGGTGATCTATATTACTCAACAGAGATGTTAGATGCATTGATACTGGAATCATCTAAAGCTGGATTTCATCCTCACATGCATACTGTTGGCGAAGGAGCAATTGAAGTTGTTCTTAACTCGATTGAAAAAATGCGAAAAGCACTACCAGATGCGGATATTCGTCCTAGTACTGCTCATAATGAACTCAGTGCAATGCATCAATTTGCTCGTTATAAACAATTGAAAACCAGTGTAGTATTTTCATTCCAATGGGCTGGCTGTAGCTTAGCAATGGTAGAACAATACGAAACCTTATTTGGTGCCGAACGCTATAATGGTTTAGAAGCCCACGGTCAGTATATAGATGCTGGAGTCACCTGTGCGTTTGGTAGCGATTGGCCAATTGATCCACTTAATGAATGGTATGATTTCCAAATCGCTATGACCAGACAAATTGACGCACAGCACCCTCGTTTAAATAGTGACCGCAATTTAACAGCAACCGAAGTCCTACGCTGTGCAACAATTGGCGCCGCTTATGTGTTAAAACAAGATGATTATATAGGCTCTATCGAAAAAGGAAAATTTGCAGATTTAATTATTTTAGATCGTAATCCATTTACCATTCCAGCAACGGATATTCAAAATGTCAAAGTATTAACGACGATGGTTGGAGGGAAAACAGTTTATCAACACTCCTAATAATCGTTAAAAAATTTATTACCCCGCCTATTAGTCGGGGTAATTTTTCAATGATTAATCAGCATCAACAATAACATCGCCTTCCACTGCTGGTTTTCGAGAAAAATGTAAAATCGCAGCAATAATAAATGCTCCGATAAACATATCAATGACATACCATAATGCACCTTTGGTTACACCACCTAACGCAACTAAACCACCAAATGCAACTAATGAATCAATACCATTAATCATGCCTAGCATTCCCGCAACCGCTGTACCAACAACGATCGCAATAATAACGCGTTTTGGATCTTTAGCCGCAAATGGAATCGCCCCTTCTGTAATACCAGCTAGGGATAAAAAGAACGCAGTAATACCAAACTCTTTTTCTTCCTTAGTATATTTAGAGCGAGACACAATCAAAGAAGAAATAGCCAATCCTAAAGGAGGAATTGCACAGCACATACGAAATACACCATTAGGACCGTAAACACCTTCTGCCATAGCTGCTAATGTAAAGGCTGTAGCTGCTTTACTACATGGTCCGCCCATATCTAGCGCTGCAAGAACACCAATACCTATACCTAAAAATGCTGCGTTAACTTCAGACATGCCTTTTAAAGTTTCGACCATCGCTTTTACAAACCAATCTAGCGGATATGACAAGCCATAAATATAAATAGGAGCCATAACTAATAAGGTCACAGTTGGAATAATCATAACAGGCATAACAGAGGCAATAACTGGATGGACTTTAACTGTTTTAAACCATTTTACAAAATAACCAATTAAAACACCGAAAATCATAGCACCAATAAAGCCTGTACTTACATGATTAGCACCAATTGGATTATTTACTACATATCCCATAATAAATGCTGGAGCTAAGGCGGCATTACCACCAATCGAATAAGCCATATATGCCGCAAGCACAGGTACCATCATTGCAAAGCCATAAAACGCAACTTGCTGTAAATCGGCAAAGAATTGATTACTTGGTAAAATAGTGTCACCAGTTACATGACCCGTCATTAACACTATTGAAAAAAGAATACCTGAAGCAATAATAACTGGTAAAAATTTACTGATACCGGTGTTTAATGACCTAAATATTTCTTTTCCAATACTCTCCTTAACTTCTTTTTTTGATGATAGTGCTTCAGCATTGTTAAAAATATTAACCGTGTTTTTAACCGCTTCACCGGTGCTGACCTTAATCACATTTTTGAAAGGTTCTAACCTTTCAGCATTATCAATAGAAATATCTGTTGCTAACAAAATTACATCAGCACTTTTTAAATCTTGTTCTGTTAATACATTATCAATCCCTGCTGCGCCTTGTGTTTCGACCTTACAATCCCATCCTCGTTTTTTAGCTTCATTTTCAATTTTTTGTTTAGCAATATAAGTATGAGCCATACCCGCTGTACAGGCACATATGGCCACAATTTTTTTATTTTTTAGCGATTCTTTACTCATATAAACCTCGAATTAATTTTGCTACAGTTTGAATATCACTATTTAACAGTTCTTCAATAAAATCATCATCAGCCAAATTAGATGCCAATTTAGCAATTATTGTCAAATGCTCTTTATCCGCATTTTCTGGAGCGCCAATCATTACTACTAACTTAACTTTATTTTCATTATTCCAAATTATTCCTGGATTATACTTACCTACCACAATAAATGGTGTTTTCACTGCGCCACTTTTAGCATGAGGCAAAGCAATATCTGTTAGTACATCTGTATCCATTTCTTCTTCATGATTCATAACATCTTGGAAAAATTTTGTGACATTGTTTAAATACTCGTTACTGTTTTCTGCCATTAATTTGATCACTAATGATTTATCTTGAGCAAGATTATCAGTTAGTTCGACGGGAATAACCGGAATTAAAGCCATAAATAAGTCCTCTTGATAATTATTCAGTATAAAAAGTTTATTAAAATAAAAATATACAAAACAAATATATAACGTTCATTTTTTATTGACACTTAATTTTTTGATTAAATAATTTGATCTTGCTCACAAATATGAAATATTTAAAATTTATTGATGATTAAAGTAATCATTACTTTCAAAAATACATACTTATTAAGATACGGCCTTAATAATGATTTTACTTAATAATAAAATGATCTTTTTCATTGTTTAGCATGAAAATTATGTGGCTGTTTTGTCATACAGGTATTATTAGAAATTAAAATAGAAGATTTAAGAAGAAACAAAAAAAGGATAAAAGTATATTTGCAATATTATATTTTGACTATTTACCTTTATATAAATATTTTGATAAGTTTATAGATCCTTCTATAGATAAATACAATTTTATTTTAATATTTTTTTGATTGAGGATACTCATAACGTAAATGAAACTATGAGTATCCTTAATTTGGCTCTTTGATTCTGAGCCTAGCCAAAAAGTTGATATTTGGTTTCTAAATTGATGGCTAGCGCAAAAAAGACCGATTTATTGATGATACTTTTTATCTTATTTCACTTTGACCACTAAGCAGTCCAAATAAACAATTGAATAAAAATTATCAAGTAGAGAATTCTGCCACTCTATCACATGCTCTTTTACTCATTCCGTCAGTTTAAAAATCATCACTGGCGAGATATCAACACCATATATCTCCTTATATAGAAATAATGTTTATTTCATTCCTTTATGAAGGATATAGCAACTTTCTTTAAATTTTAGCTCACAAGCTTGTTCAAAATACTTTTTTAGCTAAATCACTATTTTTTTCAATTCTATCACTTTTGTAATACATAACACCTAAATTATGCATTGCTTGAGTGTCACCATTATCTGCTGCTTTTGTGTACCAATATAATGCTTTTTTTTTATCAACTTTGACGCCCTCACCTTCGTCATACATGCGTGATAAACCATATTGCGCAATAGAACCCCCTTGTTCCGCTGCCTGAGTAAGCCAATATAGCGTTTTTTCAGTATTTTCTTCGACGCCGTCGCCGTTCTAATACATAAATGCTAAATTAAACTGAGCATCTTTATCTCCCTGCTCAGCCTCAGTGTTACAAGCAATAAAAGCTTTATCAAAAGCTTTTTGTTCGAAATAGGTAGCGCAATTATTAGCGTAAGCCGTGGTCGATAATAATGCTGTTAATACAACATATACCAATATAGCGCTTTTTCTTTATTTCCTTCATGATCAAGCATCCAGGTTAAACCACTGTGCTCCGCATAAACAAACCCTTGTTTAGTAGCTTTAGTGTACCAATAGAGCACTTTTTTTCTATTTTTATCGAAATCGAACGACCGCCCTAATTCATATTGAGCAACAATAAATCCTTGCTCTGCTGCTTTAGTGAGCCATTTTTCACGTTCAAACCTTCTGGATAAATCATATTGTGCTTGAACAGATCCGGCTTCCGCTGCTTGAGTGAGCCAATAGAGTGCTTTTTCTTTGTTTTCCTCGACTCCCTCACCTTCTTCATACATGCGTGATAAACCATATTGCGCAATAGAAACCCCTTGTTCCGCTGCCTGAGTAAGCCAATATAGTGCTTTTTCAGTATTTTCTTCGACACCGTAACCGTTGTAATACATAAATGCTAAATTAAACTGAGCATCTTTATCTCCCTGCTCAGCCTCAGTGTTACAAGCAATAAAAGCTTTATCAAAAGCTTTTTGTTCAAAATAGGTAACGCAATTATTAGCGTAAGCTGTCGTCGATAATAATGCTGTTAATACAACAAATAGTACTTTTTTCATTAGTTTTCCTTAAATTCCTAAAATATAATAATTTTTTTTATTTTGCCTGCTGGCAAGAAAAGAACAAAAATACGCTTACTATCTATTACTTGTTAACAATGTACTTTTAAATCGCTTATCGGTATATGCAGTTGATAAAATGACTAACACGCCAACCCAATATCTTGAGCCGTATTAAAATGTCACTGTTAAGCTAATTTATATCAAAAAAGTGATTGTGTTAACAGAATAAATAACATTTTGAGTCTATATAAAAAAAGAACTGCCTTAATATATGAGGCAGTTCTTTTAACATGTTTCTAATTTGCATGACTTATGAATAATGTTTATTTGATTCCTTTGTGAAGGATATCGCAACTTTCTTTAAATTTTAACTCACAAGCTTGTTCAAAATACTTTTTAGCTAACTCGCTATTTTTTTCAATACCATCACCTTTATAATACATAACGCCCAAATCATGCATTGCTTCAGTGTTACCATTATCTACAGATTTTTTATACCAAAATAGTGCTTTTTCTTTATCGACTTCGATCTCGTATCCTTTGTCATACATATGTGCTAAACGATATTGTGTTTGACTAAGCTCTTTTTTCATTGCGTTACTGAGCCAATATACCGTTTTATCTTTATTAACTTCGAGACCGTCACCTTTGTCATACATTTCTGCTAAATGATATTGCGCTTGAGCAATTCCATATTCTGGTACATCGCTTTTTCTAGGTAACCTCTTACGTAGTTCTGCTATAACATCGTCACTTTCATTATTCAAAACTGCTAAATAATACTGCGCCTCAACAAATCCTTTTTTTACTGCTTTCGTGTACCAATATACTGCTTTCTCTTTATTGACCTCAACACTGTCTCCTTTATCATATCTCTTTGCTAACTCGAATTGCGCCCAACCATCCCCTTGTTCCGCAGCTTTTGTATACCAATACACCGCTTTTTCTTGATTGACTTCGACACCGAGCCCATAGTTATAAATGTTTGCTAATCCAATTTGTGCAGAAATAAGCCCCTGTTGCTCAGCTTTAGTATACCAATATAGCGATTTTTCTTTATTACCATGTTGCCCTAAATCATATTGCGCAACAACAAATCCTTGCTCTGCTGCTTTAGTGAGCCATTTTTCACGTTCAAACCTATTGGATAAATCATATTGCGCTTGAACAGATCCGGCTTCCGCTGCTTGAGTGAGCCAATAGAGTGCTTTTTCTTTGTTTTCCTCGACTCCCTCACCTTCTTCATACATGCGTGATAAACCATATTGCGCAACAGAAACCCCTTGTTTCGCTGCCTGAGTAAGCCAATTTAGTGCTTTTTCTGTATTTTCTTCGACGCCGTCGCCGTTGTAATACATAAATGCTAAATTAAACTGAGCATCTTTATCTCCCTGCTCAGCCTCAGTGTTACAAGCAATTAACGCTTGAGCAAAGTCTTTTTGTTCAAAATAGGTCGCACAATTATTAGCGTAAGCCGTCGTCGATAATAATGCTGTTAATACAACAAATTGTACTTTCTTCATTAGTTTTCCTTAATTTCCTTAAATATAATAATTTTTTTATTTTGTCTGCTGGCAAAAATAGAACAAAAATACGCTTACTATCTATTACTCGTTAACAATGTACTTTTAAATGACTTATGGGATATGGAGTTGATAAAATGGTTAACACGCCAACCAAATATCTTTAGCCGTTTTAAAAAGTCACTGTTAAGCTAATTTATATCAAAAAAGTGATTGTGTTAACAGAAGAAATAACATTTTGAGTCTATATAAAAAAAGAACTGCCTTAATATGTGAGGCAGTTCTTTTAACATGTTTCTAATTTGCATGACTTATGAATAATGTTTATTTGATTCCTTTGTGAAGGATATCGCAACTTTCTTTAAATTTTAGCTCACAAGCTTGTTCAAAATACTTTTTAGCTAACTCGCTATTTTTTTCAATACCATCACCTTTATAATACATAACGCCTAAATTATGCATTGCTTTAGTGTTACCATTATCTACAGATTTTTTATACCAAAATAGTGCTTTTTCTTTATCGACTTCGATCTCTTCACCTTTGTCATACATATGTGCTAAACGATATTGTGTTTGACTTAGCTTTTTTTTCATTGCGTTACTGAGCCAATATACCGTTTTATCTTTATTAACTTCGAGACCGTCACCTTTGTCATACAGTTCTGCTAAATGATATTGCGCTTGAGCAATTCCATATTCTGGTACATCGTTTTTTCTAGGTAACCTCTTACGTAGTTCTGCTATAACATCGTCACTTTCATTATTCAAAACTGCTAAATAATACTGCGCCTCAACAAATCCTTTTTTTACTGCTTTCGTGTACCAATATATTGCTTTTTCTTTATTGACTTCAACACCCTCACCTTTGTCATATCTCTTTGCTAACTCGAATTGCGCCCAACCATCCCCTTGTTCCGCAGCTTTTGTATACCAATATACCGCTTTTTCTCTATTTCCTTCACGATCATACATATAAGCTAAACCATAATACGCTTTAACAAGCCCTTGTTCAGCCGCTTTAGTATACCAATATAGCGCTTTTTCTCTATTTATATCGAAATTGAACCGCCCTAATTCATATTGCGCAAGAACAAATCCTTGCTCTGCTGCTTTAGTGAGCCATTTTTCACGTTCAAACCTTCTGGATAAATCATATTGCGCTTGAACAGATCCAGCTTCCGCTGCTTGAGTGAGCCAATAGAGTGCTTCTTTATCGACTTCGACTCCCTCACCTTCTTCATACATGCGTGATAAACCATATTGCGCAACAGAAACCCCTTGTTCCGCTGCCTGAGTAAGCCAATTTAGTGCTTTTTCTGTATTTTTTTCGACGCCGTCGCCGTTGTAATACATAAATGCTAAATTAAACTGAGCATCTTTATCTCCCTGCTCAGCCTCAGTGTTACAAGCAATAAAAGCTTTATCAAAAGCTTTTTGTTCGAAATAGGTAGCGCAATTATTAGCGTAAGCCGTCGTCGATAATAATGCTGTTAATACAACAAATTGTACTTTTTTCATTAGTTTTCCTTAATTTCCTTAAATATAATAATTTTTTTATTTTGTCTGCTGGCAAAAATAGAACAAAAATACGCTTACTATCTATTACTCGTTAATAGTGTACTTTTAAATGACTTATGGGATATGGAGTTGATAAAATGGTTAACACGCCAACCCAATATCTTTAGCCGTTTTAAAAAGTCACTGTTAAGCTAATTTATATCAAAAAAGTGATTGTGTTAACAGAATAAATGATATTTTGAGGCTGTATAAAAAAAGAACTGCCTTAATATGTGAGGCAGTTCTTTTAACATGTTTCTAATTTGCATGACTTATGAATAATGTTTATTTGATTCCTTTGTGAAGGATATCGCAACTTTCTTTAAATTTTAGCTCACAAGCTTGTTCAAAATACTTTTTAGCTAACTCGCTATTTTTTTCAATACCATCACCTTTATAATACATAACGCCTAACTGATGTATTGCTTGAGTGTTACCATTATCTGCTGCTTTTTTATACCAATATAGTGCTTTTTCTTTATCGGATTCGATACCGTCACCTTGGTCATACATACGTGCTAACTCATATTGCGCAGCAGTATGCTCTTCTTGCGCATCACCATCCCATAGTTCAGCGACTTTTGTGTACCAATATAATGCTTTCCTTTTATCAACTTTGACCCCATCACCTTCAGCATATATACTTGCCAAAGAATATTGCGCCCCAACAAACCCTTCTTCCTCTCCTTGAGCTTGAGAAAACCAATATGACGCTTTTTCCTGATTGACTTCGACACCATCTCCTTGGTCATACATATATGCTAACTCTAATTGCGCAGAAATATCCCCTTCTTCAGCTGCTTTTGTGTACCAATATAATGCTTTACTTTTATTAGGTTTGACCCTATTGCCTTCGGCATACATATGTGCCAAATCAGATTGCGCTTCAACAACCCCATATTCTTGTCTTTCTCCTTGAGCTTTAGCTCGAGAGTACCAATATCGTGCTTTTTCTTTATTGACTTCGATACCCTCACCTTGGTCATACCTATATGCTAACTCTAATTGCGCAGAAATATACTTTCCTTCCGCTAATTTGGTATACCAATATAGCGCTTTTTCTTTATTGATTACGCCATCTATACCTTGGTCATACATAAGAGCTAACTCATATTCTCCATCTGCAAGTCCTTCTTCCACTTCTTCAACTTTAGAGTACCAATATGCTGCTTTTTCTTTATTGATTTCGACACCCTTACCTTGGTCATACATATATGCTAACTCAAATTGCGCAAATTCATACCCCAGTTCCGCTGCTTGAGTGTACAAATAGAGGGCTTTTTCTTTATCGACTTCGACACCATCTCCTATTTCATACATACGTGCTAAATGATATTGCGCCTCACTAAGCCCATGTTCCATTGCTTTAGTAAACCAATAGAGGGCTTTTTCTTTATTTTTTTCGACACCGTCACCTCTATAATAAAGAAGCGCTAAATCATTTTCCGCCTTATCAAACCCATGTTCTGCTGCTTGAGTGAGCCAATATAGCGATTTTTCTTTATTGACTTCAATACCGTTATCGTCAACATACATAAGTGCTAACTGATATTGCGCCTCAAGAAATCCTTGTTCCGCTGCTTTTGTGAACCAATAGAGTGCTTTATCTTTATCAATGCCGACACCATACCCATTGTTATACGTCTGTGCTAAATCATATTGCGCCTTAACATGGCCTTGTTCCCCTGCTTCTGCGTACCAATAGAGTGCTTTTTCTTTATTGTCGGCACCTATACGTTCGTCATATATAAGTGCTAAATTATACTGAGCTTCCCTATCTCCTTGATCAGCCTCAGTGTTACAAGCAATAAAAGCTTTATCAAAAGCTTTTTGTTCGAAATAGGTAGCGCAATTATTAGCGTAAGCCGTCGTCGATAATAATGTTGTTAATACAACAAATTGTACTTTTTTCATTAGTTTTCCTTAATTTCCTTAAATATAATAATTTTTTTATTTTGTCTGCTGGCAAAAATAGAACAAAATACGCTTACTATCTATTACTCGTTAACAATGTACTTTTAAATCGTTTATCGGTATATGGAGTTAATAAAATGTTATCATATCAACCAAATATCTTGGGCCTAATTAAAAAGTCACTGTTAAATCAATGTATATCAAAAAAGATTGGGATAACAGAATCAATGACATTTTGAGTCTGTATAAAAAATTGTCTTAATATATAAGACATTTTTAGCATATATATTTTCAATATGAATTAATCGTGTTTATTTCAGGGAATTATAATCATCACATCCTTTATCAAAACCAAGCGAACAAGCTTGCTTAAAATACCTTTTTGCTAACGCTATATCTTTTTTTACTCCGTCTCCGTAGTGATACATAAGTCCTAAATTATATTGCGCTTCACTATACCCTTGTTCCGCTGCTTTTGTGTACCAATATAATGCTTTCTTTTTATCAACTTTGACCCCATCACCTTCAGCATAAATACTTGCCAAATAATATTGATCTACCATAAACTCATCTTCCTCTTCTTGAGCTAGAGATAGAACTTGAGCTTGAGAATACCAATATAGTACTTTTTCTTTATTAACTTCGACACCAACTCCTTGGTCATACAAATAGGCTAACTCTAATTGCGCAGAGATATCCCCTTGTTCCGCCGCTTTGGTGTACCAATATAGTGCTTTTTCTTTATTGATTTGGACACGATCTCCTTGGTCATACATACGTGCTAAATTATATTGCTCATCACCATTTCCTTGTTTGGTAGCTTTAGTATACCAATCTAGCGATTTTTCTTTATTGACTTCAACACCATCTCCTTGGTCATAGATATATGCTAACTCTAACTGCGCAAAAATATGACCTTGTTCCGCTGCTTGGGTGTACCAACTCCGTACTTTTTCTTTATTGACCTCGACACCATCTCCGACTTCATACATACGTGCTAAATTGTATTGCGCGTCACCATCCCCTTGTTTGGCGGCTTTGGTATACCAATATAGCGCTTTTTCTTTATTGACCTCGACACCATCTCCGACTTCATACAAACGTGCTAAATTAAATTGCGCATAACTAGCGCCTTGCTCAGCGGCTTTAGTATACCAATATAATGTTTTTTCGATATTTCTTTCGAGACCTTCCCCTTTGTAATACATAAGGCCTAAATTATATTGCGCGTCACCATACCCTTGTTTGGCGGCTTTAGTAAACCAATATAGGGCTTTTTCTTTATTGACTTCGACACCGAATCCTCTGTTATACATAGCCCCTAAATTAAATTGTGCATTACTTAGACCTTGTTCAGCGGCTTTAGTATACCAATATAATTCTTTTTCAATATTTTGTACGACGCCTTCCCCATTACCATACATAACCCCTAAATTATATTGCGCTTCACTATGCCCTTGTTCAGCGGCTTTAGTATACCAATAGAGTGCTTTCTCTTTATTGACTTCGATATCCCATCCTATGTAATAATTATATGCTAAATCAAATTGCGCTTGAGCAAATCCAGCTTCCGCTGCTTTTGTTTCCCAATATAGTCCTTTTTCAATATTTTCTTCAACGCCATCGCCGTTGTAAAACATTAGTGCTAAATTATACTGAGCTTCCCTATCTCCCTGCTTAGCCTCAGTATTACAAGCAATAAAAGCTTTATCAAAATCTTTTTGTTCATAATAGGTAGCGCAATGATTAGCGTAAACCGTCGTCGAGAATAATGCAGTTAATGCAACAAGGGGGATGTTTTTCATAAGTTCCCTAAATTTCCTTAAATATAATAATTTTTTTATTTTGCCTACTGACAAGAAAAGAATAGGCTTACTCTCTATTACTCGTTAACAATGTACTTTTAACTGGCTTATGCGTATGTGGAGTTGAAAAAATTGTTAACACGCCAATTATTGGATCACATAAAAATGTCACTATTATTAGAAAAGTATTTAACCATAATATTCCTATAAATATATTTTCTCATTACTTTATATCAAATCCTTAATATTTCCCTTTCTTCAGAAATTAAAAATGCGATTTATTTTTATAGGCAAATAACCTTGGTTTAATCTATTTTTATTCTTATTCATAATAGAGAGCTTAACCTAAATATAAATCACTTTCTTTGAGTCTAAAAAATCTATTTTTATTAAGAATTGTTCAGAAATAATTCATATTAAATGGTTAAATCCAGAATTTACTAAATTAAATGTCAATATAATAAAAATTAGCTTGCATAATTATGATAATGTGGCAGAATTCCCTGCCGCTTCAAGCGGGTAAAAGGCAAAACTATACTTAGTAGTTTTTTATTGTTTTTTGGGACAGAGGAGCAAAAATAAATCATGTCCGCAATAAAAATGAAACGAGTTTTAACCACACCTGCATTAATTGCATTTGGTTTAGCTTATATGGTTCCTTTAGGGATCTTTACCACTTATGGGGAAGTTACCGTTGTCAGTAATGGACACTTACCTATAGCCTACATCATCACCCTTGCCATGATCTTTTTCACAGCATTGAGTTACTGCCGAATGGCAAATAAACTCCCTATTGCTGGTTCGGCGTATACCTATGTACAACGAACTTTTGGTGGAAAAGTTGGTTTCTTAGTTGGTTGGGCACAAATTCTTGATTACCTATTTTTACCAATATTAAATTATTTGGTTTTAGGAATATATCTACATGAGCACTTTGAGAATATTCCAGCCTATGTATTTGTATTAGTATCGATTATGGGTGTCAGTATATTAAATTATCTTGGTATCAAGTTAATCAATTGGGCCAATATCACTTTAAATTTATTTCAAGCGTTATTTATCGTATTGTTTATTATTATAACGTTAATAAATGTTGATTTAACACCCGAAGCGATGCTAAAACCAATATCAGTTACACCAGATGACTTTAGTGGTTTATTTTCCGGAGCCGCCATATTATGCCTTGCATTTTTAGGTTTTGATGCAATAGCGACACTGGCTGAAGAATCAAATGAAGCGAAAAAAACCTTACCAAGAGCTATTATTGGCACCGTACTTATTGCTGGTTGTATATTCCTAGTTGTTTCCTATTGTGCGCATTTAGCGTATCCGCAATGGACTGATTTTGTTGATAATAGAGATACAGCGAGTTTGGATGTAATGCATAGAGTTGACAGCATAAGTCATTTAACCAATATTCTTGGCAATTTTGGTAATGATTTTATATATAATTTCTTCCAAACAGCATATTTAACTGGTGTATTTGCCTCAACAATGACAGCACAAACTAGTGTATCTCGAATTTTTTATGCTATGGGACGTGAAGGTGTATTACCTAAACGAATCTTCTATAGAATTCATCCACGTTTTAGAACACCTTACTTATCAATAATTTTTGTTTCTATTTTTTCATTATTCTCTTTGGTTCTTGATTTAACCTTAGTGATATCGATGATAAGTTTTGGTGCATTAGTCGCTTTTACCTTTGTCAACCTATGCGTTATCAAAAGCTACTTAGGTGGTGAAAGCAAGAAAACAGTGTTGATGCTATTAAAATATGGACTAATGCCTGCAATTGGTTTACTACTTTCGTTGTGGCTATGGACTAGCCTTGAATCGACAGCAATGATGGTTGGATTGATTTGGTTGGCTTTTGGATTCTGTTATTTACTTTATTTAACTCGATTTTTTACAACAACATTACCATCAATTGATCATTCGGAATTGGATTCAATTATCAAAGATTAGATAATTCTATTAGGTCTACTTAAAAGTATTTAGTTCATGCCCTTTAAAAATAATCCCGTCGACCAAGGTCGACGGGATTTTTATTTTTAAGTAATAAAACTTGATTAAAATCGCTTAAAATTATTCACCAAAACCTGTAGCAAATAATTCACGGATTTCATCCATAGCTGCTTTTTCATCTTCACCATCACAGATGATTTCAACAGTTGAACCGCCTTTAACGCCAGCACCAAGTAAACCCATCATACTTTTTAATTTAATAGCTTTATCGTTATAAACAAGTTCAATTGATGATTTATAACGACCAGCTAATTTAACAAGTGTCGTTACTGGGCGGGCATGTAAACCAGTTGAATTTTTTACTACCATTTGCTCTTTTAGCATATTATATGTCCTTACTTATATCTAACGTTAATACGATACCTGTATTTATATCATAAATTCATTTTTTTTGCTCTTTTTTAGCGTTAATTTTTGAAATTTATTCATAACATTCTGATTATTAATAGCTGTTTATTAATAATACTAAAATTACTCTACCCAGAAATATCTCACCACATGGAAAAAAATTGGAGCAGCAAAACAGATTGAATCGAAGCGATCAAGTATTCCTCCATGACCACCTATAAGCCTTCCCCAGTCTTTTACACCCCGATCACGTTTGATAGCAGACATCACTAATCCCCCAAAAAAGCCCAAGAGTGTAATCATTAGCGAAATTAAACCCGATTGCAGAAAAGTAAAAGGCGTGATCCAAAACATACATGCCCCAATAAAACTGGCTGATAAAATACCGCCAACAAACCCTTCTATCGTTTTCGCTGGTGAGACATTTGGGCTAATTTTATGTTTTCCAAATAATTTTCCAAAAACGTATTGCAATACATCTGATAGCTGAACGACGAGTACTAGATAAGCGATTAACAACAGGTTACGACCTTGATAATTTTCGATGTCTAACACTAATAATGCTGGCACACATGAAATACAATAAACCGTAATCATCAATCCCCATTGTACATCCGCTATTCTTTCTAAAAAATTTCGGGTCGATCCTGTAATCGTAGCAAATATTGCCAGAAACAAAAACGCATAAACTGGAATAAAGATACTGAATAGACCATACCAAGCATAAGCGACCAAAATATATTGCACAGGTAAAGCGATACCAAATGCAAAAATTAATGCAAAATAGTCGTAGCGATTAATCGGCGTTAAAATAAGAAATTCACGTAAAGCTAAGCCCGAAACAATAAAAAACAAAAATATCACTGCCAATTGACCTAACCAAAAAGCTCCACCAATAATGGCTACCATCACCCACCATGCATTAATTCGAGCATTTAAATTATCAATACTGGGGGATTTGAAGCGGTATTTTAGAAGCTGACCAATTATCGATGCCACTAACAAAAACAAACCGATGCCCAAAAACAATAAAAATGTATCATATTGATAATGGGACATCTTAATTCTCCTTGTGTGTAATGTTACAAAAAAATCCGTTAATTATTGATAATACCATTAATGACAGCAAAAACGATTAAACAATTTTGTAATAAAAATAAAATTATTTGGAATCTTAACAGCGATAAAACTCCCTTTTGGCGATCATCCACTGTCCTTAATGTTGGAGCATTGATGAGTTTTAAACTGATTAACGCCTTATCCATCGCCAACAACTCATTTTGCAAATGGTCTGAATGATTGGCTAAATATTCAAATAACTTTTTATCAAAAGAGACTCTTATAGCGTAATATTTACTTACTAAACCAAGGAGAAAAATAATCAAACAAAAAATGGTTAAAGCCCCTTCCCCAAAACTTATCAAAGCAACAAAAGCACCCAATACTGATAAAAGCATAGAATAAATATCAATCTGTCTGCTAATTGATAAATAATGACAAAATATCTCCAAATCGGTTTTGCTAATACTATTTTGCAATGGGTCCGAACTTAACATCTCCCTATCCCTTCTTTAATCGTTGAAAACCAATTGGATAAAATCAATTGTTGTTGGTTAGATATAACAATCGAATTCCGACAGGCTTTTACTTTGTTTATTGCTTCTTGTAAATTATTGGCTTTTTTCGTCCATAATAACCACGCAATCACAGCGGTTGCACTTCTAGAATAACCTAAAGCACAACAAACTAATAATTTACCTTGTTGATGATAAAGTTCAATAGTTTTCGCGGCTTGTTGACACTCTTCCTGCGAAAGTGGGGTCATATCTAAAACGGGAATAAGAGTATATTCACCTTTAAAATACCCAATTGGTAACTCGGCGCACAAATCTACCACGGAATTATAATGATTTTGCTTTAAGTTTTGACTGGATGGAATGCGGCCTAAATAAACTTCATCAACGATCAAATCATCAGTTTGATGTCTGATTGTCCATATCCTTGAATTTAGCCACATAATGATAAAATATGGGAAAAAAAGCAAAATAACGGGAAGCTTAAAATGGCCATTTTGTTGTTTTTGAAAGCCTGATGAGAACAAATAATTAGCAGCAACCAATAACAAAGCACCAGCCAACCATATTAGAGCCCATACAGAATAATAGACAACAACGGCCAGTGATAACAAGCTCAAGCCAAAATAAATCAAAGCCCAGCAATAGCTTGACGGTCGATGTTTTATCTGTTTTTCTCTCTTATCCGGCCATAACCAAATACAAAAACACCCAACCCATAATCCAGTTGGAATATCAAAAAAATGATGCTGCCAAGTGGTTAAAACTGAAAGTCCAATTAACAAGCACCAAATATGTAAAAGATAACGACTCAATCCACGAAAATAGTTAGTGTAAAACTGCCATAAAATAACTAATAACGTAATATGTAATGAAGGAGCTTGATTAAATGGCTTATCAAATCCCATCAAAATATCAAACATCAATCCAAAAAATCCGTCCAAAGCCGGACGATCAAAATAGAATTTCAGTGGAAAAAGCAAAAAACAAATAATACAAATGACTTGCGCCGTTAACAGCCGTAAACCAAGAGTCTTAAGAGATTGCCATGAAGATGTTAGTAAAATGGCAAAACCATACATGAGATCGATAGACCAATAAGGAACAATCGTCCATGGCCAAAGTGGAATATTACGCTCCCAACTAAAAAACAGACTCGGTACCCCCTCACGTTGAGACGTAAACCAGTTAGCAAAATTGTAACTAGTAAAAAAGAACACCGATAAACCGACTAACCATATACACTTATAAAAGTTAAGCCGATTAAATACTTTTAGCATAATTAATTCGAATTTCGTTGTGCAAGCGAAACGGTAAAAATACCCCACTGATCTACCAACATGGTAACTTTAGTAAATCCAGCTTCCTCAACTAACTGATCCATCTCAAGCTGAGTCCGTCGTCGCATAATCCATGCTTTCCCTTCTCGATGAGAGGTTAAAGCTCTAGCAATAAATTCAAGTTGAGGATGCCAAGGTTGATTGGTATAAATTAAATATCCCCCTGCTGGAATCACATCGGACAACCCTAACAAAGATTCACGTAATAACTGATTATCATCAAACAATTCATATAAACCTGAAACCACCGCTAAATTAGGTTTTGGAGATAGTTGTGACAGTTCATTACGACTAAATGCATCACCTTTTTCAAAACGGACAATATCACTTAAACCTTGTTGTTCTATGAGTATACGCCCATCACGAATATTGATATCACTATAATCACGTAATAAAACCGAATTTGGTTTATGGGCTATTTGATTAATCGTTTCTAGAATGTAGCGACCATGTCCTGCAGCTATATCAACAATGTTAACTTCATCAGATTGTAGCTTTTCAATAGTTTGCTTTAACAATTGCTCTAAATGGTTTTTGCGTTGTCGAATACCCCTCCAGCCAATAGATTGCAAATAGAGATAATCAAAAAATTGACCTAGTTTAGAGGAACCAGAAGGTTCATTTCGATAAACATAATCTAGTGTACTACCCGAATCAAATCCTGTTTCTAAGCCTAACTTGATACCATCCGACATTTTACCAGCATGTTTTAAGGTCGCTCGAACACACTTCCAATACCATGACTTAATCCATCCAGAAGGCGGTAATGCTAATTTATCGGTTTCCATGCGAGTATAACCAACTCGATCAGCATTTGTTAATACCGGAACATTGGGTTGATTTGCAAAACAGCCTTGTATAAACCGCCTCGCCCTATCGATAGCCATATAACGATCTTTCTCGCCAAACGTATCGTGGTAAAATTTTGGTAAGATATGGAACTCTTTTTGGTTTGTTCCCAAATTATCATAAAAAATTTTCTGCGGTTTACGACGCACCACAAAATCAGAGCCAGAAACGAGTAATTGAGTGGGAACAGTAATGGCGTTGGCATCTTTAACAATTCGATCTGATACCGCATAAAGATCAAGCAATAATCTAACTGAAATAGGTCGAGTAATTAATGAATCTTTATTAAAAGATTCAGCCCGACTAACATCATGCGTTAATAAATTCGGTTTGACATAACTATTTACGAAAAAATTTCCTTTTAGATTATACAGTAATTTAAGTCCTGGCACAGCTAATGGTACATATAACTTAACGCTAAATGCGGGTGATCCTAAAACCAAGGCGCGAATATTTGGCACATAATCATGCACCCAAGCGCTTGCAATTACCGCCCCCACACTTTGGGCGATAACGGCAATATCTTGCATAGTCAAAGAATATTCCTCAATGATATGCTTAATAAAACAATCAGCATCTTTAATTAGCGTGGCAAAATTGGGAGCATCACCACGCTCACCTTCTGATTGACCGTTTCCTCTCGCATCCCAAGCAAAAATATGAAAGTCAGGTAAATCAAGTTCATCAGCCAAATGGGCTACTCGTCCAGAGTGTTCATGACCACGATGAAAAAGTACAATTGCTTTTGAAGCCATTTGATCATTAGTCTCGACAGCTGGCCAATAACGATAGAATAATTGACAACCATCATGACTAATAAATGTTTTTTGCTGCTGTTCACGCATAAGCTAATCCTTGATACTTGTTGATTCTTGCAATCCCTTTCTAACTCTATTAACTACCGTAATTAATAACAAAAAGATAATTAGCCACAATACAGTATTAAGCCAATCAAGTGGTAACAAATAGGTAGAAATGCCTAAACTTATTAGGCTAAAAACAAAAGCCCGATCACTTTTACCCATGGGGCCATCATAGCGTCGTGAGCTACCAATCATCACACCGAGTACTCCAACAAACTCAGTTAAAAAAGATAACAAAACGACTAAAATAACTAAACTGTTATTGACCTGATTCAATTGAGTAAAGATTAATAGTAATACAGAATCAGAAACCACATCACAAATCTCGTTTAAATACGAACCAAGATTTGATTTTTGGTTATATTCTCTTGCTAGCATACCATCAATCGCATTGAGTGCCATCCTAATAAACATCCATAATGGTATTAACGAAAATAACCATAGATGATCTGCAAAATAACCAACAAACATAGCAACTAATATCGACCCAACACAAGCACCTAATGTCACCTGATTGGCAGTTATTTGTGAATCATAGAGCAACTTCACATAAGGACGAAGCAATGCTTGAAAGCGCGATTTTAATTGATAAATAGAAAACATTTTCGTCCCTTTATCCATAATTAAACAATACGTTGTAATTGAGTATACTTTAATGAACTCACCATAAAATGCAAACGGTTAAGCACATTAACTTCACCTGCGCCATCATCAAAATCCAAATAAAGCAAATTAAGTTTTGGATTAAGGTCACGCATACGTTTCTCTACTCCTTTTGAAACAACATGATTAGCTATACAGCCGAACGGTTGTAGACTAATCACATTATTAATACCGTGTTGAGCAAAAGTCATAATACCAGCTGGAATTAACCAACCTTCACCATATTGATTAGCTAAACTAAGAATTTCTTCCGCTTTTGTCGCCATATCGCGAATATTGTGGAATGGTTGATAATATTTAAAGCCCGATAAAATCTGATTAGTTTGATCAATGTACTTCTGCGCTACTTTTTCAAAAAAGTGAACAAAATAAGCAACAAAACTCTTGTTAATAATATAATTATCAACATTACTATCATAGTTAACAAAAGACTGAGCAAAAAACTCGATCATTGGCGGAATAACCGGTTCTATTCCCTGTTCGACTAGCCAATCTATGCTATTTTGATTTCCGAAACCGTTATATTTAACGTAAATCTCCCCAACAATGCCAATTTGAGGGCAATCTTTATTTAAGGTTTCGATTTGATTGAAATGATCGACAGCTTCTTTTAACAGCAAAAAGATCGCCTTTTTGCCTTTATGTTGATTAATAATTTGTTGTAACTTTCTAATATAAAGTTCTTTCAACTGATTAGCTTGTTGTTTATATTTTGCTCTAGGCGCAATCGAATAAAACATCTTTGAAATCGAGTCGGCAAACAGCATAGCAAAAAAAGTTGTTGGTAATGTTTTCAGCCAGTTAAGTTTAAAGCCTGGTTGTTCGATTTCATTAATATTACCGGTACTTAGCGACACAATCGGAATATCTTCATAACCATTACTAATCATTGCTTTCTTAATTAAAGAGAGATAACTACTCGCCCTGCACTGGCCTCCTGTTTGGGTAATACCGATAGCCACTTCATCACGCTGATATTTACCTGAATTTAGCGCTTTAATAATATCTCCAACAATAATAGTTGCTGGATAACAAATCTCATTATTACAATATTTAAGTCCCCACTCGACCGAACTTTTGTCTGGTTTTGGAAGGATTTCAAGCTTATAGCCAGACAAAGCAAAAATTGGAGGTAACAATGGAGAATAAAAATCTGAAATAAATGGCGCCAATATAGTACGGCGCTGTTTGTCTTGCTTAGCAAAAATAGTCGTATTTTTACGCTTAACTATTTTTAATGGTTGTTGATGATTCATACGGATTGATTCAATAATCGAACGCAAACGCAAACGTACTGAGCCAGTTGCAGTGATCTCATCGACACGAATAATCGTACATGTCTTACCTTTGGATTCTAAAATCGCCTTACACTCATCGGTAACAATTGCATCAGGACCACACCCAAAAGAATTAAGTTGCACAAACTGAATATTTTTGGGTTGCTCAGCAACAAAACTTGCTGCTGCATACAATCGATTTGGATAACTCCATTGTGAACAGATTTGTAACTCTGGCGATAATCGACTGATCTCACCCAATACGGAATCCTCGGTTATGACATCACAACCTAACGCATTTAAAATCTCAGGTGTTTTATGATTAATTAAACTATCGCTATGGTAAGGTCTACCCGCTAAAATAAACACATAACGACCAGTCTCTTTAGCATTATTCAACACCTCAACAGCTTTTTTATTCAGTGACTGTTTATATTCAGCTTGAGCAACTAGTGCATCTGCAAAAGCCTGACTCGCCACTTTTTTAGGAATACCGAGCGACATTAAATAATTGATACATCCTTTTTTCAGTAACTTCTGATCACTAAAATTAATTACTGGATAATCCAACGGCACATTATATTTCGTCTTTGGATTGATCGCGCTATTTACCACCTCAGCATAACTACTCACAATCGGACAGTTATAACTATTAATTGCATTATCAAAATGGTCAGACTCAAATACCACCATCGGCATAAAAATGCGATCAACCTTCTGCTCGATCAACTCCAAAATATGGCCATGAACAAGTTTTGCAGGAAAACAGATGCTATCTGACATCACGGTACCTGCCCCTTTCTCATAAAGATCATATGTCGAATAGGGTGAAAGCGTCACATTTATTCCACTTCTAGTTAACAACGTATGCCAGAATGGAAAATTTTCATATTGCCCTAAAACACGAGGGATTCCAATATGGAGTTTAGCGTCAACATTATGCGTAT
This sequence comes from Gilliamella sp. B3127, assembly GCF_026536935.1. Classification (NCBI taxonomy): domain Bacteria; kingdom Pseudomonadati; phylum Pseudomonadota; class Gammaproteobacteria; order Orbales; family Orbaceae; genus Gilliamella; species Gilliamella sp. B3127. The sequence goes on from NZ_JAFNNI010000003.1 coordinate 262,314, forward strand.
TAGCTCTATCGAATAACAATGCATTCTTATAATCAAACATATTAAATGCATTTTTATTTTGATGCTGATTATTGCTTAAAAAACGCTCGCACTTATTACCGGAATAATAACGTTGACCATTAGCAAAGCGATAAATCATAATATCGCAATTATTCTCACACCCCTTACAACGTGAAGGTTTAGCTTTATTATCTTCAGCTTTTTGTAGATTATCTAAGCCAATAAACTGCGAAGGGGTTTGATTATTTATATAATGATTTTTCGCAACTAGCGCTGCACCATAAGCCCCCATCAATTCAGGAATATTGGACGTAGCGATTTGAGCACCAGTTAACTGCTCTAAAGCACGAAACACAGCAGGATTCTTAAAAGTACCACCTTGAACCACAATATGATCGCCAAGCTTACGCATATCATGAAGCTTAAGCACTTTATGAATCGCATTTTTAATCACCGAAAAAGCAAGTCCAGCTGAAATATCGCCAACAGTCGCATTTTCACGTAGTGCTTGTTTCACTTTAGAGTTCATAAATACCGTACAACGCGTTCCTAAATCACAAGGATTATTGGATTTACACGCTGCATCAGCAAAATCGATAGTATTGGAATTAAGGGATTTAGCAAAAGTCTCAATAAATGAACCACAACCTGACGAACAAGCTTCGTTAAGCTCAATATGATTTACCACGCCATTGGCTATAAAAATGGCCTTCATATCCTGACCGCCAATATCCATGATGAAACTCACCTTAGGATCGATATGTTTAGCCGCGGCAAAATGAGCCATTGTCTCAACCAAACCATCATCGATGGCAAAAGCTGCTTTCAACAACTCCTCACCATAACCAGTAACACCAGTACGAACAATTACAATCTCTTTACCAGATGCCTCAATCTCATCCTTAAGTACCGTTAACCCTTTAATTAATGCCTTAATTGAATGACCATTATTGGGGGCATAATAGGTAAAAAGTAGCTCATCATTCTCACTAATTAGCGTAATCTTAGTCGTTGTTGAACCACTATCGATACCTAAATAAGCGTTTTGCTTTTGATAAGAGGTTAAAGCTAGGCGAGGAATTTCGATATATTTGCGTTTTTGTTGCCAATCATTAAATGATAGCGATTGGTTAAATAACGGTTTTAAGCGAAAAGATTGATTGACTTGAATCTTATTTGACGCACTTAGCCTATCAATGAAATCATTGATAGTAAGTTCACTACGTTCAATAGCATGGATTGCCGCTCCCCAAGCCGACAATAACGTAGGATGCTCTGTAGTAACAATTTGTTCCTCATTTAACTTTAACGTTTCTAATGCGGCTTTGCCTAAAGTTGGAATAAATGAAAACGGCCCGCCAATCAGCATCACTTTTGGCACAATATCATAACCACGCGCTAGCGTATTCACTAACTGAATACAAACTGCATGTAGAACAGAGTATGCAATATTTTCTTTGGAAACATTACGGCTAATTAAATTTTGCACATCGGTTTTCGCAAACACACCGCAACGAGAAGCGATTGGGTAGACTTTATCGTGTTTGGTTGCAAGCAGGTCAAATTCCTGCACAGGGGTATTAAGTAAAGTTGCCATCTGATCGATAAAGGCACCGGTTCCTCCAGCACAGCTCCCATTCATACGAATATCGGGCGGACGATCAGGAAAAAAGAAGATCATCTTACTATCTTCCCCACCGATATCAATTAGAGTTCGCACCTCAGGATATTTTCGTTGTACCACTTCCGATGCTGCTACAACTTCCTGAATAAAAGCGATACCGGCCTTCTCAGAAATCCCCATCCCAGCAGAGCCTGTCACCTTAACCGACACTATAGCATCATCACCAATCTGCTGTTTAATTTCATCTAAAAGGGATAAAGCGGTATTAACAATATGGGTGTTATGACGAACATAATTGGTATAAATAAAATTATCCTGTTCATCGAGTACAACACACTTAGCTGTTGTAGAACCAACATCCAATCCAAGCCTATATATTTTTGGCATAAACAAACTCACATTTTGCAAAATTAGACTTAACCAATAATAGGATTACAAATAATTATTATTCTTCTTTTATAAAATTATTATAGCGAAATCTTTCAGATTTTTAATCATTTTGTTAGGGAAATGACATTTTGGATGTTTTGAAGAGGATCAATATCGAGTTATACTTTCTCTAGCCCTTGCTTAGCGATAGCAATTACATTCTTCAGATCGACACCTTGTGCTTTTGCAGCAAAAATACAACCGCAATAACATTGACGATAAACATCGTACTCCTTACAAAGTTCGATAGAACGCTTATAACCATTATTCTTTTTGAAATCGGAAGGTAAATAATTAACTGAAAAAATTTCCTGAATTTCGAAACCAAGTTGGTTGATTTTTTGACTATTCTTTTTAGGACTCAGCGTTAACGCACTAGCAAAATAATCAAAGCCCAACTCTTGCGCCTTAATCGCCGCCAAATCTAACCGCATCTTATAACAAAGATGACACCGCTCACCACCTTCTGGCGCATCACGCAAATGCTCTACCTGTTTAATAAACTCAGCCGGTTGATAAGGTGCTTCTAAAAACTGCACCTGGTTGCCAGTCTTTTGATTAAAGTCAGCAATAAACTTCTGTTGAACGACACTGCGATACTCATATTCCACGCGGGGATGAATATTTGAATTGGCAAAATAGATCGTGATATCAGCATACTGTGCTAAATATTCCAGCACATAAGTGCTACATGGTGCACAGCAACTATGGATTAACAACTTAGGTCGAGCCGATGCCAACTGCCAATCAGCAATCACTTCTTTTAAAATTGAATCATAATTCACTTTATTATGAGGATTTAATTTTTCGAGAATATCTTTGGCGTTGATTAACATTCGAACTCTTTAACGTTTGCTTACATGATTAATGGAAATTAAGGCAGCTATAATATAGCGAACTGAAAAAGCGTTCAAGTTTAAGGCGAAAAGATCGCTTTTTGGAGAAAATTAAAGCTTCAAAAACCCCGCTCCTCAACTTTTTTTTGTGATTATCTCTTCTTATCTCAACATTACTTTTTAAACACTTAAAAAAGATTTATGCCCTTTACTTAATTATGTATTGAAATTTTACTATAGCTAAATCATATTTTATATGGATCAAGTTTGATCTTCACGCAGTGAAATCATATAAAGATAAGCTATCTTTTTACATAATCACTATAAGTATGTAGTGAAAATTTTATCCTTTTATAATATGGTGAGTAAGATTTAGTTACTTAGAAAAAAGCATCTTCTTCAAGCACCACTTATAACAAGTTCTCTAGAGAAACGGCAATAAGCAGCACTAAAATTACCTAATCATTTAATTTTTAATCTTAAATATCATAGATTAAAGAGACAATGCACTGACAATGTTGAGTATTATATCAATTAAAATTGATAGCCATTTTTTTAAAACATAATTTCATATTTATCACATAAAGGCGTTATAATAGCCACAAATTATCGAATAAAATTTTAGGCCTTAAATTGGATGTTCTAAGTCGATTGAAGAATCTTCAACTTTATAAAAAACGACGTTCAAACAATGTGCTATTCTGGCGCGAAATATATCCTTTAGCAATGCCAATTCTTATTGAGAATTTGTCCGTCATTTTAATGGGTATATTCAGTACATTTTTAGTAAGTTGGATTGGTAAGGCCGAGATGGCTGCCGTCGGTTTGGCCGAAAGTTTTAATATGATTGTGATGTCCTTTTTTATGGCGGTTGCACTCGGAACTTCCGTCGTAGTAGCGTTTAGTTTAGGACGACATAATCGTAAAAAAGCGGTAGTAGCAGCAAGACAATCTATTACGCTATTAGTAATAATCTCAATTTTACTATTTTTGTTTGTTGAGTTTTCAGGGTATTGGATTGTTGAGATTATTGCCGGTAAGGCTGATCCTGAAGTTAAGGAATTAACACTAACCTTTCTAAGATTAACCGTTTTAGGTTACCCCGCCCTTGCCTTTATTTTAGTTGGTTGTGGCGCTTTGCGTGGCGCTGGCAATACTAAAATTCCAATGTATTTAAATATCCTTATGAACATTCTGAATCTATCGATTAGTTATGTACTAATTTATGGTGCTTTCGGTTGGCAAGGACTTGGGTTTATCGGTGCAGGTATTGGTTTAACTACATCTCGTTATTGTGGGATGTTTTTTATTTTGTTGGTGTTGACCATCAAACCAAGCCGAGCATTATTTATCCCACTTCGCAGTTATTTTCATTCATTTAATGGTAAGATACTGATTGATATTTTAGGGATTGGTATTCCGGCTAGTGTTGAGTCGGTGATGTTTAATATTGGAAAATTACTCACGCAGACCTTTGTTGCTGGCATGGGCACATCGACTATTGCGGCAAACTTTATCGCGTTTTCAATTGCTGGATTGCTTAATTTGCCAGGTGGAACACTTGGCGCAACCTCAACCATAATTGTTGGTAAACGCATTGGTATGGGGCAAATCTATCAACCAACACGGCAACTTAAGTATATCTTTCATTTAACCAGTTTATTACTCTGCTTTTTAGCGTTTTTATCCATTCCGTTTGCTGGATTATTAAGTTCGCTCTATACCGATGATCAGGAAGTTATCGAAATTTCCAAACATTTACTTTGGTTTAATGCCTTATTTACCCCATTCTGGGCGTCATCCTTTGTTTTGCCATATGGTTTTAAAGGGGCGAAAGATGCTAGCTATACCATGTGGGTCGCTATCGGCAGTATGTGGATGTGCCGTATTGTAGTAGGCTATATTTTTGGTGTTTATTTCGGCTTTGGTGTGATTGGTGTTTGGTTTGGTATGTTCTTAGATTGGATCATTCGAAGCATCTTCTTTTATCATCGACTTATCAGTGGCAAGTGGCTTTGGCGTCATCAAAAGCGAATTTAAATCAAATTGACCTATTGACTCTGAATCAATTGAACAAAAAGCACTATTAATTAATTCATCTAAAAAATCTACCATATCATTACTCATGTTATGGTGCTAAGATATTCATCAATACCTTTAGGTAATTGTAAATCCTTTAAAGCTTTATATTAAAAAACGGTCTGTTAATGAAGCATATATCACGCTCAGTTAGCAGTTTATATAAATATAATAAGGAGATAAAAATGAGAGTATCGTCAATTGCTATGCTAGTTACTTTCGGATTAGCAAGCTCAGCCGCTCTGGCGCATAGTGCCGACCAAATTATCATCCGTGGTGGTCCTGTCTATGTTCATCCTCAAGATAAAAGTGATCATGTTAAAGTGGGTGGTACAAAGAGTGATCTTAAGGCTAAAGCCGATAATGACACGCAACTAGGCCTGAATTTTCAATATATGATTACTGATAATTTTGCTGTTGAATTATTAGGTGCAACACCTTTTAGTCATCAAGTTAAACTTGGCGGTGGTAATTCTACTGGTTTATCCGGTGCTCATTTAGGAAAAATTAAACATTTACCACCAACATTGAGCGCACTGTGGTATCCGCTTGATAGTAGCTACGAGTTCCAACCTTATGTTGGCCTTGGTGTTAACTATACTTTCTTTTTTGATGAAAAACTTAGTGGTGAAGCTAAGAAAGCAGGCTTTCATGGCTTAGACTTGGATAATTCCTGGGGCTGGGCTGCACAAGTAGGTGCTGATTATTCTTTAGATGATAATTGGCTGATTAACGCGCAAGTCCGTTATATCGATATTGAAACTAAAGCTAAAACTCATTTAGGTAATACTAAAGTCACGGCAAAATACGAACTCGATCCTTGGGTTGTAATGCTCGGTGTCGGTTACAAGTTTTAATCATAAAAAAACCTCTCATATGAGAGGTTTTTTATTGATGTCCTTAAAGACTTTTTATTGCTTCATACTGCTCTTGTAATTTAGCTTTGTCAGCAACATAGCCTTGTTGTTTCTCTTTCTCTTTAGCCACTACAGCTGCTGGTGCTTTATCAACAAAGCTAGCATTGGAAAGCTTGTTATCAATACGTGCAATTTCGCCTTCAATGCGAGCTATTTCTTTTTGAAGTCGAGCTAGCTCATCATCTTTATTGATCAAACCAGCCATTGGAATAAGTAGTTCTGCACCATCAACTAATTTGGTTACCGATAATGGCCCTGCTTCACCTTCATCTAACAAGACAATTTCTGATAATCTTGCTAAAGACTCTATAAAGGTGACGTTGTCACCAATAATGCGATGCACCGTCGGTGATGCTTTTCTGATCAATAATTGTAACGGTTTGCTTGGCGCAATATTCATTTCAGCACGAATATTACGAACAGCGATAACGGCATCTTTAATCCAATTGATATCAGCAACTGCTTCATTATCAACTAATTTGCTATCAAAGGCTGGCATTGGTTGTAACATAATAGTATCTGCTTTGATGGCCATTAATGGTTTAACACTTTGCCAAATAGCTTCAGTTATAAATGGAATGATTGGATGAGCCAAACGCAAGAGTGCTTCAAGGACTGTTACTAACGTATGACGAGCTGCTCGTTGTTGATTTTGCTCGCCATTAGCTAATACTGATTTGGTTAACTCCAAATACCAGTCACAGAACTGATTCCAAGTAAATTCATATAAGATATTAGCCGCTAAATCGAAACGATAAGTATCAAATGCTTCGCGGTATGTTTTCACCGTTTGATTAAACTCCGCTAAGATCCATTTATCCGCTATTGAATACTCTAAATCACCACCTTTAAATCCACAATCGTGATCTTGAGTGTTCATTAATACATAACGGCTAGCATTCCATAGTTTATTACAGAAATTACGATAACCTTCTAAACGTTTTAGATCCCAATTAATATCACGACCAGTGGACGCCAGTGCCGCTAAAGTAAAACGTAATGCATCGGTACCATGGGCTTCAATGCCATTAGGAAACTGTTTTTCAGTACGTTTGGCAATTTTTTCAGCAAGCTGTGGTTGCATCATGTTACCAGTACGTTTTTCTAATAAATCGGCAAGTGATATCCCATCAATCATATCTAAAGGATCAATAACATTCCCTTTAGATTTTGACATTTTTTGCCCTTCTTCATCACGAATCAAGCCAGTTACATAAACTGTTTTGAAAGGTACTTGAGGTTTGCCATGTTCATCTTTGATGAAATGCATCGTCATCATAATCATTCTTGCGACCCAGAAGAAGATGATATCAAAACCAGTTACAAGAACATTAGTTGGATGGAAAGTCGCTAAATCATCGGTCTTTTCTGGCCAACCTAAGGTTGAGAATGTCCACAGCGCTGATGAGAACCAAGTATCAAGTACATCATCATCTTGTGATAACTCGATATCAGCAGATAGCCCGTTTTCACCGCGAACTTCAGCTTCGTCACGACCAACATAGACATTACCTTGATTATCATACCAAGCCGGAATTCGGTGTCCCCACCATAATTGGCGCGAAATACACCAATCTTGGATATCATTCATCCATGAAAAATACATGTTTTCATACTGTTTAGGTACAAATTGAATATCGCCATTTTTTACGGCAGCTATTGCTGGTTCAGCTAAGACTTTAGCGCGAACATACCACTGATCGGTTAACATTGGTTCAATAACCACGCCACCACGATCGCCATAAGGAATGGTGAGATCATGTGGTTCAATTTTTTCTAAAATACCTTGAGCTTCACACTCTGCAACAACTAATTTACGTGCAGCAAAGCGTTCTAAATTTTGGAATTGTGCCGGAATCTCAGTTGAGTAAGCGGTGCTTGGCTCGCCATTAGTATCAAATACTTCTGCTTGCGTACGAATCTCACCATCAAAGGTAAAGATATTAATCATCGGTAATTGATGACGACGCCCTACTTCATAGTCATTAAAGTCATGAGCAGGTGTGATTTTTACGCAACCCGTGCCTTTTGTCATATCCGCATGTTCATCGCCAACAATAGGAATACGACGATTGACGAAAGGTAATATAACAAATTTACCAATGAGATCTTTATAACGAGGATCTTCAGGATTAACCGCCACACCAGTATCACCAAATAGCGTTTCAGGACGAGTCGTTGCGACAACAAGATAATCTTTACCATCTGCCGTTTTTGCACCATCCGCTAATGGGTAGCGCAAATGCCACATTGAACCTTTAACTTCGCGATTTTCCACTTCAAGATCTGAAATTGCCGTGCGTAATTTGGGGTCCCAATTCACTAAGCGTTTACCGCGATAAATCAAATCTTCTTGATAAAGTCTGACAAATACTTCTTTAACTGCATTAGAAAGGCCTTCATCCATCGTAAAACGTTCACGATCCCAATCAACAGAATCCCCTAAACGTCGCATCTGCTTCGTAATACTTCCACCTGATTCAGCTTTCCATTGCCAAATTTTTTCGATAAAGGCTTCTCGACCATAATCATGGCGAGTTTTATTTTCTTCAGCGGCAATTTTACGTTCTACCACCATTTGGGTAGCAATACCTGCATGGTCAGTACCTGATTGCCAAAGCGTGTTATTACCTTGCATACGGTGATAGCGAATTAATGCATCCATAATAGTTTGTTGAAATGCATGTCCCATATGCAAACTACCCGTTACGTTTGGTGGTGGAATAGCAATGCAATAGCTAGGCTGAGATTTGTCACCATTAGGCTTAAAGTAACCACTTTCTTCCCAATGTTGATAGATAGGTTGTTCGATTTCTTGTGGATTATAAGTCGTATTTTTCATAATAAAGGCATCAATCCTAATTCAAGGCATAAAAATGGCTATTATTCTACAGTAAAAAGACATAACAATAAATTGCTAGACGAATAAAGTCGTTGATTAAATCGATTTTCCTAGACGGTAGGAATATGGTAAACAAAAGATCGCTTGTCGATAAGCGATCTTTTATCTCAATAAATGGATTGTTAATGATGATAAATAAAATTATCGATCAATCTAGTTTTACCAATATAAACCGCTAAAGCGCATAGACTATCTTGCTTTAATACATCAACATTGGTTAACGTTGCAAAATCAACAAATTCAATATAGTCAATTTTAGCTAATGGTTCATTATTTATAACGTTTTGCATGGCCTTTAAGATGGTTGCAACTGATTTTTCACCCGCTTTGATCATTTGCTTAGCCTGTTCAATTGAACGATATAAACAAATAGCGGCTAGGCGTTCTTGTTCAGACAAATAGCTATTGCGCGAACTCTTAGCCAATCCATCACTTTCACGCACAATCGGGCAACCAATAATTTCGATGGGAATATTGAGATCTTGTACCATTCGTTGAATGACGGCTAATTGTTGCGCATCTTTTTGTCCAAAATAGGCACGATCAGGTTGAGTAATATTAAATAGTTTGGTGACAACTGTACAAACACCTTTAAAATGTCCTGGTCGCTTTTTTCCACAAAGCGCATCAGTTAAACCATTAACATTGACATAGCTATTGAAATTCGCATCATACATTTCATCGGCGGACGGACAAAAAATCAAATCAACGTCCATTTGCTGACAGGCTTTTTTATCTCTTTCTAAATCACGTGGATAGCTAGCTAGGTCCTCTTTAGGACCAAACTGCATTGGATTAACAAATATTGTAACAATCACTCTTTGATTATCTTTTTTAGCACTAGCCATTAAGCTTTGATGACCTTCATGCAGATAACCCATGGTCGGCACTAAACCAATACTTTCACCATTGTTACGCCATGATTTAACCTGATCGCGAACTTCATCGATAGTGGTTATAACTTTCATGTTTATTATCCTTCCAAGCTAGTTTGAAAATTCAGATTTGAGTTTGGCCATGATCTCATCATCAATAGCAAACTCATGAATAGGTGCAGGGAATTGTTGCTGTTTAACTTCTTGGCAATAATCCGCAAATGCCTGTTTCATTTGATCCCCCATTGGGGCAAAAGATTTAACAAATTTGGACGATACACCATCATACATAGATAACATATCTTGATAGACTAAAACTTGCCCATCACAACCATGACCAGCGCCAATCCCAATAGTAGGCACGCTAACAAGTTCAGTTATAAATTTAGCTAAATCAGCAGGTACACATTCGAGTAAAATTGCCGCAGCGCCTGCCTGTTCAACAGCTAAAGCATCTAAAATAATCGCTTTTGCTGCTTTATAATTTTTACCTTGTACTTTGTAACCACCTAATGCTAATACTGATTGTGGCATTAAGCCAATATGGGCAATGACAGGAATTGAGGCTTGAGCGATCATCTTAATATGCTCACAAAATGCTTGTCCACCTTCAAGCTTCACCGCCTGAGCATTCCCTTCTTGTATCAATCGTCCAGCATTATGCACGGCATCATAAACAGATGCATGGTAAGACATAAACGGTAAATCGGTTACAACCAATGCTTTTTTAGCGCCTTTTGCCACGGCTTTAGAGTGATGAATCATATCGTCCATAGTGACTGATACTGTGCTTTCATAACCCAGCATAACCATACCTAAAGAATCACCTACTAATAGACAGTCGACACCGCTATCATCCATCAATTTTGCTGTCGTATAGTCATACGCGGTTAGCATGGTGATCTTTTCTTGATTTTGTTTGCGTTGTTGTAAAGTCAAAATTGTATTTTTCAAGGTAACAGTTCCATTTCTAATTGATGATAATCCCTATCCGGATGTTTTTGACGACTGATATTAAGCAAAATAGTCGATAATTGTTGATAAATTGGTTTGAGCTCATCTGGCATTGCCATCATATGTTGCTTAATGGTTTCAATATCGTTACGCTCCACAGGTCCAGTTAATGCATCTATGACTCCCGCTTTACAAATGTTGTTGGCATTACCAAGAAATAGCGGATGCCAAGCTTGTTCAATAAACTCTTTATCTAATCCACATTGATTAAGTAAATCTACACCTATTTGTACGAGAGCTAGCACTTGATTACTTAGCATGACACAAGCAGCATGATATAGTGGCTTTTTATTTGCTGAAAGAATTGCTAAGCGATTAGGTAATAGCGCTAAAAAACGTTGTAATTGGTCGATAATAGCTTTATTTGCTTCGAGCGTAAAAGAGACGTCCGACATAGTATTATAGCAATCGAACTTATCATAAATAGCGTATAAAGGGTGTAATGAAAAAGCGAATGGATGCACAACTTTATTTTGCTGAAATATGTGTGATGTCAATAAGCCACTACAATGACCAATCCACTTATTGGTAATAGGTAATTGACATAATTCATGCCAGACAGAAGCAATTTGACCATCAGCTACTGTCACCAATAAACAATCGCAATTATTCACTAAATCAGCTAAAGATGAATAAGCATAAGATTGAGTAAAATCACTAGCTTGTTTAGCGTGTTCATAAGTTCGGCTATAAAAACCTGCAACTTGTAAACCCGATAAACTAAAATATTTCGCTAGTGTGCATCCAACTTTACCAGCTCCAATAAAACCAATATTCATTATTAATAACAAAATTTAAACAAAGCGGCATTATAGCCTAATTTGATTGAGATTCAATTTTTAACCCAAAAACAAGCAAATATTCAAGAATTACCTGCTAATCAAACCTAAAAAACCCCGCTCCTCAACTTTTTCGATAATTTTAAAAAGCAATATAAGCAATTGAGAATGATGAAAATAATTATTTTTCAGGATTGTCAGTCAATTGAAGATTTTGGTATTGTTTAGTATTTTCATTCCATTCTTCCAAACTAAATCGACAAACATAGCCTTTTTCGTTTGATCTTGAATCAATTGCGCCGATAATTATTAAATAATCTTTCCCCTCTTTTGGTGTAAAAACGAATTTCTTTTTATTCCATTCACATGTAGATGGAGGCGTATGAGAAGAACCAATCCCGAGAAAACGAGGCACATAATGTCCATTTCGTTCGAAATCTATATCAAAAATAAAAGGCTTATTGGGAACGATATTAATTTGAGATAAAGATATAAAATATACTTTTAGTAAAAAATAAGATCTTCATTTCCATATTTGAATTTAATTATTTTTCACATTGGTATTTAAATAAAAATTTAACTTTTATTTTATCCATTTTATAAAATATTTTACTTTAATTCATTCGACTGATACGCTTTCTCTTAATAGAATATTATTTAATTTTTTTTCTGATGTTTTTGCTTTTTTTGTTTTTTTTGCTCTTTTTTTGCTCTTTTTTCTTTTTCCCAAAATCATTAGAATAATTACGATAACGAATTGATTCATATAAAGAAATAAAAAAATTTATTATTACCGCCATCACCAAGCAAAAAATAATAGTACCAATTGTGGATTTTAGTGATTCAGCTGAAAGTTTAGGGTCATTGTGTGGAGGTATGCCAATCCTAGTATAACCTAAAGCATATTGGTTTTGCAAAATAGTAACAATAAATACTAACAATAAAGTCATTTTGGTCTTCATTATTTATACATCCTTGTAATGACGAAATTACCTTTATTTTGAGTTAATATTAATTATATTATTATACAATATAATTATACTAACAGTAGACTATCTTTAAATTCCTTTTAATGAAAAAACACTGATTTTTTTACAAAAAATCGCTGAAATAGATTAGGGATTTTTGGCAATGATGGCGTTGGTAAAAATATTCAAGAATTATTTGCTAATTAAATCTCAAAAACCCCGTTCCTCAACTTTTTTTCATCAATTTAAAAAGCAATATATGCGATTGAGAATGATAAAAATAGTTATTTTTCAGGATAGTCATTCAATTGAACATTTTGGTATTGTTTAGTATTTTCATTCCATTCTTCCAAGCTAAATCGACAAACATAGCCTTTTTCGTTTGATCTTGAATCAATTGCGCCAATAATTATTAAATAATCTTTCCCCTCTTTTGGTGTAAAAACGAATTTCTTTTTATTCCATTCACATGTAGATGGGGGAGTATGAGAAGAACCAATCCCGAGAAAACCAGGCACATAATGTCCATTCCGTCCGAAATCTATATCAAAAATAAAAGGCTTATTGGGAACGATATTGATTTGAGATAAAGGTTTGAAATCGACCTTAGGAAGATTATTCTCCAAGATCAGAATTCGATTTAAAAAATCGAAATAATCATTGGGAAGCGGAAATCTAGAAAGTTTATAAGTGGGAGGTACAGTTAGAGCATTACCAAATCGGTAAGGAAGCAGATTTTCATTAGAATCGCTAGTGTCATATACTGACAAACCATAAAAAGAAAAACTAAAAATTCCGATTTGAATAACCGCGAGTCTAGCTTGTTTATCTGTAGGTTCAATTTCTGAATAGAAGTGGCTTTTAGCTAAAAGTTCAGCATACTCTTTGTTTATTTTTTCCCATTCTACAGAAGTTGATTTACACGAAATTATACTAAATGTAAAGATTAATAATAATCTTGAAAAGTTAAACATCGCCATCCCTGAATTATCATAATGCAATCTTATAAATAAAAAGATAACATATAATTTATTAGTTTATTCTTTTTTTCCAAAATTATTTGCACATCTATTTGATGAATTTGTATCTTCTTTTTTCTTAATCTTTTTTATCTTTCCTGCTTTCTGAATTAAGTTGTTTTTTACGTTTATCTTCTTCCAATTTTTTATTTTTCTTTGATTCTTCATAGTTTTTGTAAATATGATATAAAATAATACCAACAGCAATGGCGAATAGTAAAATGATAATTATAGAGGCATCATCTCCGTCGCTCCCCCTTGAATGATGACTAGGAGAATAATGCATATGAACTCGTGGGATATAAGTTCTGTGATATCCAATCCCATACGCATTTTGTATCAGAGTAATAAAAAAAACTAAAGCTACTATTATTTTTGTTTTCATTATTTGTACATCCCTGTAATAACGAAGTGATCTTATTTTAAGTAATCTTAATTATCTTATTATTATACAATAATATAATTATACTAACAGTTAACTATCTTAAAAGTCATTTTAATGAAAAATACACAGATTCTTTTACAAAGAAATCGCTGAAATAAAGGGTTTTAAGGTATGCGTTTATAAGTCGTTTCAATATTAAACTCCACAAACATTTTTTGAGTCTTATCCCCCTTCATTATTAATAAACAATCTTACTTCAATTTGCCTTCTAAAATAAATTTATGCGCCATTTCAGTTATAATGTTATTAAGTTGAACCTTCGATTCACATTCAATTGCATCTTTAAATTTTGAGTAATTATTCTCAGGTAAAATTGGAAAGATAATTATTTTTCAATATAGTAGGTTGATTGTATATTTTGAAATTGTTTTGTATTTTCATACCATTTTTCCAATCTCGATCGACAAACATAATCTTTTTCGTTTGATATTGATTCTATTTTGCCAATAGTTTTTAAATAATATTTATCTTCTTTAGGTATGAAAATGAATTTCTCTTTATTCCATTCACATGTATATGAGTTTATATGAGTAGCACCAATCCAAAGAAAACTAGGCACATAGTCATATTGTCCACCACACTTGGTATCTATATCAAAAATAAATTGTTTATTAAGCGCTGCATAAATTTGAATTAAAGCGCTGAAATCAACTTTTAAAAAATTATAATTTAAAATTGTAATTTGTTTTGTATAATCGGAATAATCATTTAGAAATGGAAATTTAGTGAGTTTATAAGTTGGCGGTATAACTGCATCATCGACAAATCGATAAAAATGTTGAATTCTATAAGAACCTCTATAGATTGCTTCATAACGTTTTTTTTTCTCTTCTTCTACTTTTTTATTTTTTTGATGTTTTAATTCAGAATAAGCATAGTAAATACTAAGTAACATACAAGCCGATACAAACGTTAAAAACATAATTATGATGGCATATGTTGTATCCATATCAACTTTTGTATGCCTTGAATGACCGTGTAAAGCAGGAGTATTATGCATCATAAACCTACCATACGCATTTTGTATTGTAGTCATAAAATAAACTAAAACTACTATTACTTTTGTTTTCACTACTTGTACTTCCCTGTTAAGAGCAAATAATCCTTAATTCGAATCAATCTTAATCTTCTAATTATTTAATATATTATTATTTTACTATCAGTAAACTATTCTAAAAATCCTTTTAATTCAAAATACGATGCATCTTCCTACAACAAAAAAACGCAAAAGGAAGTTAAATTCAAGGTACACGTTTACAAGTAGCTTCAATATTAAATTCCATAAAGGTTCTTCTTGGATCACAATGTTCGTATTTTGTAAATGAACTCTCTTTTAATTCATCTTTTGAAATAAACTTATACTCAATTTCAGTTATAATATTATTGATTTGATCTATCGATTCACATTCAATTGCACCATTGAGTTTTGCGTAGTTATTATCAGGAGAAATAGGCGCAATAAACGCATAATATTTTGTTTGTACTGCGAATCCTTTTTCCTGTTTCTTAACAAGCGCTACATAACCTGTATTATTGAGTGTATAAGATTGTATTCCTTTCAATTTTGAGTCGTAATAATGATAGCTTGTACCGCGACTATCGTCGACTTTACAATCCCAAGTTCCTTCTAGCATTTCAGCAGTAACTTTTTGTCGCTCTTGACAACCAACTAGAGTCAATAATGATATTGAGAGCACCAATAATTTTTTAAACATTTTACTTTCTGTATAGAATTGACTATTGTCTATTATAACAAACAATTTAATAAATTCTTCATTAATTTAATAGGTTACACATGGCGACAATATTATTCATAGGTGTAATTTACATACAATGAAGCTTTGCCAACCATCGACTAAGGTCTTTTTATAATTTGAGATGCTGATAGGATTTTGAAATTTTATTAAGCAGATTTTCCAGCTCGTGATGCTGTCTTTATACAGTATTACTGATGCTAGAACTACCTTGCCACATCAGATATAGCCATTACTTGTAATAATAAATTTATTGATAAAAACCTTATTTTTATAAATTTAAGAGCATAAAACAGGGATGGTTTTTAGGTTAAATCCAGCTTCTTTATAGGTTTTATACCTTCCTCGTGCTAGCGATTTTTGTTGTTCTTCAACAGGAACAAAGTCAATAATATCGCGGTATACGCCAGCAAATTCAGGGTATTGCTCTTGTAGATTGATAAGTAAATGACGTGAACCATTGCTACTGCGCTTTTGTGGCCAACAGATTTCGACAGGTGATCCGCTTTTCAGGCCTTCTCCAGCTAGATTATGGGGAACAAAATTTTCAGTATCGAGTTGCCATAAATATTCATCAATACGTTCAGCTTGAGCTTGATCTTGACAGGCCACTAACACACGTTGCCGGTTTTGCCATGCTTCAACAATTTTTTCACACGCAAGCTTTTCTTTGAATAAAACCCCAGCATCATTGGCTGGGGTTGGGTTTTCAAGTAGATAAAATATCACTTTTTTCATGTATTTACTCATTTTTGGTTAAGTAAGTATTGAATTAACATCGCGACTGGTCTGCCTGTAGCGCCTTTGTTTGCACCCGATTTCCAAGCTGTACCTGCAATATCAAGATGTGCCCATTGGTATTTTTCAGTAAAGCGAGATAGGAAACAAGCGGCTGTAATCGTTCCGCCATCTCGACCACCAGCATTGACAATGTCAGCACAGGTTGATTTGATTTGTTCTTGGAAATCACTATCAATCGGTAATGACCACGCTTTGTCTCCCGCTTGATTTGAGGAATTTACCAATTGTTCAGTAAGCTCTGCGTTATTACCCATCACGCCAGTATAATGATGACCGAGTGCAATGATACAAGCACCAGTAAGTGTAGCAATGTCAATCACAGTCTTGGGTTGGAAACGTTCAACATAAGTTAAAGCATCGCATAATACTAAACGACCTTCTGCATCAGTATTGATAATTTCAACGGTGGTGCCCGACATGGTGGTTAAGATATCACCAGGACGGTATGAATTACCATCTGGCATGTTTTCACAACCAGCCATCACGCCAACTACGTTGATAGGTAGTTTTAATTCAGCCACAGCCTGCATTACACCAAACACAGTGGCAGCACCACACATATCATATTTCATTTCATCCATACCGGCTGAGGGTTTGATGGATATGCCACCTGAATCGAAGGTTAATCCTTTACCAACTAATACATATGGTTTGGCTTTTTTGTCTTTGGCACCATGATATTCTATGACCGTCATAATTGATTCGTTGGCTGAGCCTCGTCCAACCGCTAAATAAGCGTTCATATTGAGTTTAGCAAGCTCTTTTTCACCTAAGCATGTCACTTTCAAGCTTGAATGCTGTTTACCTAAACTTTTGCCCTGCTCTGCTAAGTATTTAGCATTGCCGATGTTAGATGGCATGTTGGCAATGTTTTTGGTACTGACAATAGCATTTGCAATAATTTGTCCTTGCAATAATTGACTTTCTACATGCTTGATTGTTTTTTTATCGCTATAAAGTAGCGTTACTTTTTGTAAGCTTGGTTTTTCTGATTTTGTTGATTTGAATTGGTCAAAACTATAGGTTAATTCGCTAGTAATTTGTGGTAGTTGTTTAGCAATTTCACCACTTATTGCAGGATTTAGAGTCAGAATGTCCCAACTTATATTTTTAACTTGTTTAGTTATTAACTCTTTTGTAGCTGCTTGTATCATTTTTTTTGCAGCGTTAATATCAAAATTTTTTTCTTGGCCACACCCTACAACTAATATTTTCGGAGAATTCGGGCTAGCGTATAAAAAGGTGGTTTTACCTAATTCGCAGTTAATGTCACCTGACTTGATCAGCTGACTAATCATACCCTTGGTTAATTCATCTATATCCTTGATTAAACTAGTTTGTTTCTTGCCTAATTGGACAGTTACCACTAAACATTCTTCTTTTTGTAATGTGATTAATGAGCTGTTTTTGATTGAGTATTTCATAGCGTTCTCTTGTAAGATTTTTATGGTGAATAGTAACATTTTATCGGTTCATTAAACGATAGCAACAAAAAGATAACGAAACAACGCAAATCAGATTATAATAGTGCGATTTGATAAAACGGATAGATAGGTAAAAAAGTGATAATTCGCCGATATTTAATTAAAGAGACGATGAAAACACAAGGTGCAATACTGTTTATTTTATTGCTAATTTTCTTTTCTCAAAAATTAATCAGAATTTTATCCAGCGCTATTGATGGCAGTATTCCACGTGATTTGATTATGCCACTTTTAGTGTTAGGTGTGTCGAATATGGCTGATCTTATTTTGCCACTAAGTCTGTTTTTAGGTGTGCTTGTTACCTTTGGTCGGCTTTATTCGGACAGCGAGATGGTCGCAATGCATGCATGTGGGATTAAGAGAAGACTTAACTATCAGGTTGTGCTATTTCTGTGTGTGATCACCTGTATATTCACAGCACTCAATAGCCTTTGGTTTGGGCCTTGGTCTAGCGTGAGACAAGATCAGCTAGTCGAAAATGCCAAGATTAATCCAAGTTTAGCAGGTTTATTAGCTGGCCAATTTCAACAAACACCTGATGGCAACTCGGTAATTTATATTGGTAATGTTGATCATAATAAGCTAGATAACGTATTTATAGCCCAAATTAATCCGAAAAATGCTCAACGCCCTTCTATTATTATTGCTAATAAAGGGAAAACTGAAGAAGATAAAGATGGTAATCAAATCATCACACTTGAAAATGCAAATCGTTATGAAGGCACGGCACAATTAAAAGATTTTAGAATTTCGAATTTTCATAACTATTTAGGTATTATTAAACCTAAGGAGCTAGAAAGCAATGTTGATGATGATAAAGTGGATGTTCAGCAATTAGGATTGCTTGAGCTTCATGAAAATCCAACACCGAAGGCTAATGCTGAATTTTATTGGCGATTGACGTTGATAATTTCGGTTCCTTTGATGGCTTTTTTAGTGATTCCATTGAGTGTGTCAAATCCAAGACAAGGAAGGCTTGCACAAATTTTACCAGCGTTACTGCTTTATTTAGTCTATTTTTTACTTTCTAGTTCGGTTAAAGCTAATGCTGGTAAAGGTCGCTTAGATCCCGCTTTGTGGTTTTATCTGATTAATCTAGGGTATTTTGTTCTGGCTTTGATTTTAAATTGTTGGGATAACTTATTTATGCGTAAACTTCGTTTAAAATTTATTGCGTCTTAAGGGGAGAACGATGTTTTCGATTTTAGATCGCTATATTGGTAAAACTATTTTAAATACCATTGGCATTTGCTTATTTTTATTAATTAGTTTGTCAGGAATTATTCGTTTTATTGACCAACTTAGAAAAATCAAAGTTGATTATGATGCCTTGTCAGTTGGTTTTTATTCTTTGCTAATGGTACCTAAAGATATAGAAATATTTTTCCCTATGGCAGCACTTTTAGGCGGGTTAATCGGTTTAGGGATTTTAGCTTCAAGAAGCGAGCTTATTGTGATGGAAACTTCAGGCTTTAGCCGTTTTAAAATTGCATTAGCTGTGATGAAAACTGCTCTTCCTTTAGTGCTTATAACAATGGCAATTGGTGAATGGGTTGCACCTATCAGTGAACAAACAGCTCGTAATATGCGCTCAGAAAAACTTTATGGTAATTCTTTATTAGCTCAACAAGGCAGTTTATGGGCGAAAGATGGTAATGATTATATCTATATCGACCATGTCAATAATGATAGTTCTATCTCAAATATTGATATTTATAAAGTTGATAAAAATAAATTACTATCGATTACTCATGCTGATAGCGGAGTGTTTGAAAATGGAAGTTGGACGTTATCACAAATCGAGATGAATGATTTAACCAATCCACAACAAATAACGGGTACGAACTCACTTACTATGCAGTGGAAAACTAATATCACACCTGATAAGTTGAGTATTGTAGCTTTTGACCCTGATTCATTGTCAGCATCAGGACTCTATCAATATTCGCAATATTTGAGAAATTCGGGCCAAGATACAAAATATTATGATTTGTTATTTTGGAAAAAGCTGATTAAACCCGTTTCAGTTGCAGTGATGTTGTTGTTGGCCTTATCTTTTATTTTTGGACCATTACGAAGTGTATCTATGGGTATTAGGGTGATTATAGGTATTACTTTTGGCTTTATCTTTTATATCGCCGATAATCTTTTTGCTCAAGCCAGTATTGTGATGGGCATTTACCCTATCGTTGGATCTATGCTAACTAGCTTTGTGTTTTTGTTAATCAGTTATATTTTATTTAAAAGAAAAAATTAAATTATAGCTTTGATCTCCTACGATATTGGCATATAAACTTGATAAGTTATATGCCAATTTCATCCGCAATATTCTTCAAAATTTCCTTTACGTATACCAATTAAGTTAAACAATGATTTTGTAGGCTTCAGGCTAAGGTTGATTGGTTTAGTTCGCACCCTTTATTTAAATAAAGGATGCGTAAGATTAATTTATTTAAACAATTTTAAGTAGTCACCATAGCCTTGAGCTTCTAATTCTTCTTTTGGTATGAACTTTAGCGCTGCAGAGTTGATACAGTAGCGCAATCCCCCTAAAGCTGCAGGCCCATCATTAAATACATGACCAAGATGTGAATCAGCTTCTAATGAGCGGACTTCTATCCTACGCATTCCATGGCTGTTATCTTCTTTTTCAACAATTTGTTGCTGTTTAATCGGTTTAGAGAAACTTGGCCAACCACAGCCTGAATCAAACTTATCTAGTGAGGTAAACAGTGGTTCACCAGAGACGATATCAACGTAGATCCCATCGCGGTGGTTAGCGTTATATTGATTATCAAATGGAGGTTCTGTACCATTTTGCTGTGTGACGTGATATTGCATTGGTGTTAGTGCTGATATAGCTTTATCTTTCATTGATTTGTTCATGTTGTATCTGCCTCACGTTATAAATGTGATATAAATAAACGTTTAAATTTGTGTTAATCATTGCTACTTAACATTGATTGCAATACTTTATCTTTAACCCAAAAATAGTGGTACAACGCACCTAATACATGAAATATAACTAAAATAGCTAGTACATAAGAACTAATCAAATGTAATGAATGAAACATTTGGTGATATGGCATATCAATAGCAGGGATCGATATTAAACCAAATATATTAAGGTCCCTTCCACTCATTAAATACCCCGATAATGGCGTAATTAGCAGTAAAAGGTAGATCACTCCTTGAGTGGATTTTGACAAAATTCGTTGCAGTTTTTTGTCTTTCGGTAAGACATCAGGCACACCTTGACTGCGGATCACCATAATTCGCCATATTGTTAATAGCAAAACAAGCACTCCAAAGGATTTATGTAATAAATAGACTATTGCCATTCCACCCAATATATGTGACATTGTCACTTTAATTAAAAGGAGCATTGTTACCATTATGACAAGTAAAGCCGATGTCCAATGAATCCATTTTTGTTTACTGCTATATTGCGGGTACTTTTGCATATTTACTCACTTTTGGTTGTTGACTTATCTTGCCAGTTATCTGCAATAAAATTAGCTCGTCCAGATAATTGATAATAACGGTTATAATGTTCTGGCTGTTTTTTATAGTAATCTTGATGATACTCTTCGGCGGGATAAAATATTGTTGCCGGTTCTATAGCGACATCAATCGGATGATTAAATCGTTTGCTTTCTTCAAGCGCTTGTTTAGATGCGATCGCTTGCTGTTGTTGTAATTTGTTATGATAAAATATTACTGGACGATAAGAATCGCCACGATCGGCAAATTGTCCTTGCGAATCTGTCGGGTCAATTTGCTGCCAAAAAATATCAAGTAATTTTTTATAGCTGATCATCGTTGGATCAAAGGTAATTTGCACCGCTTCTGTATGGCCTGTGTTGCCTTGGCAAACTTGTTGATAAGTTGGATTTTCCGTATGACCACCAGTGTAACCTGAGATCACATTAATAACGCCTTCATATTTGTCGAAAGGTTTTACCATACACCAGAAACATCCACCTGCAAATGTTGCTTGTTCATATTGTTGCATAAAAACCTCCAATTAACTTACATTAACAGAAACGATCTTTATAAAAAATACAACACTTACTTTGCTTTTTAAATGATGTGTTCATATTACTTGAAACTGGTCAAATAAGCACCATATTATTCATCTAATATAAATTTTTAGGAGGTGTAATTATGGCTAGTGGCTGGGCATCTGACGATGCCGTTAACCAACAGATCGAAAGTACAATCACAGATGCTATCGAAATCGCCAGACGCCAACTAAAACACGATAAACCCAGTGCCGAGTTTTGTGTTGAATGTGGCGATGCTATTGCAAAAGCCAGACAAATTGCTTTACCAGGTGTGCAATACTGTTTAGCTTGCCAACAAGAAATAGATAAGCAATTGGCAAAATCTGCAATATTATATAATCGACGTGGTAGTAAAGATAGCCAACTAAGATAACAAGCTCTTAATAAGGGGATTGAGTAAAACTCCTTCCCCTTTTATATTTTGCTTTCCTCAATTATTCTTTATTTTTTGAATTACGAACTTCATCATAAGGGTAAACTAATAATTTACCATCAAACCATTCTGCACAAAAAACTTCATCAATATCTTTATAACCTTGTTTTTTGATTTCATTCTTAAGCCATGTTTCACTTTTGTGGAGTTGTTCAAGGTTGTCTTGACTAATAGCGCCATTTTCAATCACCAGTACTGCTATATCTTTATCTCCTTTCTTGATAATGGTTAAAGATCCATTTAATTCGTACCACACTTGTTTTAATTCACTAAATGCGCAAATTCCTTGAATATTGATTAGCGTTTCAAAATCTCTAACAGGTAAATTCGCTTTTTTGAAATTTTCAGAGATTAGATTGCCATTTTTGATTAATTGTATAGGTTCACCATCAATAGCATCTCGGAGTTTTGAATTTTTAGATTTGATAAATCGTACTAAGATAAGAAGACCTGCCCAAATCGCCACAGCTCCAGCGGCTTCCCACGCAGAAACATTAGCATTAAGTAATGTTCCACCTACCAATGCACCAATAACCATGCTACCAACCTGATCCAACTGTGACATCGGTGCGATTTGGCTTTTTCCTGATAATTTGACATAAATAAGTAAAATGATAAGTGCAATTAAAAATTTTGGTGCCATTTCAAGTAAATACATTCCTGCCTCCAAGTGTAGATCCAATCTAAACGACCATTGCTTAGCTATCTGGTCTAATCGGATAAATAAAAGATGTATTACGAATTAACTAAATTTTTATTTATTTGAAATCAATGACTACTTGTTTTTTAATAGAGATTAGAAAGTTTAATACGAGAGCATTGTTATTCTACTCCAAAAAGGATTTTAAAAAAATGATACTTGCAATAGATGTTTACTATTTAAATGATAAGGCAAAAACTGTTGGCATTTTATTTGAGCAATTTACTGATGGTATCAATGAGATAAAATCTGTTATCAATGATTATCAATCGAATGTTCTGCCTTATCAATCAGGCCAATTTTATAAACGTGAATTACCTTGTATATTAGCATTATTGTCTCAGGTTGATCTCAATTCGATTGATGTGATTATAGTCGATGGTTATGTTCATTTGAATGATGGTAATCTTGGTTTAGGTGGTTATCTTTATGAAGCACTGGATAAAAAGATACCTATTATCGGCGTTGCAAAAAAATCTTTTACCGATAATAAACAATATGCCATTGAAGTAATGCGTGGTAAAAGTAATAATCCAATCTATATAACATCATTAGGAATGTTACTTAAAGAGGCGGCAGATCATATTCAATCAATGGCCGGCAAATATCGCATACCAGATTTACTGACCTATTTGGATCAACAAACTAAGTTGTTTAAATTCGAATAATACAATAAAAATGGTTAAACAGGTTTATGTTATTAATTCACCAAAATACTATTGATATAGATTTTAATATAGTCTTCATATTAGTCATTTAATATTAATAATTTGAACCAAAGAGTTTATATATTGACTATCTTTCGTTTATCTTTTTTTAACTTAAGTTGTTTATTAAAACGCTAGAATTTTTAAGCCAAACTTTTATGTAATATATTTAAGATGTTTCTTAGATCTTTTACATCTAGCTGCCCTGGTGCAGATGCATTTTTTGCTGCACCAAAAGTGAGGTCTGACCCAAAAGTTTCACCTGCAATTCGGCTAATCGCACCTGTTCCAGCCATTGCCATAGTAATTAGTGGTTTACGTGCATATTTGTCTTTCATTTCAGCTGTTGCAGCAAGTAAGTTAATTACATCTTCACGCGAACGTGGCATTACGGCAATTTTAGGAATATCTACACCAAGATCCTGCATTTTGCGTAATCTTGCTACAATTTCATCTTTTGGCGGAGTCTTATCAAAGTCATGATTGGAGGCTATCACTAAAACGTTATGCTGATGAGCTAACTGGACAATTTCTTCAACATATTTGTCACCAGTGAAAACTTCGATATCGACAAGATCAATTAAACCACTTTTTATCATCTGTTTATTAAGGTTGATATAAAATTCAATCGTAGCAGGATAAACTCCGCCTTCATTAGCGGTGCGGAATGTAAATAAAATGGGTTTGTAGCCAATGATTGTTTGTAATTTATTTGCTGTTTGTTTTACTTTTTCAACATCATCAACTTTTTGAAAATGGTCTACTCTCCATTCAACCATATCAAAGTCAATTTTTGTCAAAAATTCAGCTTCATTAACTAATTCTTCTTCTGTTTTTCCTACAATTGGAACAATAATTTTAGGCGCTCCAACACCAATATCTAAACCTTTAACTGTAATTTTTGACATCTATCCACCAATTTATCTTTTCTACTCTCTTAATTTACTGAGAGAATAGTCTGTAGTTATAAATAATTTTAATAAGTTAACTAAAATTTTTAATCATTAAAGCCCATTTTTTCTTTAACATAATCAATTGGAGCTTCTTTTCCTGTCCAAATTTTAATTTGTGCATGACCTTGCCATAACATCATACCGATACCGTTTAACGTTTTACAACCTTGCGATTCGGCTATTTCTAATAATTTTGTTTTACGTGGACTGTAAATACAATCGGTTACGACGAGATCTTTTCTTAGCATAGTTGGATCGGTAATTAAGCTTTTTCCTTCTGACGGCTTCATACCAATACCAGTAGCATTGCATAATACTGCACTTTCAGCAATTTCCTGACGTAATTTTGAGTGATCAGCTAAATCATAAACTACTGCTTCACAGTCAGTTTTAGCATTTATTCGGTTGACTATTTCTACAATTTTGTCAAAGCATTCATCTTTTTGATTAAAAATTGAAATCTTTTTAACGCCATCTAATGCGGCTTGTACGGCAATAGCACTTGCAGCACCGCCTCCACCAAGTAATGTCAACTTTTTACCTATAACATCAACACCCGCCTCTTTTAATGAGCGCATATATCCTATTCCATCAGTATTATATCCGGTTAATACTCCATCATCATTTGAAATGGTATTACAGGCTCCAATAAGCTCTACTGCTGGTGTTAATTTATCTAAATATTGGCACACGAGTTGTTTATTCGGCATTGAAACAGCACTACCGCGTAAACCTAATGCACGTAAGCCTTTTATAGCATCAGGCAATTTTTCTTGCGTCACTTCAAAAGCTAAATAGACATAGGGAATATCTAATTTAGAGTAAATTATATTTTGCATTTTTGGTGATAAGCTGTGCCGAATTGGATATGCCATTAATCCAATTAATAAAAAGTGTCCATCAATATTAGCTCTCATGCTTCTCTCCAATTATTAATGATTAAAATTCAGCGAGTTTTTTTAAGTAATCTTTTCGTATTTTATAGATACATTTTTGCTCGTTCAATTGGAGAATGACTCAATGTAAATTCATCATCACTACGCTAAATTGAAATTGGCATTTCATGTAAAGATTTTAGTAATGTTATTACCTCAATACCACCTCGCTCGGTGATAATTGATAATTCTTGCTTAATAAAGTAACTCCTAACTGTTATTAAGCTTTTCTCAAATTATATAATCGCATTTGATAATTCTTAGATGTTTTTTAAACCTAGGATTAATACTAAAAACACCAACATTAAGCCATAAAAAACACGAAAATCAGCGATAAATACTTTCCAGTATTATTTTGATGTTTAAGATAACTTTCTAAAAATTCTAGGTTTACTAATTTACCATTTTTTTTACTTTAAATTACTTATCATCGTAAAGCACCTTATCGTGATAAGGTGCTTTTTTAGTATTGCTGAAAGTCATTAAATTTTATTCATATCAATAACTTTTTTGAAACGTGAATAAACAATTAATCCTAATATTACACTTGATAATGCAACAACTAGATCGACTAAGATAGCATAGCTAACATTGATTAATGCTAACTTAGGGACTATTAGGGGAATGACAATAAATGATAAACCACTGAAAGTATACATTGTTCCAACTGCAAACCCTTTACGATCAGGAAATAGCTGCTGCATAACAACTAAGGTGAGTTGTAATATACCTCCTGCTGCTGTTAATCCCATTCCTATTGCCACAATTAAACTCATTGTAGGATTAAGATTAAATAAAAACATTAATAAAGTTAATGCAGAAAGTAACGGCAATATAATAATGCAATAAATTGGTTTTATGAATTTTTTAACAATATAGGCTGTTGTAAACACAGAAACTATTGATGCAGTACTATAATAACTGATCAATTGTTTGGAAGCGATTGGTTCCATTCCTATACCTTTCTCTGCAATCGCAGGTAGCCATTGTAAAATGATGACAAAGGTTGCAGTGGTGGTGAAGCCCATAATTATTAATAAAATACCTTCAAAGAAAATATTCGGTTTACCAATGAAATAGTCACTATGGCCTTCATTGCCACAAATAACTGTATTTTTGGAAGGAAATGTTCTTGGCGCTAAAAGTAAAAAATTAATAATGATAAAAGTAACAAAACCGATGAAAGCATAGCCATACCATAAATCATAAGCATGAAAGAATGTAACAATGAATGGTAAGACTAACGTTCCTATTGAAATAAATGCTTTAATTAAAACACTTGCAGTACCTGCCGAACGAGGAAAGCATTCGGTTAAAGCAGGCATGGAGCCGGTATCTAAAAATGAGTTTCCAGCACCAATAAACATAGCCAAACAAAATGCAACATGTATATTGTGACAAAAGAGAGTCCCAACGAAAAAGATAATATAACAAGACATGCCCATAAGGATAAATGGTTTGCGTCCAAATTTATCAGATAGTATTCCTCCAATAAACATTAATAATATTTTTCCATATCCTATTCCTGATGCAACGTAACCAATACCTATAACATCATCAGTTTTTAATTGTGCAGAAATTTCGACAGAAAATTGCATAATTACTATTAAAGCAATACTTTGAATAATGTAATTAGCATAGATAGAGCCAGCTATCGAATATGAGCTGTGATTACTCATTAGTTAATACTCCAATACAAATTTAAAAATCTTATAAAATTAACTGGCTCAATATTAGCGGTAAAAGTATCTGAATAAAAGGAAAAATAATCTTTGAAATAGTTTTATTAATTAATTATTGTTAATTTAGATAAATTTTTTAAATAATCATCTCAGAATTGGAAAGTGGAGAAGCATTTTTTAAAAGATTATAAAAAATTGAATATTTCTAGCTATGAAAAAAATCTAGATAGTTTATTTGTAATACGAATTGAGTAATGAATTTCAATGATAAATTTGATTGAGGATAATGATTGAAAAAAAATTGGAGCGGGAAACGAGGTTCGAACTCGCGACCTCAACCTTGGCAAGGTTGCGCTCTACCAACTGAGCTATTCCCGCTTACAAAAAAAAGTGTTTTTAATGGTGCCCGGGGCGAGACTTGAACTCGCACGGCCAAAAAGGCCGAGGGATTTTAAATCCCTTGTGTCTACCGATTTCACCACCCGGGCTCAAAACTTATTACCGAAAGGTAACTGCGTTTTGGATGCTGTGCATTTTACCTATCTTAAAATTTACGTCAATAAAAAAATTAAAATAATTGTCTAACTGCTCAATGTTTGTCACATTTAAGGAAATTTTAATCAATTCCCTTAAAATTTGGATTTAATATAAATAAAAATTTTGGCTAATGTTTTGTTACTAATTAGACGCTGAAAGATGATCCACAACCACAGGTTGTAGTTGCGTTTGGGTTATCAACAACAAAACGAGAACCCTGTAATCCTTCAATATAGTCTATGGTGCCTCCAACAAGATATTGTAAACTCATAGGATCAATAATAAGTGAAACACCATTTTTTTCGATCGCCAGATCATCTTCATTTACTTTTTCATCAAATGTGAAACCATACTGGAATCCACTACAACCACCACCAGTGATATAGACTCTTAAT
Source organism: Gilliamella sp. B3127 (assembly GCF_026536935.1). Taxonomy (NCBI): domain Bacteria; kingdom Pseudomonadati; phylum Pseudomonadota; class Gammaproteobacteria; order Orbales; family Orbaceae; genus Gilliamella; species Gilliamella sp. B3127. The sequence continues at coordinate 290,649 of NZ_JAFNNI010000003.1, forward strand.
TTAAGATTTGGATTTTCTTCCTCCGTTACTAAAGTTTTTACCTTGTTTGCAGCAGCATCAGTAAAATTAATGGGTAACGCATCGCTCATTTTATTCTCCTACTTTAAGTACTGATATATTATATACTCTTGAAAAAATAAAATACAAAATGAAAACATCAATTAGTTAAATTTGTAATAGCTTGCTTGAATTTAAGTTAATTTTATGAATAAATACGACAACAATTACTATAAAGAAGACCATAATTATGCTTAAAACATTTAAATCTGAAATACTTTACCGCGAAGCAATGGCTTTTATGCCAGGTGGTGTTAATTCACCTGTACGTGCTTTTAATGGAGTTGGTGGTACGCCATTATTTATAGAGAAAGCTAATGGTGCTTATATTTATGATGTTGATGAAAAAGCTTATATTGATTATGTCGGATCATGGGGGCCTATGATTTTAGGTCATAATGACCCTGATGTTGCCAATGCAGTTATTAACGCTGTTCGTAATGGTTTGAGTTATGGTGCGCCAACCGAAATAGAAACAAAAATGGCTAACCTAGTTACACAATTGATTCCATCAATAGAAATGTTACGTATGGTGAATTCAGGCACTGAGGCAACTATGAGTGCAATTCGCCTTGCACGAGGCTATACAGGACGTGACAAAATAATCAAATTTGAAGGTTGTTACCATGGACATGCTGACTATTTGCTTGTTAAAGCCGGTTCTGGTGCGCTCACTTTTGGACACCCTACTTCACCGGGTGTGCCTGAGGATTTTGTTAAGCATACATTAGTTTGTGATTATAACGATTTAGAATCAGTAAAAAAACAATTTGAGCAATATCCTAATGAAATTGCTGCAATTATTATTGAACCTGTGGCAGGCAATATGAATTGTGTCCCAGCTAAAAAATCGTTCTTACAAGGATTAAGAAGCTTGTGTGATACTTACGGGGCTTTATTAATTATTGATGAGGTAATGACTGGGTTTAGAGTTGCACTTGGCGGAGCTCAAGAATATTATGATTTAGTTCCTGATTTGACTTGCTTAGGTAAGATTATAGGTGGCGGTATGCCTGTAGGTGCTTTTGGCGGGCGTGCTGAAATTATGCAACAATTAGCACCAACTGGACCAATTTATCAAGCAGGAACACTTTCAGGGAATCCTGTTGCTATGGCAGCGGGTTATGCCACGTTGACAAAGTTAATGGATGTTGGTATTTATTCAGAGTTAGAAGAAAAAACTGCATCACTAGTTAATGGCCTATATGCAGAAGCAAAACGATATAATATTCCGTTTGTGGTTAATCATGCAGGAGGAATGTTTGGATTTTTCTTTACAAATGCTCTAGAAGTGAGCAGTTATAAGGATGTAATGAATTGTGATGTTGAATTATTCAAAAAATTCTATCATCATATGCTCGCCGAAGGGGTTTACTTTGCGCCTTCAGCTTTCGAAGCAGGTTTCATGTCACTTATGCACACAGATAAAGAAATCGATCATACGATTGATGCAGCAAGTCGTTTTTTTAAAAACATAAGTTAATTTGATAAAATATAGTAAATTATACCCATAGCGATTAAAATTTTAACTATTAACATAGGTAATAAATTTATGGTTAATCCTTTAAAAGAAGGTGAAAAAGCACCTCAATTTTCTCTGCCTGATCAGGATGGTGAGCTAATTAGTTCAAAAGATTTCAAAGGTCAGCGTATTTTGCTCTATTTCTATCCGAAAGCGATGACTCCTGGTTGTACAGTACAAGCTTGCAATTTACGAGACAGTGCTGACGATTTTAAGAAATATAATGTAGTTGTTATTGGTATTAGTACGGATAAACCTGAAAAGCTATCGCGCTTTGTTGATAAAGAATTGTTGAATTTTACGCTACTTTCAGATGAGGATCATAAAACCTCTGAAGCGTTTGGTGTTTGGGGCGAAAAAGAGTTTATGGGAAAAACTTATGACGGTATCCATCGTATAAGCTTTTTGATTGGTAAAGATGGTAAGATCGAGAAAGTCTTTGATGACTTCAAAACGACCAACCATCACACTGTGGTTTTAGATTATCTTAAGAACCATAGTTAACACTTCTAATTAAAGCAGATTATATTTTCATTAATCTGCTTTTTTTTCATTTTTAATATTATTAATTTCTTCAAGATTTGGCCAAGCATTTATAATCGCTTTAACTAAAGTTGCTAACGGTATAGCAAAAAATACGCCCCAAAATCCCCATAACCCGCCAAAAATGATAACAGCTACAATAATCACTAAAGGATGCAAGTTAAGTTTTTCAGAGAAAAGATAAGGAACCAATAAATTGCCATCAAGAGCCTGAATAAGGATATAAAAGAACATTAAATATCCAAATTGTGCAGTAACCCCCCATTGGAAAAGTGCAATTAGGACAATAGGGATACTTGAAATAATAATACCAATGTAAGGAATAAGTACTGAAACACCAACTAACACTGCTAACAATAATCCATAATCTAAACCAAAATACCAAAATGGAATATAGACACAGGCAGTTAAAATAATGATGTGTAAAACATTACCGACTATGTAATTAGATATTTGTTGATCCATCTCTGTAGCTACTTTGTTTAATATTGTTCGATTTTTTGGTAATATTTTCGAACAATATCCCCATATCTTAGATTTATCTTTCAATAAGAAAAACATAATAATCGGAACTAATACCGCATTTATAGCAACAGAGACTAAGCTAAACAGTGAGCTAATTGAAAACTGGAGCAATGAGTTACCTGTTTGCATAACTTTATTAGTTATACCTTGGAGTATTGAGTCAAATAGACCAACATCGATAAGCTCCGGATAATGTTCGGGCAATGATGTGATGAATTTATTTACAAAATTCAACATATTTGGGATATTTGTTATTAAACTAACACCTTGTTGCCAAATCAATGGTAACAAAATCATAATTCCGGTTAAGCCGACAAACATAAATACAAATAGTACAATAACAACAGCTAATGTGTGAGGAACTCTCTTTTGTTGTAAATACTTAACCGGTCTATCTAGTAGATAAGATAAAACAATAGCAATCAAAATAGGCAGTAAAATCTTATTGAAAAAATAGATGATAAAAAATAAAACAATGATAACAATCATTAACGAAACCACATGAGGATCGCTAAAGCGTTTTTTGTACCATTCAATAAACAATTTTAACATCTATAACTCCTTTTTATAGTTTATTGGTTTTAATCTAACCTATTTTTTGAAACCACCCAAGATTCCTCGAGTAATTTGTCTTCCAATTTGATTTACCATCTGTCTGGTCGCACTTTTAGCAACACTTTGAACGATACCGTCATGCTGTCCACCTTTTGGGCCGGTTCTACCAAAAATAAGTGAACTTAAAAAGTCCATTATACCACCATGTTCCTCTTTATCAGATGAATTCTGATTGGAATCAGTTTCTATTGAATTTTGACTATTTTCAGTATCTATACTAAAACCCTGTTTAAGTTTTTCGTAGGCTGATTCGCGATCGATGGTTTTTGAATATTTATCATAAAAGCGAGATTTTTGAATAATCGTCAACTGTTTTTCTATATCCATAGGCCCCATTTTTGATTCTGGCGCTATTATCATTCCGCGTTGAACAATATTAGGGCGCCCCTTTTCATCTAGAAATGAAATTAAAGCCTCTCCTACCCCAAGCTCCATAATAGCTTTTTCAGTGTTAAAATTTGGGTTAGCTCGCATGGTTTGAGCTGCCACTTTGACTGCTTTTTGATCTTTAGGTGTAAATGCTCGTAAAGCGTGCTGCACTCGATTCCCCAATTGACCAAGGATAGTTTCTGGAATATCGGTTGGGCTTTGTGTAGCAAAATAAATCCCCACTCCTTTAGAACGAATAAGGCGAACAACTTGTTCGATTTTTTCTAATAATGCGGGAGAAATATCATTAAAAAGTAAATGTGCTTCGTCAAAGAAAAATACAAGTTTTGGTTTATCAAGGTCACCTACTTCTGGTAAATGCTCGAATAGTTCTGATAATAACCAAAGTAAAAATACTGAATATAATTTTGGTGAATTATATAATTTACTGGCAGATAAAATATTAATAACACCACGACCATCAACATTAGTTTGCATTAAATCATGTATATCAAACATCGGCTCACCGAGAAAGAATTCAGCACCTTGCTGTTCTAAAGTAAGCAATCCACGTTGAATAGCACCAATAGTTGATAAACTTATATTGCCATATTGGGTAGTAAATTTTTTAGCGTTATCACCAATAAATTGGATGAATGTTCTTAAATCCTTAAAGTCTAGTAATAATAATCCATTATCATCGGCAATTTTAAAAACTAATTGTAGAACGCCAGATTGAATGTCATTGAGATTTAATAATCGCCCTAATAATATAGGACCTATATCGGAAACTGTACTGCGAACGGGAATACCATTTTCACCAAATACATCCCATATTTCTAAAGGAGAAGAATTAGGAAGCCAATCTTTTACACCAATACTTTCTAGCCGTGCTTTTAATTTTTCAGATAATAGGCCATTTTCCCCTAAACCGGTCAAATCACCTTTTACATCAGCAAGAAACACGGGTACACCAATCTGCGAGAATTTTTCCGCCATCTTTTGTAGGGTTACGGTTTTACCTGTACCTGTTGCACCAGTAATTAAACCATGGCGATTAGCCAACGATGCAAGGATGTATAAATCATTACCTTCACTTTTTGCAATAACGATCTTTTCATTCATAGACATCTCCCATTCAAAAATTGCTATTAAAACAATTGAGAATATTGTAAGCTGAATTATTGTTAACTGCTATTATTTTAATTAATCTTATAAGGAGGCTGTATGTTTCCAGAATACCGTGATTTAATCTCTAAACTAAAAAACTCAGATTTACATTTCCAAAAATTATTTGATGAGCACAATGAGCTCGATCAAAAAATTAAAAATATCGAGTCTGGTATTGCAATTGATACTTCGGAAACGATTGAAAGTCTAAAAAAACTGAAGCTAAAATTAAAAGATGAACTTTACGAAATTTTGAAAAAAGCTTCTAAATAACTCATCAAATATAAGCTTATAAAGCTTTATTGTGTTATAAAACCCCAAGCTATGGGGTTTAATTTTATAGCAATTTTTTGCAAATCATTTATAGAAAGTTATTTATTAACTTTCTCTTGTTCTTTTTTCAGTTTGCGATGTTTGATTAGTGTAATTAAATTTTTGTGTGGGGTTTTCATTTTTTACTCCTCTTATTGTTATTTATAGGCTCCTTAAAAACATTTCTAAAAAGCTCGATTATTTATACAAATATTATTATCAATTATATTTATCAATATGTGTATTCATCACTACTATAACACATAGTTCAATATTTATACTTCTTTAGTTAATGATGTAAGCATCACTTACATCAATTTTGTTATTTTAGAACCATTGTCCAAAGCGTTTTATGTAAATCCTTTTCATTATTTGAGCAACCACACAGTAACTTAATAATGTTGCAACTAACCATGGAAAATAGGACCATGGTAATGGTTGAAGACCAATTAGGCTACCTATTGGTGAAAAAGGAATATAAATACCCACCGCCATAATTAGCATAGTCATTACTATAACTGGGAATGCCGCGGTACTTTGTATAAATGGTATTTTCTGAGTCCTTAGCATATGTACAACTAAAGTTTGTGATAACAATCCTTCGATAAACCAACCTGAGTGAAACAATGATTCAGCTGCAACACTATTAGCACCAAAAACAAACCACATCAATGCATATGTTGTTATGTCAAAAATAGAGGATGTTGGTCCAATCCAGATCATAAAACGTCCAATATTTTGTGCATCCCATTTACGAGGTTTTTGTAAAAACTCTTCATCCATCTTATCCCAAGGTAATGATAATTGTGAGATATCATATAATAAGTTTTGGATAAGCAAATGAATCGCAAGCATTGGTAAAAATGGTAGAAATGCACTAGCCACTAATACAGAGAAGATGTTACCAAAGTTAGAACTTGCGGTCATATTTAGGTATTTCATAATATTACCGAAAGTTTCGCGTCCGCAAATTACACCTTCTTCTAATACAAGTAAGCTTTTTTCAAGCAAAATGATATCAGCTGATTCTTTAGCGATATCAGTAGCGGTGTCCACTGAAATACCAACATCTGCATCTCTCAACGCTGGCGCATCATTAATACCATCACCTAAAAATCCAACAGTATGACCATTACTTTGTAACAATCTAATGATTCGAGATTTTTGTAATGGAGTCAACTTAGCAAAAATAGTGCGTTGCTCAATTTGCTCTTTTAACTCAGCGTCACTCATTTTTTCAATGTCGTTACCAAGTAAAGGTATACCCGGTTCTAAGCCAACTTCTCGGCATACTTTAATCGTGATGATTTCATTGTCACCAGTTAGAACTTTAACGCCAACACCATGTTCATTCAATGCAGAAATAGCTTCATAAGCACTCTCTTTAGGTGGATCTAAGAAAGTCAAAAAACCACGAATGGCTAATGATTTTTCATCTTGGACACTATATTGAGCTTTAGTTTGTGATGCTGAAATATCTTTTACACCTACTGCTAACACTCTAAATCCATCTTTATTATAATTGTGTGCAAGTTCAATCAATGCTTGTTTACGATTTTCGTCTAACGGTAAATACTCGCCGTTTTCATAAACAAAATCTGAAATAGATAGCATTTCTTCAACTGCGCCTTTACAGATCATTAAATGATTTTCATCATTGCCTTGTACAACAACCGATAAACGACGGCGAACAAAATCAAATGGTAATTCATCAATTTTTTTATAAAGACCTACACCCACTTTTTTAACACTGGTTTTTTCTTCAGCAAAACGGATGATCGCTTTATCCATCAAGTTTTTCATTCCACTTTGATAGTAACTATTGAGCCAGGCCAGTTGTAAAACAGATGGATCAATCTGCCCATTAATGTCTAAGTGATGTTCTAAAATGATTTTATCTTGTGTTAAAGTACCTGTTTTATCAGTACATAAAATGTCCATCGCGCCAAAGTTTTGAATAGCATTCAAACGTTTTACCACAACTTTTCGTTTTGCCATGCCAACAGCACCTTTAGCTAGATTTGCACTAACAATCATCGGTAACATTTCAGGCGTCAAACCAACAGCAACAGCTAATGCAAATAATGTTGCTTCCCCCCAATCGCCTTTGGTAAATCCATTTATTAGTAATACAATCGGAACCATCACTAACATAAAGCGAATTAGTAACCAACTTACGCTATTTACACCGCGATCAAATGAGGTTTCGGCTCTTGAACCCACTATTGATTTTGCTAATGAACCAAAATGTGTATCAGCACCTGTTGCAACAACAATAGCTTTAGCTGTTCCACTCACTACATTGGTGCCCATAAAACAAATATTGTTTACATCAAGTACATTGTCCTTATCAATTTTTGAAGAATCTATCTCTTCTGTCGTTTTTTGCGATACCGCGCCTAAGGTGTCATATTTTTCAACTGGAATTGATTCACCGGTTAACACCGCTTGACTCACAAATAAATCTCGAGATTCGATTAAACGAATATCGGCAGGAATCATGTCCCCAGCTGATAAAAACACAATATCTCCAGGAACGATATCGCTTAAAGGAACTTCAATATGCTCAGTTGGCATATTTTTATTACGACGACGTAGAACTGTGGCTGTAGTTCGGATCATTGACTTTAATGCTTCAGCAGCTTTATTTGAACGAAACTCCTGCCAAAAACGCAATAATCCACTAAGTGTTACCATGGTTAAAATGATAATAATTCCAGTTAGATCTGTCTCTTCACCGTTTTGTAATGGCAACCAGTAATCAGTAAAAAAACTTACCAGTGCTAATATTAATAGTACAAATATAAATGGGTTCTTAAAAGCTAAAAGTAACTGGACAAAAGCTGATGGCACTTTTTCTCGAGCCACTTCATTTTTACCATACTGTTCCAATCGAGATTTTACATTTTCTTGAGTTAACCCCGAAAGACTTGATTGAAATTTAGACAAAATGCTATCTAAGCTATTCTGAGCTTCTTCAAGTGCTTTTATGTTTAAAGTATTATCTGTCTTTACTTGAGATGTTTTTTTAATCATAGTTTGTACCTATCTATTTTTCAGGCAAAAGGAACCCGCTCTTAGTTAACGTTAAACTAGGAGTTATTAAGTTCTTATCGACTAAAATTTAAACGTAAAGCAATAACTAACCATTGCAGTTAAGGCTTAACATGAAATAAAAATATTAAAAATAATATTAATTAAAAGTTAGATACAACTAGGTGGCTCTAAATGCTTATCTGTCAGATATAACACTCGCAAAAGTGCTTTATGAGCACAAAGGTATTTTGAATTTGTGTGATAGCGTGTAGAAAACTGCATATCGTTCACCGTTACCGTTTTTATCAATTTCGGCTTGTGAACTGAAAAAATAACTATTTAGACAGGTTCATTAACCGATAATGATGTGTTTGAATTTATCTCCCCATAGTTTGGGGTGACCCGATTGACTGTCCATATTTCTCCTGTAAATTGAACTCATCACTTTGTATTTCAACTTTTCTTAAACCTCATTTTTAACCATCTCTTATCGTTAAAAAAGTAAGAAAAGCTCAAAGGCGAGCACTTTATACGCTTTTACATTCAAGAAGTCAACCGATTACTTGTAATAAAGTTGCAATTGATTAAAAACACCACTACTAGGATGATGAAATGTAGAATTAATACCCGTTTTACATAATATCAGTTACAATTAACCAATTGTTAACAACACTGGTTAAATTGGATGGATATTACTCAATTGTTGCAAGATAATTGGTTTAATTTATTTATTATCTTCGCTCTATCAATTATTGGCTTTATTTATAAAAGAAACACACCTAATAATTACTTTGACAATATTATTAGATATACAGATATATTAGAAAAAGTACCTCAACCTAGTTATCAAAAAGATTATTTAAACAATATCAAGAAAAAACTGATTTGGGAAAAAGTTTGTTTTTATAAACCAGGCAATATTAACAAAGAAAGAATTGCTATTTCTGTTGTTAATGCAGATATTCATAATGTTATTGAATTGAGTCAATTAAATCAATTAACTCAATATTTCGGTATTGAAAAAAACCGTATTACATTTCTTAGACCTTTTTTAATTAAAGACGTGATTTTAACTGCTGCTGTTAGTCTATTTACCTTTTTTATGGTTATATATAATCTCAATACTATTTTCAAATCAGAATGGATTATTAATGTCATTATTTCTGTATTGACGATTTTTGTTCTAATAATCATTATTGCGCAATTTGCTAAAGGACCATTAAAAAGATTAAATAGTTACCGCATCCTTTTAAAGGATAGACAATTTTTAATTAGAGCAAATAAAGTATTTGCTAAAATCCTCGATGAAAATAGACCAATTGATACACTCTCTAAAGAAATTGACAAAAAAGAGTCTACGGATTTAGAAGAATAATCATTATTTAGATTTTATTATTAGACAGGACAATAAATAATAAAACTATTTAATGTCCTTTTGCTAATAGAAATTTATGATTGAATTTTCAATCTTGAATTTTTTAACTGTTCAACTAATGTAAGCAAAGACGAATTTAATTGATACATAAATTGTTGATAACTGAATTCTTTTTTACTAATTTCCTCTAGCTGTAACTCCCAATGTGCAGTCATATCTGGCATTGAAACACTTTCCGGTAATGATAAAATCAAATTTTGGCCTACTTTCGTTGAACGAATTGATTTACCTTGACGCGTTAAAAATTGACGTTTAAATAAAAGCTCAATAATACCAGCTCTTGTTGCCTCAGTACCTAATCCATCAGTTTCGCGTAATATTTTTTTTATCTCAGGATCTTTAACAAATCTAGCTATACCTGTCATTGCAGAAAGTAAAGTCGCATCCGTAAATGGTCTTGGAGGTTGAGTTTCTTTACTGAGTAATTCGGTATCAATACATAGGACTGATTCGCCTTTTTTAACTAATTTAGTTAATAAACCATTATTCTCACTATTATCGGTATCGTTCTCTGCTTGATAATTTTTACTTCTAAACAGTACTTTCCAGCCTTCGTCCAACATTTGATTGGCTTTAGAGATAAATTTACCACCATTGATATCAACATCAATCTGTAACTCAGCATATTTATAAGCTGGATAAAATTGTGCTAAGTATTGTGTAGCAATCACTTGATAGACGGCTAATTCATTACTAGATAAACTTTCGGCTCTCACTTTACGCAATGTTGGAATAATAGCGTGGTGAGCCTCAACTTTTTTATCATTCCAAGCTTTGGAACGTAAAGTGAAATCAGCATTATTAATTGCAAATTGTAACGCAGAACAATTGTTTTCAATCGCAGATTTTACACCATTAATTTGTGTTAAGTGCTCTTCCGGCAAAAAACGGCAATCTGAACGAGGATAGGTAATTAATTTATGTTTTTCATATAATGATTGGCAAATATCAAGCACATCTTGTGCACTTAGACCATTTCGTTTTGCCATTTCAATTTGTAAAGCAGATAAATTAAATGGCATAGGTGGTGCAAGTTCTTTCTTTTTATTACTTACTTTATCAATAGTACCTGTCTGATCTTTAATTCGTTGACAAACGTTTTCTGCTAAACCTTTAACTAAAACTCTGCCCTCTTCATCTTGATAAGGTTCACATGCCTCGCTTGGTTGCCATTTGGCCTTGAAGGTTTCGTTATCCTTGGTTTGTAATATGGCATAAACTTCATAAAATGGTTTAGGAACAAATTGCGCTATCTCTAAATCTCGTCTAACTACTAATCCTAAAATCGGTGTTTGTACGCGCCCAATAGAAAGTACACCACGATAACCGCTTCGTTGCCCCACAAGAGTACAAACACGACTCATATTCATCCCATATAACCAATCAGCTCTTGCTCTTGCTAAAGCAGAAGTCGATAATGGGATAAAATCTTGATTACTACGTAATTGCTCAAGTGATTTTTCAACAGCACTAGCATTCAAATCGCTGATTAAACAACGTTGAATAGTTTTCCGCTTTTCTGGTGGTAACTGGCAATAGTTAAGTACTTCATCAACTAATAATTGCCCTTCTCTATCTGGGTCACCCGCATGTACAATTTGTTCAGCTGATTTAATCAATTCAACTAAGGTGTTAAATTGTTTTTCGGTACTATTTTTGGGTATCAATATCCATTTTGCAGGAACAATGGGTAGATCGTCTAAAACCCACTTTTTATAGCGTTCATCATATATTTCAGGTGTTGCTTGTTCTAATAAGTGCCCAATACACCAGCTAACAATATCACCATTACTGGCTTTGATAAATCCATTTCCCTTTTGGTGGGGTTTAGGCAAAACATCAGCAATAGCTCTAGCTAAGCTCGGTTTTTCGGCAATAAATAGACGATAAGGTTCTTTAGATTGCATAATAATTAGTGTTAATCATAAATTCCAAACGACATAAGCATTATAGGGTTGATTTAAAATATAACCCAACTCAGTAGCAAGCTTTAAAGAGGGCTTGTTGTGAGCATCCCAGTTAGGTGTTATTTGACGATCTAGGCAAGCTAAAATTAACTTTGCCGAACTAATCAATGCAAGTCCTTTTCGTCTTTCCTCAACTATTGTATCGACTTCAATGTCGATACTATTATTATATGCTAAATAAGATGATGCACCAGAAACAATAACATTATCTTTTAAAATAATAAATCCCAATCCTGATTTTTCAAAATCCAAGTATGAGTTAAAGTTTTTACACAAGTCTTTAGCCCATTCAAGATTGAGAATTTGCTGATAATACTTTTCATCAATAGCTTTTAATTGATAGTTTTCAGGTAATTTTGAGATAATTAATTGTAGTTTCTGAATATCAAATTCTGTAGGAGTATAAAAACTATAACGTGTAATTTTTTCATAATTGTTGCGATATACATTTTCAATTAAATTTTGCCAAGTTTTATCAATAGGGATAAGAATTGCATAATCATCACTATATACTTTTGGAATATAGTGAAGCATTTGCTGGTTTGGTTGACCTGCTAAAAAAAAGAAGCAACCAAGATTAATTGCTACTGATGTAGGCCGCAATAAATCATCAGCATATGCAAAACCGATATTTCCTTCCCAATAAGCTTGAATAATTGTTTGAGTTGTACTTTGAAATAATGATTCAATATCTTTTTTATTAATAATTTTATCAAAATACATCAATATATTTCCTTTTTCATATTTAAGCTTAATTTTTTACCACCATTTTTTTAGCTTAAGCCATACCACTGAAAGTATACTGATCAGAATTAATAGTAATATTAACCCAATAAATGACCACTCTTTTTCATTGAACGGAATGCCGGCCAAATTAACACCAAGCAAACTAGTGATAAAAGTAATTGGTGTAAAAATGATGGTAAACAAGGACATTAAATAAATACGTTTATTGGTCGATTCGGCCAAAATGCTATTAATTTGTTCCATAACGGAACCAATTCTAATCAAACAACTATCAATTTCAGAGACATAGTGATTTTGTTGGCTAGAAATGTCATGCAATCGCTGGCGATCATTGTCATCAATCCAAGATATTCTTTCAGTCGAAATTTTGACAAATATATCGCGCTGTGGGGAAAGTAAACGACGTAATATAAAAAGTTGTTTACGAACTCTTCCAATTTCCTTGTGAGAAAAAATCCGTTGATTTAATAATAGATCTTCCAATTTGATGATTTTATTGTGAACCCCATCAAAAGATAAATTAACTTGATCACAAATTAATTCAGAAAGTTGAATTAGCCAATCAGCAACATCTACAGGGCCAATACCTTTTTCTAAATTTTCTTTTAATTTGATGATGGCATCAATTTTTTGGTGCCTAGTTGATATTATAAAATTATCAGTTATATAAAATCGGAAAGTGACAATAGGATCAGGTAGCTCATTAGGTGTAAAATTAACACCTTTAAGTACGACTAAAATGCCTGTATCAAAGCGAATTTCTTTAGGAAACTGATTGGGTTTAATCAATTCATTTTTGACAAGATCTGGAATTAAATTTGTTTGGTTAATCCAATTGATTGTTTCGCTTTTAGCAAAATCAAGATGTATCCAATAAGGTTGTGAAGTTGAAGCTTCACTTTTATCATTTAAAGGATTGGCTTTTCCCTTCCCATCCAATTGACAACTAAAGACAGGGTGTGCTGCAAGTAGATCTGAAACCAGAATAGAATTATTACTATTTTCGTTAATCATCATCAGCCCCAATTGTTAAGTTTGCTTAATTATATACTCATTTTGAATGAAAATGGAGCGGATGATATTAGATTTATCCTTTAAGGATTTAAATAGATTTGAGGTATTGATGAATGTTTAGGGTGATTATAAACACCTAATTCAACACCATACCATCGATTGATATTTTCAACAGTTAATACTTCGGATGGTACGCCTTGTTCTACAATTTTTCCTTGGTTAACAAGAATAATTTTATCAGCATACAAAGCAGCTAAATTGAGATCATGTAAGATGCAACATACAGCCAATTTCTGTTTAATAGCTAACTGCTTTAATAATCTTAAAGTATGTTGTTGATGATAAAGATCAAGTGCAGAGGTAGGTTCATCTAAAAATAATAATTTTTCATTAGATTGCGGTTGCCACAATTGAGCTAAGACTCTAGCTAATTGAACTCTTTGCTGTTCTCCTCCGGATAAACCTCTATAATCTCGGTCAGCAAATTGTAAACAATCAGTTTGTACCATCACTTCGTGAATTGATTCATCAAAATGTATTTTGCCATAAGGAGCTCGTCCCATTGCTATTACTTCTTTTACTTTAAAAGGAAAAGTAAGTTGGCTTTGTTGAAGCATAACTGTTCTTATTTTTGCTAATTGTTTTTGTGGCCACTGTGATAATGGTTTATCTAATAGATAACATTCACCAGATAATGGTTTTTGATAACCTGTTAGTAAACGCAATAAAGTGGACTTACCTGCGCCATTAGGACCAATGATAATTACAATTTCGCCTGAATTTATTGATAAAGATACATCATTAATTATCATTCGACGACCATAACCAAATGTTAAATTTTTAGCGGTTAACACAATAAATCTCCATCAGTTATTTATGTCTCAGAATAAGCCAAAGAAAATACGGACCACCAATTAGGCTGGTTAAAAGACCGACAGGAATTTCAGTTGGAGCAACTAATGTTCTAGCTAAAGTATCAGCTAATAAAAGTAAACAAGCACCACCTAATGCAGAGCCAGGTATTAGCCATTTATGGTTTGCACCGACTTGTAAACGAATCATGTGAGGTACAACTAATCCAACAAAAGCAATAATGCCACTCACTGCAACAGAAGTACCAATCAGTACAGCACTAAGTAATAATAGATAGCGTTTAGTGCGTTCAACATTGATACCTAAATAATGAGCATCTTCATCCCCCAGCTGTAATATGTTGAGATGATGAGCAAGTTTAATAACACATAATAACGTAGGTAAAATTAAAGAAATGGATACAATGACCAAGTCCCAAGAGCCTTTTCCTAAATGTCCCATTGACCATAACGAAAGTTGACGTAATTGTGATTCATCACTAATGTAACTGAGTCCTCCCAATATTGAGCCAATGATGGCATTAATTGCGACCCCTAACAAAATCATTTTAGCTAAATTACATTGTTCATTAAGACTATAGAGGTATATAAGAATACAGATAGATAAACTACCAGCAAATGCAGCAATCATTTTTCCGTAAAGCATCATAATCGGAGGAAAAACGGCAGGAAATAATATCGTTATACCTACCATTAGGCTTGCACCACTACTAATACCTAATAAACCAGGATCAGCTAAAGGGTTTCTGAATAATCCTTGCATAACAGCGCCAGCACTAGCTAATGCCATACCAACTACTACTGCGAGTATAATTCTAGGTAATCGAATGTTGAACCAAATATTCCATAAAGGATCATTGAATGACATACTCATTAGTTGATTAAAAGAAAGTTTTAATGCTCCAGAGTTTGCCGAATAGACAATTAAAATTAAAAGTAAAGCAAATAATCCCACTAACAATATTTGTTGACTAGATTTTCGCACCGACTACCCTCATATATTTAATACTAATAACTAACCGTTAAGCTTGGGTCAACCACACTATATGCACGATTATCAAATTGTTGATTAGCTATTTTATCGATGATGATTTTGGCTAATTCTTTGCGATATACAAAACCATGAACTTCTTTAGCGAAATAACATTCACCATTATTTGTTATTTCTCCATCTCGTAAACCACCTGGTCTTAAGATCACATAATTTAATGAACTGGTTTGTAACCAAACTTCAGCTAGTGATTTTTCTCGAACTGCATTACCAAATGCTTGCTTAGCTCGTAAGGATAATGTTGACCATGAATCACCACAACCAAGCGAGGTCACTAATATCATTTGTTTAATTCCAACCTGTTCTGCGCAATCAATGATAATGCGCTGAGCAATGTAATTACCCGTTTCTCCACCTAAAGTTGAAATTACTGTCGCGTCACTACCGTTTTGTTGACATATCTGTTTCACTAATTCAACGTCAGTTGCATCGCCAACATGAGTTTCAATACCTTGTTCAGATAATTGTTTTGCAAAATCGGCATCACGAACTAATACAATACAACGCCACTCAGGGTGGCATTGTTTGATTAATTGAGATACTTGATAACCAGTTCCTAGCTTTGAACTTACACCAAAAATAATTACTGTTTTCATTTTATTGTTTCTTAAAATTAATTGATTTTTTTTGCTAAAGCTCTAAATTTTTCAAGTTGTTCTGCTTTTAATTGATGTTTTTCATCACGCCCAACAAAAATTTTAAACATTGATTGACCTAAATGATTAAGGAATATAATAGAAGCAGTCGACATTTTCATAAATTTTCTTTCAATAAATGCAATATATTGGCAATGTTCTGCTTTTATGTGACCACTTAACCCTTTTTGATGGCGTAAGTTAAAGTATTTTTGGCTATGAGTTCCAGGAGGCAATTCACCTGAAATTTCAGCAATAATGTCACCAGTATGAACCAAAAACAATACGTCACCCCAAGTTGTTACTTCTTCCCAAATTGTATCAAAGTTACTTCCATCTACGATTTTTGCATCAGGTATTGCTTGGATCACTTGCGTCATAGTGACTTTATGATCTTGGGCAATTTTCTCTAGTAATTCTTCAGGGTTAGATTGCATATAAGTTGCAAGACTATTTAAAAGGGTTTGTTTATCTGCCATAATAATTTCCTTTAATTTTCTGTTTTTACTTGGATGTTTTGCATATGTGGGTGAGATTTAGGCATACCATTACCTTGTTGCATGGCTTGTCTAGCTTGTGCCATCTTGTTTTGTAATTCGATATGCTCAGGATTATTAAGCTGTAGTAAAAGCTGTTGCAAAGCTTGTACAATATTACTTGACCAAAAACGTCCCGATAAAGTCAATCGTAAACAACGATCTTCATTTTGTAGTAATCCTACTTCATGCCATTGCTTGATTAATGGATCAAATAATTCAGCTTGATTGGTAAGTTGCGTTAGATCAACACGCCCTTTTTCTATACCTGCTTGTAATTTATGCAGCCAGTCACCGAGTAATGGTTTACCGGTTAACATCATTAGGGGCTTTTTACCTTGATCTAATAAGGCATAATATTGATTTAAATCACGATGGATCATATATGATTGCCCGTCTAGCTTTCCACCAGCACAAGAACCAAATCCAAAAAAGTGTGAGCCTTGTTTGATTAAAAAATTGTATAAATTCCGTTCGCGACTCGTTTTTGCCCAATGAGCATTGGTTAAATGAGTCCAACCCTGTCTATCTAAATATTTAGCTCCTTGATGATAAAAATCGCACTTATCAGTTACTGTTGGAATCTCTATTCTTTTATTTTCAACACCTTTAGCTAATGGAGTTGTTGGTAAAAGATTTAAGGAGTAAAGATCAACCCCATCGAGAGGCAATTGATCAGCAATTTCTAAATCTCTTTGCCAAGTAACTGGAGTTTGATTAGGTAATCCAAACATAAGGTCACAAACTAAAGCAACACTATCTCGTGCAGCAATACGTTCAAAACTTTTAATAATTTCTTTTTCAGAAGACTGGCGTCCTAATCGCTGTCTAATTTCAGTATTAAAGGTCTGAATACCTATCGAAAAACGGTTTGCCCCAGCCTCAATGTAACTATCAATTTTATCCTCATCGAAATCAGAAATTCGCCCTTCTACAGTAATTTCGCAGTCAGGTGCTAGAGGAGCATGTTTTTTTAGATAATTTATTACACGAGCTAATTGTCCTGCAGCTAAAGCTGAAGGTGTTCCACCGCCAAAATAAATAGCATGAATTGGCGCAGACTGCATCGCTTTATTGTTAATTTCTAGGGATATTTCTTGTAATAAGTAATCAATATAAGTTTTGGTATCAAACTTACGCAATGGATTTTGATAAAATCCGCAAAATTGACAATGAATATCACAAAAAGGAATATGTATATAAATTAGACGTTTTCGTCCAGATAGATCTGAATTTTGAACAATACTCCATTGTTGTTCCAATTCTTGAGGTGATACTGGTAAACTTGCTTGTAAAGGCATTACTGCCCAACGATCTTTAAAAGGTAAAACTGAGTTTGAAGCGTAAAACGCACTTACATCAAATGATTTCATAACATCCATTCATAAAAATAATCTCGGTGAATTAAATAATAATTATTATCATTTATCAATATTTTTTTAATTATTTTCTTATTTATCTATTTAAATCTGATTATTTTTTAAAATTTATGCTCAGTTTTCATACTAAACGCTAGTATTTTCATAAAAAATTAGCAAATAAAAACTTTTTTTTAATGCTGATCGATTTATTGTATTGATTAGTAACTGGTGGAACCTTTATACAAATTGTATTTACATATTTTGCTAAAGATGAAATTACTATGGATAACATTATTGTTTCCCAAATAAACGCTTATCTTGTATTGATATTTCGGTAATTTTAAGTCAATTTTATTTCTTAATTCCTTATAATATTTAGCATAATCGATAATTTTCTTAAGTTATTTAATCAATCAAAACTTGATGATTAAGTGCAAAATGTGAAGCTGGTAAAATAGAATTACTCTATGAAAATATGAGTAAAATTATATTTAAGTTAAATAAACTAAAACAGAAATAAAAAGTACCAAAATTTCCCTACAAGATATCATTCTAATTTTCATATCCCCCAAAATATCAATATATTATTTTTGTAATAATTTGTTATAACATCATTATTTATTTAAATAAATTTTAATTTATCATTTATGCTTGATCAGTTTCTAATGCTTTACTATTAAATCCCCCAATATTTTATGTTGATAATGGTTATCATTTTCACTATATTATTCTTCCAAAAATAAAAATTGAAAACCATGGTAGGTAAATTAAATCATGAAGAAAAATTTTATAAAAAGGATTAGCCTATTTTTACTAATATTTAGTATCAACAGCCTTCTCAATTATAGTTCAGCAAATGAAAGAATTGTTATTGCTGGAGGATCTCTTACTGAAATTGTATTCGCACTAGGTGCTGGAGATGATGTCGTAGGTGTTGATAAAACAAGCAGTTATCCTGAGAAAGTTAAACAATTGCCACAAATCGGTTATTGGAAATTATTAAATATTGAAGGTGTTTTATCGCTTAGACCAACCTTGTTTATAACATTAAATGATGTAGAACCTGATAATGTTATCGAAAAAGTGTCTGAGTCAAAAGTAGATGTATTAGCATTAAGGCGTGTACCTGGTACAATTGAACTGTTATACGAAAATATCAATAAAATTGCATCTAAATTAAATAAACAAGAAGAAGGCGAAAAATTAATCAATAGAATTAAAACCAATCTTGCCGACATTCAAGCCAAAATCGCAACTCACCCACAAAAAATAAAAGTTTTATCCCTAATGAGTATGAGTGGTTCCAATTCTGTAGCAGGTAAAAATACTACAATTGATGCATTAATTACTATCGCTGGTGGTGAAAATTTGGCAACGCATAATAGCTTCAAAAGTTACACTGCAGAATCAATTATAGCTATCAATCCTGAAGTTATCATTTTAAATAAATATTCGATTGATCAATTAGGTGGTTTAGACAAAGTCAATACTATTCCAGGTATTACTGAAACAAGTGCATTTAAAAATAATCGTATTACGGTTATAGATGATAGTTACTTATTTGGAATCGGGCCAAGAGTTGATGAAGCAGCAAAATTGCTATTCCAAAGCTTTTACCCTGAATAAACTATTTTAATAATATTTTTATTAATTGAAGCAATAAATGCGCGCATTAAACATATTAAGTTTGAAAGGATAAAAATGTGAATTTTAAATATTTAAAAAAGACAAGTTCATTAGCAATAGGTTTAACATTAGCACTACCTACTTTCGCTACTGATAAACATAATGATGAAAAAGACATTGATACTATTACTGTAACAGCTCATGAAGCAACAAAAAATCCGGGAATGAATACTGAAATTTCTGAGCAAGATATTCGCCGTGATGGAGGTACTAATTTTGGTACTATAATGCGTTATCAACCTCTAATTTCTGCCCCAGGAAGTATTTCAGGTTCAGGTAGTGGTAAAAGTAGTTGGGACCGTGGTGGGTTTACTGGATACAATATCCGCGGTTTAGATGCTAACCGCGTGTCAATCGATATTGATGGTATGCCTTTACCAATAGCTCAAGGTCGGGTTAACTCTGTTGGACGAGCTGGGTTTGGATCTTACGGTATTGGCCGAGATTATATTGATACCTATATGTACAATAAAGTTGATATTCAATCAGGAGCGACATCGGTTAGTAATGCAAATAATGCCCTCGGTGGCTCAGTTTCATTCCAAACTAAATCGGCAAGTTATTATCTCTATCCAGGTAAAACGACCTACTTTGGTTATCAAAATAACTATGATAGTTCAGATAGAAGTTTCCACCAGGGCTTAACTATGGCTGGTGGTGATGATTATCTAAATGGTATTTTGGTTTTAAGTCGACGCGATGGCCAGCAAACACGTAATAATGGAGACTCAATAAGTAGTTATCCAGAAAACTGGCACTCCAACTCGATTTTAGCTGGTTTTGGCTGGCAAATGACAGAAGAACATTTAATTAATACAACAGTTGATTACAATAATAAAACCAAAAATTCTCATTATGATACTTGGGATAAATACGGTAAAAAAGTTGAGTCACTTGATCATCAAAGAAGCAAAAACAATCGCTTTAATCTTGCGATTAAAGATCAATGGAAACCAACTGCTATAAGCTGGATTGATAGTTTAACTACTCAATTAAATTATCAACGAACCAATGTCTATGATAGTACCGATATTAGACATACAACTAAAGGTAATTTTAATACTCAAACAAATTACAATACAAAAACTTATAATTTTATTACTACTTTAGTTAAAAACTATGAAAATCAGAAAATTAGCGCTGGTTTAAATGGTAAATGGAGTGAAGATGAATCACCATTCTTTACTTCAGCCCAATCTCAAAATGGTAGAATATTTCCAGACGGAGATTACACTAAACCCCAAGCAGATAGTCGAAGTTATCAATTAGGGGGATTCCTCGAAGACAGAATTAGTTTTAATATTAAAGATAGTAATAATTTCTATCTAGTACCTGGTGTTAGAGTTATTTACCAAAATACTAAACCTCGTAATTTAGAAAATATGGCTGTAACAAACATCAATGGTAGCCAGTTAGGTAAACAATATAGTAGCAATAGTGATTTCCAAGTTTTACCTTCTATGTCATTTATGTATGATATTAATCCTGACTTCACTGCTTATTTACAATACAAACGTTCCGCACAAATGCCAAATCAGAACCAATTATATGGATCTTATTTAGCGCATAGCAATATGTATGTACTTGTTGGTGATTCAAATCTTAACACTGAAACCAGTGACAATTTTGAATTAGGTTTGAAAGGACATCCTGTTTCAGGTGTAACTTTAACATCTTCAGCTTTTTATAATAAATATAAAAATTTCATCGCTTATACACGTTATAGAAAGAACTTTGTCGGAACAGGTAACCGAATTGTTTATCAAGCAGAAAATCGTGATAAGGCATACATCTATGGTGCTGAATTGAGCAGTGAATTCAATATCGGCAAATGGGTAGAATCTGCTAATGGTTTAAGCGCTAAATTTGCAATTGGTTATAACCAAGGCAAATCAAAATCAAGCTATTTAGGTGATAAATATATTGAAATGGATTCAATAGCACCAATGAAAAGTGTTGTCGGTTTAGCGTGGGATGATCCGAATAAATTTTATGGTGTGGCTGTTACAGCAACATTCCAAAAAGGTAAAAAAGCCGAAGCGACATCTAGAGAATCTTATGGTAATGATGGTAGACCACTTCCTAATTCTAAAGATGACTATTTTAGAATCGCCGGTCATGGCATTATTGATTTAACTGGTTATATTAATATTACTAAGAATGTTAAATTGAATGGTGGAGTTTATAATCTTACCGATCAAAAATATTGGGATTATCTAAGTAATAATAAATTATACAGCACATCAGATCATAAATATCTAAACATGTTTACTGCTCCAGGCAGAACATTCCAATTAGGTTTAGATGTTGATTTCTAGAATGATATATCATTTTTTCAAATAAATAACCCGCATCATGCGGGTTATTTATTCTATAGCCTTCTATAAAACCTCCCTAAAGGTGTTTAGTTTTTTATTAAAATTAAAGTAAATTTAGCATCAATAAATTGATAAAAAATATCACATGTAACATTTACATGTGATAAAATTATGCTAATATAAGTTGTATAAAAAATTAAAGAATAACCAAAATTTATGAAAAAAACCAAAGAAGCTAAAAGCTCAGCATTTTATCAACAACAATACCGACAACGTTTAAGAGAACAGGGGTTGATAAAAAAAGAAGTTTGGATTTTGCCTGAAAATACTGCTGAGTTACTTGAAATCGAAAAAAAATTTCGTCAACCAGCTGTAGAAAATAAATCTTTTTTGTACCATGTGAAGGAAAACAATGAAATGAAAAATAAAGAAATCTGGAAAATTAATGACCTTTTCCAAGAATTAAATCAAACTGATTTAATCAAACAAGGTTCTGCTAGTATTGAAATAATTGATGGTGTCGATGCTTGTTTACATATCATTATGCATGACTATGGTGATTTACCACTTTTTTTAAGCGTTTCAAATCAGCAAATTATTGTTGAAGCTCTACTTTGGCCACTTTCACTAATCAAAAATCCTTCATCATTTAATGAAGAAATTCTATCTGCTAGAAAACTATTTGCTTTATCAACTATTGCAATTGAAAAAACAGGGGATGGAGAAATCAATTACATTATGTATGGTGCACTTAGTTCATCCTCAACCTTAAACGATATTATTTATGAACTCGAAATGTTATCAGACAATGTGATCAAAGCGACTGAAGCTTATGAGCATTTCTTTAATATTGAATAGTTAAAGCGAAAAGTTATATAAGGAGTTAAATATGGTTATCTTCAAAAAATTAGTAACAGCATTACGTGGTGGAATAAATGAAGTTGGTGAGTCAATAATTGATTCTCAAGCGTTACGTATATTAGACCAAGAAATTAGAGATGCTGATGAAGAATTAAGACAAGCTAAAGAATCATTAGCTAATATTCTAGCAGAACAAAAATTAGCAGAGAAACAAGTTGAATCAACAAAAGCTCAAATAAATGAATATGAAGCATATGCTATTAAAGCACTTGAAAATAACAATGAAGAGTTAGCTTTGGAAGTAGCAGAAAAACTTTCGGTACTCGAAAATCAATATGAAAATAACAAAAAGCAAGCTAACTATTTTGCTGAAAGTGTTAAAAATTTACGACAAACTATTTCACAATCTGAAATCAATATTCGTAATTTAAAACAACAAGTTGATATAGTTAAAGCTACTGAAAGTGTCCAAAAAGCACAATCTGCAGTAGCACAGCGTTACGGTGGTTCAACAGCTAAATTGCATACTGCACTCGATTCATTAGATAGAATCAAAAAACGGCAAGAAAAAGCTGCTGCCACTTTTGAAGCAAAAAAAGAATTAGCAGCAACTGAAAATCCTGATTCGCTTGATAGTAAATTAGAAGCGGCTGGTATTAAAGCTGGCAATAATAATGCAGCTTCAATTTTAGCTAGATTAAAAGAAAAACAATCGAATTAAAGTTTTCGCGTTTTGATGTTTTTAAGTTAGAATAGCAAAAACAATTATAAAATAATTAATTAGTTAAAACTAGTTTGGATAGATGAAGGGAATATAATGGAACTGTTTTGGGGAATATTTTTTTCTTTTCCCGTAATTATCTTTAGTGCATTGTTAACAATCTGTATCTTATATTGGTTTGTTGCAGCATTAGGACTATTAAGTATTGACTGTTTAGATTTTGATATCAGTGTCAATGATGTTTATAGTGATGTTCCATCTACTGGATTAGGTGGTTTATTAATGAAATTTGGCTTCAATGAAGTACCAATGACTCTCATCATCACTTTGATCTCTTTAATTGGATGGTCAATTTGTTATTTTGCCTTTCGTCTATTAATCCTACCTTTGTATAATTTTGTATTTCTTTATTATTTAGCAGGGATAGCTCTTTTAATTATCTCATTTATTTTATCAGTCTATTTAACTGCTTTTTTTATTAAACCACTTCGTCCTTTATTCAGAAAGTTGATAATTAACCACAATCATAAATCATTATTAGGGCAAGTTATCGAAATACGCTCAAGTACCGTAACCAGAACTAAAGGACAAGCTACCTATGAAGATGGAGGAGCGGGCCTTATTTTAGAGGTAAGATGTGATGAATCTTATCAATTCAAGCGCGGTGATAAAGCCGTAATCCTTCAGTATGATGAAACAACAAATTGTTATGAAATAATTAGCCTAAAAGATTTTAATGGCTAATAGAAGTTAATTTGGAGAATAGAAAAATATGTCTTTAAGCAGTGATACTATAATGTTTTTTTTGGTAATAGTTGGAAGTATATTCCTTGTAATTGTCGGATTCTTCCTATTATTTAAGGCATTTTACATAAAGGTTCCTCAAGGTACGGCGCTTATTGTTAATGACATGACGTCAAAACCTAAAGTTCATTTTACTGGTGCATTGGTATATCCAATCATCTACAAAAAAGAGTTCATGAAAATTTCCTTGATCACTTTTGACGTAGAACGAAGAGGTAAAGATGGTTTAATTTGCCAAGACAACCTTAGGGCTGACATCTGCGTAGCCTTCTATTTACGCGTTAATGAAACAACAGAAGATGTTCTTAAAGTTGCCAAATCAATCGGTGTAGATCGTGCATCAGACCAACAAGCGGTAAGCACACTATTTAGTGCTAAATTTTCAGAAGCATTGAAAACCGTAGGTAAACAATTTGAACTTGCAAAGCTATTTGAAGATCGAATGAATTTCCGTGAACGTATCATTGATGTAATAGGTAAAGACCTTAACGGTTATGCCCTTGAAGATGTTGCTATCGATTATTTAGAACAAACTCCAATTAAATCACTCGACCCAGATAATATTTTTGATGCTGAAGGTATTAATAAAATTACAGCTATAACTGCTGTACATAAAGATGAAACCAATAAGCGAGAACGCGATCTAGAGTTAGCTCTTAAGAAAAAAGATACTGAAACTATCGAAGCTAAACTTGAATTAGAACGTCAACAAGCTGACGCTGAGGCTCGACAAAAACGTGAAATTGAAACTATTCGAGCTAGAGAAGCCGCTGAAACATTAAAAGTTCAAGAAGAAGAACGTTTGAAAGCTGAACAAGCTAGAATTCAAACCCAACAAGAAATTGAAGTAAGAGAAGAGAATCGTTTACGTGAAGTAGAAGTTGCACAGAATAACCGTCTAAGAGCTATTGCGATTGAAGAAGAACGTGTAATCCGAGCTCGTTCACTTGAAATTGTTGCTCGTGAACGTGAAGTTGAACTACAACGAATAGAGAAAGACAAAGTTGTAGAAGAGGAAAAGAAACAGATTGCTAATGTTATTCGTGAACGTGTAGCAGTTGAAAAAACAGTTGCAGTTGAAGAGGAAAACATTAAAGAAGTTCGTGAAGTTTCAAGAGCAGATCGTGAAAAACAAACAACAATTATTGAAGCTGAAGCTAGAGCTGAACAAGAGCTAGTTAAACAAGTAAAACAAGCTGAGGCAGATGAACAATCATCTAAACATCGCGCAATTGAAATCAGCACGATGGCTCAAGCTGAATTAGAAGCTGCAGCTAAACAAGCTGAAGCTAAAAAACAATTAGCTCAGGGTATAGAAGCCGAAGAAGCGGCAATAGGCCTTGCTGAAGCTAAAGTACGTAAAGCAAGAGCAGAAGCAGAAGAAAAAGAAGGTTTAGTCAAAGCAAATATTACAGCTGAGACATTATTAGCTGAAGCGAAAGGTAATCAAGAAAAAGGCTTAGCAGAAGCTAAAGTTATTGAAGCCAAAGCAATTGCAGTAGAAAAACAAGGTTTAACTGAAGCTAAAGTACTTGAGGAAAAACTTTCTGCTCAAGCTCGTGGTGATGAACGTATTGGATTCGCAAAAGCATCAGCAACAAAAGAACAAGGTCTTGCAGAAGCGTTAGTAATTCGCGAAAAATTAACTGCTGAGGCAAATGGTTTAGTAGATAAGTTCCAAGCAATGGGTACGATGAATGAACAATCGAAAAATCATGAGGAATTCCGTTTAGCGCTTGAAAAAGGTTTCGAACAAGCCATGGCTGCTATTGCTGCTAACAAAGAAATTGCTAGAGAACAAGCTGACGTGCTTGCTGCGGCATTCAGTAAAGCCAATATTGAAATTGTAGGCGGTAATGATAACTTCTTTAATAGCTTCTCTAAAGCAATTAGTGTAGGTAAAGCAATAGAAGGAACTGTTAATCAGAGCCCTGTACTACAATCTGCATTACAGTCAGTACTATCTCGCTTATCGGGAGACAAAAACATAAACATAAAAGAGACTTTGCAAAACACTGATTTAAAAGCGTTAGCAAAACAATTTTTGTCATCCAATAATGAGAATGAATAGGTTACTATCAGAATAGCCATTTATCTATAATGTAATCAGTTTTAGGTAGGATTCATTTCCTACCTAAAACATTAGGTATTTCAGTATTATCTTCAACGAGTAAAACATGTCAGAAACCCAAGATCAGCAACAAACATCAATTGATAAAGCAGTCGCGGAAGGCGGAGCTTATGAAATTCTTCGTAAACGTTTAACCTCTTTAGGACAAGAACTTAATCAAAAGACAGAAGCTCTAAATCAGGAAAGGCTATCTGAGTTTGGTAAAAGTGACATGTCCATTATTAGCCGTATTCGTATTAGAACGGAAAATAACTGTGTAGCACGAGATATTGTTCGCTTTGGTGATTGGTTGTTGTTTGGTTATAACGTCTATTTAGGATTAAAAAAAGAAACCAAGATAGAAGATGTATTTTCACTTTATCAATTAGTAGAACGTGATAACAATTATGAAGCTGATCCGGTTGATCTCTCAAATACATTCTTAAATATAGATCGATTTATACAAGACTTTAATGAGCTTTATACTTATTATAAAAATGCCCAGTTACTTCAGCTTGTTGAACGTGATGGAAAACTTCTTGCTAGTTTTCAAATTGGAGAACGAATTAGTGATATTCGTGTATTTCGATGGTCTATATCTAGCGATAAAAAAACAATCGAGTATATAGATAATCGAGGTGAGCGAGATATCGCACTACCACCTGCCTACGATTTTGAATGGATCGAAACAACACGTGAAGATATTGTTAATGGGCGATTTCCTCATATCAATGTTCTTGATACAGTATTTGTTGAAACCATTGGTGGTGACTTAACAATAAAGTGTGAAAATAATACTAATGATGGTTTAGGAATTTATCGAGAAGAGGTTGTTGATAAAAATCAATCAATTAATGATGCTAAAATAGAATATGCAAAAGTTGGTTCATTAATCCTATTGAAAATTCTCCCTTACCGCGAAGACAATTGGCGCTATTTAGTTTATAACTCGCTAACCCAGCAAGTCCATCGTATAGATTTTATTGGTCAATCATGTATTCAACTTCCAGAAGATCATGGAATTATATTTCCTGGGGGATACTACTTACAAAATGGAGATTATAAAACTTTTGACCAATCAATATCAGGTATGCGTTTCAGACGAATTCGCCGTTCACCAAATGGTGAAGATGTTTTATATATTTTCTATGACCCAAGCAATGGGCGACTAGCACTGTTCAATTATAATATGATTGAACGCAAACTAGATAACCCAATTTTAGGTCATGGCTACGCCGTTTTTGAAGATGGTCGAATGGTCGTTTTTGAAGGAGAAAGTGATGAGCCAACTAGAGTTCATCCAATGCAAATTTGGCAAACTCCTTTTTATAGTGATGAATATGCAGCACAACAACCGACAAATAATAGCTTCCTCGGAAAAATAGGTAATGCTGAACTTGTTCGCGGAATTTCAGATCTGTATTTTATCTCGCGCGAAATCAATAACCAGGCAGTCTCTTCACAACTTTATAGCAAACTAAGTGAAGATACAAAACGGCTCTTTGATAATTACTTTTGGCTCAATGACGAGAAACACCTATCATTCTCCCCTATTCTTCGTAATATTTCACAAACGAGTGAATTAGTTATAGATGAGTATGAAAAAGTCGAAAGCATTCGACGTCAATCCGAAAGCGCTATGCGTGAGGCAATTTCTAATCAACAAGATTTATTAACCAAGCTTTACCCTGATAGCTGGCAAGAAACACAAGAATTTGTTGATGCATTAAATGCAATAAAATTACAACTAGGCAGTTTAGTCACATTAAGAACTTACCGATACATTGATTTAGACCAAATCGATGAAATGGAAAATAAACTAAAAGCTAGACAAGCTGAGGTTTCATTAGCTACTGCTGAGTTTTTAGGAAGTGATAAAGCATTAGAGCCATTCAATGTAAAAATTGACGATATTGAACAGCAAATTACCAAAGCAGATACTGTTGCAAAATTACTTGAATCTGTTGAAATAACAGAAACTATGTCAACTGATTTAGATATGCTTTCACAATTGATAGCAACCCTAAAATTTGATGATGTCACATTACAAACTAAAATCATAGAATCAATAGCTGAAGTCTATGCAAAACTTAACCAAACAAAAGCTAAAATCCAACAAAAACGAAAAAATTTAGCTAATGTTGAAATGGTCGCTCAATTTGGTGCTCAATTTAAATTATTTGGCCAAAGTATCGCCAATGCCTTGAGTATGGCAACAACACCTGAAAAATGTGATGATGAGCTATCTCGTCTTCTAGTACAACTCGAAGAGCTTGAAAATCAATTCAGTGAAAGTGAAGAGTTCCTTAATGATATTCTGGCTAAACGGGAAGAAATATTAGAATCATTTGAAACCCATAAACAATCACTACTTGAAGATAGAACAAGACGAACAGAAGCGTTACTTACGGCTGCCAATCGAATTTTAGATAGTATACCAAGAAGAACGGCTAAATTTTCTGATCAAAATGAGTTAAATGCTTTTTTTGTTGCCGACGCTTTAGCTTTAAAAATTCGTGAAATAGTCGAAAAATTAAGAGCACTTTTTGATAATGTCAAAGCAGATGATATTGAATCTCGTTTCCAAAGTGCCAGAGATCAATCAATACGTGCCTTACGAGATAAATCAGAAATATTTGAATCTGGCGGAAATGTAATCAAACTGGGGCCAAGACATAAGTTTAGTGTCAACACTCAAGAACTTGATTTAACCATTGTACCAAAAGAAGATCATCTTTATTTGCAATTAACGGGTACTGATTATCAGGAAAGAATTAATCACCCTAAATTAGAAAGTTATAAACCTTTCTGGTCAATTTCATTAGAATCCGAATCGCCTAGTGTTTACCGTGGTGAATATTTAGCATATTCAATAATTAATTCAGCGCTTAAAAAAGAGCATGATTTAAGTTATGACGATTTAAAAAATCAATTAAACCAACCTGAAGTATTAGCTAAAACAGTAAGAGATTATGCGTCAATGCGATATCGTGAGGGCTATGAAAAAGGGATTCACGATCACGATGCATTAAAAATATTAGCCAAACTGATCCCGCTAGGTGAAGCGGCCGGTCTATTACGCTATAACCCTTTAGCCCGAAGCTTAGCTATTCTTTTTTGGCATCATAATCAAAAGAGTGATATTGCCAAATTATGGCCAGAGCGAGCCAAAACTTGTAAAGATATACTGGCGTTATTTGGTCATGATGAAGGTATAAGAAATCTTCAAACAGAGATGTCTTTTGAATTAACCCAATTTTTAGAAAAGTATCCTATTCAACATAAACAGTATCATGTAAAACAAGCAACTGAATATTTAAGCTATATATTAGCCGAAACACCGCAACAATTTACGTTAAGTAAATATGGCCACTATCTATTTGAAGGTTTAAAAGCCCGCCTCGAGGAATCTCATATGTGGGGTGATTTTAACCAATCACAAAGCAATCTTCAAAAACGACTTGCCGATCGCTGGATTCTAATCGAAAGTTGGTTTAAAGGTCTTTGTACCCTACCCCAATATCAAAAACTATCAGACTATATTGCTGAAGCTTTAGTATTGTGTATGTTAGATAAAGAAAGTAGCATTACGCTGGGAATTAGCGAGCTTGAGCTTGATATTTCCGTCAACGATTTACTTGGCGATCATCCAAATATAATTCAGGGAGTGTTGAATATTAATCTTGATGATTTCTTTAGTCGCATGCGTAAACAGTCCAGAATTATTATTCCGGAGTTTCAGCATTATCAAAGTCTTCGTCAGGAAGTACTCGATGAACAACGTGATCTTCTACATCTGGAGGAATTTAAGGCTAAACCATTAAGTTCGTTTGTGCGAAACAAACTCATTAATCAAGTTTACTTACCTATCATTGGTGATAACTTAGCTAAACAAATGGGAACGGTTGGTGAAACTAGACGTACCGATTTAATGGGGTTATTACTGCTTATATCTCCACCGGGTTATGGTAAAACGACATTAATGGAATATGTTGCTAATCGTCTTGGATTAATCTTTATGAAGATTAACGGACCGGCTTTAGGCCATAGTGTGTTATCTTTCGATCCAAATCAAGCACCGAATGCAACTGCCAAACAAGAGCTAGTAAAACTTAATCTAGCGCTTGAAATGGGAAATAACGTCATGCTTTATATTGATGATATACAGCACACCAATCCGGAATTCTTACAAAAATTCATCTCCCTTTGTGATGGTTCACGCCGAATAGAAGGTGTTTGGAAAGAAAAAACTAAGACCTATGATCTCCGAGGTAAAAAATTCTGCGTTATTATGTCAGGTAACCCGTATACTGAATCAGGAGAAGTATTCAAAATACCAGATATGTTGGCTAACCGTGCAGATATTTATAATTTAGGTGAAGTTCTTGGTGGTATGGATGAAGTTTTTGCTTCAAGTTATATTGAAAACTGCTTAACTTCAAATCCAATTCTAGCACCACTTGCTTTACGTGACTTAAATGATCTTTATCAACTCATTGACCATGCACAAGGCAAGCCACTTAACAGCAATGAATTAAGTTATGCTTACAGCCAAGCAGAAATCAGTGAAATTGTTGCAGTACTTAGTCACCTATTGAAAATTAGAGAAGTGGTATTCAAAGTTAACAAACAATACATCGTTAGTGCAGCTCAATCAGATAAATATCGTACAGAACCACCTTTCAAACTTCAAGGTAGTTATCGAAACATGAATAAACTTGCTGAGAAGGTTTCTTCTGTTATGAATGATGATGAACTTAATCAAATCATCAACGATCACTATTTGGGTGAAGCTCAACTATTAACTAATGGTGCTGAAGAAAATCTTCTTAAACTCGCTGAAATTCGTGGCGTATTAACTGATACACAAACTAAACGTTGGCAAAAAATCAAAGCTGATTTTATACGCAATAAAACACTAGGTGGTGATGAAAGTGATACCGGAAACCAAATTGTTACGCAATTGGCTGACTTAGTGCAAAGTGTACAGGCTTTGCAGTTATCATCAAATAAAAAACCGAAAAAAGAGAAAAGAAATACAAAAGGTAAATAGCGAATTTTAATTATATTTTATTGTTAATAAAAAAGGCGGAAATAGACTTCCGCTTTTTTATTATTTAGTTAACAAGGTAATTGAAATAGGTCAAATCCACATTAATGATAAAAATCCGTATAATAAATAGGCAAAAATATAACAACCTATTGGTGTGATTATCAATAAAATACCTAATCTTCGCATAATTTTGGTTTTAGCTAAGCATAAAATTATTAGACCAATTACGAAAACTAATAAATAAACCCACCAAAAGATAAATAGTGACAATATAAAAAAACCTATTCCATTTAAATAAATCATTTAATTAACTCCATTAATTATTGTTTTTTCAAAATTATATCACTAATTAATTTTTATAAACCATACACACAAATCCTGATTCAATTATATCATAATTATCATAATAGAAATCAATACGGCTGGCTGCTAAAGAATGAAGGCAGAAATTATGAAATTAGATTTACTCTTTTATTGAAACCTTATCAATTACAACAATTGTTTTATTAATTTCCTCATTTCGTTTATTTAAATTGGTGAAAAAACATACTCCCTCAAATGCTATCCATTTGTTCAAATTTTAGATGTGGTCACAATCTGCTTGCAAAATGTGAATAAAGATAATCCAGCATTAAACATTTAACATTAAACTTTTGATTATATTTACCTTTTACGGCACCCCTACAGGATTAAAAGTAATTAGTTAACATTTTTAATATTATAAATATATTTTAAATGTAAAAATAAAATACCGAGAAAAATACCGAGATTATACTTCTATGATAAAGCACTCATTGCAATATAACCAAGGATTACATTGAAACTAAGACAGATATAAATATTCTATTGATTAGTTAAATTTCAATCTATCCACAACAAATTATAGTAAATTGTAAATAATATAGCTCATTTTATAAATTTTAGTGCAAAATAATAAATTTAGGATGAACTATGTTTTTTCTATCTAAACTATTTAAATCAACAAAACCTCAAACAGTAAATCAGTGGTTAGACGAGTATATAAAGATTCTCGATGGACGCAATTTAAAACCGAAAACAATCGAAATAAAAACATATTTAATAAAAGTTATTCGTCAGCAAATTGGAGATAATCCTCTCCCCCAAATAACCCCTCCTGATATTTCCAAAATCATTAAAATCTACACAGACCAGGATAAAGCACCTTCAGCAAAATGCATGTATCATCTGCTAAAAGACGTGTTTCGTGAGGCGTACGCTCACGGTTGGAATGACAGAAACCCAGCTGAACCAA
>NZ_JAFNNI010000004.1:0-261876 GCF_026536935.1 Gilliamella sp. B3127
GTGTCACTTATCAAGACTTAATTTTTTGAGTCCGTAGACTTTTAATTTTTCGTCTCGCAAGTGCCCACACAGATTGTCTGTTTCTACTTTTTAAAGAGCTGACAGCTTTAAGTTAACTTCACAATTTCTTGCTTCAGTTTGCTGTCTCAAGGGCTGCGTATACTACGCTACACCTTTTTATTCGTCAAGATCTTTTTTCAAAATTTTTGATCGTGTTCACCAACTTCATTATCGCCTGCTTTCGCTGACGCCGTGTCAGTGGATGCGCATTATAGGCACTTCTTTTTTTTTGGCAAGTGAAAAATCACACTTAGAATTCCGTTTGTTTTTTATTTGTTCAGCAGCAATATTGATATACTCTAGATAAAGCAAAAATTGTTACTATAAAAATTCGAAAAATCAAAATGTTGCTTCAAGATACATATTGTTATATGTTTTGAACCATAAAAACACATAATTTCTATCAAGTATTCGTTTAACTATCATAAATATTAACGATTACCACCAATCAAATATTTTGCTTTATCTTTGAATACTAATTTAATGGTATACGCAACAAGAACACTTATAGTTAATGTACATATTAAAAAGCTAATAGCACCAAGTGATGCTAATTCACCATTATCTGTTTTGATAATGTATCCAAAAGGTGAGTTCAGTAACTGTGCTTCTAAAAGGATTACGATAATTTCATGAACAAAATAGATGGGAAAACTAACATTTGCCATAAAAGAAAAAAACTTAAATGTTTTACTTTCATTATTTTTATGGTTCAAGCTATCCAAAAAATAAAGTGCTAAAATAAATAAAATAATCTTTTGTAATGTATCGTAATAAAGTTTTTCAACACAAAGATGATCAACATAGCGATAAGCAAATGGAATAAAAAAGCATAAACAAAAAAAGAAAATCACCAAAACTAAATTATCTTTAACTAGTTTCATAATTTTTTCATAATTTTGCTTTATCATCATTCCCGTCAAATAAACAGGTCCATAATGCAATAAATTTAGCAATGGCTGAGTATAATCAGGCTTCGTGAACATGACTACCCAGAACATCGAAACTAACCCTACGATAATCAAACTTTTTTTTGACCATTTATATAATAAAGGGCTAATTGCGAAAATGATGATAATCATCGGCATAAACCATAATGGCAAAAGCTGGGTTCCGGTCAACATCATTTTAATGATTGAAGTACTCGAACTTGGTTCCGTTAGCGAAAATATAGGTAAACTGGATAGATATTGGTAATGAAAATATAGGAAACAAAATATCGATACAGAAATATATGGGCAAACTACTGTTTTAAACTTAGATAAATAATACGCTTTTACATTATATTTATAAGTTAAATGTTGAAATAAAAACCCCGCAATTAATACAAAAAATGTTGTGAAATTAAAAGCAAATAAATTTAAAAAAGAAAATAAATAACTATTAGCAATTAAATGGCTATTTTTAAATACACCTAAACAATGGCTAAAAACAATCATAATGATGGCTACGCCACGCAATACATGAATAGAATGAATTTTTTGGGGTTTGACTATTGCCATTTCAGTTATCAAAACATAACAAAGAAAATTTGCTATACATTAGCACAAAATTTCAAGATAAAAACTAGTATTATTTTAGAAAATGCACAAAATATTTCTTGACAAATTTCTGAAAAAATTACAAATATTTATCAAATATAAACACAATTAGTTGTCTAGCTTACTCGCAGCAAAAGAACATAAAGGTATGATTTCACGTTTTTCTTGCTTTAATGTTTTTATCACAAGCTCAAGTAACTTATCTGCTATTCCTTGTCCACGATAATTAGGATCTGTATAAGTATGATTGATGGTTGCTTTATCTTGCCCAATTCGAGTAAATGTCATTTCTGCTATTTCTTGATTATTGTCATTACACACATAGAAACGATCGTTATCTTGCTTATATTGTAATGTCATAAAATTCCTCAATTAGTATGATTTTCATCGAAATTAATTAAATAAGAAAAGAAAAATTTGTTGGAATTTATTAAAAAAATAGTTTTAAACTTATAAAGTGAATAATTGATAAACCAAAATCAAACCATAGTATATCAATTATCCACATCTTATTAGATTATCAATGGAGCAATATTTAGAATAAACGTTTCGCTGTATTGTAAAGATCCATATCAAATGGTCTTTTCATATTATTGATAGCATCAATGATATCATGATGAACCAATTTACCATTTTGAATTCCGACACAACGTCCAGCATGACCATCAATGAGTAATTCAACCGCATAAGCCCCCATACGTGAACCTAAAATTCGATCATAAGGTACAGGTGAACCACCGCGTTGTACATGGCCTAGGATAGTTGCTCGCGTTTCATGATGTACTGCTGCTTCAATATCTTTTGCTAATTGGTTTACATCACACATATGTTCAGTAACAGTGACAATTGCATGTTTTTTACCTTTAGCAAAACCTAATTTTATCTCTTCAATTAAGTCTTCTTTAGTATAAGAAACTTCAGGAATGATCATAAATTCACAACCGCCAGCTACTGAAGCACTTAATGTCAAATCACCACAATCTCGCCCCATAACCTCAATTACAGAAATTCGGTGATGTGAAGAACAAGTGTCTCTCAATCTATCTATAGATTCAACAACTGTACTTAATGCAGTAAAATAACCAATCGTGTAATCAGTTCCTCGGATATCATTATCAATGGTGCCAGGTAAACCAATACATGGAAAACCTTCTTCAGTTAATCGCATCGCACCCATATATGAACCATCACCACCGATAACCACTAAAGCATCAATTTGATGTTTCTTTAAATTAGCAATCCCTTTTTTTCTAATTTCTTGATCTTTAAATTCAGGAAATCGAGCTGATCCTAAAAATGTTCCACCTCGGGTAATGATATCTGAAACACTAGAACGATCTAACTTGACAATGCGATCTTCACAAAGCCCCAAGTAACCATCATAGATACCGAAAACCTCTAAGCCTTCAGTTAACGCAGTTCTCACAACTCCACGAATAGCTGCATTCATCCCTGGCGCATCACCACCACTGGTTAAAATACCTATTTTTTTTATCATAAAAAATAACTCCAATTTATAAACCTTTGGCTATTATAAGGTCATAATAATTAACTAACAATATAAAGTTTAGAAGCTATTTTGAATAGTTTTTCAGCTGATTTGTTTCAAGAGGAACAACAGAAATCGGATCTTGATGGATAATCACTGTTGCTGGAGCAAATTCTCTAGAGATATGTTTTTCGATTGCATCAGCAACTGCATGAGCTTTTATTAATGGCATATCATCATCTAATTCAAGATGTAGTTGTATAAACTTCACCGGGCCTGCTTGTCTAGTTTTCAAATCATGAAAACCACGCACATTTGAATAAGAAGAGACAATTTCACTAATTCTTTGGTTATCACTTTCAGGTAAAGCCTTATCTAATAAGTCTTGAATTGCACTATAGGCTATTTTACAAGCATTATAAAAAATATATAACGCAATAAAGAATGCAAAACAGGCATCAGCATACGTAATACCATACCAGCTTAAAAATAGTGCAATAATAACTGCAATATTCATAAACAAATCTGATGAGTAATGCAACATATCTGCTTGAATCGCTTTACTATTTGTCTGTTTTATCACATGCTTTTGATATAAAACTAATGTGGCAGTCACAACAACCGAAATCATAGATACGATAATACCGAATAAAGGGAACTCTATTGCAGTTGGATGAATAATAGATTTAATACTTGATAATAATAAAATGGTCGCCGAACCAATAATAAAAGCACTTTGTGCTAATGCGGCTAATGATTCAGCTTTTCCATGACCGAAAGTATGATCATCATCAGCAGGTTTTAATGCATAACGGACTAAGAAAAAGTTAAGCCCAGATGCAAGCAAATCAATACTTGAATCCAACAGTGATGCAAATAAACTCATTGAGCCAGTGAACCAGCACGTAATTAACTTAATAATGATAAGGAAAATAGAAATTAAAACTGCACTCAATGTCGCCTTTTTAATTAATTTTTCATACAAATGTGATTTTGACATTTGTTACCTATTTATTGGTAGGATTCTATCCCTTGTGGAAGCACCAATTGCGCAGCTACTTCGGCTGCAATCTTTTTGTCTAATAAAACTTCAATAATTTTTAAAGCAAAATCAATTGAAGTTGCAGGGCCTTGACTAGTAATAACTCTATTTTGAACATCAAAATAAACTCTACCCGATTTCCAATTTTTTATAGCATCTTTGGTTGATGGATAACCCGTCATATATGCATTAGGGAATAAATTATGATGTTGAAAAACCATCGCTGGAGTTGCACAAATAGCTGCAATAACAACCCCGGCTTGATGAGCTTGCTTTAATTTTTCAATTAATTGTTGAGAGTCTCGAAAGTTTTCAGCTCCAACTAATCCACCAGGTAAAATAATCGCATCAAAATGAATATCGCTAACTTCAGAAAACGTTTTTTGAGTTAGGATAGTGACACCGCGAGAACATTGAACTATTTTATCTTCAGTAATACTTGCATAGGTAACTTTAATTCCAGCACGTGTCAACAAATCAATTGTTGTCACTGCTTCAGTTTCCTCACAGCCATTTGATAAAAAAACTAATGCTTGCTTTGTCATATTACACCCCTTCCTATCAACTAACTGTCTTTACAAAATGTTAAAAATTGAACTATTTAACACGTTCAATGTTAGCGCCTAATTTTCTCAGCTTATTTTCAATATTATCATAACCACGATCGATATGGTAAATACGATCAACAATTGTTGAACCTTCAGCTATACATCCAGCCAAAACTAGACTCGCAGAAGCACGTAAATCAGTTGCCATTACTTGAGTTCCACTAAGTTTCTCAACGCCATGAGTAATCAGAGTATTACCTTCGATTTCGCCATGAGCTCCCATACGAATAAGTTCTGGTACATGCATAAAACGATTTTCAAAAATTGTTTCTTTGATAATTCCAGTGCCTTCTGCCACCATGTTTAATAATGAAAATTGGGCTTGCATATCAGTTGGAAAACCTGGGTGAGGTGCAGTATGAATATTAACGGCTTTTGCTCGTTTACCTTGCATATCTAAACAAATCCAATCTTCGCCAGTTTCAATATTAGCTCCCGCTTCCTTCAATTTTGATAATACAGCATCAAGTAAGCTTGGATCAGTTTTACGACAAGTTATTTTGCCGCGTGAAATAGCTGCAGCAACTAAAAATGTTCCAGTTTCAATACGATCAGAAACGACTGAGTGTACACCACCACCAAGACTAGCAACACCTTCAATTTCAATGCGCATAGTACCGGCACCAGTGATTTTAGCGCCTAACATATTTAAAAATTTTGCGGTATCAACTATTTCTGGCTCACACGCTGCATTTTCAATTATCGTTTTACCTTCAGCTAGAGTTGCTGCACACATAATAGTAACTGTAGCACCAACACTAACCTTATCCATTACAATATGAGCGCCTTTTAAACGACCATCAACTGTAGCTTTAACATACCCCTCATCTAAAGTAATTGTCGCACCTAATTGTTGTAGTCCAGTAATATGTAGGTCTACTGGCCTTGCACCTATTGCACATCCACCTGGTAATGAAACTTGCCCTTGACCAAATCGAGCAACAAGAGGACCTAGAGCCCAAATTGAAGCTCGCATCGTTTTTACAAGTTCATAAGGCGCACAATAGTTATCAATCTGACCTGCATCAAGATGAATAGAACCATTCCGTTGATATTTCACGCCTAATTGCTCAAGAAGTTCCAGTGTAGTATCAATATCTTTTAACTTGGGAACATTTTGTAATTCAACTGGTTTTTCAGCCAAAATTGCAGCAAATAAAATAGGTAGCGCCGCATTTTTAGCGCCAGAAATGACAACTTCTCCATTTAAAGAAGTTGGGCCTGTAACTTGAAACTTTTCCATTGTTAACTCTTATTCATTTTAAATGGCGATTATTATAAAAGTTATTCACTAATAGATAAATGAATTTTATCAAAATATGGTGACTATATTTGTCATCACCAATCCATAACAAAATAATTTCAATTATTTATTATCAATAAATAATTTGTTATCCCATACAAAATCAGATAAATATTAAATAAAAAATTCTTAATTTTGTTTTTAAATCAACTAGTAAGAAGTATAAATAGGTTTCAAAAACCCCGTTCCTCAACTTTTTTTACTAAAATTGATTAATTTCCTTATTTTCCTATTCACTACAATTTTATCGAAGTATGGTAAAATAGATAATATTCAATCTTATAAATCAAACAATACAATAATATGGATTACGATATTGCTATCATTGGACTTGGACCTGCAGGTAGTACCCTCGCACGTCTACTTAACCCATCTTTTAAAATTATTGCATTAGATAAAAAGCATCAAGCTGGTAATGAGGGTTTTCATAAACCTTGTGGTGGATTATTAGCAGATGACGCTCAAAAAGCATTTGTGCGACAAAAGTTAAATTTACCTACTGATATATTGACTGATCCACAAATTTTTAGCGTTAAAACGATCGATCTTCAATCCAAACTTATTCGTAATTATCAACGTAGTTATGTTAGTTTTGACCGACATAAATTTGACCTATGGTTAAAATCATTAATTCCCAACACTGTCAATGTTTTACATAACACACTATGTAAAGAAATCAGAAGAGTAATCGATGGATATCAAGTTACTTACATCGATGAAAATAAAATCGAACACAAAATTACGGCTAAATATGTAGTTGGTGCAGATGGCGCTAACTCGATTGTTAGACGAATGCGTTATCCTCATCATTCCATCAGACAATATGTTGCTATTCAACAATGGTTTACTGAAAAACATCAACGTCCTTTTAATACATGTATTTTTGATAATCAATCAACAAATTGTTATGCGTGGAGTATTTCTAAAGATGGATATTTCATTTTTGGCGGTGCTTTCCCGAAAAAAACAGCGAATCAACACTTTGAATCGTTGAAAGAAAAGCTAACAAAGCAAGGGTTTATTTTTGGAGAACCGTTAAAAACTGAAAAATGTCTTGTGGTTTATCCAAATCGCTTCCAAGATTTTTATACAGGCAATGAAAATATCTTTTTAATCGGTGAAGCAGCAGGTTTCATAAGCGCAAGCTCATTAGAAGGTATTAGTTATGCGCTTGATAGCGCAGAGATTTTAAGCAAGATATT
Source organism: Gilliamella sp. B3127 (assembly GCF_026536935.1). Classification (NCBI taxonomy): domain Bacteria; kingdom Pseudomonadati; phylum Pseudomonadota; class Gammaproteobacteria; order Orbales; family Orbaceae; genus Gilliamella; species Gilliamella sp. B3127. The sequence continues at coordinate 7,246 of NZ_JAFNNI010000004.1, forward strand.
AAATAGTGGTATAGCAAAACCAAATAAGCGTTATTATCAAAAAACAATTCTATTACGCTTAAAGCTTTATAGCAAAATTATCAAGGCTAAAATACTGACTACACCATTGTGGCGTAAATTAATTATGAAAAGTAAAATTCAACATATCAAAACAATTTAATTTATAAAAAATGAAATAATGAAATATAACAAGGAAAAGACATTATGTTTGATGTCAACGATCTAATTCGCTTTAATCATGAATGGTCAGAAAAGATAGCACAGGAAGATCCTGAATTCTTTAAACAGCTCGCGGTTGCGCAAAATCCTAAATTTTTGTGGATCGGTTGTTCCGATAGTCGCGTTCCAGCAGAAAAGCTTATCAAACTAAAACCGGGTGAAATGTTTGTTCATCGAAACGTTGGCAACCAAGTGATTCATACGGATCTAAATTGCCTTTCAGTTGTCCAATACGCAGTTGATGTACTTAAAATCGAAGATATTATTGTTTGTGGTCATTTAGATTGTGGTGGTATCCGTGCCGCAGTTGAAAATCCCGATTTGGGCCTAGTTAATAATTGGCTACTTCATATCCGTGATTTATGGTTTCGCAACAGTTCTTTACTTGGTAAGTTTCCTGCTGATATTAGAATGGATATTTTATGTGAACTCAATGTAATTGAACAAATCTATAATTTAGGGCATTCGACCATTATTCAAGCAGCATGGCAACGTGGTCAAAAGGTTAATTTACATGGTTGGGTTTATGGAATCGATAATGGAAAAATTACAGATTTGCATATTACATCATCAAGTAGTGAAAATCTCGAAATCAACTATCGTGAAGCGATTTCTTATCTGTTAAATCTGCATAAATTACAATAAATTTATTTGAATCGATGGATAATTTGATTACTGCTACCTCGCCATAATAGTTTAGGATCAGCGAGATCTTGTACAAATTTTCCATCAATCAAGACATCAATATAAGGCACTACAGATTGCTGTTCATCGGTTAATTCATTAAGTTTATAACCTGTCCATAACCAAATATCCTTATTATCACATTCGGCTTTTACTCGTTTAACTAATTTCAAAATGGTTGGCACATTTTTAGGGTGTAAAGGATCACCACCAGAAAGTGATAATCCTTGGCGTTTTATTTCGGTATCTTGTAAATCTTTAATGATTTGATCTTCAAGTGATTGTGTAAATGGCTTACCAGAGTTTATTCCCCATGTGCTTTTGTTATAGCAGCCAGGACATTGATGTACACAACCTGCTACAAAAAGTGTACAACGAGTCCCTTCGCCATTAACAACATCAACAGGATAATAACGATGATAATTCATAATAACAAAATTAATTTTTTAGCCTATTTGGCCATTATCCAAATGTTTAACTCGACGTTTTACTTCTTCTTGCTTACCGGCATTAAATGGACGAGCATCAGGACTTCCTAAATAACCACAAACACGGCGAGTCACAGAAACTTTTGACGAATCATGGTTACCACAACTAGGGCAAACAAATCCTTTGCTAGTACATGAAAACTCACCGGTATAACCGCATTCATAACATTCGTCAATCGGGGTATTAGTGCCATAATAAGGTACACGAGTGTAGCTGTAATCCCAGACATCCTCTAATGCTTTAACATTATTAATCATGTTAGGATACTCGCCATAACAAATAAATCCGCCACTTGCTACTGCTGGATAAGGTTTTTCAAACTCAATTTTTTCATATGGGTTAACCTTTTTCTCAACATCGAGGTGGAAACTATTCGTATAATAACCTTTATCTGTTACTCCAGGAATAATACCAAATTCAGCTGTATCTAAACGGCAGAATCGGTCACATAAATTTTCACTTGGTGTACTATATAAGCTAAATCCATAGCCTGTTTCTTTCTTCCATTGGTCAACAGCTTTAGCTAAGTGTTCAACTATTGCTATACCTTTTTTGCGTAAAGTTTCACTGTCAAATGGATGGGTTTGGTTTCCGTATAGTGCATTTAGTGTTTCATGTAGACCAATATAACCTAATGAAATTGACGCACGGCCATTTTTAAAGATTTCAGAAACACTATCATCTTCTTTCAATCGAACGCCACACGCCCCTTCCATATATAAAATCGGAGCAACACGTGCTTTTACTCCATCAAGGCGAGCAATACGCGTCATCAATGCTTTTTTACAAAGATTTAAACGTTTATCTAAAATTTCCCAAAAACGTGCTTCATCACCTTTTGCTTCAATTGCAATACGAGGTAAATTAAGGCTAATTACACCTAAATTGTTACGGCCGTCATGAATTTGTTGTCCGTCTTCTTCATAAACACCTAAAAAGCTTCGGCATCCCATTGGTGTTTTGAATGATCCAGTTACCTCAACAACTTTATCGTAATTTAAAATATCTGGATACATACGTTTACTAGCACACTCTAACGCCAATTGTTTAATATCATAATTAGCATCACCTTGTTTATGGTTAATACCATCTTTAATAGCAAAAACAAGTTTTGGAAATACTGCTGTTTTATGATTTTTTCCTAACCCTTTTATACGCACTTTTAAAATTGATTCTTGGATAAGTCGTGATTCCCAACTGGTTCCTAAACCAAAACCAAAAGTAACAAAAGGCGTTTGTCCATTTGCAGTATGAAGTGTATTAACTTCATACTCTAAAGATTGAAATGCATCATAACACTCTTTTTGCGTACGGCTTTCTGCATACGCTTCAGGATTTGGAATATCCCACTCTTCTGCAACTTTTTTATGCTTTTGATAACTGATAGTCACAAATTTTGCTAGAATTTCATCAATTCGATTAATGGTTGTACCACCATAAATATGACTAGCGACTTGTGCGATGATTTGAGCGGTTACCGCAGTTGCAGTTGCAATAGATTTAGGTGGCTCAATTTCAGCATTACCCATCTTAAAACCGTTTGTTAACATCCCGTCTAAATCAATTAACATACAGTTGAACATTGGGAAAAATGGCGCATAATCGAGATCATGATAATGAATTTCACCACAATCATGTGCACGAGAAATATCTTTAGGTAACAAATATTGTTTAGCATAATGTCTTGCAACAATACCCGCTAATAGATCTCGTTGAGTTGGAATAACTTTACTATCTTTATTCGCATTTTCGTTCAAAATAGCAACGTTACTTTGTTCTATTAAGCCACGAATATCTTGATTCAAACGGCTACGTTCTTCACGCGCGCGATCACGATCATGTCGGTATTCAATATAAGTTCTTGCCAATTTTTTATAAGGCCCTGACATAAGTTGATTTTCAACGACATTTTGAATTTCATTGATATCAACACTTTCACGATCCATCATTTGATTGGTCACAACGCGAGCAACGGAGGCACAATAGTCTGGGTCATTAACATTGGCCGCAACAGCTGCTCTTATAATAGCGTCTTTAATACGAACCTCATTAAATGCAGTTTGACAGCCATCACGTTTGATTACTACGGGCATATATACTCCTCAATATTCATTAATAGTTAGTGCTTGGCATGAGTTTTATATCAACCTTAATAGTTGTTGTGGCTATTCAAAACTATTGATTTTTTATTAAAATATAGGCCTTTTGATATAAACTCGGATTTTCACATCGCTTTAGAAAACACTATATGTAGTAAATATTAGTAAATTATACACCATATATTGTGTTTTTCTAGTTTATTTAAAAAATAAATTTGCTTGACAAGGCCAACGCTAATAATTGCAAGTCTTTCGATGATTAATTTGAGAAAAATTTGGGTAGATTGGATATAAAAGATGGATAAATTTTGTATGAGTGCAACTGATTTTGCACTCATACATCGAATACAACAACAGATCTTAATCAGAATTAAGATTCAATATTTAACCAATCAGTATGGAACACACCTTCTTTATCGATACGTTTATAGGTATGAGCACCAAAATAGTCTCTCTGAGCCTGAATTAAATTAGCAGGTAGCACAGCTGAACGATAGCTATCATAATATGCTATTGCTGCCGACAAAGTAGGAACAGGAATACCTTGCGAAACCGCTAGACAAATAACATCACGTAATGATTGTTGATAAGCCTCAACCGTTTTACGAAAATATGGTGCTAACAGTAAGTTATCAATATTGTTATTTTCAGTATAAGCATCAGTAATTTTTTGTAAAAATTGCGCTCTAATAATACATCCTGCTCTAAAAATCTTTGCAATTTCACCATAATTTAATTGCCAATTATAATGTTCTGATGCAGCTTTTAACTGTGCAAATCCTTGCGCATAAGAGATAATTTTACCCATATAAAGTGCTTTACGTACTTTTTCAATTAAAGTTTGTTTATCTCCTGTAAAAGCTACTTTTTCCGGCCCTTTAAGCACTTTTGATGCAGCTAATCGCTGATCTTTAATCGCTGAAATATAACGAGCGAATACAGATTCAGTAATCAAAGATAAAGGTTCACCTAAATCTAATGCGCTTTGGCTTGTCCATTTACCCGTTCCCTTATTACCAGCAGCATCAAGAATCATATCAACCAAATAATCGCCATTTTCATCTTTATATTTAAAAATGTCCGCTGTTATCTCAGTTAAATAGCTGTCTAATTCGCCTTTATTCCAATCAGCAAACACATCGGCAAGCTCATCATTTGTTAAACCAACAACATGTTTTAGTACACTATAGCTCTCTGCAATTAATTGCATGTCACCATATTCAATTCCATTGTGCGCCATTTTAACGTAATGTCCTGCTCCATCAGGGCCGATATAAGCCACACATGGTTCACCATTCGCTTTAGCCGCTATTTTTTCTAAAATCGGAGCAACTAACTCATATGCCTCTTTTTGACCACCAGGCATAATTGAAGGTCCTTTTAATGCACCTTCTTCACCTCCAGAAACACCGGCTCCTATAAAATTAAAGCCTTCATCGGATAACATTTTATTACGACGAATAGTATCTTCAAAGAAAGCATTACCACCATCAATAATGATATCCCCTTTATCTAATAAAGGTCTCAGCTCATCAATTACGGCATCTGTTCCTTTACCTGCTTGCACCATAATTAATATACGCCGTGGTTTTTCTAATGAGTTAACAAAATCTTCAATACTATAATAAGGAACCAATCGTTTATCAGAATGTTCAGCCATTACTTGTTCTGTCTTATCTTTAGAACGATTATAAATTGATACTGAAAATCCTCGACTTTCGATATTAAGTGCAAGGTTTCGCCCCATAACGGCCATTCCAATAACACCGATTTGCTGTTTAGACATAATTTGGCTCCTTTATTTAATCTCTATAACCTTAACAAGGTTTGGTACTGTTACCTTAACGCTTATTAACAATATAAGTTATATATTGCCATAAAAAAACCGTATCAATACATAATACGGCTTTTTTTCATTATTTTAATTAAAATGCTTTGGAATTAAGCGAATTATGAACGCTTCATCATTTCAAAAAACTCATCATTAGTTTTTGTCATGGCAAGTTTATCAATTAAGAATTCCATTGCATCAATTTCACCCATTGGGTTGAGGATTTTACGCAAAATCCACATTTTTTGTAGTTCATCAGGTGAAGTCATTAGATCTTCTTTACGCGTACCTGAACGATTAAAGTCAATAGCAGGGAATACACGTCGCTCAGCAATTTTACGTGATAAGTGAACTTCCATATTACCCGTACCTTTGAACTCTTCGTAAATGACTTCATCCATTTTAGAACCAGTATCAATTAAAGCAGTAGCAATAATTGTTAAACTACCGCCCTCTTCTACATTACGTGCAGCACCAAAAAAACGTTTAGGGCGATGTAACGCGTTAGCATCAACACCACCAGTCAATACTTTCCCTGATGATGGAATAACGGTATTGTACGCACGAGCTAAACGAGTGATTGAGTCTAATAAAATAATGACATCTTTTTTATGTTCAACTAAACGTTTTGCGCGCTCAATTACCATTTCAGCGACTTGAACATGTCTTGCTGCTGGTTCGTCAAACGTAGAAGCTACAACTTCACCTTTAACTAAACGTTGCATTTCAGTAACTTCTTCTGGTCGTTCATCAATCATCAATACGACTAATTCACATTCTGGATGATTTACCGCTAAGCTTTGTGCAATGTTTTGTAATAACATTGTTTTACCCGCTTTTGGCGGAGCAACAATTAAACCACGTTGACCTTTACCAATTGGTGAAGCTAAATCAAGTACTCTTGCGGTAATATCTTCTGTAGAACCATTACCTCGCTCCATACGTAAGCGAGAATTAGGATGTAAAGGCGTTAAATTTTCAAAAAGGATTTTATTGCGAGCGTCTTCAGGTTTATCGTGATTAACTTCATTTACTTTTAATAAAGCAAAATATCTCTCACCTTCTTTCGGCGGTCTAATTTTGCCGGCAATGGTATCACCAGTTCTTAAATTGAATCGTCTAATTTGACTAGGTGAGACATATATATCGTCAGGTCCAGCCAAATAAGAACTATCTGCAGAACGCAAAAATCCAAAGCCGTCTTGCAAAATTTCAAGTACACCATCGCCAAAAATATCTTCACCACTTTTAGCGTGTTGTTTTAATATTGCAAAAATAATATCTTGTTTTCTAAGACGGGCAAGATTCTCAAGCCCCATTTTTTTCTCACCAAGCGCTACAAGCTCGGAAACGGAAGTGTTTTTTAATTCAGTTAAATTCATAGTTTATAAATTCTTGAGGATAAAATTGATATGTTTACAATTACTGCTATTTTTGTATATTTCTTTCATTTACTTATAAAAAATTTTCTTTCTAGCAATATATAAAATTAATTTATTAATCAGCTTTTTCGATGATAATTATGTATTTGGGCATTGAATTTTAACCACTTTATCAAGAAAAACAATGGATTGCTGAAAGGGGTTTATGTAAGAAATTAGCAATTTACACTAAAATTATAGGTATGTCTATACTTAATTACGATTTTTGGGAATAAAAAATAATAAGCGTTATAAAACGCTTATTATTTATATTTTTTCAATTAATTAAAGCTGTGGATCAATAAATGCTTTAAGTTGTGCTTTTGATAACGCACCTACTTGAGTGGCAACAACTTGACCATTTTTAAAAATTAATAGGGTTGGAATACCTCTAATCCCAAATTTTGGGGCAATATTCGGATTTTGTTCAACATTTAATTTGGCGATAATAATTTTATCAGCATATTCTGGAGCTATTTCTTCCAAAATCGGGGCAACCATTTTACAAGGTCCACACCACTCAGCCCAAAAGTCAACCAATACTGGTTTAGTTGATTCGCTTATTACTTTATCAAATGTAGCTTCAGAAAGTGCAACAATGTTATCACTCATTTAATTATCTCCTAGAAAATTTGTCTAAAAATATATTAGGATATTTTCATACCTACCGCTAGTAATTATTTTAATAGGACATAATTATTAGTGAAGTTGTTGTATTTAGTATGCTACAATTACCGAATTCTGATAATTATATTCTAAACAATAATGATTCAATCATATCTTACAAAAACAACTTTCAATCAATTTCCCTTACACCCATTAGTCATAAAAGCGTTGGAGAAAAAAGGTTTCGTTTACTGTACCCCAATTCAAGAACAAACATTGCCATTTACAACAAAAGGAATTGACATTGCAGGGCAAGGACAAACTGGAACGGGTAAAACGATTGCGTTTTTGGCATCAACATTTAATCATTTATTGAATAATGCTCCATTACCCGATCATAAATCTAATCAACCAAGAGCAGTCATTATTGCTCCAACACGTGAGTTAGTTGTACAAATATACAATGATGCTCAACCTCTTTCAGAAGAAACAGGTATTAAATTAGGGCTAGCTTATGGCGGTGATGGTTATGATAAGCAACTCAAGATGCTTTCTGCTGGTGTTGATGTATTAATTGCAACCACAGGAAGACTCATCGATTATGCAAAACAAGATTATATTAATTTAGGTGCAATCCAAGTTGCAGTTCTAGATGAAGCGGATCGTATGTTTGATTTAGGTTTCATCCGTGATATCCGATGGATATTTAGACATATGACATCGCCACAAAATCGTCTAACCATGTTATTTTCAGCGACGTTAACTCACAATGTTCGTGAATTAGCTTTTGAATATATGAACGAACCACAATATGTTGAAGTTGAGCCTGAACAAAAAATTGGTCACAGAATAAAAGAAGAGCTGTTTTTTCCATCAAACGAAGATAAATTAGCTCTCTTACAAACTCTTATTGAAGAAGAGTGGCCTGACCGTAGCATTGTATTTGCTAATACTAAAGTTGCCTGCGAAAAAATCTGGCGTCATTTAGTTGCAGACGGCCATAGAGTAGGACTACTTACTGGTGATATTGCACAAAAAAAACGTTTATCCATTCTTGATAAATTTACCCAAGGAGATCTTGATATTTTAGTAGCAACAGATGTTGCTGCCCGTGGTTTACATATCCCAAATGTAACCCATGTTTTTAACTATGATCTTCCTGATGATTGTGATGATTATAGACATCGAATAGGTCGTACAGGACGAGCCGGTGCCGAAGGTTATTCAATTTCATTAGCTTGTGAACGTTATTCACAAAACTTACCTGCTATTGAAAAAGCCATTGATCATACTATTCCTGTTAGTCAATATGATCCTCAGGCGTTATTAACTAATTTACCAACACCTAAACCATTCAAAAGACCAACTCGTAGAAAACCATCATAATAGAGATCGTTGGTTAAACCCTAAATAGCATCGAATTTAATACCATCATTAAAACTAAGTTTAATGATGGTATTTTCCTTATAAAAAGGAATTGATTAAATCAAATCTTGTTTTGTATTCAAGAAATTCTGATAAGCTAATTCAATTTCTTCTTTAGATTCGGATGATAATGTTCCTACATGCCGATCATGTTGAGCTCCATATAAACCAAACAGAACATTAATTGACAGTTTTGGATTTTTACTTTTTATTCGATAAAAAGTTTCCAAATAACCGACTTCTTTAAATGTTCCTATATCGGTAATATCAGAGCTTACCATCAATTTTTCCAAAGAAACCGTCATGTTGGGTAAAGATTTTAAACGACTTTGGTATTTAGCTACTTTTTCGTCTAGATCTTGTTTTGCATATTCAATGACCATTTTCACTATATCATGCAATTTTTTTCGATCTTGGCGTAACGCATCACTTGCTTTATAGTAATCAAGCAATTTATGTGATCCATCAAATACCAGATCAAGTGGTTGCATACCGAGTTCAACAAACATTGAACGATATTTATCATGAGCTCTCAAATAAACATCATTTTGATCGACCCAAGCAAACATAACTGATTCACTATTAAGACTAAATCCTCCAAAAAATGACCTTAATGAAATGTCTTCAATGCAAGAAAACTCCTGTTTAATATTCACTGCTAATGTTTTAAGCATATAAATTCCCTTTTCACTTACCTTTTCAAATAACTTTAACTAATATGTTTATGCTAAACTATATTAATTTGATTAATATTAAAACAACTAATTAACATTAATTAATAAATATGGGATCTGTCTTCCATAAATGAATATTTGTTTGATTTGTACTTGATTAATTAAATTTTTTTTGCTCTAAAAATATTTGAAGGCCTTTTTGGTGGTTAAATATTTGTCAAATCTTAATATTTCTTAAAAAAAGAAAAAACGGTTTAACATTGTTATTCTGTTGTAATAATTATACAATCAAAGACAATTAACTAAATGGTATCTATTTTTGTCAATTTCAATCAACATGCTCAAAAACGTTATAGTCCCACTTTTTATGTTTTGTTCATTTGCCGTATCAGCAGATAAAATACCGCTGATTGAAGAATTGACATCCTGTAACCCTGACTTTTTTAATCATGTCTATCAGCATAGAGAAGAGTTAAAAAATCATACTAATGTTGAAATTTTTAATCATAATCAAGCTTATATTCCAGTTGAAAACCGCACAGACACGAACAACAACTTCATTTATTTCAAAACGCCAATTCAATATAAAAACTTAAAACTTATCGGTTATTATGATAGTGCGATGGATTTGAAAAAGATGGGGAAATATTATTTCTGGGGATTCATCATTGATAATGATATGAATGAGATACGTGAAAGTTTGGATTTTTTAGAGTGGAAAAATATGGAAGATAATCTTCTGTATATTGCCAATCCAAGAATTCGAAATATTACTGACGATATCCAGGTTTGGCATAAAAACACAGGGACAGTAGTTGGAGTAAAAACAATACCAGCTCCAAATACTACCGAAAAGTTATTACTGCTTGAAAAAGGTGATAATATGCAACTCCTTATTTGTTCGATTCAAGGCGTTGTCACCAATAATCTACTTAGGCAAGAACGTCCCGATATTCAAATCAATAAAGTTAAATAGCTGACTCATCCATTTCACCAGTACGTATACGAATTACTTGCTCAACGTTATAAACAAATATCTTTCCATCACCAATTTTACCTGTTTGAGCAGTTTTCATGATAGTCTCAATACATGTTTCTAAAATATCGTCAGCGACAACAAGTTCTATTTTTACTTTTGGTAAAAAATCAACCATATATTCAGCACCACGATAAAGCTCAGTATGCCCTTTTTGGCGACCAAAACCTTTCACTTCAGTAACGGTCATCCCCGTAATTCCTTGATCAGCAAGAGCTTCTCGAATATCATCTAGTTTAAAAGGTTTAATAATTGCTTCAATTTTTTTCATATTTTTTTGCCCTTAATTCGAGATTACCAATTCTTAAATCCAAAAGCAGAAGTAATTGGATATCGTCTACCTTTACCAAAATTACGAGTCGTAATTTTAGGACCTACTGCTGATTGACGTCTTTTATATTCGTTAATATCAACTAATTTAATCACTCGCCTTACAGTTGTTTCATCATAACCTTGCGCAACCAGTTGTTCAACGGAAAAATCGTGTTCAACATAGCCTTTTAATATCCCATCTAAAATATCATATGGAGGCAAACTATCTTCATCTTTTTGATCTGGTGCAAGTTCAGCTGAAGGTGGGCGTGTAATGACTCGTTCAGGAATGACAGGCGATCTACTATTTCGATATTTAGATAACGCAAATACCATGGTTTTAGGTACATCTTTAAGTACATCAAAACCACCAGCCATATCACCATAAAGTGTTGCATAACCAACCGACATTTCACTTTTATTGCCTGTCGTTAAGACTAATCTACGACGTTTATTTGAAAGCGCCATTAAAATTACACCGCGGCAACGCGCTTGTAGATTTTCTTCAGTTGTATCTTTTTGTGTCCCCATAAACATCGGCGTTAAAGAAGACATAAAAGCATCAAACATCGGTTCAATTGAAATAATATCAAATTCAACACCCAATATTTCAGCCTCTTCTTTTGCATCAGCAATACTAATATCTGCCGTATATCGGAACGGCATCATAACCGCTTGTACTTTATCTTTACCCAAAGCATCAACTGCAATTGCCAATGTTAAAGCGGAATCAATTCCACCAGATAATCCCAATACAGCACCTTGAAAACCATTTTTAGTAATATAATCGCGAGTCGCTAAAACTAATGCATCGTAAACATTTGCTAATGGATCTCTTTTAGAATCAACAACTGGTTTATAATCATATCCAAGATAAAAAATAAAAATTTGTTCTTCAAAAAAGTTGAGCTGATGAACGATATGGCCTTTATCATCACATACAAATGAGCCACCATCAAAAATAAGTTCATCTTGACCACCAATTTGATTCACATAAATAATTGGTAAGCCAGTTCTTAAAGCATGTTGTTTTATAAGCTCTTCGCGATGCTTTTGTTTTTCATAAGCATAAGGTGAAGCATTAATAGAAATAACCAGATCCGCCCCCTGAGCACTAATTTGATCAATAGGCTCACATTGCCAAAGATCTTCACAGATCAATAAACCAATTTTTTTACCTTTGAAATCGATAACACAAGTCTGCTCACCAGCACTAAAATAACGTTTTTCATCAAATACATCATAATTAGGTAACTGCTGTTTATGATAACATGCCAATTGTTGCCCTTCAGAAAACAACGATAACGCATTATGAATCACGCCATCTTGCCAATGAGGATGACCAACAATAATGCTACATTGTTGACTAGCTTGCTTGATAGTTAATAAAGCTTGTTGACAACGAATTTTAAAATCATCGCGATAAATTAAATCTTCTGGAGGATAACCACAAATTGCAAGCTCAGATAAAATAATTAGATCATTAGAGGAATAGTTTTGTATCAGTTCAATGATTTGCTGAGTATTACCTTCAATATCACCTACACGCCAATTTTTTTGTGCTAACACGAAAGATAAAGTCATATAAATTCAACATTACAGAAAAAAATTGCCAATAAGTTTAAATGATTCTAAGTTGCGCTGCCACTTTTTTATCGTTAACATTAAAGATTAAATTGGCATGAACTTATCTGGAAATAATTATGCAAAAAACCCTAAATGTAGCGTTAGATAATCGCAGTTATCCCATCACTATTGGTGAAAACTTACTTAGTCAATTTGAATATTTCAAACTACATAGTGGCCAGAGAGTCCTTATTGCTACAAATGACACTATTGCTCCAATTTATTTACAGCAATTAATTAAAATGCTTGAAGATCATGGGGTCAAAACTGATTTCATTATTGTTCCTGATGGCGAGCAATACAAAACTATGGAAACTTGGAATAAAATCTTGACCGCTTTACTTGCCAACAATCATACTCGCAGCAGCATACTTATTGCACTGGGTGGTGGCGTTATTGGAGATGTGGCAGGTTTTGCAGCTTCCGCATATCAACGTGGCATAAAATTTATACAGGTTCCTACTACTTTATTATCTCAAGTAGATTCTTCCGTTGGTGGTAAAACTGCAATTAATCACCCTCTAGGTAAAAATATGATTGGTGCATTTTATCAGCCACAATCAGTCGTAATTGATATTAATTGTTTAAAAACTTTACCACAAAGAGAACTTTCAGCAGGTCTAGCTGAAGTGATTAAATATGGCATTATAATGGATTGTGAGTTTTTTAATTGGCTGGAATTGCATATAGAGGATTTACTTAATTTAGATGTCGATGCATTAAGTTACTGTATTTATCGTTGTTGTGAATTAAAAGCTCAGGTTGTCGCTGCTGATGAAACAGAACAAGATATGCGCGCTATATTAAATCTTGGCCACACCTACGGCCATGCAATTGAAGCTGAGCTTGGCTATGGGAATTGGTTACATGGTGAAGCAGTTAGTGTTGGAATGCTAATGGCAGCTCAAACAGCTAAGTTACTTGGCAAATTTACTGATGAAGATTTTGATCGGATTAAAAAGTTATTAATTAAGGCCAAATTGCCAGTAAAAAGACCTACACAGATGCCAAATGAATCTTATATTCCTCACATGTTACGAGATAAGAAAGTTCAATCTGGGCAAATTAGATTAGTTTTACCGGCTAAAATAGGTTCTGTTGAAGTCATTGATGTTATTGATAAACAATTAATATTAAAAGCAATATCTTCTATTTAAATCTTAGTTAACCTCATTGATATACGAGTACTTGTAATTAATTCAAGTATTCGTACACATTTGTTTCCACTTATGTGAATTAAATCTTTAAAGTGTAAACAAGTATTTACACTTTGATATTATATTTTATCTAACAATAAGTAAAATTTTAATTTACTATTTTGTAATTTTGTGTTTACATATTAAGTGTTTATGTAATCAATATTTTACATATAAAAAATATGCATGATTTTAACAAGGAAAATAAAATGTTAAAAGACACACTAAATAATGTTCGAATTAGAGATGAGCACATGTTAATTACACCTGAAGAAATTAAGAATCTTTATCCATTATCATCAGAATTTGAAAATCAAATTGCTTCATCTCGTCAAACTATTGTTAATATTTTAGAACGTCGTGACCATCGATTACTTATTGTTTGTGGTCCTTGTTCTATTCACGATACTGAAGCCGCAATTGAATATGCACATAAACTAAAAAAACTATCTGATGAGGTTAAAGATAACTTATTTATCGTTATGCGTGTTTATTTTGAAAAACCAAGAACTACTGTTGGTTGGAAAGGTATGATCAATGACCCTCATATGGATAGTTCGTTCGATATCGAACATGGTTTAAAAAAAGCACGTAAATTACTTCTTGATATCACTAAAATCGGGTTACCAATTGCAACTGAAGCATTAGATCCAAATACACCTCAATACATCGGTGATTTAATTAGCTGGTCAGCTATTGGTGCAAGAACCACTGAATCACAAACTCACCGAGAAATGGCGTCAGGATTATCCATGCCAGTTGGCTTTAAAAATGGTACAGATGGTAGTTTAGATGTGGCGATTAATGCAATGAAATCAGCCTCAATGGCACATCGATTTGTAGGTATTAATCAACAAGGGCAAGTTACGGTATTACAAACTTTAGGTAATCCACATGGTCACGTGATCCTAAGAGGAGGAAAAACACCTAACTTTAATGCCGAAAATGTTGCATTATGTGAAGTTCAAATGAACAAGGCTAAATTAGTGCCTAATTTAATGATAGATTGTAGTCACGCCAACTCAAATAAAGATTACCGTAATCAACCAATCGTTGTAGACTCAATTATTGAGCAAATTAAGCAAGGCAACAATTCAATTATTGGTGTAATGATCGAAAGTAATTTATTTGAAGGAAATCAATCATCTGAACAACCAAAAGAAAACTTTAAGTATGGTGTATCAGTTACTGATGCTTGCATCAATTTTGAAACAACTGAGCAATTATTGCGAAAAATGAACAATGATTTAGCAAAGCCTCTAAATAATAGGCAAAAGTAACCGATTAAAGTTTATATTATTTTCATGGAACTAAATCGCCGACAGAAGTCGGCGATTTTTTTTATCCAAGTTGCTTGCGTGCATTGCGGAAAATTCGCATCCAAGGACTATCTTCGCCCCAATTATCAGGATGCCATGAATTGGTTACAGTCCTAAAAACTCGCTCTGGATGTGGCATCATTATAGTAGATCGACCATCACTTGACGTTACAGCTGTAATACCATTTGGTGATCCATTCGGATTTGCTGGGTACTGCTCTGTCGCTTTTCCAAAATGGTCAATATACCTGACTGCCACTAAACCTGAAGCCTCTAAACGAGTTAAATGATCTAAATCTCTAGTTTCAACTTGACCTTCACCATGAGAAACCGCAATAGGCATATGCGAACCAGCCATATCAGTAAAGAGTAATGAAGGACTTGATTGGATTTTGACCAAACTAAAGCGTGCCTCAAAGCGTTCCGATACGTTTCGCACAAAACGAGGCCATAACTCAGCACCTGGTATTAGATCTTTGAGATTTGACATCATTTGGCAGCCATTACATACACCTAATGACAAAGTATCATTACGATGGAAGAATTGCTCAAACTCATGGCGAACTTGTTCATTAAATAAAATAGACTTAGCCCATCCTTCGCCTGCGCCTAATACATCTCCGTAAGAGAAACCACCACAAGCAACGATGGTATTAAATTGATTCAATGTCACTTGCCCAGATAATAAATCCGTCATATGGACATCAATTGATTCAAATCCAGCTCGAGCAAATGCAGCAGCCATTTCAACATGCGAGTTGACTCCCTGTTCGCGTAAAATTGCAACTTTAGGCTTCACACCTTTGGCTATATAAGGTGCAGCAATATCTTGTTCTGAATCAAAAGTAAGGTGAACATTTAATCCCGGATCGTCATCATTTTGTTTGGCTTGATGCTCCTGATCAGCACATGCTGGATTATCTCGCAAACGCTGCATTTGCCAAGTGGTTTCTGCCCACCAAGTTCTCATGGTTAATCGAGATTCGCTATATACCACAGCACTGTTATTACGCACAATAAATTGCTGTCCGGCCTTAGCTGAACCTAATTTATAAATCGCATGGGACAGTCCAAAATGCTTAAAGCATGTCATGACTTCGTCTAAATCACTACCACGAATTTGAATAACTGCCCCTAGCTCCTCATTAAATAACGAGGCAATCACATCACTACCGAGAGAATGAATATCAACATCAATACCGCAATGCCCTGCAAATGCCATTTCAGCCAAAGTAACCAATAACCCACCATCTGAGCGATCATGATAAGCCAGTAGATAATTTTGAGCGACTAGCATTTGTATCGCTTGATAAAAATCAGCTAATTCTTTAGCGTCATGAACATCAGCAGTTCTTTGTCCAAGATGGCGATAAACCTGCGCCAATGCCGTTGCACCTAATGCATGGTGACCTTTAGAGAGATCAACAAACAACAATAGATTATCCTGATTGGTGCAAAGTTGTGGCGTAACCGTTTTACGTACATCTTCAACTCGAGCAAATGCCGAAATCACTAATGATAAAGGTGAAGTTACCGTTTTTTGTTCACCATTTTGTTGCCATGTTGTTTTCATTGACATGGAATCTTTACCAACCGGAATAGCCAGACCCAACGTTGGGCATAGTTCTTCACCAATAGCTTTAACTGCTTGATAAAGACCAGCATCCTCACCCGGATGACCTGCGGCTGCCATCCAGTTAGCCGAAAGCTTAATTCGCTTAATGTCGCCAATGTTTGTCGCCGCAATATTGGTAATTGCTTCACCAACAGCTAATCGTGCTGATGCAGCATAGTTAAGCAAAGCAACAGGGGCACGTTCCCCCATTGACATAGCTTCACCATAATAACTATCTAAACTTGCTGTTGTCACTGCACAATCGGCAACAGGCACTTGCCAAGGTCCAACCATTTGATCACGAGCGACCATTCCGGTTACCGAACGGTCACCAATCGTAATTAAAAAGGTTTTTTCGGCCACAACTGGTAAATGCAGTACCCGTTTCACTGCATCATATAAATTGATATCAGATGTAGAAAAATGGTCACCTTCGGCTTGGCTTGACTTTACATCACGTAACATTTTAGGGGTTTTACCAAGTAAAACATCTAAAGGTAAATCTATCGGATTATTATTAAAATGCTCATCATGTAAAACTACTGCTTTATTTATTGTAGCTTCCCCGATAACCGCATAGGGTGCGCGTTCACGTTTACAAAGTTCATCAAATAACTCAAGGCTTTCCGGATGAATAGCCAGTACATAACGCTCTTGTGATTCATTACACCAAATTTCTAACGGCGACATCCCCGGCTCATCACTTAATATTTTGCGCAATTCAAATTGGCCACCACAGCCACCATCACTAACCAGTTCAGGCATAGCATTAGACAAGCCTCCCGCACCCACATCATGGATAAATAAAATAGGATTTCTACCACCAAGCTGCCAGCAACGGTCGATGACCTCTTGGCAACGACGTTCCATTTCAGGATTATCACGTTGAACCGAAGCAAAATCGAGATCCGCATCCGATTGCCCAGAAGTCATTGAGGACGCAGCACCACCACCTAAACCAATATTCATAGCTGGTCCGCCTAAAACAATTAGTTTGGAACCAATAGGAAATTCACCTTTCTGGATATGTTCTCGACGGATATTTCCCATACCACCAGCTAACATAATTGGTTTATGATAACCTCTGACCTCTTCGCCATTAAAGCTGTTTACTTTTTCTTCATAAGTACGAAAATAACCTAACAATGCTGGACGACCAAATTCATTATTAAATGCAGCACCACCTAAAGGTCCATCCATCATAATATCGAAGGCGCTCACTATTCGATCCGGTTTACCAAAATCTTGTTCCCACGGTTGCTCAAAATTAGGAATTCGTAAATTTGAAACGGAAAAACCAACTAAACCAGCTTTGGGTTTAGCGCCTTTTCCAGTCGCACCTTCATCCCGAATCTCACCACCACTACCAGTTGCTGCTCCTGGCCAAGGAGATATCGCAGTTGGATGATTATGCGTTTCAACCTTCATGAGAATATCTGCATATTCCTGATGAAAATCGTAAGTTCGATTTTCATAATCAGCAAAAAAACGCCCCACTTTTGAGCCATCCATTACCGCTGCATTATCTTTATAAGCGGATGACACATAATCTGGCGTATTTTCAAAGGTGTTTTTTATCATTTTAAACAATGATTTGGGTTGTTTTATACCATCAATCACCCAATCAGCATTGAATATCTTATGGCGACAATGTTCAGAATTCGCTTGACCGAACATATAAAGTTCAATATCTGTAGGATTACGGTTTAATTTTTGGAAACTTTCAACTAAATAGTCAATTTCATCCGGCGCTAAAGCTAAACCTAATTTTACATTAGCCTCTTCTAAAGCATTGCGCCCTTTTCCTAATAAATCAACAATGGTTACTGGTTTGGGCTGTTCAGTCTTAAATAATTGCTGAGCTTGCTCAAAGCTACTTAATACCGTTTCCATCATTCGGTCATGAATTAATGAAAGAAAAGTATTTTGTTGTATTGCCGTTAAGGATGAACTAACTTGTACATAATAAGCAATTCCACGCTCTATTCGATGGATTTGTGATAGTCCACAATTATGTGCTATATCGGTGGCTTTAGATGACCATGGTGAGATAGTGCCTTCGCGTGGGGTAACTAAAAAGAGTATTTTATTTGCTGGATTTTCTATCTTTATCTGCGCACTTTTAGGACCATATTGTAACAGCTTATCCAAGGTTAAACTCTGTTCGGAAGTCAGTTCATCAATCAGATCGATAAAGTGAATATATTGAGCTTCGATATTGACAATGGGGATAGATCGTTCACGACATGAGGATAGAATTTTATTAATACGAAATGTCGATAGAGCAGAAGAACCAGCTAAAATTTTCATGCTAAGTACTCTTGTTAAGCAAAAAAAGGGAAAAAATAGAACAACATTATAAAAGTAAGTAGCTAAAAAGGCTATCTTAAAAATCATTATATGATTTAATAAAAAAGTTGAGGAACGGGGTTTTTGAAAGCTTATTGACTAATCTTTAATGTCATCAACAATGATATGCTAAATAAAAAAATAGTTGATTTATTGAATAATTATTGATTTACTGCAACTCACAAAAATATATATGTATTATCAACTTTTAAAAATATTGAAGTAGTAAGTATTTTTTAGTATAAGGAAAGTGGAGTGGAATTCATTTTTTATTTCCTCATTATTGCGCTGTTTATTGCGGTATTTGTCAATTTTGCTAATTTGAAGGAACAAATTACGGTCTTACAGACCCAGATAACAGAATTACATAAAAATCTTTTATCTCTTACACAGCAACTTTATCAATCAGATAAAACATATGTAGAAGAAGAAAGCAATACAACAAAAGTAACTGAAGAATTAGTAACAGATAATCCTCATGAAATTAAGGACGAAGCTATCCAAACAGAGATTGAACAAAAAACTGACATGGTTCAATCAACACAAAACATACCTAATGAAGAAATAACAGAAAACAATGTAGAATCATTAACTTCAGAAATAATACAGCCATTAAAGCCTTTTCTTCACCAAAAAGAAACATTCTCAAGTTTGGTGCTTAATGAGAAAAATGAACTCGTTTTAGTTGATACTACTCTGCAATCAGATTCAACAACAACCGATGAAAATACCTTGAGTGTTGAACATGATCAGCCAGAAGTCAAAACACAACCAATCACAGAACAATATCAACAAATTGATAACCAACTAGAGATTTCACAACCTAAATACGATCCGTTTGAATCATACCATAAACGTTCTCGTAATAATGAACCAAGTATTGCTTATGCATTGTTTAATTGGTTAATTAGAGTCAACATTATCACTAAAATTGCGATTATAATTCTATTTTTGGGACTGTCTTATCTATTCAAATACGGCATTGAACATCATCATCATTATCTTAAACCTGAAATTAGAGTTTTAGGTTCACTGATTTTAGGTATTGGTTTATTGGCTATTGGCTGGAAATTGCGCCTTAAACGCCAGATTTACGCGCTTATTTTACAAGGTGGGGCTATTGCAATTTTATATCTGACTATTTTTGCTGCCTTCAAGTTATATGACTTAGTCCCTGCTTTAATCACCTTTGCCGTTTTAGTTGTGATTTGTTCTACCAGCATCATATTTGCCATCTTGCAAAGAGCAATGAGCTTGGCAATCATTGCCTGTGTTGGTGGTTACCTAACACCAATTTTACTATCCGACGGTTCCGGTAATCATATTGCGTTATTTAGTTATTATTTAATGATTTCAACAGCAATTTTGGTAATCAGTATTACGCAATCTTGGAGAATTCTTAATCTATTGGGATTTATATTTACTTTTGTTGTATCGCTAGTTTGGGGAATAAAAAGTTTTACGCCAGAATTCTATACTGAATGCCAAATCTTCATTCTTATCAATTTAGTAATTTACGGTGTTTTAGCGGTATTGTTATCAATCCGAAGCATCAATAATCAAGAAAAAAACCAGAATACTATTGATTTGCTATTACTGTTTGGTGCTCCCTTATGCGGATTCGGATTGCAATATGCTATTACCCAACAATGGGAATTTGGCCCAGCATTTTCATCGCTTGGTTTTGGATTATTCTATCTTGTCGGTGCCTATATTATTCTCCATTTATGGAAATCATTAGCTAAAACAATATCGTTATATTGGCTGGCTATTGGTGTTTCATTTATTACATTATCAATTCCGCTTGCTCTTAGCGCCAATTGGACAGCTTCATTGTGGATGTTTGAAGGAACGGCTATTACATGGATTATGTTCTCACAAAAACACTACCGTACTGCTTTATTTGGTACATTAATCATGTTGTTAGGTATTATTTCTTCACTAATATCTTTGGAGCACAATCAATTAACGCCAATCCTGTACTCTTCACTTTTAGGAACTACTAGTATTACTTTATTTGTTAATGCTTGTTTATGGCACCACTATGGGCAAAAAAATGACATCACAAGATTAATCAAATTATCTTGCGTATCTATGTCTGTTGTTATATGGATGTTTTGGATTTTATTAAGTATTCCGTTATTCTTAAATCAAATCAGTTTAGAAACATCATTAATTGTATTATGTTTTACTGTTTCGTTTTGGTTATGGTACTTCATTGGTAAAAAGATTAATTGGAATATTATTTGTCATGGAATGATATTACTTTGGGTGGTGTTAGCAACATGTTTGCTAAGAAGTGAAGCTCTCTCATGTTATTATTTATCTAACTATGTCTATTTCAGTTTAGCTTGGATTATAGCCTTCATCAGTGGTTATGCTTATCTATATAAATTACAGACAAACCAAATAAATTGTAACACTGACATAAAGCATCTATTTATTTTATTACATATTTGTTTATTTTGGCTAATATTGCTTTGGCTGGCCCGCGAAATACTACATATATTTAATGAATTGCCTTGGGGGTATGAGGTAATAAAATGGAGTCTTTGGGCTACTATTGCAAGTGGAATCACTTTGCTATTCTATATTCTTATTAAACGCCAATATATTACTTCATTTTTATTAATAAAAAGTTATTGGTTAGTCGGTTTGCTACCACTTGTTGGTTACATGGTATACTATTTGATTATGGGTATTGGTATGAATGGACAAATTATCTATTGGCCTTATATCCCAATTATTAACCCGCTTGAAGAAAGTGCAATTTTTAGTTTAATCATGCTCTGCGTATGGTTAAAACTGTCTATGGGTTATTTGCAAATTGAAAATAAAACAACCAATTTTACTAACTTTAAAATACCACTACCTAATTTGATTGTAGTCTTGTTAATGACATTAACATTCCTTTGGTTTAACAGTATTGTTTTACGTTGCCTGAGTCAAGCATTTGATATCACCTGGAGTTCATATATCTTATGGCACAATAATATTGTTCAAATGACCGCATCACTCCTTTGGATGTTAACCGCCGTCATTTTGATTATGATTGGACACAGAGCTTCACTCCGAAAAATATGGTTTACTGGCCAATTAATTCAAATCATTGTTGTTATTAAGCTGATTTTTGTCGATATTCGAGAAATAGACGGTTTATTGAGAGCTTTTGCGTTTATTGGTGTAGCGTTGTTAATGTTATTAATTGGTTATTTAGCACCTTTACCACCAAAACAGAATGATGAAAGCTTGGTCGAAAATGAATAACAATCAAGATAAAAAACAATTTAAAATATTAAGCGAATATTTCGCAAATTCAGGAAGAACAGAATTAAATTATTTACAACAGAAATAACCACGAATTGCTGAATAGTATTTCAACTAATGGATAAAAAGTTATGAAAAAAATCTTATTAAGCTCGCTTTTGCTAATAAGTGGATTAAGTCATGCGGCTGATCAAACAAATCAATATGCCTATGGCGCTATGATAGAACTTAATGACAGTGGCAGTATGTATAACCGAATTGAGCTAACCCGTGATGTATATATTCAAGCATTATCTAGCACATTAGATGATGTTCGAGTTTTCAATCAAAAAGGCCAACCAGTCCCATTTGCATTAGTCAATGTATATCAGGAAAATGAGGAAAATAAAACTTTTCCAGTTACCGTTTATACGTTAAATAACAATCTTCAAACGGATGAAAATGATAATGAAGATGGGCAAGATGAAAAAAATCAATCTCTAGTTGGTCAATACAATATCAATATTAATAATAAGAATGTAAAAATTAATTTTGATAGCACCAATAAATCAGATGGGTATCAGGCAACATACTTGTTGGAAATTCCTAATGAGATTAAACTTGGCCAACCATTTAGTCGTTTATCTATCGATTTCGATAAAACACAAAATTGGAGGGCAACTGCAAACCTTCTTTATAGTAGCGATTTAAAAAGATGGCAAACTGCGATTGATAATGTTCCAATAATGTCTTTGACGGATAATAACAATAATCAATCATTAAATGTTAATACTATTGATTTACCTTCGGGTATGAATTTCAAATCTACCTATTGGATTTTACAATTAAAATCAGACAAGCAAATAGTGCCGAATATTAGAGGCGTAGAATTCACATCGAGAAAAGCAACACCAATAAGAGCACTTTATCCGATCAAATTAAATTTAATTTCAGCTGATGAACAAGAGGCAATTTATGAATTACCTACATCACTACCGATTAAAGAGCTTACTGTTAAACTTCCAAATGAGCGTACAATCTTACCTGCAAGTATCTTTTATAAAACCCATGATAATGATAAAACATGGCACAAACTTGATGATTTTATTTTTCGAAGCATAAGTGACTCTAATCAAAGCCAAACAATCAATATTAATAATTCAACTTTAAATATTAAACAATTAAAAATTAAAGCAATTAATGCGTCTTTAGATCAAGCACCCTATGTTACTGCTCATTTATACCGGATGAGTATTATCTTTAACAGTGCTAATAATGGACCTTTTATTCTCGCTTGGGGGGCGGCAAATGCTAAACCGGCATCTTTAAGTGAAAAAGCTTTACTGTCTGATACAATATCTGCACAAGATGTGCCTATGGCCCATTTAGGCGATAAAATAAAACTAGGCAACAAAAATGTATTATCTCAAACCGATGATAATTCAGACAAATCATCTTATTTATCTAAATGGCTAATTTGGATGGCTTTAATAGCAGGTGCACTATTTTTAATGCTTTTAGCTATAAAATTACTAAAAGAAGTAAAAAAAGTAGAATAATATCGCACCAGAGATGACAATAAAAACGCCAACTAAAGTTGGCGTTTTTATTCTATGATTAAGCTTCTCTATGATTAAGCTTCGTTCCAGCTATCTCTTAAACCTACGGTTCGATTAAAGACTAATTTATCTTCTGTCGCATACTTACTATCAAGACAGAAATAACCTTCACGTTCAAATTGATAAGCTTGTTCGGCTTTGGCTTTTTGCAAACTAGGCTCAACAAATCCTTGTTTAATAATTAAAGAATTTGGATTGATAGTTGATAAGAAATCCTCCGCACTACCAGGATTTGGAGTACTAAATAAACGATCATAAAGACGAATTTCAGCAGGTTTACCATACTTAGCTGATACCCAATGAATAACGCCTTTAACTTTACGTCCATCTTCAGGATTTTTATTTAATGTTGCCGGATCGTAACTACAATAAATAGTTTGTATATTACCTTCTGTGTCCTTTTCAACACGATCAGCGCGTATCACATAAGCATTACGCAGACGGACTTCTTTACCTAATACTAAACGCTTATAATTTTTATTAGCTTCTTCTCTAAAATCAGCTCGATCAATATAAATTTCACGCGTAAATGTTACTTCGCGATGCCCGAGTTCTGGCCTGTTAGGATGATTTGGCATACTTAAGACTTCATCAAGTGTTTCTGAAAAGTTTTCAATTACCACTTTAACCGGATCAAGTACCGCCATTGCTCGAGATGCATTTTCGTTGAGATCTTCTCGAATACAGAATTCAAGTGTACTCATTTCAACGGTATTTTCTTGTTTAGTTACCCCGATTCGACGACAAAATTCACGAATTGAAGCTGGGGTATAACCTCGACGGCGTAAACCTGAAACAGTTGGCATACGAGGATCATTCCAACCATCAACAATTTTTTCAACAACCAGCTGTGTTAATTTACGTTTTGAGGTAATAGCATACTCTAGATTTAATCTAGAAAACTCATACTGATGAGGACGAGCTTCAATAGTAATATTATCTAAAACCCAGTCATATAAACGACGGTTATCTTGGAACTCAAGCGTACAAAGTGAATGAGTTATATTTTCAATAGCATCCGAAATACAGTGAGTAAAATCATACATCGGATAGATGCACCATTTATTACCAGTTTGGTGATGCTCGGCAAATTTAATACGGTATAAAACTGGATCACGCATAACAATAAAAGGGGAAGCCATGTCAATTTTCGCTCTTAAGCAAGCTTTACCTTCAGCAAATTTACCTTCTTTCATTTGGATGAATAATGCTAAATTTTCCTCTATGCTTCGATCACGATAAGGGCTATTTTTACCTGGTTGTGTTAAGGTGCCTCGATACTCTCGAATTTCTTCAGGAGATAATTCGTCTACATAAGCTAACCCTTTATTGATAAGCTCTATGGCATATTCATACAAACGGTCAAAATAGTCAGATGAATAGCAAATCTCACCATCCCATTCGAATCCTAACCAGCGGACATCTTCTTTAATTGATTCAACATATTCAATATCTTCTTTGGCTGGATTGGTATCATCAAACCGTAAATTACATTTACCGTGATAATCTTGGGCAATACCGAAGTTCAAACAGATAGATTTTGCATGACCAATATGTAAGTAGCCATTAGGTTCAGGCGGAAAACGAGTATGCGTTGTTTTATATTTTCCCGCAGCAAGATCCGCATCAATAATTTGACGAATAAAGTTATTTGGACGAGTTTCGTTCTCTGTCGGTAAATCACCGCTCATAAAAAAACCTCTGATTATATATGTTTACTCATGACCAATTTAGAAATGAGATTTATCACTTTTATCATTTTGACCGACGAATATAGCAAATTTTTTGTTTTTTCGAAACGTTAAAACATGAGATTTCAGTTACCAAAAAAATAATTACCCTGAAACGGATAACACTCCTAAATAATTTTAACAGATATTTTAACTTTAATTTATTCCTCACCCGATTTTATCGAAACAACAAATCGTGCACCACCTAGTGGGCTAGTAACCACGAATGCTTTACCGTCATGAAATTCTGCCATTAATTTTACATAAGCTAAGCCTAACCCATATCCACCAGTTGATCGTGTACGACTGGTATCAAGGCGAGCAAAAGGCATAAAAATTTTTTCACGAGAATCGAAAGGAATGCCTGCACCATCATCATCAATTTCCAAAATAACTCGGTTATCTTGTTTGGTTATATTTAATACTGCTTTATGGGCTGCATATTTAAACGCATTAAGTAGCAGATTTTTGACAATAGTTTCTGCCAAATTGATATCAATTTTAGCTTTAGCATCTTGGCTATGGCAAATGAGCTCAAAGCCCTTAGGTTTAAATAGTGCTAATGACTGACAAACTTTTTCACCCCATTGTTTTAACGATACAGTAGTAAAGTTTAATTCAATATTACTTTGCTGCATTTTAAAATAATTCAAACTAGCATTAATGAGAGTTTCAAGTTCATCTATATCATCACTCATTCCTTTTTGTAAATCAGATCTTTCTACTTCGTCTGTTGATTCTTCAAGCATACTTAACTCAAATCGCATTCGTGCAAGAGGGGTTCGTAGTTCATGTGCCATCGCATGCGAAATCGTTTGGTTAGTACTGACAAGATGTTCAATGTGAGTTCCCATATTATTTAAAACATTGGCTAATGGTTTGAATAACCAGCCTTTCACATTTTCCGTTCGAGCTTTCAAATTGCCCTGTCCAAGTTGTTCTGCGGTTTGACGTATGTTAACCAGATCTTTCCATACAGCACTAAACGCGAAATAGATTAATATAAAAAAGATTATGGCACTAAATAATGCCCAAATAATAAGGAAAACGCTCAACGACATGGTATTTGATTCTAATATATCTCGCATTAGAATCGGCCCCAATTGTAATAAATGACCATCATTGAGATTGATATAGACAACTTCGTCATCACCATCATAAGCAAAATCAAGTTTTTCAAGTTCTTTTTTTACAGAATGAGATAATTCTGTATTTGCAGGTAATACTTTGATTGGATAACCAAAATATGGTTGTAACTCGTCAACTACTGTTTGCAGTGGACGCTGTTTGTTTTCATCAATATGTTTGCGAATTAAGTTGACTGTTCCTCGTTGTGATTCACGAAAAACGATATGATCATCTGGCATATCAGTTAATGATGAAGGTAGTGAATCAAACACTAATAATGCACCATAGGCGATAATACATTGCAATGAAAGTAAAATAACTAGATAAAAGACGATGCGGCGGTTAAAAAATAGCGGTTTAGCTAATAACTGTCTCAATGGTTTTCCCCTTCGCGCATGAATAAATACCCCTTTCCTCGAACCGTTTTAATTCTTGAAGGATTATCAGGATCATCAAGGAGTTTACGTCTTAACCGAGAAATTCGGGCATCAATTGAGCGATCGCTACCGTCAAAATCAATCCCTCTAACTTGGGAAAATATATCGTCTCGAGATAGAATCTTACCTGCGTTATTAGCTAACAACCAGAGTAAGTCAAATTCGGCAGTCGTTAAATCTATTTCATGCCCGTCTAATAACACTTTACGATTTTCACCATCAATCACTAAATTTTCAAAGGCTAAAGTATTATTGTTAAATAAAGCAATTTGCTCTTTTAGGCCTTCTTTTTCTGTTTCATTTTGTTTTCGGCGTAGCAATGCTCGAATCCGAGCTAGTAATAATCGTGGTTCAACCGGTTTAGCTAAATAATCATCAGCGCCTAACTCTAATCCCACGATTTCATCAATATTATCTTCGCTAGCCGTCATTATAAGAATATAGTTACTGAACCATGAACGTATATCTCGACAGATATCAAATCCAGTTTTTTCAGGTAACATTACATCTAAAATAACCAAATCAGGGTTGATTTGTTGTATTTTTTCTTCTGCTCCTTCACCACTATTATGCCAATCGACCCTATATCCTTGACGGATTAGGTAGACTTGTATTAAATTGGCTAATCTTTCATCATCTTCGATAATTAATATGCGTTCACTCATTTCTGATTCTCTTTACCGTAAAGTGGACTTCGAGATGCTTCATTATACAGGCAAATAGAGCCTCGTTACAAAATATATACAAAGAGCCAACAAAGTTAGCTACCACTTTGTGAGAAAATTGTCGCCAATATCTATAACTAGCAATTTTTACTTGGAATATGAATACTTTTTCATCAATTACTAATCATCTTTTTCAACCATCTTACACTCGCTATCACAACCCTATTATTTTGTGTGATTTTGATGGCACAATTAGTGTTAAAGATGTAACTGATACTTTACTTAGTCAGTTCGGCCAAGATGGCTGTGATGAGCTCGAAGAGTTGTGGGTTAGTGGTAAAATTGGTTCTCAAGAGTGTATGAGTAAACAGATTGCCTTAATGGACGCAAGCTTAGAGGAGCTTAATCAAGCATTGGCAAAAATTGAAATTGATTCTAGCTTTAAATCATTCATTAAGTATACCGAAAAAAAACATATACCAGTTCATGTAGTTAGTGATGGTTTAGATTATGCTATCCAATTTGTATTAAAGCGTCATGGTATTGAACATTTACCTATTTATGCTAATAAACTATTGCATGATAATCACAGAAGTTGGCGCCTTGAGTTTCCTTACGCTAATAAGGATTGTATAAAACAAAGTGGTAATTGCAAATGCAATCATGTAAAACAACAGCAACATTTTCCTCAAATATTGTATGTTGGTGATGGTACTTCTGATTTTTGCGTTTCACATCATGTCGATCTGGTTTTTGCTAAAGATAAGCTGATCAATTACTGTGAAAAAAATAACATTAAGCACACTGCTATTGTTAATTTTGCTGATGTAACAGAGGCTTTAAAACAAGCAGAGCAATCACTAATTCCAGTCATGATGGTGAAATAAAGGAACAATAATGAGTACAATTGAAGATTTATCTTATTTTTTACCAGGAAATAAAAATGGAGTGCTATTAATTCATGGTTTAACTGGCACACCAAATGAAATGCGTATTTTAGCCAATGGTTTACATAAAGCAGGATTTACTGTTTATGCAATACAATTGGCAGGTCACTGTGGTACTGAAGCAGATCTATGTAAAACAACTTGGCAAGATTGGTATAAAAGCGTTCAAGATGGTGCTGATTATTTAGCTAAACATGTAGACAACCTTTTTGTCGCAGGTTTATCAATGGGCGCCCTTTTGGCGTTGAAACTTGCTGCAGATCGTCCAAATCAAGTTAAAGGTGTTGGTGTTCTAGCACCTACATTTTATTATGATGGTTGGAGTATGCCATTTTGGGCTAAAAAGTTTTTCTTTTTATTGGTCTATTTTAAAAAACTTGGTATTTTTCAAAAAGTCTCTTTTATTGAAAAACCGCCTTATGGTCTTAAAGATGAGCGTATCCGAGCGGTGGTATCAGAAAGCATGTTAAGTGGCGATGCTGCATCCGCTGGACTTGCTGGAAATCCATTTCCTGCATTAGCAGAAATGCAATTATTGGCAAAACATGTTCGCCAAGAATTACCAAAAGTTACGTCACCTTGTTTAATTATGCATTCAGGTAATGACGATATTGCCAATATTGAAACTAATGCAAAATTAGTTGAGAAGCATGTTTCTGGTCCAAAACGATTAGTTGTATTAAATGATAGTTATCATTTAATTACTATTGATAGCCAACGCCGTGAAGTAATTAAAGAGTGCGCTTCGTTTTTTAATAATCTGGCAGAAGGAACTTAAGCATAATGTCATCCTTAGTTATTTTTCTTTGGGTTAGTAATATTTGTTTTGATACCTTAGGACAAGTTGCTTTTAAATATGCTGCAATATCACCTACCAATAGAGATGGATGGTACTATTGGTTAGATCTCGCCAAAAATCATTGGATTTGGATAGGAATATCATCTTACATTGCCGAATTTTTACTGTGGTTAGCTTTTTTAACTTTAGTTCCACTTTCCCAAGGTGTATTGCTCGCCTCATTTAATATCATTACTATCATGTTAGTAGGTCGGATTCTATTTAAAGAATTACTGACGGTATATCGTGTTATTGGCATGTCTTTAATTACTGCTGGTGTGATCTTTGTGGGGTTATCTTAATATGGCTAAGTTCTATTTAATTGGTTTTACCGTATTATTAATGTTTGATACGATTGCACAATGTAGCTTTAAATTGGCTGCCGAACATGCCCAGCCACTTTCGATGAGCGTTGAATGGATAGTTAGGGTATTTTCCGGTCATTGGATCTATGTATCAATAGCTGGCTACATTTTTACTTTCTTTACTTGGATGACTTTATTAAAAAAAGCGCCTGTAGGACCTGCTTTTGCAGCTTCACATTTTGAAGTTGTTACCGTAATGATTGCTTCAGTTTGGCTATTTAATGAACCTATCACTTTATTTAAGTTAATTGGAACTATATTGATTGTTTCAGGGATTTTGTTTTTAGCACTAGCAGAAAGTAAACTTGCGAAGAAAGATACTCATCATCGTTCTAAATAACTTCAAGATAAGGATTAAAAACCTGGCAAACTATATCAGTTCTTGAATGCTAGGTTTTTAAAGCTTTTAATAATATTAAATTAAGTTGATGTTGTTCTTGTTGCCAATCATTTAACTTTTCTAATGATATTTCGGGCTGTTTGTCCAGTGAACTTAGTAATCTCTTAAACCAATTTTTAGGCTGCCATATCGATAATTCGCCCGTGATATCACTACCGATAATCCTGGGCTTAATAGATGTAATAGTATCTAATAAATGATAGGTTTGTAGTTTTCCTTGGTCCCAATTGGTATGAATAACTTCTTCACTTAAGGCATCTTTATCTATCGATAGATATATTGGTTTAGAGTTACGGTATTGTTCAGATAGAAACTGAGTAATAAGATCATCCGGCGTATCAAAATAGCGAAAAGCATGACTTAAACCAATTTTCTTAGCCCAAGAGACATTAACATCCATGCTCCAATAAGTCAGTTTTTTATGAAACAATGGTGACCATCTATTTTCCCAACAATGCCATAAGCCAATATCATGTGATGTAATTCCTAATACATGTACATGGCTAACAAAAGGTAAACTAGCCACATAGCTAACCCATGATCCACAGTGAATGCCAAACAGATAACGCATGTTATCTGGATGGTTGTCGAAAATAACTACTTCAATGGGATTTTCTTCTGTATATTGCTTAGCTAGCTGCTCAATAAGTAATAACGAAATATGGTGGTAATCACCGCTACCCATTAATACCGTACCATAGCTTTCTGGTAATGATTGTTGTAATACCTTTTTAAAGTTTTGGAATTTTTTTGTACTACAACCAAAGCGAATGACATCTTGCCACTGAGTAAAATCAATCGTTTTAGCATTATCAATTTCACCTACACTTTGATCAAAGTTAAGGATAACTAGCGATGTCATGCTACTTTCTCCTTATCAGTTTCGAAATGGCCAATTAATCTACGCAAAACTGCCCTTAATAAAGGATTTCGTATGTAAACTAAGTGTTTAGTTAAGGTAAAACTAGCACCTAAAGAAGCTTTAACTTCTGGATCAGTCCAACCTGCAACATAATTACTAAGTTTTTGTTGTAATGCATATTCAAGATTAACAAACCAACTAACAAAATAGAGGTTTAATTCTCTTGCTTGAGGATAAACCATTCCTATGTATTTATCGATTAAAACATTGTTCACTACAAAACAGATGTTATAACCAATTAATTGTCCATTATGATGATAAGTAAAAATACGTCCATTTGAGGATTTGCTTTGCAGTAATTGGGTGAAAAATGGCTTAGTTAATAAATCAAAATGTACTTCACTCTGCTCATATACATTCAGATAAAGTTGATAATATAGATCAAGAGTCGCCTCATCAAAAAAACAATCATCACCAGTTTGTAAGATGTTAATCTCCAATTTTTCACGGGATTTTAGTTTTCTTCTTAAATTTTTACGACGACTATATGATAATTTTGCAAAAAAATCATCGATCGACTCAAAATCAATTGGAACCCAAGCTAAAGCTTGTCCATCAACTTCAATAAAACCCCGTTCTTTTAAGGAACCAATAATCTGTTTAGAATATTGATTATCCTGCTTACTAAGCAGAGGTGAATCGGATGGCAAATCTTTAACAATAACAAATGGATATTTCTTTGTATAAGCTGCCTTAACATTGTCAGCTAATTGATGCGCATCGATTTTATTAGTCAATAAACTATATTCTGAAACGGTTGTACCCACAAAGCATGTTTTTGGTTGTAACCAATGCCTCCATTTTTTATAAAAAGGCAATTTATGAACTTTATGTTTAAAATCATCATCAGCAGTTATGAGCAAATCAAACTTAGCGGAAAAAGCAGGTATACCGTCTTCACTCATCCAGCTAGTAAACTCTCGCGGAGGATGAGAAAGAAAATTGTTGATTAATTCATTAGGTTCTAATTGATTGATATATCGCATAACTTTCTATAAATGATCTGAAATTCCCGCTAATTGATATTAGCGGGATTATTTTGATTTAAGACTTAAAGTTCTTTTTTAGCTCGAGTAATTAATTGATCAAGTAGTTCAATACCTTGATCAATCTCTTGACGAGTAATATGTAATGAAGGTGCAAAAGTGATAACATTTTTGTAATAACCCCCAATATCAAGCACTAAGCCCATTTTGTTACCTTTCCAATCAAGATCACCTGACATACCAATATCTACCATTTTATCAACTAATGCTTTGTTAGCTGTAAATCCATCTTCGGTACAAATTTCAGCACGAAGTGCAAGACCTAGGCCATCAACTTCGCCTATTTCTTTATGTTTCTTCTCAAGTGTTTTTAATCCTTCAAGGAAATATGCACCGCTATCCATTACCATTTTTTCGTAATCTGTTTCAGAAGTCATTTTTAATACTTCTAGGCCAACTGCGGTACCTAAAGGATTTGAAGCAAACGTAGAGTGGGTTGAGCCAACTGGGAATACTTCTGGATTGATTAACTCTTCACGAGCCCATAAACCACCTAATGGATTTAAACCATTAGTTAATGCTTTCGCAAATACCACCACATCAGGTTTAACATCAAAATGTTCAATTGACCATAATTTACCAGTACGATAAAAGCCCATTTGAATTTCATCAACAACTAATAAAATACCATATTGATCTAAAACTTTTTTCAGACCTTTAAAGTAATTACGAGGAGGAACAATATAACCACCCGTTGCTTGTAATGGTTCGGCATAAAATGCAGCATATTCTGCTTGTCCGACTTTTGGATCCCATACACCGTGATATTCAGTTTCAAATAAACGTGCAAACTCAGCAACTAAGTGTTCACCATATTCTTCTGCTGTCATTCCTTTTGGACGACGGAACGGATATGGGAATGGTACAAACATTGCACGATCACCAAAATGACCATAACGACGACGGTAACGGTAGCTCGAAGTAATTGAAGATGCACCCAAAGTACGACCATGGTAACCACCTTGAAATGCAAACATCAGAGATTTACCACCAGTAGCATTACGAACGACTTTTAATGAATCTTCAATACATTGTGAACCACCAACATTAAAATGAACTCGTCCTTGGTAACCAAATCGCTGTTCCATACCTTGAGCAATTGTTTTTGCTAATTCGATTTTAGTTGGATGTAAATACTGGCTAGCACATTGCGGTAAAGTATCGATTTGCTTTTTAAGTACGTTATTTAAACGCTCATTAGCATAACCAAAGTTACAAGCAGAGTACCACATTTGTAAATCAAGGAAGGCTTTACCTTCTTTATCATACATGTAACTACCTTCACAACCATCAAAAATCTTTGGTGGTTCAACATAATGCACGGTATCACCAAATGAACAGTATTTTGCTTCATCCGCTAATAACGTTGCATCGTCGGGACGACTATTAATCATTTCTAAAGTTGGTTTACTCATAATTTATCTCACTAATCCATATTCAAATATGACAAAATGTGGCATTATTATCAGAGAAAATGGATTGTAACAATGTACATTTAATGTATAGATTTTGTGACAACAAGCTTTGAGTGACAAAATAACTACAATAATTGTCTTAAATCATATCAGTATGAGTGGTTATCAAAATGAAAAAATTAAGCTGCATAATCTCACTATTATCAATGTTTCCTTTAGGGTATACTCATATTGCGTCAGCAGATCCTACTTCATTAGGCGTCGGTTTGGGTTGGTCTAACTCACCATATAAAAATTATAGTTCAAGTTACTATCCGGTTCCTCATATTGATTATGATAACGGCTATTTTTTTATTGATGATCTATCAGCTGGTATTTACGCTTTTAACAACGATAATCAAAGTTTATCATTTGGCGTTCGTTATCTTGCTAATGAATTTAAACCTCATGATTCTGACAATCATAAATTAAGACAACTTAATAGTCGTCATTCCACTGTGTTAGCTGAAATTGATTATGATATCACCACTAATTGGGGTATTTTTTCAAGTAGTATTGGCGCTGATATGCTCAATAATAGTAATGGAATCTTAGTTAATGCCGACTATACTGTTCCTTATATACAAGGTAATTTAATTATCGCACCTACTATTGGTATTAACTGGGCTGATGGTAAACATAATGACTATTATTATGGTGTATCTCATAAAGAATCTTCACGTTCAGGATTACGCTATTTCAATGCAGATAGTTCTTTTACACCTTACTTTGAAATCGGTGCGCAATATTCTTTAACAGATAATATCGCTACTTTTGGCGGAATTCATATTGATAAACTGACTGGTGATGCAGCTGACAGCCCTATGGTTGATGATAGTACGATAACATCCATTTATATGGGCTTATCTTATAAATTTTAATACTTTTATTAAATCTTATTAATAATACTTTATTTTCTGTGAAAATCTTATTTTAATTAAATAATTTTCATGAATTAATTTTTGGAAAAATTACACTATGCTTTGGTTTAAAAACGCAATTATCTATCAACTTAATAATGATAATTTACTGGATAAACAGACTATTGAAAATGCACTCAAATCTGCTTTATTTTCTCCTTGTGGTAATTTAGATACCACCAAAATGGGTTGGGTATCCCCTTACGATGATAACAATTTGGATGATTTTATTATTGATATGCCAGGGCATTTATTATTAAGAATAAAGAAAGAAACTAAAATTTTACCTGCACCTGTCATCAAACAAGCCTTAAATGAGAAGATTGACAAGCAAGAGAAGGCATTAAGCCGTAAACTTAGTAAAAATGAAAAAGCGACATTAAAAGATGAAGTGATGATCGATTTAATGCCTAGAGCATTTAGCAAATATAACTATTATTGGTTATGGATCGACATTGAAAATAAAAGGATTATTATCGATTGCAGTAGTTTTAAACTTGCTGAAGATATTCTAGCGATTTTGCGGAAAGAACTTGGAGCATTAGCATTAACGCCTCTTTCCATCGAAAAACCGCTTGAAAAGATTATGACAACTTGGGTTAGAGAAAAACTTAGTTTTCCTCCTTTTATATTGGGTGATGAAGCAGAATTAAAAGATCCACTTGAGGGTAATGGGATTATCAGTTGTAAAAATCAAGATATTACAAGTGATGAAATGTTAGTTCATTTAGATTCTGGTAAATGGGTCACCAAACTTAAAATCATCGATGAACGTGGAATCAATTTTATTATTAATCCTGATTTAACATTGAAAAGAATTAAATTTGATTCTGTTATTTTAGATGAAAATGAAGATATTGGATCTGATGAATTTAATAAACGTTTAGAAGCTGATTTTTATATTATGGCTAACACATTATCAAGCTCAATTAACGATTTATATATTATTATAAATAAGATTGTTTAATTTTTTTACAATATATTATCAATTATTCTAGATCAGAATAATAATTGTGCTATAATATGTAATAAATTATGTGTAACATAATTGGTCAATTAGTATAAAATACCGTAAAAATTAAGTAAAATTAAACAATAAAAGCAAATTAAACAACGTCTATTACAACAAATAAGTTGAGGCAAAAAAATGAAAAAAACAACTCTAGCTCTAGCAATGGCTGTTGCAAGTTTAACCGCTACTGCCGCTAATGCTGCATATGAAGACAATACTTTTTATGTAGGTGCTAAATTAGGTTGGTCAGAACTTTATAATTTAGACGCAAATAAAGTTCGTGGTTATGATAAAGATGAAGCTGGTATTAAAACTTCTAACAGAAGTAATGTTGCTGGCGGAGCTTTTCTAGGTTTCCAAGCTAACCCTTACTTAGCTTTTGAATTAGGTTATGATTGGTTAGGTTCTGCAAAATATAAAAGAACTTACCTAGGAGATCATTCTAACGCTGGTAATAGTAAAGTTTCAGCACAAGGTGTTTCTTTAACTGGTAAATTAAGTTACCCTCTATCATTCATTTCTGACGATTTAGATATTTATGGTCGTGCAGGTGGAATGGTAACTATTGCTAAGTGGAAAAACAGTGGTGATATCAAAGAAGCTTACGGCCGTGGAGGATCAAAAACTGATTTGTCACCAGTTTATGCTTTAGGTCTTGATTATCGTCTTAACGAAGATTTCTCTACTCGTTTAGAATACCAGTATGTTCAACATATTCATACTAAAACTCATGCATCTCCAGATGCAGGAACTGTAAGCTTAGGTATTACTTACCGTTTAGGTTCTCCATCTGTTGCAGCTCCAGTTGAAATCAAAACTGAAGTAAACCGTTATGTTTTAAATGAAGATGTGTTATTTGCTTATGCAAAATCTGACTTAAAAGCAGAAGGT
This sequence comes from Gilliamella sp. B3127, assembly GCF_026536935.1. Taxonomy (NCBI): domain Bacteria; kingdom Pseudomonadati; phylum Pseudomonadota; class Gammaproteobacteria; order Orbales; family Orbaceae; genus Gilliamella; species Gilliamella sp. B3127. The sequence goes on from NZ_JAFNNI010000004.1 coordinate 43,767, forward strand.
CGTCAAGCACTTGATAATTTATTAACAACTCTTGTTAAAATTAACCCAACTCAAAGTGCTATCGTAGTAATTGGTCATACTGACCGTATTGGTTCAGATAGCTATAACCAAAAACTATCAGAACGTCGCGCACACAGTGTATTGAACTATTTAGTTCAAAAAGGTGTTCCAGCTGAAATCATCACTTCACGCGGTATGGGTAAAGCACAACCAGTTACTGGTAATAAATGTAATGCACTTCGTGGCGCTGACTTAAAAGCATGTTTAGCACCAGATCGCCGTGTTGAAATTGAAGTTAAAGCACGTAACGTGCAAGAGGTCCAAGTAATTAATCAAACAAAATAGTTTTTGTTATTAATTACACCTTTGAACCCAGCTTCGGCTGGGTTTTTTCATTTATATGTTAATAATTAAATTATATCTTGCTTAAACCCTACAAATTATCCACAAAAAAGATTATAATTATTCTAGTATTGTTAGTATCCCAATTAAAGGAGTAGCCATGTCTACCTCGATTTGGCAAGATTGTCTTTCTCAATTACAAGAAGCGCTTCCTACAACAGAATTCAATTTATGGATTCGACCGTTACAAGTGGAAATGGTTGAGGATAAACTCTATATTTATGCTCCAAACAGATTTGTATTAGATTGGGTTAAGAATAAATATTTAACGACTATTTCGCAATTATTGAATAATCTATTAGGTAATGATTCACTAAAATTATATTTGGAAGTTGGTTCAACTTTATCTGTAGAAAAAAAATCTAAAATTAATAAATCTGATGTTGTACCTTCTTGGAAAACAACAAAAGAGAATAACAATAATCACACTTATTATTCAGGTATTAACCATAAGCATACTTTCAATAGCTTTGTTGAAGGTAAATCTAATCAACTTGCTGTTGCAGCAGCTAAACAAGTAGCTGAAAATCCAGGAAAAGCTTACAATCCTCTTTTTTTATATGGTTCAACAGGTTTAGGTAAAACTCACTTGTTACATGCTGTTGGTAATGAAATTATGGCAGGTAAAGCTAGCGCTAAAGTTGTTTATATGCATTCAGAACGTTTTGTTCAAGACATGGTCAAAGCTTTACAAAATAATGCTATTGAAGAGTTTAAAAATTATTATCGATCTGTTGACGCTCTCCTTATTGATGATATTCAATTTTTTGCTAATAAAGAGCGTTCACAAGAGGAGTTCTTTCATACATTTAATTCATTGTTAGAAGGCAACCAACAAATTATCTTAACATCAGATCGTTATCCTAAAGAAATTGATGGTGTAGAAGATCGTTTGAAGTCAAGGTTCGGTTGGGGATTAACCATCGCTATTGAACCACCGGAACTTGAGACTCGAGTTGCTATTTTGATGAAAAAAGCAGACGAAAACAAAATAAAATTACCTGAAGAGGTCGCTTTTTTCATTGCTAAACGATTACGATCAAACGTACGAGAATTAGAAGGTGCACTTAATCGAGTTATTGCCAATGCTAATTTTACAGGCAAATCTATCACCATTGATTTTGTCAAAGATGCTTTAAAAGATTTACTTGCCTTACAAGAAAAATTGATTACTATTGAAAATATTCAAAAAACGGTTGCTGAATATTATAAAATTAAAGTTTCTGACTTATTATCTAAACGCCGCTCTCGTTCTGTTGCAAGACCAAGACAAGTAGCAATGGCGTTAGCGAAAGAGCTAACCAACAAAAGCCTTCCAGAAATAGGTGATGGTTTTGGTGGAAGAGATCATACAACAGTATTACATGCATGTCGGAAGATCGCAGAGTTAAAAGAAGAAAGCAATGACATTAAAGAGGATTATTCCAATTTAATTCGAACATTATCAACTTAAAAAAGAATTAACACTATGAAATTTATTATAGATCGTGAAAAACTTATCAAACCATTGCAACTTGTTAGTGCACCATTAGGTAGCCGACCTACCCTCCCCATTTTAGGTAATTTATTATTGCAGGTGAGTGAAAACACGCTATCCATGACGGGAACAGATTTAGAAATTGAGATGATATCTCATATTCCCCTAACAGAGCCTAGTGAAGCGGGTGCTACAACTGTTCCAGCTAGAAAGTTTCTTGATATCTGTCGAAATCTTCCTAGTGATGCTCAAATATCGATAAGCGTTGACGATAATCGATTGATTATTCAGTCAGGTCGAAGTAAATTTTCTTTATCTACACTACCTGCATCAGATTTTCCTAATCTAGAAAATTGGCAAAGTGATGTTGAACTTTCTATACCTCAAAAGACTATCAAACGACTTATAGACGCAGTCCAATTCTCAATGGCTAACCAAGACGTAAGATATTATTTAAATGGTATGCTATTTGAAATTGAAGATGGTCTATTAAAAACCGTTGCAACTGATGGTCATCGATTAGCTGTGTGTGCTCAACCTGTTGGTCATGAGATCTCTGAATCCTGTTCAGTCATTTTACCAAGAAAAGGCGTAATTGAACTGGCAAAACTAGTTGGTGATAATGATGAGCTAGTTAATATGCAAATTGGTAACAATAATTTACGTATTAGTCTTGGCGATTTTACTTTTACTTCAAAACTTATTGATGGAAAATTTCCTGATTATAAACGTGTAATGCCTCGTAATCCTGATAAACCACTTGAAGTATCATGTGAAGAACTAAGAAATGCTTTATCTCGTGTTGCGATTCTTTCAAATGAAAAATTTCGCGGCATAAGATTATATGTACATAGCAATCAGATCAAAATTACTGCAAACAATCCTGAACAAGAAGAAGCAGAAGAAGTTATTGATGTAAAATACGAATCTCAAGAGCTTGAAATTGGTTTTAATGTAACTTATTTATTGGACATATTAAATACATTAAAATGCGATAGCGTCCAATTATTATTAACCGATGCAACATCAAGTGTGCAAATTGAAGATATCAACAACCAGTCTGCAACTTATGTTGTTATGCCAATGCGCTTATAATTAACGATCATTTAAACTTCCGGCCTCGGCCGGAAACTTTACCGACATGACACTTTCTCAAATCAAAATTTATCACTTTCGAAATATTGATTATGCTGAATTATCATTATCCAAACATTTTAATTATATAGTTGGTGATAATGGTAGCGGAAAAACCAGCCTACTCGAGGCGATTTATATGCTCGGACATGGTCGAGCTTTTAGACATATTCAATCCAATCGAATAATACAACATGAAAAACAAGAGTTAGTATTATTTAGTCAAATTGAATCTGCACAAAAAACTCGAACAATAGGTTTATCAAAAACACGCCATAACGATAATACGATAAAAATTGATGGTGACGAAGGGTTTCGGTTGACGGATTTAGCTAAATTATTACCAATTCAACTTATTACGCCTGAAGGATTTGATCTACTTACCGGAGGACCAAAATATCGCCGTGCTTTTATAGACTGGGGGTGTTTTCATCACTATCCTGAATTTGTATCACTTTGGAATAACTTAAAACGCCTTTTTAAACAGCGTAATGCTTTATTAAAACAGTCATCAAACTATAATCAATTATTACCTTGGGATAAAGAGTTAGCACCGATTGCAGAAAAAATCAGCCAGATTAGGGCTAGTTATAGCCAAAATATATTTCCTCAAATTATGCAAACCTGTCATGATTTTCTACCAGAATATCAACTTAATTGCCAATATTATCAGGGCTGGGAGCATGGAATCAGTTATTCAGATATATTATATAGACAATTTGAAAGAGATAAGTTCATTAATTATACTTCGCTAGGTCCTCATAAAGCAGATTTAAAATTACGAATAGATAATATTCCTGTTGAAGATTTATTATCTCGGGGACAATTAAAATTACTCATGTGTGCATTACGTTTGTCTCAAGGTGAATATTTCTCAGAAACAACAGGCCAATCCTGTATTTACTTAATTGATGACTTTGCTTCAGAGCTTGATAAAAATAAACGTAACTTATTAGCAAAACGATTAAAATCAGCACAATCTCAAGTTTTCATTACAGCGGTTAATCAAGAGCAAATTAGCCATATGATCGATGAAAATGATAAGATTTTTCACATAAATTCTGGTATAATTTCTTAAATATACAAAATGATATAAATAATCAAATAAGTCGAGAAATCCATGTCTAACTCTTATGATTCTTCCAGCATTAAAGTACTTAAAGGACTTGATGCTGTCCGAAAACGCCCAGGTATGTATATTGGTGATACTGATGATGGAACAGGGCTTCACCATATGGTTTTTGAAGTGGTAGATAATGCCATTGATGAAGCATTAGCTGGTTATTGTCACCATATTGAAGTTACAATCCATCCTGATAATTCCGTTTCTGTACGAGATGATGGTCGAGGTATACCTACTGGCATCCATGAAGAAGAAGGTATTTCCGCAGCAGAAGTTATTATGACTGTTTTGCATGCCGGTGGTAAATTTGATGATAATTCATACAAAGTGTCTGGTGGTTTACATGGTGTTGGTGTTTCAGTCGTCAATGCTTTATCAGATAAGTTAGAATTAGTGATTTATCGTGAAGGTAAAATACATAAACAAATTTATCATTTAGGCGTTCCTGAAGAACCGCTAAAAATCATTGGTGAAACAACTGAATCAGGTACATATGTTCGTTTTTGGCCAAGTCCAGAAACTTTTTCTAACATTGAATTTGTGTATGATCATCTGGCAAAAAGATTACGCGAACTATCATTCTTAAATTCAGGTGTTTCAATCAAACTCACCGATGAACGTACAGGTAAAAGTGAACATTACCATTATGAAGGTGGTATTCAAGCTTTCGTAGAATATCTAAATAAAAATAAAAACCCAATTCATCCAAAGATTTTTTATTTTAGTACAGAGAAAGATAATATTGGTGTCGAAGTTGCACTACAATGGAATGACGGTTACCAAGAAAATATCTATTGTTTTACAAATAACATTCCTCAACGTGATGGTGGTACTCACTTGGCTGGCTTCCGTGGCGCTATGACACGTACATTAAATAACTACATGGAAACCGAAGGCTATAGCAAAAAAGCAAAAATTAGTGCTACAGGTGATGATGCTAGAGAAGGGTTAATTGCTGTTGTATCAGTAAAAGTGCCTGATCCTAAATTCTCATCACAAACTAAAGATAAATTGGTGTCATCTGAAGTTAAATCAGCAGTTGAGTCTGTAATGGGCGAAAAACTAGCTGAATATTTACTTGAAAATCCTTCAGATGCAAAAATTGTAGTAGGTAAAATTATCGATGCAGCGAGAGCTCGTGAGGCAGCAAGAAAAGCTCGCGAAATGACACGCCGTAAAGGCGCTTTAGATTTAGGTGGTTTGCCTGGAAAACTTGCTGATTGCCAAGAAAAAGATCCAGCTTTATCTGAACTATACCTAGTGGAAGGGGACTCTGCAGGTGGCTCTGCAAAACAAGGACGAAATCGTAGAAACCAAGCAATTTTACCGTTAAAAGGTAAAATTCTAAATGTTGAAAAAGCTCGTTTTGACAAAATGCTTTCTTCACAAGAAGTAGCTACGTTAATTACTGCTTTAGGTTGTGGCATTGGCCGTGATGAATATAATCCAGATAAAATGCGTTACCATAGCATTATTATTATGACCGATGCCGATGTTGATGGATCGCATATTAGAACATTATTGCTAACATTCTTCTACCGTCAAATGCCTGAGATCATTGAACGAGGTTATGTCTATATTGCTCAACCACCACTATATAAGGTCAAAAAAGGGAAACAAGAGCAATATATTAAAGATGACGATGCAATGACTCAATTCCAAATCGCTTTGGCATTAGAAGATGCATCATTACATGTTAATGACCATGCTCCAGCTTTAGCTGGCGAAGCTTTAGAAAAATTAATTGCCGAATATCAAAAAGTCGAAAAATTAATTACTAAAATGGAACGTCGCTACCCTAAAGCCTTATTATCAGAATTAGTTTATCAAGAAGTATTAGATGAAAATATCTTGAAAGATCAACACAAAGCTGAAAATTGGGCAAAATCTATTGTTGAAAAGCTATCTAATAAAGAACAACACGGTAGTACCTACCTTTATAGTGCGGATTACAACGAAAAAGCAGAATTGTATATACCTGTTATTAAAGTAAGAACACATGGTGTGGATACTAATTATGCGTTAGATCAAGTGTTTATTCATAGTAATGAATATCGAAATATCTGCCATTTAGGATCACAATTGAAAGATTTACTTGAGGAAAGCGCATTTATACAACGTGGTGAGAGAAAACAACCAGTTAGCTCATTTGAAGATGCAGTTGATTGGTTAATTCGTGAATCTCGTCGTGGATTAACTATCCAACGTTATAAAGGTTTAGGTGAAATGAACCCAGAACAATTATGGGAAACAACCATGGATCCAACAAGCCGAAGAATGTTACAAGTAACCATTAAAGATGCCATTGAAGCAGATCAATTGTTTACTACATTAATGGGTGATGAGGTTGAACCTCGTAGATTATTCATTGAAGAAAATGCCTTGAAAGCAGCTAATTTGGATTTCTAATTAATTATCTAATAAAAAACCAGACATTGTGTCTGGTTTTTTTTGCAAATTTATTAAAAATTAAAAAGTAATTTTATGTGATAAATTCCATCTATTAACTTTAATTACTGACAAACAGACCTATTGATTTTTAAGTCTGAAACAGCTTTATTCATCTGCCTAATCATATCTTTAGGACTTTGTGCAATATACACTTTGCCACCTGTCGCATTTGCGATACAGTCTATTTTATGTTCACCTGCAATATCTACTATATTTATCTTCAAACGAGGTTTTTGGGTAGCTATATGATTAGCAAGAGTACAAATATTTGCACGCGTACAATTATCCTCACCATCACTAATTATAAGAATATAATCATCACGTTTTACACCGTCAAGCATTTGGCTGGCTTTTTCTAATCCGCTATAAAGTGGTGTTCCTCCACCACCAGCAGCACTTGGTGTTAATCTATTAATTTTACTTTTCAAAGCACCTCTACTTGAATAATTATAAAAAGGCGTAATATCGGCTACTGGGCAACCATTAAGTGCCACCAATGAAATATTAATATTTTGCTGTATTTTATCAATACTTGTTAATGCAACTTTTTTACTGGTTGATAAACGAGTGGGTAAACGCGTCATTCGTTTGTCATAATCTATTTTATCTTGCTGAGACATACCTCTCGGATAACCATAGCTTAAATAATTGAAATATTGCCCGACTTCCATTGGTGATTCAGCTAAAGTTACAGTCATCGATAATGAATTATCGAATATTAATGCCATTTTAGATGGATTACTATTTTTGGCTAATTCTTCTTTAGTAATACAATTTGGTGGATTTTTTACTTTTGGCTTTGGTTCAGGTTTAGGTTCAGGCTTAGGCTCAGGATTAGTAATCGGATCTGGAACCGGTTTTGGTTTAACAACAGGTTGAGGTTCAGGAGCTTTAGGCTCTTGTTTTACTTCAGGCTTAGACTCAGGATTAGTAATCGGATCTGGAACCGGTTTTGGTTTAACAACAGGTTGGGGTTCAGGAACGTTAGGTTCTTGCTTTACTTCAGGCTCTGGTTGAGGCTTAATAACTGGTTCTTTTGGTTGTTCAACAGTTGGCTCTACTTTTTTTTCTTCCTTGACAGTTATAGGCTCGACGTTTTTAGATTCTTTAAAAGGATTAAAAAAGTACCATAATAATCCTAAAGCTGCTAATAAAAGTAAGGCTAAAATCAAAGTATACCACCATTTCCAGAAAGGTTTTGGTACTATTACTGGAGCAATTGGTAGTTCGATAGGTTCAAATGTATCGACAATAACCGGCTCATTATTGATTACATAAATATTATTCTTTAGGTTTTTAATTCTCAGTAACCATGAAGAAACTAGAGTTTTTTGTTCATTAGTTAAAGAAATTAATTTTGCTGCTGTTTCAATATCATTGATTCTAGTAGCTAGAGTTTGTTTAATTTCAGATTTATGAGATTCGTCAATTATGTCATTAAGTAAGGTGGGTTGCCCTTCAAGATTTGTATACCAACCTATATATTGATTGTCTTCAATTAATTTTGGTGTAGCAAAAATTGAATATGTTCTAGCGGTTAGATGTGGTTTAAGTATTGAAAGTAAAGAGCCATACTGTTCCAGTAACTGCATCTTGTTTAAATTACTTTGTTCAAAAGCTATGCGAGTTATTCTTTGCATTTCTTAACTTAATCCTCATCACTAGCCGGTAATTTGAAAAATTACTCGGTATTTTATTCGCAAATAGGCTTACTAATATTCATGTTTGAAACTGCATTATTCATTTGATTAATAAGCTCTGTTGGACTTTTAGCTATATAAACATTTCCCCCCGTTCTTTTTGCAACACAATCTATTTTATGTTGCCCAGCTATATCAACAATATTTATTTTTAAACGTGGTTTTTCTGCTGCAATTTTAGTAGCAAGGGTACAAATATTAGCACGAGTACAATTATCCTCACCATCGCTGATAATTAAAATATAATCATCACGATTAACGCCATCAAGGAGTTTACTCGCCTGTTTAACACCACTGTATAATGGTGTTGCACTGTTATAGTCTAAAGGACGCAATCGTTTAATTTTATTTTTTAGTTTTTCTCTATTTTGATAAGAATAAAATGGTGTTGTTTGTGCTGCCGGACAGCTTGTTAATGTCACAAGTGAAATATCGATATTTTGTTGTATTTTATCAATACTTGTTACTGCAACTTCTTTGCTTTTTGATAAACGATTAGGTAAACGGGTCATCCGCTTTTCATAAGCTTCAGCTTCTTTCCGAGTCATTGAATAAAAATTAGCTTTTAAAAACTTATTAATACTTGCTTGTGACTCCATTAAGGTAATTGTCATGGAAGCTGAATTATCGAAAATCAAAACCATTTTAGGTGCGTCTTTATTATTGAGCACTTCTTCTTTAGGTACACAATCTTTTGCTTTTTCTACTGGTGCAGGTGCAGGTTCAGGAATAGGTTCAGGAATAGGTTCTGGTTTAACAACAGGTTTAACATCTTCTGGTACCGATTTTATTTCAGGCTCTTTTGGTGGTTCAACTATTGGAGTTGGTTCCGTTTTATGTTCTTCTACATTTTGAGCAATTATTTGCTCAGGTATTTTTTCTTTTCCATATGGACAGAAGAAGTACCAAAGTAAACCAAGCAATCCAATTAAAAATAAGGCAAGCAACAAGAAATACCACCACCGCCAAAATGATTTTGGTGGAACTACCGGTGGTGTTATAGGAGATTTAGGTAAAATAGGTTCTTCAAAAGTATTAACTATAACCGGATCATCGTTGATAACATAAATTGTATTACCCAAACTTTTAATTCTCGGCAACCAGGTTGATATTAAAGTTTGTTCTTCGATTGTTAATGACATCGTTTTAATCGCTAATTCAATGTCATTAATCCGAGTATATAGCGTTTTTTCAATCTGCTTTTTATGTTCCTCGTTTTCAATATTACTAAGTAAAACAGGTTGACCTTCAAGATTACTATACCAACCAACATATTGATTATTATCAATTAACTTAGGAATACCTAAAATTGAAAACGTCCGCTCTGTTAAATTTCTTTTTAACAATGCTAACAAAGAATTATATTGTTCTAACAAAGACGCTTTATTAGGATCACCATTATCAAATATAATTCTTGTTATTCGCTGCATTGTTTCTTTATTTCCCTATGTTCAACAAATTTTTTAGTTAATCAATATCAAATCATTGTTAAATATTTAACGCTTTTTGTAATCTTTGAAGCTTTTTATTTAACTTATCTAACTCAACTTGTTTTTCAATGTCAGATGCATTTGAATTATTAACTTTATTCATCTGCTGTTCAATGTCTTTAACTTGAGCTTGAAGATCATTACGATTTTTAGCTTTTGCTTTGACCTCATTGGTTAACTGAGTTAACTCAGTTTTTAATTTTTGTAATTGAGCTTGTTTTTGTTTAACACTCAGTGATGTAGAGTTTTTCTGTCTCTCAATAGTTGCGTAAATTTCTCTAAACTGCGCATTAGCTCTTTTCTCGTTTTCTAATATTTGTTCTTTCTTATCAATACGAGCTTGATAATTACCAGAATAATTACAGCTAATTTTGTCCAAAATACCAATGTTTGTATTGGTTGGATCGCACTGTTCTGGCGTTGTTGAACAACCACTCAAAAAAATGAGCGAGCTTAGTAATAAAATAAGTGAAATCTTTTTCATATTAGCTTACCTTCACTGCTGAGCGTTGCTGAGTAACAAGGTTGACTTGCTTTTCAAGCACAGCAATTTGTTTATGTAATTGGTTAATTTGTTTATCAAGTTTTGAAACGTTTACGCCTGATCGTCGTTCTTGAGCAGAAATTGATATCCAATCTCTTTCAACTTTTTTCATACGAGATAATTTATCTGTTAAATAAGCAATGTTAGCATCAATTTGAGTTAAATCACGTTTAGCTTCGGTTTTATTCACTGTTTGTGACTTAATTTGATTATTTAATGTTTTAAGTGTTGCTAAATTTTTATCTAATACAGTTTTAGCTGTTTCTGTTACAGCTTGAACTTCATAAGTATTTTGCTGAACATCTTGAATATAAACATCAAGTCGCATTTCGGCATCAGCGTATTCTGCACGTTTAGTATCAAGATAGTAATTTGCACCCATCATTACACCACAACCCACTGCAGCTGACGCAATACAAGTACCTGCTTTACCACCTAATAAAAAACATCCAACACCAGCTACACCTGCACCTACAGCGCAAGACTGCCATGCTGATTTACTAAAGAACTTAGCACTATTACTTTTAGTTAAGGTAGGATCTACACCTTTAGTTCTTGCCCCACCCGAATTCTGACAACCAGTTAAAACCATTGAGATACATAAGGTTATCGTTACTATTAGTTTATTCATTATTTTTTCCCTTTTATTTCATTACATGTTTGAAGCCAAGTGGAACGCTCGATCTTCCCTGATTCAATATATTGATTAATATGTTTGAAATAGAGTTTTAAATAATCACTCATATTAGCCTTACCACTATTTTCTAAAATAAATTGTGTGGGTTTAGATTGATTATTAATCGTGTCTATTTCATAATTTGTAGCAGTATTTACAATCGTATCAGAATAATATTTTAGTATAAAATCACGCGCCTTTTTAGATTCATCTAAGACATTTTTTAAATTATTTAATTTCACTTTCGAGCACATATTTTCATCATCTAAAGAATCTATTTCGTTTGGATCACAGATTTCTTCAGTCATTGTTTCATACAGATTATTATTATATTCAAATTTATCATTCAAATCTGATACATTAGCACAGAGGAAAGCACCTAATTGTAGTGCTGATTGAATCGAGCGATCTCTTTGTTCATCTCGCGCTTGATTAGCGCTTCGTAATAGGGTATTTAGTTGATTCAATTCCTTTTTAGTTTTTTCATCATCAACTTGTTTAGTGATTTTTTCAAGTTCATTGACAACATTATCATTCTTCGAAATGCCAGCACCATTACCTAATTCATTCCATTCTTGATCGAGCTGTTTTACCAGATCATTCGACTGAATAACTTCACTTGTATAAACTAAACGAAAACCAACATCTTTGCTTTTATATGCACTTTGAGCATCATAATAAGGTTTTTCCGTTCTAATAGCTGTTGTCATTGAGGATTCAGGGGTTAAATAACTGCCTCCTCGAACAATCACACCGCCTTGTTGTCCATGGTAACGATCAAGCTTATTCATACGGAATGAATCAAACATCATTTCACTTGCATTACCCAAAATATCATAGATATCAAGAGGGTTAGGTTCTAATCGCCCAATAAGCTGCAATTTACCATTTGCTGATTTAGCACCTGAGAACCAAGCATAATTTTCTAAGTTATTAGTCATAGGAAATCTTGATTCTCTAAATTCCGATTCCGTAACTTTAGATCCACCTCGTGCTGCATATTCCCATTCAGTATTACTCGGTAATCGAACATAACCTTTAGGTACATCAATTGATTTAACTGTAGATTGATTAAGTAACCATTGATTATATTTATCAGTAAAAGCAACGGCATCAAACCAACTAACTTCAGTAATTGGGAAAATAAGATTAGGTTTAGCGGTTGGACAAGTATCATTCATAACAGCTTGATATTGAAGTGCAGTAATTTCATATTTACCAATAAGAAAATACCTTTCCTTACCAGCATCGGAAAAACTACCAGATATATAATTAGGAGTCGCATACTCAGCAAAACCTAATTCTTTATTATTACTACCTAAAACAATTTTGACATCATCTAGTAGTTTACGTGTTGGTGTAAAAACTTTTTTCATCACCAAACTGCCTTCACATGGCATAGGTAAAATAACGTCATCATTTGAAGGTTTGGGATTATAAAATTTACTATCCCATGGTTCAGCATAACTTATACTCGAAATTAAACCTAATCCAATTGCCAAGAAAACTGGTCTAAAATTACGCTTCGCGTAGGCTTTCTGCTGGTTGAATACTAATAGCACCTTGTCCTCCTATCGCAACAACAACAAATGATATAAATAACGTTAATACAAATGCGATAATAAAATGATAAAATTGTAATTGACTTACAATTGGTTGTGAAACTAAATTTTTACCTAAGACCAGATTAAATGTACAATTCCCTAATAAAAAAAGTACACATGAAACAATAAAAGCTAAACAACTTAATGCCATCGCTTGAGTAAGCAAATAAAACATCACTTCCTTAGACTTAAATCCGATAAGTCTCATAAAAGCAATATCTTTACGCTTTCGCTCAATATTAGATAAAAATGAACCACTAAAGGATAATATACAACCAAAAATTGCGGTAATAGCAATCACGCTAAAAATAAAACTAAGTACCTTATCAATTGCTTGCATATTTTCAATTGCATTTGCTTGTGTTCGAGTTTCTATATTTTTTTCACGTAATTTCAATGATAAAGGCGCAACATTATCAAGAGAATTGGCATAAATTCGCGCTCTGGCAAATGAATCAGGATAAGTAGAATTAGCTAAACCGGTTCCGGTTGAAAAAATTTCACTTTGAAAACCGTCGTAAAAATGTTCAATTTCAATTAAAAGGTCTAAATTTACAAAACCGGCTGCACGTCCATAATAAGTTTCAGGCACAATGCCAATAACATCCAATTCCGTCATACCTTTTTCAATTTTGCCATCCAGTTGCCTTGTGATTACCATTTTTACTCGGCTTCCTATTTTTGCTTGCATTTTTTCAGCAGCTAGAGCGCTCAATAAAACTTGATTTTCTTGACTAATCAATGGCATATTTTGGGTTATCGGATCACCTTTTGCTGTTGGAAGAACTTCAACATTATTAACAAAATGTCCAGAATCTTTAAACATATCTGCTTGGGTATTCAATGAACGTGTAAGAGGAATAACAAATGCAGTTTCAGGTTGGTTTTTAATCCAATCAAACATTGACTGATCAAATTGTAAATTACCAACAATTTTTACTTCTAAATTTTGTGGATCATTAAGTAATTGATGACGTAGCTGTGCAACAACACCATATTTTAAACTAAACAAAAGTAACAAGGGTGTAATAACTGATATTATTGAAGCAATAATACAAAATGATACTTTCTTGTCATACCATAAATCGGCCAATGATAATCGAGAAATAAACCGCCACTTTGATGTTACTTTATCCATATTTTACACCTTACTTTATAACGGTCGGTAAAAATTCTGACGATTGCATAGATGTTAATTTTGCCGATAAAGTGAACAACCCTTTATTTTCAATACGTTGCCAATCATGTGTAACAATCATTGCAGCAATATTATCTTGTTGAGCTTGTTCTATTATTAAATCAAATAACAAATTTGCATTATAAGGATCAAGAGCAGAGGTTGGCTCGTCAGCTAATAATAACGCGGGTTTATGAATAATAGATCGAATAAAAGATGCCCGTTGCCTTTCACCTATAGATAGTTGTTTCGGATATTTATTCAATAAATGAGCAATATTAAGTTTATCAACCAAATAGTCAAATCGATTAGAATCAACAGGTTTTCGCAATACTTTAGCTGATAACAAAATATTATTTTTAATATTTAAAAATGGAAGTAATCCACCAGTTTGTAACATAAAACCCAAATATTGCGCTCGGATATTGGCTAATTGATTAATATTATTCTGATGAATCACATTAGCAATGTCATAAGTTTCATTATCAACCATAAGATTATAACAATCGACTTCATCTGGCTTAAGAATCAAGCCTATCATCTCAAGTAAAGTACTTTTACCGCAACCACTATCACCTTTAATGACAACCACTTGCCCTACTTTCACCGAAAGCTCAGGTAAACAAACCTTAAAAAAAGATTTACCGATCGGTCTAGAAATCACCAAATTATTTATAGTTAACATATTTTATGGCAACATTTCTAATGGAATCGGGTAAACGTTTTCTCTAGGGTCACTACCTTCAGATAGTGATATCCAACGATCAACATCAGCATTACATTTTTGGTAATAACGTACTTTACTATTTAGATTACGTATGAATTTTTCTTGTTCAATCCCACTCATACTTTTCCATGTCTCTTGATCAAGACTAGTTACATCACTTTTATACGGAATATTATCTAAATATTCACCTAATAGTCCTAAATCAGCAATTTTTGTGACTGAATCTGATTTTAATTTACTTGGATCTTGCCCCATCGCAGCAGCAACAGAACGTAATTGTGAGAACATATCATCGGCAGAAATTAACCCATCATTAGCAGCATTAGCGATTTTAGTTACAATATCGCTTAAATCACTTAATTGTGATTTAGTTAGTAAAATTCTAGGTTCTGCTGTTGGAATTGTCGGTTTAACAAAGTCTTTATCAGCTATCCAGGCTTTAAAAACTGACGGAGCCTTAGTGCCGTTAGTATCACCTAAATAAGCTAGCTGCATTGCTTTACCTAATAGTAAAGCATCTTTTAACATATTGGAGTCATTATCATCTTTGGCATTAAGGGCATTACCAACTGAAGACTCACCTTTATAGGCTAATTTAACTTGCTCTGATAATGCTTGAGATAATGAATCTACTTTTTTACCAAACTCATTTACATCGCCAGCATTAACAGGATAATAAAGTGATTTATGAATAAAATCGTTATAGGTCAAATCAGAATATTGCTTTTCGGCCACTTGATGATCTTTTTCACCACTTGGCGTTTTTAAATGTAAAGCATAAATTGCAACACCTTTATGCTGTGCTTCAAGTCGTAATTGAGCAGCATCCATACCTGTACTTGAAAGCTTATCATCGCCAGGAATAGCGCTTGCATCAGTAATTAGAATCATATATCGAGCGCCAAAATTATTCCAATTAATATCATTTAACGCTTGTGCAACGCCCGCGTAAGAGTCCTCAGCAAAATAAGTTGTTGAGACCGTGGCTTGTTTAAGAGAAGCACTAAGTTTTTTGAATTCTTCCTTATTTTTTACTTGATTTGGATCTACAAATATCTTACTGACAAACTCCAATTTATCCGAAGCTTTTAAGCTTGAACGAAAGGATACCAATCCAAATTTAACCTGATCTTGTAACTGCTCTTTTTCAATACGCTGATAAACTCGTTCAACAGCCTCTTTTGTTCTCGATATATAAGGATCCATCGAAATCGTTGAATCAATAACAAACACAATTGCAGCTTTAAATGGAGCAACTTGGTTAGTATTATCATCCGAAGATGAGGTAGATGGTTTATTATTACTTTTAACCACCGCTTGTTGTTTACTAACTGAAGCCACCTCTAAAATTCGTTCATAAAAACCTTGCCCATTCATTACCTCCTCGCCTTGTAAAATCGGTAATAAATAAAAATTATTCTTGAAATCAACAAATTCCTTAGGTTCTTGAGCCAGAATCTGTGGTACGGCTTTATTCTCTTTTAGTGCGTCTCGAATGGGTTTTAATAACGTTTCAGGATTATCCGCATCAACAATTGAGGATAATGAGGCTTTATCTTTAAAAAATAACAGAGGGTCACGATCAACTGGATTTGTGAACACTAACGTCAATTGCATATTCCACTCAACCGCACATGAATTATTAATCCAACCAACTGTATTGCCGTAAGAATCTGGACCAACATTCAACCATTCTTGATTATTCTCATTTTTACGTTCATAGACATAATAACGAGAAAACGCAGGTACTGATTGGCCTTTAGCATCATTAATGTTCTTCTTCAATTCACACGTCGGAGTACTAAGAACTCGCTGATAAAGTGTTGTTTTACCTGCTTGCTTTAATGGTTCTAAAGCTGACGTAACTAAAGGTAAGCAAGTAAGACTAAATCCGATAATCAATATTGAAATTAATGTTTTTTTCATACCTGCACCTTATTATTTTTGCAATTCAGCTAGGCGTTCTTTAGCTAAAACGTTATTAGGATCATTATTCAATGATGTTTCATACCAATAAATTGCGGTACCTTTATCAATTTTAAAGCACTGATTATCTTGATAAAATTTTTCATCATATTCTTTAGCATAAAGCAAAGCAATTTTAGCATTCAGCAAAGACTGATTAGCATATAAACGCTGAGCGATATTACATTTATTTGTTTGTTTTGCTTGATTTATTATCTCAATTATTGCGTCCGTATCAGGTTTTGACTGTAAACACTGTTGAATAAAAGATAAATCATTACTGTTTGCATTTGTAACGTCACACTGACTATTCATTGTCGCAGTCAAAGGACTCTTATCTTTTGAAAAGAAGAAATACCATGCCGCTACACTTAGACCAGCTAAAACTAATAATGTGATAAAAATTAGGATAATTATTCCCTTTTTACTTTTTGATTTAACTGGTTGTGGAGTAGAAACTTCTTCTGGTGTAATCGCTGGTTCAGGCTCAGGCTCAGGAGCTGCTTCTATTTCAACTTCAGGCTCGGCAATTACCTGATTTTCTTCTTCAGCAACAGGCAATTCAGTTTGAGGAACGTCAGATTCTGAAGGTGCTTTAGAATCTGATTCAGTAAAATTCGAAACAATCTCATCAGGCTCAATTTTATCTTCTTCTATAGCATCAGATTGTTGAGTATTTAGAGCAGATGATGGAAATACTGTTTCACCAATATTAACAACACCACTATCGGTATAACTTTCATTTTGCTTATCACGGATCTGAATAAGAAATCTAACACGGTTTTCTTGAGACAATAATGAGTCAACTAACCACTCATCAACTTGGCCAGTTAATTGCTCATTATCTACCGACATATTAGTTAATGTATGCCAATTTTTTTCTGGTCCCCACTGATTAAGACCTGATAAATAATAACCATCCTGGTTACGTTGAATAAGCATATCAATATCAGCACTACCATTCCATTTTTGTGCCAAAAATTTAGCAATACCTGGCTTGTAGCCTTCTAATTCAATTTTTAATGCCATGATATCCTCTATCTCACAATTATAATGTTATCAATATGAATTGATAAATCTTTCATAATAGAAGGTAGTTTAAGCTACCTTATTTTATAATTATTAAATGATAACCATCTAATATAATCACAACATATTATTTTATTTGTGATTGTTTAAAGATAGTTAAAACCTCACCAAGTTGAGAGTTTTGTTCTTGGCTGATTTCACGTCCAGCATGATGACCAACATTTTCTTGAGCCAGTACAGCAAATGCAATAAACCAATCAAATATAGCAAACTGAGAATAATTTTTAGTCTTATCATCAAGCACTGGAAGTGGATGAGATAATTGACTTGAAAATTGGCTCAACGGTGAAGAAAATATAGGTTTACCTTCATTAACACGGCTTGTCGGTATTTCATTTGCTTGCCCTTGAATAAACCCAAGCCAAGCAATAAAGTCGGTCAAAAAGAGATGAATAGAGCTAATTTGTCGAGACTCAAGATCATCACGTTTACTTCCCATATTTTCGATATCTAAAATTTTCTGCGTTAAACTTGCTTCAAGTTTTAAACGGTTAGCGGCAGTTATTAATTCTTCAACAATAAAAGAGAGTGATTTTTGTTCAAGTCCAAAAAATTGTAATATATGTTTATCTAATACAATATTTCTTAAATGCTCCAACCATGCAGTAAATACGTTTTTCGCAAATTTTGATTCAGTAGGTAAACTCGCAACAGCTTTAGGTTTTAGAGGAGAGCTAGAATCGGGGAAAAGCTCAAATTCAGTATTTAAACCAAAATCGTTTGAAGAATTATCGGTTATATCATCACCACCAGTACTGCTAACTTCATTATTTATATGGCTTGAATGATAAAGGGCTCGAATAGTTTGATCAGGCAATTCTAAAACTTTAAGTAGTTCGCCTAATAATAACGCTTTACCTTGCAGTTCTTTTACTACACCACTAATGACTTGCTTTTTCTTACCAAGCTCCTCATCACTACCCGATTGATACCAAGTATCAAAACGCATATTGATGATATAATCTATTTTTTCATTGAGTTGCTCAACAATTCGTTGTTGTTTAACTTCAGTAATAGCGACTTGTTCTAAATATTGACTAATTCGACCAATTCCACCATCATTTAGCTTCAACATCGCATCCCAAGCTTGGTCTGGATCGCTTACATACTCTTTAATATCTGGATTTTCAACAAATGTCTTTTTCAAAATTGACATTTCTTGTTGATAATTATCATTATAAGATAGTTCAAGATTTGCCTTGGCGTCGACATTTAAAAACGGTACATCAAATCCAGGTTTACGAACCAAAAAAACATTATTAAATTTACCATTATTTGACCAATTGGATAACCAATCATAGCTACCAAAACGTTCTAAAATAGTCTGTTGTAATAAGCCGCCTTTACCCCAAGTATTACTTAGATTATCTTCTGATTGATGTAATGATGCTCCAATTCTTTTATCAAACATGGTAATAGCCCATAGTAAGCCAGCTTTTTTAGTGGCTCTTTTCTCAGCAGTTTCACCTTGCGTTTTATCAATCCAACGTTCTAATACTGGACCAACATCATTAACATCTGACTGTTTATCTGATGGAGTACAAACAACCAAAACATTCATTTCTTGGCTATCAGTATATTTCTCAAATAGATAAGCAACTTTACCACGCAATAAAAGTTGAGCAATTGGATTACCTTCTTTAACATCAGAGATAGAAATTAAATTTAATCGACCTCGATATCCAGGAAAATCAAGTAAATCGACCTTCTCAAAAGTTGGTACTCGAGTTTGATTTACTAAGGGGAAGATTAATTCTGCGGTTAAAAAAGCTAATTGAGCTAATGATATCGAAGTTGGTATTCCATTAAGTGGTGTAACGGATACAGATGAATCTTTCTCCGTATTTAACCTTTCAAGCATATCAACATTCATTATGCTATCAATCTGTGACTTTTTACCATCATGCTCCTTCACCAATACTGAAAGAGGTGCATAAATAGTATTAGCATGGTTTAAACTTGACAAGGTCGTAGCTAACTGCACATAAATTGCAGTGAGTTCACTTATGCCTCCCCACAACACAGAGAATAAAGCACCTCGGTCTACAGTCGAAAGATAAGGTAGTAAAGACACAGCTTTCTCCCAATACCCTCCTTTTAAACCTTCAAGTGAATTACCAAAGTTTTCAGATAAATAATCATAGAGATCAACAATATCATCTTCAGTTATACCACCCGTATAATCAGATTGTTTTTTATTTTCAGATTGTTGAATAAGTTGATTTAACTCTGAAAATTCAATCTTATTCACAACTTTCTGTTGATCAAAATCTTTAAAATATGCATTAATTAAAATTTTAACAATTTCGATTTCTTGAAAAAGTTTAAGCTCTAGCGGATAGTTGGCAATGCCACCTTTAGCGGTACGACTAAATCGAGTAACAAGTCCCGTTGCCTCTTTACCACCGCCAACAGGATTGACATGATCAATAAAATCTAAAATTTCATTATCGACAACGGTTTCAAGCTTACCATTCTCACCCGCAGCTAACGCTGAAATGAGATAAGATTTACCTGCTTGCGACAATCCAAAAAAGCCCACTGCAACAGACTTGGTTGACACATCACCCAATCGTTTTGCGCTATTACGCAAACGACGTAGATCTAGAATTAAATTATCAGCCTCATTGTTCAAACGCTTTGATGAATCTCGGGTTTGGCTCACCCACTCTATTGCCTGTTCTGATGCTTGATAAACCTGTTCCCAAGATTTAGGGAGTTGTTCATTTAAATTTTTCATCGTTTTATCATTCCACTATCAAGCCAATATTGTGTGCTAATTAAACCTGAATTTACCATTGTGTTTAAATTAAGTTTGATATCCTTGGTTTTATTACAAGCACGTCCATCTGAAGCTTTGACATCTTTAATATAAAAATTCTCAACAGTTTTTTGTCGATTTTTAATGCCTAAAGTTACCTCTAAAACCACACCCTCAGCACTTAACCGTTTAGCCACATCACTATTTTCAATAGTCAAAATATAAATTGGTGATGCCGGCCAACGATCGATTTCAAGCTGTTTAAAACCAAGCCTTGTTGTGCCTCTAATTTCGAAAGAATGGTCAGGAAAATCATAATCAGGATCATCTAAATCAATATCTTGATAATAAATATTTTCTTTCTTTATCATGTTTAGATTATCTAATAAACCAATGTATTTGACTGTTGAATATAAATCCATATTCGATGATCTAAAATAGAAATTCGGTAATCTTAAGTTTTTACTTAGAAAACATAACATAGCGCCAACAGCAGCCGTTGTTTTTGGATCATCAATACGTTCTTGTTTATGGAATGGATACCATCCACCTGTATAATAACCATGTAATGGTAATATACGTCCTACTGGCATTGATAATCGTGAACGGAAATAACTTTGTACACCAGGCAGCCGCGAAGGACGGCCAGTTAATAACAATACATCACATTGATAACAACTAATAATCTCTGATAACGCATCAAACGTTTTACAAATATTGTAATAATCACCACGAATAAATAAGTGATGAATACGTTTAAGGTCAATTTCCACATTTAAATCAAGCACAGAAAATTCAGGATTATTTAATGCTCGACTAATCGGTTCATTGATAAAATTCAGAACATGATCGGTCATCGCATTATTTTGCAGTAATTCACTAAATGTCATGTTATAAACATGCTGCTCAGCATGTAATGGATCATAAAGCTCATAAAGCTTTAATACATGCAAGCCTACTGGCGTAAACAGTTGTAAAGTTAATTGTTGGCGCAGTACTGCATCTTGTATTGATACCTGCTGAGAACCAATAATAGTAGATAAAATCGGATTAGGATCTGCAAGCCCAGCTTGTTTTAGGCCATTGTTTAGCGAAGATAAAACGGTATCTTGAATAATATCAAGTAAAATATCATCACCAGCGACTTTAAATCCATCACGAAAACGTTGTGTCGGAACAATGTAAGCATTACTGCCACTAAGCTGTTTATTAGCACCATAATCAAGTTCATAATCATTTATAACTAAATCAGTTGTGCCACCACCAATATCAACGGTCGCAATCGTTAATTTTTGTTTATTGGTTTTATCAGGTCTGACCATTGAAGCTATAAACTCTTCTGATCGACCATTATAATTGTTTTGAGTTTCATTAAAGAGATAGACCACTTGGCCACAGGTCGCTTCATCCCACTGAATGTAAATTTCAGGGATGTTTGGCCATATACTTTTTAATTGTTCAGGATCACTAAAATCTATATCATCGTCAGAACTATCCCAACCTAAACTTTTCCATACCAAACCGATAGCTTGATAAACACAGCTTTTAAAGATAGCTTGTTCTGGTTTTGGCATCGCTGGAGGAATAGTAAGAATAATTGAACGTAAATTACGAGGCGTTCTAGCGTGTTCAAGCTTATTACGCTGAGCAACACTATTTATTTGCATTAAAGCATGCATTAATACTTCACATAGCATAAATGTCATCAGTGAGCTACGTGAATATTTTGGATGAAACACAGGCATTTTACGATCAAATTCTTCCTCAATTTCATTACTGAGGACATGCAGTGCTTCACCATATTCATTAATTAAGCTAGAGAACGGCTCTGCCGTTGCAAAGGGTTCATGATCGCTCTTCACATAATGAGAATTGAATCGCCAACCTTGCTCATACTTCTCCTGATCCCATAAATAACGTTTTGGACTTGAAAGCCCCGTTGCACCTTCGTTCCCTTCACGACGACTTGCTAAACGACTGGCTTCTTTTCCAACTCGTACAATACTAGGCCAGCGGAAAGTATCACGTCGTCCACTTTGTAAAGAAAAGTGCTCTTTACCAAAAAAGGTTTGTGCAAATTCTACTCGGCTCTCAAAAGGTTCATTATAGATATGTTCAGGTTGAGTTAAATCCCGAATTTCAAGCTCATAGCGACGATTTAAGCTATCTTTATCTTGAACGTGATCTTCAATTAGTATTCCACATGTTCTAGAATTACCAACATCTAAAATCATATCAACAGGAATTGATTTAACCACATCATCTCGATTATTTGAGACAATTTTGATTTTTGGTAACTGTAATGAATCAGCAAGCAAATTAAGAATATTTAAATAATGACCATAGTAAGCTTTATTATTTATTTCTAACTCAATATCATCTTTATGAATTTTTAGTCGCTCTGGTTGGGGCGCTAACTCTTGAAATAGATCAATTAACCAACTGGTGATCCACTTTTGCTCTAAGTACCAAGCAACTTGATCTGAACGATGAGCTAAACTAAAAACAGCTCCTGTTTTGACATCATTTTCAGTCGGCGCTAAATAAGCAACGTCCTGCATATTGCTGAAAATTTTTGTATCTAAGGCGAATGTAATGCGGTGTGTATTGCCATCAGCATCTTCACCTTCTGGAATACTAACAATTCGAACTCGACTCCAGTTATGCGGGCCTTTATCAAAACGCTCTGGTGGCATTGATCTTAAAACTGGCACAGGCAACCAAATGCCATCAAACAGTTTTAATGATTGGTCAACACTTATCTCTTGAGTTGGCGTAACAGCAAAAGAGAGATTATCCGGCGCAAAAAATTTACCACTATCGATATCTTCAATTAATCTAACTAGTGCTCCGCTTTCTGATGGATCAATAAAACAGCCATTAACTTTACTTCGCCATTTATTATCTTTCCAATCTATTTTTAATGCAAAATCAAGAAACTGAATTCCACTATTCATGATAAGTGTGACTTCTTGACCATAATTGCGTATTTCTGGAAGCATATACAAACCTATTGTTTTTTCATCGTAATTGGGAATGAAGTCCCGTTATCATAAACTCCCTGACAATCAGCTTGATTATTTTTGCCAGGTTTACACTGAATATTTGGTAATTTATATTTAGTATTATCACTACAAGTAGCTTCGGTATTACCCACAATATTTAAATTCGCGTTTTGAATACCACTACCGACCTTACCAACACATTTGACGCCATCACTACGAGTAAGCGTCACTTCACCATTGCCTTGATTAAAATTATAACTTAATTGTAATGGTTTACCGGTTGCTTTATCTTGAATACCGGCTCCAACTGACCATTGGCCATTTAAAAAGTTTGTTGACCCTTGCTTTAATGCATCAGTAGGTAAAGCTAAATTTTGGGATTGATTAGCATTGGTAGCAGGTGAATTACCTTGATTAGAAGTGTTAGCTTCAGAATTATTAACGACATCTGGTGGTGTCGTTTGAGCATTTTTATCGTCATTATTCTGACCATTTTGATCCACGTTTTTATCATCAGGCGAATTAGGATTATTCGGGGTATTATTATCTTCACTCCCTTTATTTCCTTGATCACCTTGATCACCTTGATCACCGTTATTTCCTTTATCATCAGGATTATTTGCATCAGGAGGCGTAGGTTGAAGTGGATCTGTAACACCATTTGCAATATTTTCTACTGTTTCGTTTGGAGCAGCAGGCGGTACGGCTGAATTATCAACAGCAGCAGAATCGGTAGAAACAACATTCACTGCATTAGGATCTACAGCAACAGTCCGATTTGATACGACACCATTAACCACACCAACAGGCCTGTTATCTATGATAACTTCTTTAGGTTTTCCCTCAGGATCCTGTTTATTATCCTCTGGTTTTTTGAGTTCTTCTGGTTTTTCTTCTTTCTTTTCATTGTTAACAACAGAAGAATTAACTTTATTATCTATCGAGACATTTGGATCTAAAGTTATACTTGGTTTTAACCAATAACCTTTTAACCACAGCAACGCTAACAATAGTAATAAAAGGAGTAATAATCCCAATAACCAAACCCACCAACGCTTCCACCAAGGCTTTTTAACAACAACAGGTATTTTTTGAGAAGGTGCAGGTGCTGTACTTCTAAAGGCCTCTAAACAATAAAATGGCGAGGTCGCTTGTGGTGTTTGCGGATTAACAAAGCCCCAAAAAGTAATAACGGGTTTGCCATTAACAATATAAACAAACTGATTGCTAGGAAAGCGTATCGCCATCAAATTAGGTTCAAGGCTATCTGCGCTTTGTTTAGGATCATAGATAAGCCGACTAAAAAGTAGTTGGTCACCTTCTAAATTGGGGTTTCTAGATAATTTTTGACCTAATTCGATAACTTTGTTTTCAAAATCTTTAAGCAAAACTAGGGCAGATTCTTTTTCTGATTCACTAGCCGACGTCCAAGGAACAATATCATATTCCCCATCAGGTGAGTCTGAATCGAAAGGGATATACCAATCAACAATATTACCCTGATCATTACGTTGTGGGATAGCTAAACAATCTGAGTATTGACGCCCTAATTTGACTCGAAACATTTCTCGAATTTGAGAAGCAACAAGATAAGCTGCTTTACCATCATGCCCGAGCATTTTAAAATCTTTTATATCACCACTTCGGAGTAATGTGTTTGCCATATATTTCCTGATATTCCTTTAAATTACTTATATTTTTTGTAATTATTATTTAATTAAATCAATTCTATCAGAAATAGCAAGTTGTTGTCATTGTTAACCCAAAAGATAATATGATTTTTTTGTCATATTTAATTCTTTATAATGATTTAAGTTATAAATATTCAACTAATTAATGACTAAATTGTTAAATTAGACCTCAAAAACCCCGTTCCTCAACTTTTTTTTGATTTTTCTTTTAAAAATTCTTCATCCGTTAACACTCGTAGTGGTTGCATATCACTTTCTCCTCTTATAACCAAAGAAGGATCAGAACGTAAACACGCACCTCCATAATGACCACCAACGGTGAAAGTACAAACTTGCAAATAACGATCATCAACTTTTGGCAAACACCATAATTCTTGATAAATATTTTCCTGTTTTGCAAATCGTCCAACAGTTTTATCCAACACTTGTTCATGACTACCAACTAACTCAATATCACTACCTCTTCGCCCAGCAATAGGCTTAATTGCGTAGCCTTTTTTGATTAAGTTGTCATTAAGTTCAAATGTAGATTCAAGCAAATAACGATGATTCGGAAATAGAGACCATAATACAGGTAAAATAGCTTTATTACTTGGGATTACAGTCCATAAAGGCTCAAAAACAGATACCTCAGGCCGCAGCAATACATCAATTAATCTAACCGCATTTTCAGGAT
Organism: Gilliamella sp. B3127; assembly: GCF_026536935.1. Classification (NCBI taxonomy): domain Bacteria; kingdom Pseudomonadati; phylum Pseudomonadota; class Gammaproteobacteria; order Orbales; family Orbaceae; genus Gilliamella; species Gilliamella sp. B3127. Next base: position 69,459 of record NZ_JAFNNI010000004.1, read on the forward strand.
GCCATGTTCGAATCGGCAATCCTGCTACTTGTGCTTCACTTTCTTGGCGTAATTGTTCAAGTACAGTTTCCCATGCCCACGTTTTCCAGACACAGGTAACTTGACGATCTTCATCATCAACTAAACGTCCGCGTTTATCCCATCTTAGCCCGGTTAGTCCTCGTAAAATTTTACTTTTAAATCCAGCTTGGGTCAGGGCCTTTTGCATAAATAGTGCATGATAATTTTCCTCATTGTCATTATCTTGCATAATGTGTATAAATGCTTTTGCGTCGCTATGCTTCCAACAACTAGCTAAAGCATTGAGTAATCCTGCACTCGGGTTTACCCCAACATTTAATTCGGCTTGGATTGCCCAATTTTCCAATATTTTTCCAGCTTCGGTATGACATGATGCAGAATCAGCATTGTATTCATAAACTTTAAAGCCTCTCTCATCCATACAAAAATCTAATCGGCCGGTGATCATTTGATAACGTCGTTGCTGCCAAGATAACCGAAGTCTAGGCCAAAGAATTTCAGGAATATTGAAATTGCATAATAAATTGTCATCTTTTAATACTTTATCTGTAGCATATAAATACATTAAATGAAGTTCATTTGTGGCACGAATAAGTTCCTGTTCTGCACTTTCAGAAATAGTGAAATAGCGATATTGATCATCATGACTAATAGCATGGCCAGTTGCTGACACATAAGCGCTTTCTAATGGATCGTTTTCGTTTAGCCATTTGCCATCAAATTGACCATGATTTTCAATGTGTACGCTGTGGATATCAAGTAAGTGCTTATTAACTTCAGGTTGTGGTAGGCTATAAAGTGTATTATCTGTTTGAATCATCCAACCTAAAATTTTGGTATCATCAAAAGTATCATGTAAATAAAAACCATCATCAGATACGGTCATCTCCAACTCACGCGTCCATTGCTGACCAATAGGAAGTCGGGTATGGATAACATTTTGTTCCGCAATTCGAATTTTATTATCAAAAACTTCAGTAACAATAGCAACATGGCCTGTTCTATCAAATATACCGCCATCATCCCATATTAATAATGCTCCTGCTTCTGGCATTTTTTTACTGCCGTTAGCAAATGCTTGTAATGGTAAAATTGCTTCATTGATAACCTGGCGAAGAAACCTTAACGAGAAAATTTCATGTGCCATGCCAACATCAGTAAAAACAATACCATAATTTAAAAATAAAAATCTTCTGGCAAATTCAACACATTGCCACTTGTACCCCATATACTCATGACCAGAATAGCTTCGAAATGAAGCATCATTAGGAAATTGTTCAGGATCTAATGTTTCATAATCAGATGAATAAATTGCGACACCACCTGGTGCATAACCAAGTAATGTACCAAAAGGTTCTTTATCTTTATTAGCGGATTGGGATGACATGTTATTTTAGCCTTTTAGAATAATAGTAAGGTAGGTTTTACTAAGCTATGTTAGAATTTGCTTATCATAGATCAAATTATAAGCTTTAAAAAGTGATGTTTATGGCTTGAAGAATAATAAATTGACTATATATATTAGCAAAAGTTAGTAGTTATATTGATAAAACGAGAAAAAGACTATTATGCAACAAACAAAATTAAATGAATTATTAGATTTCCCTTGTTCTTTCACTTATAAAGTAATGGGTGAAGCAAAACCTGAATTAGTTGATAAAGTGGTGTCAGTTATTCAGCGCCATGCGCCTGGAGATTATACACCGTCGATTAAACCAAGTAGTAAAGGTAATTATCATTCTGTTTCAATTACGATTAATGCAACACATATTGATCAGGTGGAAAGTTTATACAAAGAATTAGGTGAAATAGATATAGTGAGAATGGTTTTATAATTCTTTACTTTTTGGTAATTTTTTGCACAAAATAAGAGTCTTATAGTTGTAAATATGAGGCTCTTATATGAAACCAGAAACAATTGTTTTGCACGCAGGCTATACTCCTGAACCAACCACTCACTCCGTCGCTGTTCCAATATATCAAACGACATCTTATGCTTTTGATGACACACAACATGGTGCCGATTTATTCGATTTAAAAGTCGCGGGGAACATTTATACTCGAATAACAAATCCAACAAATGCAGTACTTGAAGCACGTGTTGCTGCTCTTGAAGGTGGTATAGGCGCTCTTGCGGTAGCATCTGGTATGGCTGCTATTACTTACGCAATACAAGCCATCACATTTGCTGGAGAAAATATTGTTTCAGTGTCTAAACTTTATGGTGGCACATATAATTTACTTGCTCATACATTGCCTAATTTTGGTATTACAACTAAATTTGCACCACACAATGATCTAAACGCTATCGAAAACCAAATTGATGACAAAACTAAAGCAATATACTGTGAAAGTATAGGTAATCCGGCTGGTAACCTTGTTGATTTGACTGCACTTGCTGATATTGCCCATCGGCATGGTATACCATTAATTGTTGATAATACAGTTGCCAGCCCTGCCCTTTGTCGACCATTTGAATTTGGCGCTGATATAGTTGTACATTCATTAACTAAATATATCGGTGGGCATGGCAATAGTTTAGGTGGAATGATAGTTGATTCTGGTAAATTTCGTTGGAAAGATCATGCCGATAAGTATCCTATGTTAAACCAACCAGACCCTTCTTATCATGGCGTTTCTTATACTGAAAGCTTTGGTGATGCAGCTTATATTGCACGTTGTCGAGTAATACCTCTTAGAAATATGGGAGCAGCTTTATCGCCATTTAATACGTTCTTATTATTGCAAGGTCTTGAAACACTCTCTTTACGTATTGAACGTCACTGCCAAAATACACTTAAAGTTGCTAAGTATTTGGCTTCACATCCTCAAGTTGAGTGGGTCAATTATGCAGGGCTTATTGATCATCCTGAACATCATTTAGCCGTAAAACAAATGGATAATGGATTACCTGCCGGGATTTTGTCTTTTGGCATTAAAGGAGGAAAGCAAGCTGGTGCAAAATTTATTGATGCCTTAAAATTGATTATTCGTTTAGTCAATATTGGCGATACGCGTTCATTAGCTTGTCACCCAGCATCAACTACGCATAGGCAACTCAATGATGAAGAATTGCAAAAAGCTGGTGTAAGCCAAGAAATGATACGTTTATCAATTGGTATCGAACATATCGATGATATTATTGAAGATTTAGAGCAAGCACTTAACTCAGCTAAATAATAAATTTGATAATATGAGGGATGAGTATAATCCCTCTTTTTAAAAATTAACCTAAAATTTTAGTTAATTCATTAGTCACAGCTGAAACAGCTTGTGTTCCATCAATGCGGTAATATTTAGTTCGACCTTCTTTCGCTTCATGTTGATAATAGTTAACTAAAGGTTTAGTTAAATCATGATATTCAACAAGACGTTTACGAACAATCTCTTCATTATCATCTTTACGGATAGTCAATGGTTCACCCGTTACGTCATCAATATTTTCCACTTTCGGCGGATTATGACGAATATGATATACACGTCCTGAACCAGCATGAATACGGCGACCACTCATACGATCAATAATAACTTCATCAGGTACATCAAATTCAAGCACATAATCTACATTAATTCCGGCTTCTTTCATTGCATCCGCTTGTGGAACTGTGCGAGGAAAACCATCTAATAAAAAGCCTTTTTCACAGTCGCTTTGTGCAATACGCTCTTTAACTAAAGCAATAACTAACTCATCAGTAACAAGCTTACCATGATCCATAAGCTCTTTTGCTTGTAGACCTAGCGGGCTACCTGCTTTTACCGCTGCACGCAACATATCACCCGTTGAAATTTGGGGAATGCCATATTTTTGCATAATAAATTGAGCTTGAGTTCCTTTTCCTGCCCCTGGTGCGCCTAACAAAATAATTCGCATAAAATAACCTCTTATGGCTTTAAATATAAATTTCTATTCTGGTAAATAATGAAATATCACTTTACTGCTGGAGATTAAGCCATCAGTGTGACAAATGTAGTTTATAGCACCACAACCTTTAACTATTTGAGCACTTTGCTGACAAATTGGACAGATATACTGTTCTAGATAATGTTGCTTGCAATAAGGACAGTCATAATGTTGTGGCGACACAATGTCCATTTTATTATGGCATTTCGGACAAATACCTTCTTGCCCCTCATCAATACTCTTTTTTGTTGTCATACGTTATTTACGCCCTCGTACATGTTTCATTAAACGACGACGTTTACGTTGTTGGGAAGCCGTCAAACTATTTTTTCGACCTTCAAATGGATTTGCGCCTTCTTTAAATTGAATTCGTATTGGTGATCCCATAATTTTTAATGAGCGCCTAAAATAATTCATTAAATAGCGTTTATAAGAATCAGGTAAATCTTCAACCTGATTACCATGAATAACAACAATTGGTGGGTTGTATCCACCTGCATGAGCATATTTTAATTTTACTCGACGCCCTTTCACTAATGGTGGCTGATGGTCATCTTGCGCCATTTGCATGATTTTGGTTAATAATGCAGTATTAACACGACGTGTCGCACAATCATATGCTTCTTGGATCGAGTCAAATAAGTTTCCTACACCACTGCCATGAAGTGCAGATATAAAATGTAAACGAGCAAAATCGATAAAATCAAGCCGATCATCTAACGTCGTTTTTACTTGCTCTTTGATATCTTGTGATAAACCATCCCACTTATTGACTGCAATAACAAGTGAGCGCCCACTATTAATAATGAAACCAAGCAAGGACAAATCTTGATCAGATATGCCTTCTCGGGCATCTATTACTAAAATAACAACATTAGCATCTTCTATCGCTTGCAGGGTTTTAATAACAGAGAATTTTTCGACGGTTTCTGTTACTTTACCTCGTTTACGAACTCCCGCTGTATCTATCAAGATATATTCACGATCATCACGCGTCATGGGGATATAAATACTATCGCGTGTTGTGCCGGGCATATCATAAACGACAACTCTCTCCTCACCTAAAATTCGATTAGTTAGTGTTGACTTACCTACATTTGGTCTTCCAACAATAGCAACTTTGATTGGCTGGTTGATGAGTGAGTCAGCTTCATCTTCAATGTCATCATAAGATTCAGGAAGCTCTTCATCTTCTGAATCATTTGATAAGATTTCATGCTGATCATCTTCAAAATGGAAAATAGGATCGAGTACAGTTTCAATTAAAACATTTACACCACGACCATGACTTGCTGCAATCGGATGAATGTCCCCTAATCCTAAACTATAAAAATCAGATATTGCGCTATCTGCATCAATACCATCAATTTTATTAGCAACTAAAAATGTTGCTTTTTCACGAGCACGAAGATGCTTAGCAATTGCATGATCAGCAGGCATAGCACCAGCTCTTGCATCAACTAAAAAAAGGACAATATCTGCTTCTTCAATTGCTTGTAGGGATTGTTCCGCCATAAAGCTTTCAACCCCATCTTCGGTGCCATCAATACCACCAGTATCAATGACTATATATTCATGCTCTTTGATTTCTGCTCGTCCGTATTTACGGTCACGAGTTAATCCCGGAAAATCAGCGACTAAGGCGTCTCGAGTTCGAGTTAATCGATTGAATAAAGTCGACTTTCCTACATTCGGACGACCAACTAGTGCGACAACAGGTACCATATTTTTTCTCTAATTACCTTAATTTTTTGTGAATGCGTAAATATCACCATTTTTAGCTTGGACAATAACTTTATTGTCGACAACTAATGGTTTCGAAATCAATCCACTACTACTAACTTGTGTTTTAGCAACGACTTCACCGTTATCTTTATTTAACCAATATAGATAACCTTCAAAATCACCAAGAACAATATAGTTTTCATATAAAACAGGATCGGTTAATTGACGATGTAACAAATCAGCTTGAGTCCATAGTACTGTACCACCATTTTTGCTGACGGCTTGTACATTATCATCTTGATCTACAACAAATAAATGTTGACTATCAACTGCAAAACTATGCGTTGACCCCATCTCTTTACGCCATACAATCTGACCATTACTTAAGTCAAGTGCTACAACATTTCCATTATACCCAATTGCATAAGCTAAATTACCTTCGATGACAGGGGTTGAATCAACATCATTCAATTTTGCAATTTCAGTTGATCCACTTGGGTGTGAAATACGTTGTTGCCAAATCAGTTGTCCATCGTTTAAGTAGTAAGCATTTACATGGCCAGTGTCATCACCAAGTATTGCTGCGCCATGTGCAATTGTTGGGGTTGAATTACCTCTTAATGAAAGAGGTGGAACTTCAAGCATTACATCCCATACATCCTCACCGGTATTACGATTCAAAGCTTGTAAATTACCACTTGCGGTATAAACAATGAGTTTGTCTTCAGAAGAAATAGGACGAGCAAGTACTTCGCCTTTTACCGGTTTTTCCCAAATAACATTACCATCATTACGATCTAAAGCATATACAACAGCACGTTCACTTCCAACATATACATATTTATCATCTGCACTTACACCGCCAGAAAATAGCGCTGTTTTGCTGCTAAATAATGTACTTTTTGACAAATTTTTATCCCATATTGTATGACCATTTAATAGATCAATAGCTTTAACTTGTCCGCTTCGGCTAGCAGCATAAATAGCATTATCATAATTAATAGGACCTAATAATGAATAAATATGTGTATTGCCTGATGTACTATTTCGCCATACTTCTTTTATTGAAAATTGGTTACTTACTTTCGGTGAAGGTGATACTTGTACTATCTCTTCTTCTCCACCAAACAATGAACATCCAGCAAGTGAAAACATAAAAACACTAATAGAAAGACATTTTGTTAACTTCATTGTATAAACCCTTATATTAGGATAAATTAATTTTTATTTTCTTGCGCTGCATTTACGTTAGCTTCTGCTTCTTGCTTTGCTTTATCTTTGGCGGCTTGAGCTTCTTGTTCAGCTTGTTGCTTATCTTTAAGGTATTGAGCCTGATTTAACTTCATTTTGATATTTTTATCTAACTGTTCTGTAGGCAATGAAGCTTTAGAATAATTTTCCCCTGATTGATCAGCTGGAGAAGGAGCTAATGCAACATTATAAGCTGCAACAGCTTCAGCATAATTATTCAATTTCATATAGGCATCACCACGAATATCATTAACGACAGGTACCCAACTTTTTTCAGTTACCTTATTTAAGGTCGCTAAAACATCTTGATAACGTTCAAGTTGATATTGTATTTTTGCAATACGAATATAACTGATTGATTTAATAACTTCTGAATCAGTCTTACTTAATGAATCAGTGAGTAACTTTTCAGCTTTTGGATAATCTTTCAATTCTTCAACGTAAAATTTAGCTGCTTTTAAATTAGCAAAAACACTATAAATAGTATTATCACTCTCCGCGAAAGAGACTAATTCATTTGCTGAATCTGGATTATTTTTGTCTAAATTAGCTATTAATTGTTCATACCGTTCGGAAGATTCAATCGTTTTTTCTAATTTGTAAGATTGCCAGTAACGCCAGCCATAAAAAGCTAGTAATCCAATTACTATAACTGCAACAATGATTTTCCACGTTTTAGCAAGAAATTCTTTTATCTCTGAAACTTGTTCTTCGCCAGATAATTGATAACTCACGTTTTTCTCCTATTTTCCTTAACTTACAATATTGCCAAACACGTTTGAACAATCTCTTTTTGTGCAACTTCAACTTGTTCGCCTGTTTGTAAATTTTTAATTGTTACTGTTTGATTGGCAATTTCATTTTCGCCAATGATTACAGCTATTTTAGCACCTAATTTGTCAGCTTTGGCAAATTGTTTCTTAAAATTACTACTACCGTAATTTGTAACAATTCTTCTATCAGGTAAACCATCACGTAATGTTTCCGCCGTTCTTTGTGCAGCAGATATTGTTTGCTCATCACCAGAAGATATCATATAAATATCAATCGAGTTATCACGATTTAAAGAAGGGTTAACCGCTTGTACAAGCAATACTAAACGCTCAACGCCCATGGCAAAACCTACAGCAGGGGTTGGTTGTCCACCAAGCTGACTAACAAGCCCATCATAACGTCCTCCACCACACACGGTACCTTGAGCACCTAAACTGGTAGTAACCCATTCAAAAACAGTTCGATTATAATAATCTAAACCACGAACTAATCTTTGATTAATATTATATTTTACTCCTGCGTTGTCCAATAAATGACATAATCCATCAAAATGATTTTTAGATTCTTCATCTAAATAATCAAATAATTTTGGCGCCTGATTAAGCAATTCTTGTACAACAGGATTTTTTGAATCTAACACACGTAATGGATTAGTATACATTCTACGTAAACAGTCTTCATCTAATTTATCTTTATGTTGTTCTAAGAAGCTAACTAACGCGTTACGGTAATTGGATCTAGCTTCAACTGAGCCAATTGAATTGAGTTCAAGTGTAGTATGCTTTTCAATACCAAGAGCTTTCCAAAAACGAGCGGTTAATAATATAAGCTCTGCATCAATATTCGGTCCTTCAAGGCCAAATACTTCAACACCAAATTGGTGGAATTGGCGATAACGCCCTTTTTGAGGTTTTTCATAACGAAATGCAGGCCCTAAATACCATAAGCGCTGTTCTTGATTATAAAACAGGCCATGTTCAATTCCTGCTCGAACACAACCTGCTGTAATTTCTGGGCGAAGAGTAAGACTTTCATCATTACGGTCGTTGAAAGTATACATCTCTTTTTCAACGATATCTGTCACTTCACCAACTGCTCGTTTAAATAATCCAGTATCTTCAACAATTGGGGTTCTAATTTCATTATAACCGTAACTATTTAGCACACCTTTGACAATTTTTTCAATTTGTTGCCATGTTGCACTATCACTCGGGAGTAAATCATTCATTCCCCGTATTGATTGGATTTTTTTTTCAGTCATATATTTATTCGCTATCTAATAAGATTATAGTTCAGTGGTTGCTATTCTATTTTTCAAAATTAAGGCTTTAGCCCGTATTTTAGCTTCCAACTCATCTATCATTTTTTCATTATCTATACGCCCTATGCGCACACCATCTTCATAAAAACCGCTTTTATTGTGCCCACCAGCAACACCCATTGTGGAAGCTAACGCTTCACCTGGACCATTAACAACACAGCCAATAATAGAGACATCCATCGGTGTTATAATATCTTCAAGTCGTTGCTCTAGCGTATTAACGGTACTAATTACATCAAATTCTTGTCTTGAACAAGTTGGACAAGCAATGAAATTAATCCCTCTAGATCGGATACGTAAAGATTTCAAAATATCAAATCCAACTTTGACTTCTTCCGTCGGATCGGCAGCTAGTGAAACTCTTAATGTATCGCCTATACCTTCAGATAGCAATAAACCGAGCCCAATTGCTGATTTTACAGCACCTGTACGAATGCCTCCGGCTTCAGTTATTCCTAGATGTAAAGGCTGTTTAATTTGTTTTGCCAATAATCGATACGAATCAACTGCGGTAAAAACATCTGACGCCTTAACACTTACCTTAAATTGATCAAAATCAAGTCGATCAAGAATATCTACATGGCGCATCGCAGACTCAACAATCGCTTCCGGTGTTGGTTCACCATACTTTTCTTGGATATCTTTTTCCAGCGAACCTGAATTAACACCAATACGTATTGGAATATTTTTATCTTTAGCACAATCAACTACTGAACGAATTCTCGATTCATTACCAATATTACCAGGATTAATCCTTAAACAATTAACACCATATTCAGCAACTTTTAAAGCTATTCGATAATCAAAGTGAATATCGGCAATCAAGGGAACTTTTACTTGTTGCTTAATAAATTTAAATGCTTCAGCAGCATCCATCGTTGGAATAGAAACGCGCACAATATCAACACCAACACGCTCAAGCGTTTGGATTTGAGCTACTGTTTTCTCTACATCTGTTGTTCGTGTATTGGTCATGGATTGGACAGCAATCGGAGCTCCGCCTCCAATTGGCACATCACCGACATAAATTCGGGTAGATTCTCTCCTAACAATTGGTGATTCTTGATGACTCATAAGATGCCTAATCACATTACAAAATAACTAGGTCGCGATCTTAACAAGATTTGGGGCAAATGTCTGTATGTGAATTCGAAAATTTGCTAACTGTTAACACGATCAGAGGCGCCAGGAGAAATATAATGGCTAACTTCAACATAATTATTTTTGTTTTGACAGGTAGCGTAATATAATCCAACACCTAATAACAAAATAAAAATGGATAAAGCAATGAAGATAATCTTTTTACTATGATTTTTTTTATTATCTATTGATTCAAGTTTGAAAGGTTTTTTTACTGAATATTGCTTTGCTAATGCCTCAAGATAAGGTTGATATTCTTCACTAGGTAAACCAACAATTTTTGCATAGTTTTGAATATAGCTTTTAACAAGAACATAAGGGGCATGAACTAACTGATTATTTTCTATTTCTGAAATAACTTGAGTTCTAACATGAAGTTGAGCAGAGATATCTTTTTGGGTTAAGCCCATGTTATCCCTTAAATCGGAAAGAATCTTACCCAAAGTAATATTGTTTTCCATCATTCTCTCTTATTTCGCCTTCCATCAATTAACGTATTTTTAACTTATTTTTGCATAATTTTATATATTTTTACATACTTTAAAAATTAATCAATTTTTTTTGCATTAAACCATTGTTTCGGTGTTTCAATTTCATTTTGTGCAGCGACTAATTGCAATTCAAATTCATTTTGTTTTAATGTTTCAAGCATAACAGCATAAACTGCAGAGGTAGTATGTTCGAAAGCTTCAACCATTGATTTACCAAGCATTATATTTGCTAAAAATAGCCCGCTAGTCACATCGCCAACACCTACTGGTTGCTTAACACCAAAATCGACTAACGGGCGCTCAATATGCCAAGCTTCATCCATAGTTACAAGCAACATTTCAAAACGATCTTTTTGATAACCAGCGCGACTTAAATGTTTAACTAACACCACTTTAGGCCCTTTTTGACAAATTGAACGACAGGCTAAAATTGCTTCATTAACATTACTGATTGGTTGTTTACCATTAAGTTCCTCTAGCTCTAAGATATTTGGAGCCATCATATCTGCAATAGGCAAAGCGGTATTACATAAAAATTCGGATACACCTGGCGCAACAAAACAACCTTTTTCAGGATGTCCCATTACCGGATCACAAAGATAAATTGCTTCAGGATTTACTGCCTTTACTTTCTTAACTATGTCGATGATTGCATTACCTTGCTCTGGAGATCCCATGTACCCACTTAATACAGCATTACATCGTTCTAATTCCCCAATAGCATTAATTCCTTCAGCAATATCTACCAAATGAGATGCTGACATTACCGATCCAGTCCATTGACGATACTGGGTATGATTTGAAAATTGAACCGTATTTAGAGGCCAAACATTCACACCCAAACGACGCATTGGAAATACAGCTGCACTATTACCTGCATGACCAAATACGACATGAGACTGAATCGATAAAATATTTTTCATGAAATCATCTCCAAATGAGTAAGCAGTAGTATTTTTTACCTCGACGCAATAATGTATAACGATTAAAGAGTTTATCACTACTAGAAAAACGATAATCTGTTGTGGAGTTACGTTCACCATTAACAGAAATAGCATTTGATTCAATCATTGTTCTTGCCTGGCCTCTTGAAGGTGCAAAATCTGCATTAACGATTGCTTGTTGCAAATCTAGCTCTTCTTCAACAGCCAATGTAGGCATACCATCTTGAGCTAACTGCTCAAAATCAGCTTCAGATAAGTCAGTTAACTTACCAGAAAATAAACTTTCAGTGATACGTTTCGCTGCGGTTAAGCCATCTTCGCCATGAACTAAACGAGTAACTTGCTCAGCAAGTACATATTGAGCTCTAGGGGCTAAGCCACTATTCTTATCTTCTTCTTCCAATGCATCAATTTCTTCCAATGACATGAATGTAAAGAATTTAAGGAAACGATAAACATCGGCATCAGCAGTATTAATCCAAAATTGATAAAATTTATACGGGCTGGTTTTTTTAGGATCTAACCATACTGCACCGCTTTCAGTTTTACCAAATTTGGTTCCGTCCGATTTAGTAATTAATGGTACGGTTAAACCATAAACTTGTTTTTGATGTAAACGACGAGTTAAATCGATACCTGCGGTAATATTACCCCATTGATCAGAACCACCTATCTGTAACACGACATTATGTGCTTGGTTTAGGCTTGCAAAATCATAAGATTGTAACAAGCTATAAGAAAACTCAGTAAATGAAATACCTGACTCATCGCGGTCAATACGTTGCTTAACAGATTCTTTATTAATCATTGAATTGACGGAAAAATATTTACCAATGTCCCGTAAAAAAGATAAAACATTCATGCCACCAAACCAATCATAGTTATTGGCTACAATAGCTGCATTATCACCACATTCAAAATCCAAAAACGGCGATACTTGTTGTTTGATTTTCTCACTCCATTCAATAACAGTATCTTCAGTGTTAAGCTTACGTTCAACTGCTTTGAAACTTGGATCCCCAATTAGTCCTGTTGCACCACCAACTAATGCAATTGGTTTATGACCAGCCAATTGAAAACGTTTTAAACAAAGTAATGGAACTAAATGACCAAGATGCAAACTGTCAGCTGTTGGATCAAAACCACAATATAGCGCAATAGGATTTTTTTCGATTAATTCCATTAGCGCGTTTTCATCAGTAAGTTGAGCAATAAGCCCACGCTCTTGCAGTTGTTTGATCACATTTTTTGTCATGATATTTTACCTATTAACGTTTCTATTCTATTTAATTACATTTATTTATTATGATATCTTTTATACGCTTGTTCAAAATGATCTTCGACTATTTCATTTGGTTTTTTGTCTAATAAACTAAAAATAACTATTGCTATTGACGCAAATAAAAAACCTGGAATCAAGGAATACAAATTAAACCAATTGAAATTTATCCAAAGTAAAACGGTAATTGCTCCCGTTATCATTCCTGCTAGTGCACCATTGCGAGTCATTCGAGCCCAGAAAACCGAAAATACAACAATAGGGCCAAATGCCGCTCCAAATCCTGCCCAAGCATGACTGACTAAATCAAGCACACTGTTATTTGGGTTTATTGCGAGTAAAATAGCAATAACTGAAACTAATAAGACCATAACACGCCCAACCCAAACTAATTCTCGTTGTTTAGCCTTTGGTCTGATAAATGCTCGATAGAAATCTTCAGTTAATGCACTTGAACAAACTAATAATTGGCAACTTAGGGTACTCATTACTGCAGCTAAGATAGCTGCAAGCAAAATACCTGCAATCCACGGATTAAAAAGTAATTTAGATAATTCGATGAAAATACGTTCATGCTTACCATCATCAATTAAATAAGCTAAATTTGGATTGTTAGCAAAAAAAGCTATACCAAAGAAACCAACTGTAATAGCACCGGCTAAACACAAAATCATCCATGTCATACTAATTCGACGAGCGTTTTTCATTACTTCATGTGAATCAGCAGCCATAAACCTTGCTAAAATATGGGGCTGACCAAAATAACCAAGTCCCCATCCTAATAAAGAGATAATGGCAATAAAATCCATATGTGAAAAGATGTTTGTGTAATCGGGATTTAATGATTGAATATTAGCCAACGCATCTGAAAAACCCCCAGCATTTATCATAACCATGATTGGGGTTAAAATTAATGCAAACATCATTAAACTAGCTTGAATAGTATCTGTCCAGCTGACCGCTAAAAAACCACCGATAAAAGTATAAGCAATGGTTGCACCTGCACCAGCAAGCATAGCCCAGCCATAACTAAGGCCAAATGTACTTTCAAATAATTTAGCGCCAGCAACTACACCAGAAGCACAATAAATTGTGAAAAAGATTAAAATTATTACTGCCGAAATAATTCTTAGTAATGAGCTGTTATCGTCAAATCGACGAGAAAAATAATCAGGTAAAGTTAATGAATTATGATTTATTTCAGTAAAAACTCTTAGCCTACCCGCAATAAGAAGCCAATTTAAATAAGCACCAATTATTAAACCTATTGCAATCCAACTTTGTGAAATCCCAAATAAAAAGACTGCACCCGGCAATCCCATTAATAACCAACCACTCATATCAGAAGCACCAGCAGAAAGTGCAGTCACTACACTACCGATACGTCGCCCACCTAATATGTAATCACCAAAATTTTGCGTTGCACGGAATGCAAAAAAACCGATAGCAATCATTCCTAATATGTAAACAGCAAAGGTGACAATCATTGGTAATGACATTTTTATAATAAACCTTGAATGATGAAATTAAAAAATAGTTGGCTAGCTTACCACAAAAAGCCAATGCTAAAAAGCAGGTGATTTCTGCAGGTAAATGTTAAATAAAAAAGAAAAAACAATTCAAAAGTAAAAATATTTTATTATTTTCCAATAGATAGATTTTTAATAGTCTTAACTTTTATAAAAACTCAATAGATCCTACGGTTAAATCTAAAATAAAAGTATATAATATTAATTAACCATCTTATGTTTATAATATATTGTGAAACAATCAACACGAATACAAATTTTAGAAAGACTAAAAGATCATATTAAAGATCCTACAACCGAATTGGTGTATCAAACACCGTTCGAGCTACTTATTGCCGTTGTACTTTCAGCCCAAGCTACAGATGTTAGTGTTAATAAAGCTACAAAACCGTTATTTGCGATTGCAAACACTGCAGAGCAAATTTTAGCGTTAGGCGTCGATAAATTAAAAGATTATATTCGCACAATAGGTTTATATAATAGTAAAGCTGAAAACATTATTAAAACTTGTCAGATTTTGGTTGATAAATATCAAGGACAAGTCCCAGAAAACTTTGATTCATTAATTGCGCTACCTGGTGTGGGTAGAAAAACAGCCAACGTTGTGTTAAATACAGCTTTCGGCTGGCCAACTATTGCGGTCGATACACATATATTTAGGGTAAGTAATCGAACTGGTTTTGCTCCAGGTAAAACCGTTGAAGCAGTTGAAGAGAAGTTACTGAAAGTGGTACCAAAGGAGTACAAAATAAATTGTCACCATTGGTTAATATTACATGGTAGATATACGTGTATTGCTAGAAAACCTCGTTGTGGATCTTGTGTTATCGAAGATTTGTGTGAATTTAAAGAAAAAGTTTATCCAGAGTGAGAATCAATGTCGAATAAATTTATATTAGATCATGAAGACATAGACTTGTTTAAAAATAGTATTGGTAAAACAAAACTGCTCAAACAAGATACTGTGATTCATAAACCTCAAAAACGATCTCAAAAGCTAATAGAAAATCAAAAAATTCAACATGAAAAAGTAAATAATGAATTTTACTTTTCTGATGATTACCAACCTCTATTACAAGAAGATCCGATTCGTTATAGTCGTGAAAACTCAGATCCTAATGAATTGAAAAAATTACGACGTGGATTTTATGCACCTGAATTCTTTTTAGATTTACATGGATTAACTCTGCAAGAAGCGAAAAAAGAAATAGCAGCATTAATCGCCGTTTGTTTAAAAGAAAATGCCAATTGCGCTTGCATCATGTATGGGCACGGTAAAAACATATTAAAAAAACAAACCCCAATGTGGTTAGCCCAGCATCCTAATATCATTTGTTTTCATCAAGCACCGAAAGAATTTGGCGGCAGTGCAGCATTACTTATTTTATTTGATACCATCAATAACTAAAAAATAAATTTTAAATATATAAGGAATAAAAAAATGAAATTATTAAAAAAAATAAAACATGTTTATCTATTTCTAATACTTGCTATCTTTATAACTGCATGTGGCGGGCTTGATGCAATTCCTTCAGAAAAAAGTAACTATATTGGCAAATGGCAAGGTGAATATATGGTGATAACTATCACTAAAGACGCCAAAGTTATTTACAATTATAAAAAAGATGGGGTAACTAAAAGCGTTGAAGGGCCGATACAAGAATTTATTGGTGATGATTTTAAAGTAGGGGTTTTAGGTTTAAATTCTTTATTCAAAGTAAGTAAGCCTCCTTATTTTGAGGACGGTCAATGGAAAATGGTCATTGATGATCAATTAGTTATCAAAACATCGTATTTTTAATCACTTTAAAATAAAAAAGCCAGCATAGTTGCGCTAGGCTGGCAAACATTGGAAGCAATGTGAGCAATGTCATACTTTTTCAGAAGTCTTGCGACGCTCTAATCAAGTACATCTTAATGATAATAATTCTCATTATTAAAAGCAAGCGTTTTTTTTGACTTTTTTCAAAAAATAAAAGAAAAATGTAAACCACCAATTTTTTTAATATGAAATCATTGTGTTAGCTTTAGAATAATAGAGAGGAATACAGGGCTATGTCACCCTGTATTTTTGTAATGGTGATTTTTTAGTTGATAATTTGAAATGATAAGTTTAACTTATTTTAGGTTATTACTATTTTTGATAGATAAATTCAACCCCTTCTTCGTCACTGTCATCCCAATCATCAAAATCATCGTCATCAAAAGCCTCATCCATCGCTTGTTGGTGATAATCATCCCACATAAATTCAACTTTTTCTGCTGCCGTTTCTGCTTCTTCTGCTTCACGAGGATGCGCATTCATGTAGTCCATTAGATCCCAACATAAAGCTTTTACCCCTTCATGATTAACTGCTGAAATCACATAATATTTATCATTCCAATCGAGTGCTTTTGCAATTTCTGCTGCACATTTGGCACTTTCTTCTTCACCCAATACATCCATTTTATTGAAAACTAACAAGCGCGGTTTATTGGCTAATTTTTCACTATATTGGTGAAGTTCTTGAATAATAACTTTAGCATTTTCAATTGGATCTGATTCATCAATTGGTGCAATATCAATTAGATGAACTAAAATCCTACAGCGTTCTAAGTGTTTTAAAAAACGAATACCAAGTCCTGCGCCATCCGATGCTCCTTCAATCAACCCTGGAATATCAGCAACAACAAAACTCTGCTCATTATCCATTCTAACTACCCCTAAACTAGGTACTAAAGTTGTAAATGGATAATCAGCGACTTTCGGTTTTGCTGCTGAAACTGAACGAATAAACGTTGATTTACCTGCATTAGGCAAACCTAACATACCAACATCAGCTAATAGTAAAAGTTCTAGTAGCACATCACGTTTTTCACCCGGCGTACCATCAGTCTTTTGTCTTGGTGCGCGATTCACTGATGATTTAAAACGTGCGTTACCAAGCCCATGAAAACCACCTTTAGCCACAAGAACTTTTTGTTGATGATGAGTTAGATCACCAATAATTTCACCAGTATATTTGTCAGTGATACGAGTCCCAACAGGTACTTTAACGGTAATATCTTTACCTCGCTTGCCGGTACAATCAGAACCTTGTCCATTTTGACCACGTTCAGCGCGATAGTTCTTTTCAAATTGAAAATCCACGAGTGTGTTTAGATTTTCATCGGCAATAAAAAATACATCGCCACCATCTCCACCATCGCCACCATCAGGACCACCTTTAGGTATATATTTTTCACGACGGAAACCAACACAACCATTGCCACCGTCACCAGCTTCCACTCGAATTGAAGCTTCATCTACAAATTTCATTATTTGTCCTCTTTTTTCGGTTAATCAGCCAGCCCTTTCTAGGTTGCCATAAATGATGTCCAACTGTTGCAAACATTGCACCTGCTACAACAGATACCGCGCCAATATAACCTATAATATTTAAATATTGCATTACAAACTTTTCTGGCCATAGTAAAGCAAATAAATCTGAGAAAATCAGTGCAAAAAGTGGTGTCAGTGTTGTTATAGCACTTACTTGCGCAGCTTGCCAACGCTCCATTGCCATAACTAAAGCACCATAAGCAATAATAGTATTTAAACCACAAAAAATAATTGCAAACAATTGACTAAAATCAGCATTAGCAATTTTAGTCGGCGATGCTAGAGGCCATAAAAAGATACTACATATAAGATAAATCAACCAAAGTAGCTGCTCTGCTCTTAATTTTCTTAATAATACTTTTTGCGCTAATGCATAACATGCCCATGATATAGAGGCTAATAAGGCCAGCCACACACCTATACCATATGAAGACATATTGGCAAAGAGATCTGCTAGATTTTCATTAAAAAATAGCGCTAAACCAATTAACAATATAGTAATACCAATAATTTGTGTTGGTCTTAATTTCTCTTTGAAAATAAAAGCACTAGAAATCATAAATATGACAATGCCAGTTTGTCCAACAACTTGAGCTGTAGTTGCAGATAAATACTGAACAGCTGTAGCAAAAAGCGCAAAATTACCTAATAAACCAAATCCGGCAATCATTAATAGAATAAAACGGCGTCGTTTTTTAAACATCATCAAATTAGGAAATTGTTTTTTATAAGCCAACCAAAGCGTTATACCTACTGCTGATATACTTAAGCGTGACCAAGCTAACGTTAATGGATCAATAACAACTAATGCATATTTCATAGCAATTGGCACGAGTCCCCACATCACTGACGTCAACATGGCTAGTGCAAAACCTAATTTAACATTTTGCTGTTTTATCATAATGAATTAATTTATATAAATTTCAAGAAATGAAAAAAGCCCCACAATAACTGTGAGGCTTCTATAACTTATGAACCGCTGGTTTATTAGCTGTTAGCAACTACACTAACATAACGGCGGTTTTTAGGTCCTTTAACTTCAAACTTAACTTGTCCATCAACTAACGCGAATAGGGTATGATCACGACCACAACCTACATTAGTACCTGGGTGGAATTGAGTTCCACGTTGACGAACTAAAATATTACCAGCAAGAACTTCTTGAGAACCATAACGTTTAACACCTAAACGTTTACTCTGGGAATCACGACCATTACGTGATGAACCACCAGCCTTCTTATGTGCCATTGTTCGATACTCCTATTAAGCGATTGCAGTGATCTTCACATCAGTGAACCACTGACGGTGACCTTGTTGTTTACGATAGTGTTTACGACGACGGAATTTAACAATTTTCACTTTCTCGCCACGACCGTGCTCAACAATCTCTGCTTTAACTGTTGCACCTTCAACAAACGGAGCACCAACTTTGATGTCTTCACCATTTGCTACCATTAAAACTTTATCGAAAACAACTTCTGCACCTGTTTCGACTTCAATTTTTTCCAAGCGAACGACTTGTCCTTCGCTAACTCGGTGTTGTTTACCACCACTTTGGAAAACTGCGTACATACTTAACTCCGCAATAAAAAGCAGACGATTCCTGATTTAACATATATGTCTGCATTGATTAATCTTATAGGGCGTGAATTTTACGCAAAATTTATGCTTGTTGCAAGCGCTGTTTAATAAAAGATCGCAAAAAGTCATAAAAAAGATCTTTGATCAACGGTTTTCACGATACAATAGAGCTAAATTATTATTTATTTAAACAATATTTAACACAAAAATATTGAGTATCGATATGCTAAAAAGAAAATTTCGCTACAGTGCATCTATTTTAAATCGTTTAACACTTTTAATGTTTTCTTTAGGTGCCATGGCGTTATTAGCTTTGTTTTTATCAATACAAGTAGCTAATGATACTAAAGGCAGTGCTTATATGATAAACCAATTGGGTTTAATTAGGATGAAAAGCTATCAATTTTTAGCCATGATCCCGATTGAAAAAAAGGACTATGATCGACTTAATATTTTTAATGATATTCCGTCTTCTGAGCAATTAAAATTATTTGAACGTTACCATTTAATTGATGAGCTTAACCAATTACAGTCTCAATGGATAACTGATATTGTCCCCAAAATTAAACAAGCAAACAGTATAGATGAAATAAAAAATGAAATTGATAAGTTTGTAACTCAGACCGATAAATTAGTCCATCAAATTGATCAAAAAACAGAAAATCAAATCCATTATATATCACAATTGCAATTTGTTTTTATCATTCTTATTGTTCTATTTCTTCTTGCGCAAATTTACTATTTACGTCGTTATCTTCTTGCGCCTTGGCGCAAATTAATTAATATGGCTGAATCTATTTCGCAACATAACTTTAGCCAACGATTTAACAGTAAGAAAAGTAAAAAGAACGAATTTGATTTATTGGGGCAAGCCTTCAATGAAATGGCAGAACAAATTGAATTGCAGTACCAATTATTAGAAGAACGTGTCACAGAAAAAACTGCCGAATTACAACAAATCAATAAAATATTGTCGTTTCAGTATCAAGCTATAAAACAACTGCACACATCAGATCCATTATGTGAACGCTTTTTAATTATACTCCGCCAGCTTGAGGAATTAGTGCCATTAACACAGTTTCAAATTCGTTTTTATGAGTCGGATAATATAGAACATTATCAACAAATCAGCTATGCCAACCAACAAAGACTACCTTATTGCCAAAATTCAGAATGTAACGCTTGCCTTATTCCATCAAAATCTTATCAAGAAAATGGATTTCAACGTTATTGGTATCTTCAAGAAAAAGGTGAAAAATTTGGTATTTTATTTGCTCTACAACCATCAACAATGCATCTAAGTGCAGAACAAGAAAATTTAATTACAGCCTTAGTCGAGCAAATGACGACAGCACTAATGCTTGATAGGCAAATAGAACAACAAAAACAATATCTATTAATGAAAGAGCGCTCAGCAATGGCCAGAGAGTTACATGACTCTATAGCACAATCTCTTTCTTGTTTAAAAATTCATCTTAGTTGCTTACAAATGCAACCAGATTTAACCTCACAAACAAGTAGTGATTTGCTAGCTATAATGCGTACAGAAGTTAATATTACTTATTCTCAATTAAGAGAATTAATAACTTCTTTTCGTTTACGACTTAATCAAACCGGTTTTTATGCCAGCTTAATGGAGTTGATCGAAGAATTTAATCAAAAATTGAAATTTAAAATACAAGCTGAATATCAACTACCTCTCAATATCATTAAGAGCAAATATGCATTCCATCTATTGCAATGTGTACGCGAATCTTTAAATAATATTTATAAACATGCTAATGCAACACAAGTTAAAATAAGTTTAACTATTGATGATAATCAGATTATTAGTGTCAGCATAAAAGATAATGGTATTGGTTTACAAAATAATGCTAATCAAGATAATCATTATGGATTAATAATTATGCGTGATAGAGTTGGAATATTAAATGGCAATTTAACCATTAATAGTAAGCCTAATCTAGGCACTGAGATTGTAATAACGTTTAAAGCAACTACAATGATCCCATTTAAAATGATAGAAGAATAACAAATGGAACAAGTTAAAAGTTCAATATTACTTATTGATGATCATCCCATGTTAAGAAATGGGGTTAAGCAACTTATAAAAACAATCAATAATTTTGAGGTTATCGGTGAAACAGGCTCTGGCTTAGAAGGGGTTATGCTTGCAGAAACACTTGATCCGGACATTATTTTATTAGATATCAATATGAATGATGTGAATGGATTAGAAATCTTGCGTTATTTACGAGAAAAAAATATTTCTGCACGAATCATTATATTTACTGTATCAGATGCAAAAGAAGATATCATTACTGCTATCAAAACCGGTGCTGATGGCTATTTATTAAAAGATATGGAACCGGAAAACCTTCTGAAAGCATTAATAGATATTTCTGAAGGCAAAATCACCATGGATGAAGCAATTTCACCTATTATTCTTGATTATATGCGTCATGGTGGAGGCACGACTACAAGCCAGTCCCATAATATTAATTTACTCACACCAAGAGAACGAGAAATATTTAATTTATTAGTTCAAGGATTATCAAATAAATTAATAGCGAAAGAGTTAGATATTGTCGAAAACACAGTAAAAGTCCATATAAAAAGTATATTTAAAAAACTAAATTTTAAATCAAGAATGGAAATGACTGTATGGTATTTACAAAGTAAAGAATAGCTAGTACTAATTATGCCATTCTTCACTTTATCTAACATTAAAGTTTAGAAAACCAATTTAACTTTTTGCGTAATGCAACTACACGTCCAATAATAATTAAACTAGGACTACAAGCATGTAATGCAAGTTGAGTAAGATCACATAACAATCCCTCTACAACTTTCTGATTGGCTTTTGTACCTTCTTCTACTATAGCCACAGGTATATTACTATCCATACCATGTTTAATTAATTGTGTTTTAATATTTTCTGCTTGTGATAACCCCATATAAAAAACGAGAGTCTGTTTTTCAGCAGCTAAACTTTGCCAATCCAAATGAGTGCCATCTTTCAAATGACCCGTAATTAAACGAACACTATGAGCATAATCACGATGAGTTAATGGTATTCCACTATAAGCTGAGCATCCTGAAGCAGCTGTAATTCCTGGTACTAACGAAAAAGGAATATTAGCATCAAATAGTGTTTCAAGCTCCTCTCCGCCTCGACCAAAAATGAAGGGGTCACCACCTTTAAGTCTTACTACTCGCAACCCTTTTTGGGCTTGCTCAAGTAATATTTGGTTAATTTGTTCTTGTGGCACACAATGAAAACCAGGCCGCTTACCGACAAAAATTCGCTGAGCATCTCGTCGAGCTAAATTCATTATTTCATCGGATACTAATCGATCGTAAACAATAATATCGGCTTGTTGAATTTGTTGAAGAGCTTTTAATGTCAACAACCCTGGGTCACCCGGACCGGCACCAACTAAAACCACTTCACCTCGATAATCAACTGGCTCTTCAAATAATTCATTAGTTAACATTTCAACTTTTTCTGAATCATTATTAGCTATAGCTTGAGCTAACCTATCATGTGTAAATAGCTTTTCCCAGAATCTTCTACGTTCAGTCATGCTTTGATAAGTTGCTTT
Organism: Gilliamella sp. B3127; assembly: GCF_026536935.1. NCBI lineage: Bacteria > Pseudomonadati > Pseudomonadota > Gammaproteobacteria > Orbales > Orbaceae > Gilliamella > Gilliamella sp. B3127. Next base: position 92,382 of record NZ_JAFNNI010000004.1, read on the forward strand.
TACTTTATTACGTAAATAACCAGCATATTTTGCTAGTTTTCCAATATTTTGCGGTAAAATCGCTTCTAATTTTTCACGTAATAACCGTGCCAATACAGGAGCATGACCTTCTGAAGATATCGCAACCATTATTGGAGAGCGATCAATAATAGAAGGCATAATAAAACTAGCACCTTTAGGTGAATCAACGATATTACAAAAAATACGTCGCTTTTCTGATTCTATACTGACTTGCTGATTGGTTTGTTGACAATCTGTTGCAGCAATAACTAACCATTTATTATCGAGTAGTTGTGTATCAAATTCACCTTGTATTAAAACCAATTGTTTTTGTTCTTGCCAACAGACAAATTGCTGAGTAAATTCAAGAGCATTGACAGTTAAATTTGCGCCAGCTTCAAGCAATAACCGAGCTTTACGCTCGGCTATTTCCCCACCACCAACTAATAAGCAATCACGGTTTTCTAATTTACAAAATAAAGGTAAATAATCCATAGACTTTAAAAACAACCATTAATATCTTATTGATCTAAAAAATTTACTGTTAATAATCCAATAATTCTTAAAAACAGTAAGCTAAACAATTACAACCTTATTCAATAATGATTAAGGTCGATCTGCTTTAGGTGTTGAAAACCAATATCCTAAGCCCATAAACAGTGCTCCAGATACTAAATTACCCAATGAAACCCATAACAAGTTATGCCCAATACCACCTAAAGTATAGGCATCAGTATGATTTCCAAACAAAGAAAGAGAAAATAACGTCATATTAGCAACACTATGCTCATACCCACAAGCAATAAATGCCAATAAACACCACCATATAGCAATAAATTTAGCTGAACCTTCAACTCGATTTGCCATCCAAATAGCTAAACAAACTAACCAGTTACATAAAATTCCACGAAAAAACAGCGCCATTGCGGGAGTGGATGTTTTTGCTAATGCCGCAGTATGTATAAGGGAAGTATCTGTTGCCAATAATGGGCTTGCAGCCCAATAAAATAAAGCAGCAACAAAAATAGATCCCAGTAAATTGCCTAGCCACGTTTGTGGTAATACCCACCACATTTGAAAGTGTGTAATCTTTTTAGCTTGAACACCAAATGTTAAAAACATGGTATGCCCAGTAAATAACTCCGAGCCCGCTATAACAACTAAAGTTAATGCAATTCCAAATGTTGCTCCCATAACTAAAGGTCTAACTGATGCATCAAGCAAATTACCCAGAGTAAAAATTAATATGATACCCAGACCAACATAAGCACCAGCCATAGCAGAACTTAGCCAAAACCCTATAGGATTGGTTTTAGCTAATTTAACAATACGTGCTGCATTAACAGCACATTTATTAATTGTTTCTGTATACATTTATTATTCCTATTTTTATTTATTAGCTAAATTTAACTTTAACAAATCCATCATTATCAATTTTGACCTCATAGTGTGCGATGGAATAACTTGCATCTTCAAAACAATAACCATCTTTTAAACGAAAGCGTTGTTTTTTCAGAGGACTAGCAACCCATAATTCATTTTCATGCTCACAAATAATCCCCCTAGAAAGCACACTAGCATTAGCAAAAGGATCAATATTACTAATCGCATAAAGCTCGTCAGAATGAAAAGGACGAAAAACAGCGACATGCTCTTTACCAACTAAAGCACAAACTCCTGTTTCAGGAAAAATATCTTCAATTTTACAGATAGTTACCCATTGACTCATAATCTACTCTCCTGACATAACTTGACGTTCTTCAAGGGTGGCGGGACGATGTTGTTGTCGCTCAGGTACAAACTGAACATTATCGTCTCGTTTAGGACTATTAATAAAATGAGCAAATCGGATTTGTGCTTCTGGATTATTAACAGTTTCTTTCCATTCACAAACAAAAAGCTTACGAATGCGAGCCATCTCTTTTTCAAGTTCGTCATTGATACCTAATTTGTCATCAATAATGACACTACGCAAATATTCGATCCCCCCCTCAAGGTTTTCAAACCAGACAGAAGTCCGTTGTAATTTATCCGCTGTACGAATATAGAACATAAGGAAACGGTCTAGGTAGCGAATAAGGGTTTCTCGATCTAAATCTGCAGCTAAAAGATCGGCATGACGAGGTTTCATACCACCATTACCACAAACATAAAGATTCCAACCTTTTTCAGTTGCAATAACGCCAATATCCTTACCCTGAGCTTCGGCACATTCACGGGTACAACCTGAAACACCAAGTTTGAATTTATGAGGCGCTCGAATACCTTTATAGCGGTTTTCTAATTCGACACCTAAACTAACACTATCTCCTACCCCAAACCGACACCAAGTGCTACCTACGCAAGTTTTTGCCATACGTAATGCCTTAGCGTAAGCGTGACCACTCTCAAAACCAGCATCAATCAGTTCTTTCCAGATAGCAGGAAGATCATCTTTTTGCGCACCAAACAACGCTATACGTTGTGAACCAGTAATTTTTGAATAGAGATTGTATTTCTTAGCAATCTGACCAACCGCAATCAATCCTTCCGGAGTAATTTCACCACCAGCACTACGAGGAATAATTGAATAAGTACCATTTTTTTGAATATTACCTAAAAAGATATCATTACTATCTTGTAACGGTACAAGATCTGGTTTAAGAATATAATTATTCCAACATGAAGCTAATATAGAGCCAACTGTTGGTTTACAAACTTCACAGCCATAGCCGGTACCATGTTTTTTTATCACTTCATCAAAGGAAGTTAATCCTTCAACACGAATTAAGTGAAAAAGCTCTTGCCGAGAATATTTAAAATGTTCACAAAGTGCATGGCTTACTTCAATACCTTGTTTCGCTAATTCCAAATTAAGGATTTGCGTTACTAGTGGTATACAACCACCACATCCACTACCCGCTTTAGTTTCAGCTTTAATTGCAGCAACAGTATGACAACCAGCATGAATAGCTTGAACAATTTTTGCCTTTGTCACATCAAAACAAGAACATATTTGTGCACTATCAGGTAATGCGTCAGCGCCTAATGCAGGCTTAGCACCTGCATGTGATGGTAAAATTAGAGAATCAGGATGTTCAGGTAAATCCATATCATTAAGCATCAATTGCAGCAAGTTACTATAATCAGATGTATCACCAACTAAAACAGCACCTAATAGTTTTTTATTATCATTAGATACCACTAACTTTTTATAAACTGGTACACTTTCATCTAAATAAACATAGCTTCTGCTAGCTATTGTTTTAGCCTTTGCATCACCAATACTACCAACGTCGACTCCCATTAATTTGAGTTTAGCACTCATATCGGCACCTTCAAATTTAGCGCTTTCACCGATTAAATGTGCTAAGGCAACTTGTGCCATTTTGTAACCAGGTGCAACTAAACCGTAAACTTTACCTTGCCAACAGGCGCATTCACCTATGGCATAAATATCCGGATCTGAAGTTTGGCAATAATCGTTAATAACAATACCTCCTCTAGGTCCAATATCTAATTCACACGCTTTAGCTAATTGGTCATTGGGACGGATGCCAGTTGAAAAAACAATAAAATCAATTTCAAGTGATGAACCATCAGAAAATTGCATAACTTTACCTGATGGGGTATGAATAATTTCTTGAGTATTTTTGCTTGTATGAACTCCAACTCCCATCTCTTCGATTTTTCTACGAAGTTGATCACCACCCATTGCATCAAGTTGCTCTGACATTAAGACTGGAGCAAATTCGACAACATGAGTTTCAACACCTAAGTTTTTCAATGCACCAGCAGCTTCAAGTCCAAGTAAACCTCCACCGACAACTGCACCTATTTTACAATTACTAGCACAATCACGAATCGCATCGAGATCTTCAATGGTACGATAAACAAAACAATTCGCCCCTTCAGCACCTTTAATTGGAGGAACCCATGGATAAGAGCCCGTTGCAATAATCAACTTATCATAAGAAACAATACGCCCAGTTTGTGAATGCACCTCTTTACGTTGGCGATTAATCAAAATAATCCGTTCATTAAGTAAAATATTAATATCATTTTCTTGGTACAAGCCTTCCCGAACTAAAGACAGAGCTTCTGCAGTATGGCCTGAAAAATAGGAAGAAAGATGAACACGATCATAAGCTACTCTTGGTTCTTGGCAAAAGATGGTAATTTTAAAATTATCAGACTGCATTTTTTCGATAATTTCTTCGACAAAACGATGTCCAACCATCCCATTGCCTATAATAACGAGATTGGTTTTACTCATAAAAAGCTCCAAATTTATTTTTAATTCAATTATTTAATTTTTATCTATACGATATTTTAAGGAACTTTAAATAGAATATAATTACCCTCAAGGATTACCACTTTAGTAGTAGATTAAATAATAAGCTTTAAAACAATAAGTTATCATTCTTGACTAACTAAATATCAATGAAAATTAACAAATTAATGAGATCAACCTCTCAAACTAAAGTAAAAAAACAATTGCCAATTTAGGACAAACCAGTATAATTAGCCGACTAAATAAATTAGGTAAAGCAATTGAATTACAACTCAAGAATACTTCCTTCGCGCGAAACTTTAGCAAAAGCACAAAGTTTTAATGATGAAATTATCGAGGTTTCAGGCGTTGATCTGGTCCTAAGTTTAATTACTACTGCCGATTTAATTCGTTCTAATATTTATGCACAACTTGCAAAAGATTATGATGTTTCTGAAGGAAAATTTGCATTGCTAATGTCATTGTATAGTGAAGGTGAAACCTGCGCTAGCGAGCTAGCATTGAAAGTTGGCGTCACTCCTGCAACTGTCTCAGTAATGGTTAAACGGATGTTAGCTGCGCAAGATCCTTTAATATCGATGACGAAAAGTGGGGAAGATGGTCGTTCTCGACTAATCAGGCTCACCACAACTGGTGTAAATCTTATACAAAAAGCGCTACCTAATCACTTAAAATCGATTCGTGCTTTTGCTCAGGTTTTAAATGCACAAGAGCAGGAATCTTTAATTGCAATGTTACGTAAATTATTACGTAAATAATTGCTTTTAATCACTAAAAATCATGATATTCTAACAATATACTTAGCTGACTAAATAAATGAAAAATAAACTAAACTTCGATTTACCAAAAAACATTAAAATTCCTGCTATATTTTTATTGCTACTTCTAATTGGATCAACATTGATTTGTCTTGGTTCAAGGAACGATGCAGTAACTGTTGCTAAAAGTATCAAATCAGGCGTATTAACTGCTGATGAAATCAATGTTGCATTTCAAAATGTAGGTGGCAAAGTCATTAAACGGTTTGTCCAAGAATCACAATTTGTAAAAAAAGGCGATCCATTAATGCAACTTGAAGATACTGATACGCAGCTATCAATAGATCGCTTACAAGCGCTAGTTGATAGTCAAACAGCCGCAGTTAATCAAGAACAAGCAGCAATCGAAATCACTGAAAATGAAACTAACCTCAATGAATTATCAACGTGGCGGAAAATAGAAGAAGTTAAAGCGAACTTAGAAGCTGCAATATCTTCTCGAGACTTAGCTAATACTGAATTTCAACGTCATACTCAATTAAGAAAAACTGGAGGCTCTTCACAATCACAACTTGATGCTGCACGCAATGCCTACATTAATTCAAAAATGCAAGTTGTACAGATTGAAAGTCAATTATCAACATTGATGATTGGTGCATCACCTGAGCAAATCACCCAGTTTGAACAAACTAGAAATGCAACGGGAATGACATTGCAGTCGATTACTATTGCTAGACAAAAACTGCAAAATCGCCAAAATCAGCTTGCTCAAATCCGTGCTCAACTCGCACAAGCCGAAGCTGATTTAAAGCAACTGAAAGTAAATTATAGCCGCCTTACATTAGTTGCACCAGAAGATGGAAAAGTACTAAAACTAATGTTTGAAGATGGTGAAATGGTGCCTGCTGGCGCACCAGCAGTATTGTTAGAAACAGACCGTAAATATGTTGACATCTATGTTAACGAAAAAATGGTTAATGATTATCAACCTGAAACTAAAGTAAAAGCTAATGTGATTGCCCTGGACAAAACAGTAAAAGGTACTGTCCGTTTTGCAACAGCGGCGCCTTCATTTGCTGATTTACGAATGACTCGGGAACGAGGACAGGCAGATTTAACATCTTATCAAGTCAGAATTTATATAGAACCTATACCGCATTTATTAACTGGTATGACAATTGAGGTTGATCAATGATGCAAAACATCATTAAATCTATGCTTGAAGAGCTTGATGCTATGTTATCAGGCCACTTCATTCCTTATTATAAAGTGTGCTTAGGTTTAGCTGCTATCGTATCACTTGTTTTTTCAATTGTGCTAAGCCATGGTTCAGTTTTTGAAGGAAAAATTGCTGTTATTGATCTTGATGGTTCCAATTACTCAACTGAATTAATCAGTAAAGTAAATACTTCACCATTTATTGAAATAACAGAAGTAATTCGCTCACCAATAAATCCAATTACATTAGTATCACACGACCGTAATTTAGGAGTGTTATATATTCCTAAAGGACTTGAAAAGTCTCTAAAAAAAGGGGATCAAACCGTTAAATTAGGTTATTTTGCTGATGATTCAAATGATGCACAAAATGCCAAGGTAATGCAAAGTCTTAATGAAATCATCCCTGAATCAGGTGCTGAATTGAGCGTTGGTAAAGTTGCAGCATTAGGACTTGGAAGAGAAGCAACTGAAGCAACCTTATCACCAATGCAATTGAAAACTAGGACCATGTTTAATCCATCTAGTTCATCAACAATATCCACTATAATCTATTTCGTTTACTTCTTCTCGTCATTAACGTATGGATTAACATCATTAATGATAATTGGCCGATTAAAAACAATGGGGATGTGGAATACCGTAATAGAACGTGGTTTTGTACCACTATTAGCGAGAACCGTGCCTTATGCCCTATTTTATACCACTGCTTTAACTTTAATTACTGCAATACTGGTTTTATTTGGACAATTACGTTTTGATGGTAATTACTTTATTTTTGTACCTAGTGTATTTATGACTGGACTCGCTTTTGGCTGGTTAGGCTTCTTATTATCTTGGAATACCAATCATCCAGGCGAAGGGGCTAGCAGAATGATTTTCCTTGTTCCACCGGGATTCATTATGGGTGGCTCAACCATGGCGGTAGGCATTATGCCAATCTGGGCATTTTATGTCAGCCACGCATTTCCATTAGTTTGGCTCTTCCGCTTTTTCCGCGATATAGGTATACGAGGACGCTCATTTGTCGATATGTTATCAACATATGGGATATTCATTATTTATTTAACCGTTATTGCTTTTATCGTGATGATGTTTGTTAATCGCTTGAAAAAACCAGACAATCAAACGCAAATTAATTAATTTATTCATACATAAGTTATTGAAACGCTTCCGCGGTTCAATAACTTTCTTCTTTACTATTATTCCAAGCGACCAGTGATGATGAAAATTGAATATTTTTATCAATCCACCGTTCAAATTCGTCATTTAACCAAATTAAACCGGCGAAACCCACCACCTAAAGTGACGTTAGAAATGGGGAATTTCCCAATTAACATGCAGGGCTTTTGTACTTTTTCAACCTTTAAACAAGCGATGAGTAAGGCAACGCAATAACCTTTATCTGATTGAAAGTATGCATAAATTTATGCTAAATTTTGTATGCTTTCAATCTAAAGACGGTTAAATAGATTGCGCTTGTGTGGAGCAAAAGCAGGTTGCCGGGTGTTATCCTATTAGCAAAACGTTTTTTTATTAATAATGAATTGATCGCTACCTGTGATTTTTTCAACAATCAGATCATTAAAGTTATCGATAGTTAGCTGAGCATGATGATTAATCAAATTAGACGTATTGACACCAATCACCTGACAATTAACCTTATTTGCTGACTCAATGCCCGCAGCGGAATCTTCAAAAACAATACACGAACTGGCTGCTAAATCTAACAGTTTTGCGCCTTGCAAATAGCCGTCTGGAGCTGGTTTGGTGTTAGCCACCATTTCGCCGGTGATAAATACCGGCGGTTTAGCAACCTGTAGCAAACTAAATCTTGCTTCAGCCACAATTTTAGTGCCGGAAGTGACAATCCCCCAAGGGATATTCATTGATGATAATAGCTGCAGAAAATCGCTTGCGCCCGGTATTTCATCAATCCCTTGTACATCATTTGACTCTAATTGCTCCATCCAATGATATTCTTGCTCAATCAAACTAGTGGGCTGATCAGGTAAAAACAGCTTAATATTATCGATAGCTTTACGCCCATGAATGGTTGTTAATACCTTAGTGGCATCTAAATGATGCCGCTGAGCAAATTTCAACCAGCAGCGCTCAACTGCTGGTAGAGAGTTAACCAAAGTACCATCTAAATCAAACAAAATACCTTTAGCTTTCATATTATAGTTTACCTGCACTTCCACAAATACGAATTTTATCTTCCACAATTTTCGCCATTGCCAGTTTAGCCGGTTGCATGTAGTGCCTTGGATCGTTAGCATCCGGTTGAGCTTGAAAGTATTGTTTCAACGCATCTGAAAAAGCAATTTTTAATTCAGTTGCCACATTCACTTTACAGATACCTAATGAAATCGATTTTTTCACCATTGCTTCAGGTATTCCCGAAGCGCCATGCAACACCAGAGGAATCGCAACTTTATCGCGTATTTTGGCTAATCGATCAAAATCCAATTTAGGCTCACCTTTATACATACCATGAGCCGATCCAATTGCCACCGCTAAAGAATCGATGCCTGTTCGCTCGACATATTCCCTTGCCGCATCCGGATCAGTAAAGGCGCTGTCTTTATCATCCACAACAAGGTCGTCTTCTTGTCCACCCAGACGCCCTAATTCAGCTTCAACACTGGCATTAAATTTATGACTAAATTCGACCATTTTACGCACAATGTCAATATTTTCTTCAAAGGGATGATGTGAAGCATCTATCATAACCGAGCGAATACCGCCGGCAATTTTAGCTTGAATATCATCGACATCTTCATGGTGATCAAGATGCAAAGCAAACGGGAAATGTTTAATTTGGGCCGCTGTTTTACAAATGTTGATTAAATACTCTGTGCCGGCATAACGATAAGTGCCGGGTGTCGCGGCTAATATAACCGGAGACTGCAACTGTTTTGCGGTATCAACCACAACTTGAATTGTTTCAAGGTTGTGAATATTAAATGCCGGAACAGCATAATTTTCACGTTGCGCTTTTTTTAACATCTCTTGACTTGAAATAAGATACATAATAACTCCTTAATTAATATTTAATAAATTTGGTTAACAATAACTTGTTGGAAATAATCATCATAATTGTGCATATTCACAAAGCCGGTTTGCGATTCCATGGCATTTAACATGCCCATCGTCATCGCCCTTTTGAGCATGGTTTCTATCGATTCGTTTTCATGAATGCTTACTGCAAGACCCGCTAACGTCACATCGCCAGACCCAACCGGATTGACAACATCAATTTTAGGAATTGAAACTTGATAATATTGCTGATGACAACGAGCAAAAGCTCCATTTTTACCCAGTGAAATGATGATAAAAGGGATTGCATTCAGCAGTGGATGATCAACCGCCTTAATCAACGAAGCAGTATCATTAACATCAATATCCATCTGAATTATTTGTTGTAATTCATCTTTATTCGGCTTAATTAAGTAAGGTTTATGTTCAGAGACCAACGTAGCTAATAACATTTTGCCGGAGGAATCTAGTAAAACAGGAATGGCTTTTTTATTGGCGATTTGAATTAATGTGGCATAAAAATCAACCGGGAAACCTTGTGGTAGAGATCCTGAAATGGTCATTACCTTGGCTTTATCCACTAACGTTTGATAGTGCGCTAAAAAGGCATCCACCTCTTTTTGTTCGAGTGTTGGCCCAGATTCTAGAATTTCGGTTTGATTACCTTCATGTAATATCGCAATACAATTACGTGATTCATGTTTAGTAACATAAAAATGGTAATGGATATTGTCACTATCTAACTGTTTTTGAATATACTGGCCGGTTGTACCGCCAACAATACCTGAGGCTAACACATTGATGCCCGAAAATTTCACACCTCGTGTGACATTTAGCCCTTTACCACCGGCGGTTTTTTTAACATTTGTAACACGATTAATGTCATTAATATGGAGTGTATTGAGTGGATAAGAGATATCCACAGAAGGATTCATGGTAATTGTTAATATCATATTCTCGCCTACATATTGATTGCAAAATCATATCGTTGGGAGAAATAACAAGCTTAATCAATTAAATTAGTTTAATAATATTAATCAACATAATAGCCAACAACAATCCATTGTCATTATTACGTTAACTATATAAAATCAACTATTTAGCTAAAAAATCTTTTAAGCTTTATTCAAAAAGATACACAATCACCAGTCAGAATTTAAACAGCTATAAAATCAATGCCTTTTTCTTCAAATTGTTGTTTATAACTGTTATCGACATCAGTATCGGTAATAATGGTACTTAGTTTATTAAGTGGTAATACGATATTAATGCCATTTCGTCCAAATTTTGATGAATCTAAAACTGCAATAACCTGCCTTGCCGCATTAGCCATCACACTACTGATAGTGTAGCCTTCGTTAAACGTTGTTATTCCTCTTTTTGCATCTATTCCATCTGCACCAACAAACAAAATATCAGCAGAAATGCCGTCTAACGATTGCTCAGCAATTTTTCCATGAAAAGAACGAGTCTTATGCCTCAGCGTACCACCACACATAAATAACATAATGTCACTGTTATCCGACAAAATAAATGCAGAAGTAAGGCTGTTGGTAATGACAGTGATATGCTTGAGTTTTACTAACTCTTCAGCTATCAACATTGTAGTACTACCACTATCTAAAATAATGGTATCACCCTCTTTGACATGTTTAACTGCTTCAATTGCAATACGTTTTTTAGCCTCTATAAAACGCTGATAACGTTCTTCTAATTGCAATTCTTTAAATGATTTTAAATCGCCTTTACTCATGATTTTGGTTGCCCCGCCATGGAATCGAGTCAAAACACCTTGTTTTTCCAGCAAACGAAGATCTGTTCTGATTGTCACTTCCGAAACATCATATTGTCCTGATAAATCACTAACCAAAACAGTTCCTTTCGCATTAATAAGTTCGACTATTTGTTGACGTCTTTCACTTGCATTCATAATATTTCCTTTTTCGAAAATTCTTCAGCAGTGTATAACAAACAAAATCAAAAGATAAGCGCTCATTTTTAATAGCTGATCTAAATCAGATAATTAAATGCAATTTAATAAAATTTTACCGTTCATTGGATGACCGTTTAATGCACTAACTTGTTGAGTAAATTCATTAAAATCACCCACCCCTGCAATTAGCTCATCTAACCTGATTTTACCGTCAACAAAAAACTGACTAACGAGTTGCCACTCTTTGCCTGGCCATGGTGCAGAGTAATTCATCCAGCTTCCTAAGATCTCAAGCTCTTTTCGTAAAATCATCCCGAATGTTTTTTCTGAAAGGGTCACATCATGATGCAATGTGCCAATCAAACCGACTTTGGCTCTAGCGCCAGCTATTTCAATGGCTAAGCTTACTGTCGCTGGTGTGCCGGCGGTTTCTAACACCACCTGATCAAATCGATGTGGCATCAGTGCTTCATAGATCGCCGAAGCTGTCATATTTTTAGAGTGATAAACCGCATCAGCTCCTAGCTTTTTAGCCAGATCTAAACGCTCTTGATTAATATCTAATACCGCAACAAATTTAGCTCCCATCGCTTTGGCGCACTGCATAGCAAGCAAACCAATGGTACCGCCACCAACAATCACCACATTCTTATTTTGACAACCGTCAGCCAATAACAGTGCATGCATCCCAACAGTCATTGGCTCAAAAAATGCCCCTTCGATAGGGCTAACACTTTTCGGTAACTTAAAGGCGTTTCTCTTATTTATGACGATATACTGTGCCAATCCGCCAGTAATTCTTGAGCCAACGAAGGTGTAATGTTTACAAAGTGAATAGTAATGTTTTTGACACTCATCACATTTAAAACAAGGCAATAAAGGTACACAAGAGATCAGATCACCAATCTCAAACTCTGTCACATCGCTGCCCATTTCGACAACCGTACCACTAAATTCATGACCAAGTGTGATTGGGTAAAAATGTGCACCATGATGAAAAATGCGTGGAATATCAGAACCACATAACCCGCAATACGCCACTCTCACCAGAATTTGATCTGGTGAAGTGATTTTGGGCATCTCAATATCTTCTACAGATAAAGTCCCCTCATCATTAACAACGACTGCTTTCATATTATTTTCCTATGTTAATAATCAAATAGGTTGCTGTTCTAACGTCCACTGGTTTAACAGTGAACGTTACTTAATGGATTTAAAAAATGGCTTTTTTATTGCTCATTTACGCTATTTGCACCTTCTACATATTGCTGTTTTAATAACAATTTGTATTTTTGCGCGCGTTGCCAGGTCAAAAATAGGCAAAACAGGTAAAAGAGACCAATGCAGGCAAACCCGATCGGTTGTTTTAAATTAACCAGTTGAACTAAGATATAAGTAATTGGCGAACCACCTTGATCCATCGCACCAACCGAGATGCCATTACCAGCAGTAATAGTACCGGCATTGACGGCAAGCTGAGTGGTTAGTGGCACCATTTGCGTTGCAATCCATAAGGTAATAGCAATAATGATTGAACCGGAAATAATAATCCTAAACAGATTGCCTTGATGAATCGCCACACCCATTGCGATAAAAAAGCCGATAGTTGCTAAGTCACCAAAAGGAAGAACTTCATTACCGGGCAGCACAATGGCAATAAAAATACTTAACGGGATAAAAATTAAGCTGGCAGAAACAACAGTTGAATGACCTAACAATAGTGCCGGATCTAAACCGATAAGGAAGTCTTGCCCACCAAATTTTGATTGAAGATGTTTACGTGCTTGTTTAGATATTGGGGTTAAACCGTCCATGATAGGTTTAATTACTCTTGGCATTAATAGCATTACCGCTGCGGTTTGAATCGCAAGTTGCAAGGTCTGTTTAACCCCATAACCGGCTAATACGCCTAATAAAATCCCCATAAATAGACCAACTGTGACTGGCTCGCCAAATGCGCCAAATCTTTTTTGCATATCTACCGCATTGAAATTAATCTTTCTAATGCCAGGTATTTTTTCAATCACCGCATCGACAAATACCGCTATCGGTCCACAATAGGCCGAAGTACCATGTGGCACGGCAATGCCGTCAAGTTCAAAAAAATCTTTGGTATCTTTAGCAAACCAATCCCCCAATTTATAAGCAATAATTGCATGTACAACCACGCCAGCAATACCTAGCCAGTAAGAGCCGGTTGCAATATAAACCAGCGCCCCGCTGAAGGTCATATGCCAAATGTTCCAAATATCAACATTAACAACACGGGTTAATCTTAAAAGTAACATGGCAATGTTTACTGCAATGGCAATGGGAATGGCAACCAGCGCAATTTGCGATGCCCACGTCATAGGGGCTGCGCCAGGCCAACCAACATCGACAACATTCAAACTAATATCAAATCTTTCTGCCATAGCTTGAGCTGCCGGCCCAACTGAGCTGGTTAATAAGCCAACCACCAAACCAATACCGACAAAGCCAATCCCAATATGAATCCCGGCTTTTAATGCATCACCAATTTTCATTCTTAGCGAAAGTGAAAACAGAATAATCACAATGGGTAGCATTACAGACGGTCCCAAATCTAAGATGTACTGCATAATTTCAGTAAACATAGGTTCATCCTTTTAAAATTGACAATATTTTTGCTTTTAACTGCTCAATTCCAACGCCAGACACAAAAGGCATACCATGCACAATCGGAATATCGCCAAATGTTTGATCCATTTTTGCCGTCGTACAGATCAGGGCGACATCATCAATAAAGGTATTAATTTCATTAATACGACACTGCACTAAATCGAGCTCAATATTATTTTCATTACATAGCTCTTTTATCTCTTCTGCTGCTAAAGTTGACGTCGCAACGGCGCCACCACATGCAACAATAATCTTTTTTTTCATAATGCCTCCTAAACAACTTATTGATTAAATATCACTTCATTAAAACGTTCGACCACTTCGTTTTGTGAACGACTTAATAAAAAGTGATAAAATTCTTTATCTTGTAAATGGGTAAAAAGTGCTTTCAACAGTGATAGTTGATCAGCTGGTGAAGTCACTACCAATGAAATAATCAATGAAACATCAACGGTGCCATCTTCATCTGCACGTTGAAACGAAACCGGAGATTGGGTACGAAGAATAAAAATCGCAGGACTGTTAGCATGTTCAGCTTCACAATGTGGAATAGCCACCGCATAGCCATCGAGCAAAATACCGGTTGGATATAATGCTTCCCGATCAAGTAAAGCTTTCAAATGGCTCTGTTTGACAATCCCTTTTTTTTGTAAATGTTGACTTAAATAAGTCAGTAAGGCTAACTCATTGTCAAATTTAAGATTGTCTTCGAAAAGAAGCTGACATTTATTCATATTTACTCTCCATTTTTTATCTTTTTAATATTACGTTTTAAATTATAACTTTCGAAAACAAAAACAATATCGAAAGATTAAATACTTTCGAAATAAAAAACAAATAAGATTTTATATTTTTGTGATCGAAATCTATTTTTTAATATAAACTTGAGATCCCAAATCGTGATAAAGACCTTTACCCAAAACAAAGTATGATCCAGATCACAAAATCAACTTTTTTGAATTGCAATAATGGATTAAAATGTCAAAATGTTACCCGTAACAGGTTATTTTGGAGAATAACGTAATGACACAACAAAGGAAAAATGTTTTCGTATTCATGGGTGTATCAGGTAGCGGTAAATCGGTTGTTGCAAAACAAATAGCCGATAACCTAAATGCCGCTTTTCTAGATGGTGACTTTTTACATCCCAAAGCCAATATATTGAAAATGCGCAGCGGTACCCCGCTAAATGATAACGACAGGATGCCTTGGTTAAACTTAATTAGTAATGCTGCATTTGCAATGAGTAATGTCAATGATATTTCGATTATTATCTGCTCAGCATTAAAAGAAAAATATCGAGACATTATTCGTGGAGAAAATGAAAATGTGCACTTTATTTATTTAAAAGGAAGTTTTGATGTTATCTCCCAGCGTTTAGCTAAACGCCAAGGACATTATCAAAAAACAGGAATGCTACAGTCGCAATTTGATGCATTAGAAGAACCAACAGCCAATGAAAAAGATGTTTATGCTATCAATATTGAACAATCACTAAATGGTGTTATTGAAGATAGCATGAAGGTTATTAATTCGATATGTCATTGTGAATAAATTTATAAAAGTTTAGAAATTATAATAAATATAATCTAAGAGGTTAATGTGAATTCCACTATTTTAGCTGTAACTCAGCGCATTATTAATCGCTCTAAAGCAACACGTGAAGCTTATCTGCAAAAAATAGAACATGCTATGTTAAAGAAAGTTACCCGAGCAAGTTTGCCTTGTAGTAACTTAGCTCATGGCTTTGCCGCTTGTTGCCTCGATGAGAAAAATGATCTTAAAAATATATTAAAAAGTAATATCGGTATTATCAGTTCTTATAACGATATGTTATCAGCACATAAACCTTATGAATTTTATCCAGAACAAATTCGAAAAGTGCTACATGAAGTCGGCGCTGTTGGCCAAATGGCTGGAGGGGTACCGGCTATGTGTGATGGTGTAACTCAAGGCGAACCGGGTATGGAAATTTCGCTAATGAGTCGAGATGTAATTGCAATGTCTGTTGCCGTTGGGTTATCACATAATATGTTTGATGGCGCACTGTATCTAGGAGTCTGCGATAAAATTTTACCAGGATTATTTATTGGGGCCCTATCTTTTGGGCATTTACCCGCTATCTTTGTTCCTTCTGGACCGATGCCTTCAGGTTTACCAAATAAAGAGAAAGTTCGCATTCGTCAACTTTATTCAGAAGGAAAAGCTTCTCGCGAAGATTTATTAGAATCTGAATCAGCCTCATACCATACCAGTGGAACTTGTACGTTTTATGGCACGGCAAATAGTAACCAAATGGTCATTGAGTTAATGGGATTACATTTACCTGGAGCCGCTTTTGTTCACCCTGAAACAACATTACGCAATGAACTAACCAATGCCGCTGCAAGACAGATCACTCGTTTAACTAACCAATCAGGAAACTATATGCCCGTTGGTAAAATGGTGGATGAAAAAGTAATTGTTAATGGTTTAGTTGCGCTTTTAGCTACAGGTGGCTCAACCAATTTGACTATGCACATTGTCGCTATGGCTAAAGCGGCTGGTATTGTTATTAATTGGGACGATATTTCAGACTTATCAACAGTTGTTCCGTTATTGAGCCGAATATACCCTAATGGGCCGGCCGACATTAACTACTTCCAAGCAGCAGGTGGAACTTCATTATTGGTCCGAGAACTATTATCCGGTGGTTTGTTACATGAAGATGTTGAAACTGTAGTTGGCCATGGACTGAGCCGTTACACGAAAGAGCCAATTTTAGAAAATGGTAAACTCATCTTCCGCGAAGGTCCTAAAGAATCTTTAGATGAAAATGTGATTGCTTCAATAAAAAAACCTTTCAACTCTCATGGTGGCTTAAAAGTGATGTCTGGCAATTTAGGGAGAGCGATAATGAAAACGTCTGCAGTTACCGCTGAGCACCAAATTATCGAAGCACCTGCAGTAGTTTTTAATAGTCAGTATGATTTAGATGCAGAATATAAAGCTGGCAACCTCAACAAAGACTGTGTTGTAGTTGTTCGTTATCAAGGTCCAAAAGCTATTGGTATGCCAGAGCTACATAAATTAATAACACCATTGGGTGTTTTACAAGATCGCGGCTATAAAGTTGCGTTATTAACTGATGGACGGCTATCTGGCGCATCAGGCAAAGTACCGGCAGCTATTCATGTTACACCTGAAGCCTATGCCGGTGGATTATTAAGCAAAGTTGAACAAGGTGATATGATCAGAGTCAATGGTCAAACCGGTGAAATAACACTATTAGTTGATGAAAGTGAACTCGCAAAACGCAGTCCAGCACCAATCGATTTAACCGATTCCCATCAAGGTTTTGGTCGAGAACTTTATACAGTTGTTAGAGAAAATTTATCTTCAGCTGAAGAAGGCGCTGTTAGTTTTTAATCCAACTTATCTGCCGCAAAATGCGGCAGATATCGTAAAAATCCCTCTAAAAACCCCGTTCCTCAACTTTTTTTTATCTATTGCTTAGTCTATTTTTTTACAAAATTATCAACCAACAAATTAACCACATCTTTCATTTTGCCACTCAATGATGCTTTTACACTATAAAGCGCCATTCCCATTACTTGTGAAGTATGAATTTCAGGTGGCATAACTAATTCATATTCGTTTGTCTTAACATCTAATAATGCAGGTCCAGGGTGAGCTAAAAATGATTGCACTGCGGCTTCAAGCAAATCTGAACTATCGACACGAATTGCAAATAATCCCATCGCTTCAGCTACTTTAGCAAAATCAGGATTTTTTAAATCAGTATAGTGATCGACAAGCCCTTCTGATTTTTGTTCCAATTCAACAAAGTTAAGTGAGCTATTATTAAGCACAACAACTTTAATTGGCAGGTTTTCTTGGATTGTGGTTAACAAATCGCCTAACAACATACTAATACCACCATCTCCTGATAAGGTAATGACTTGACGATTAGGAAAAGCTTTTTGTACACCTAATGCTTGTGGCATCGCATTGGCCATAGTGCCATGTTTTAAACTAATAACGGTCCGTCTTTTACCATTGGTTGAAAAATGACGGCAAGCCCAAACCATAGCAGAACCAACATCTGCACATAGTACGGCATCATCATTGGCATATTTATCAATCAATTCGGTTAAATATTGAGGGTGAATAACCGTTTTTGATGGTATCGCTTTCTTACCTAATTTATCAATTGCTTTAGTGTGTAATTCACGACATTTATCTAAAAATGCACTGTCTGCTTTTTCATTAACTAATGGCAATAAAGCGGCTAGGGTTGGTTTACTTGCACCTACAACACCAATATCTACACTATGGCGATGACCAAGATGAGTTGCATCGATATCTACTTGAATAATTGTTGCGTCATCTGGATAAAATTGTGACCACGCAAAATCAACACCAAACATCAAAAGCACATCACACTCTTTTATCGCCGTTGCGCCAGACTCCATACCAAACATCCCTGTCATACCAACGTTATACGGATTATCATATTCGACGAAATCTTTAGCTCTTGAAGTATGAACAATTGGTGACTTTAATTTTTTTGCTAACGCAACTAATTCATCATGAGCTTCTGATACTCCATGACCTGCAAATATTGCCACTTTACTATTTTTATTTAGAATTTCGGAAATTTGTGCAAGCTCTTCATCAGATGGCCGAATTACTGGTTTCGGGTGAAAAATTTTATGTCCACTATTATCTTCAACTTTGACTAAACTTATATTATAAGGAATAACTATAACAGCAACACCTCGTTGATTTATTGCTGCTTGTACAGCCGCTGTAGTAATTCGTCGTGCTTGTGTTGGATCCGAAATTTGCTGACAAAAGACAGAACAGTTTTTATAAATAGATTCAAAATCAACCTCTTGCGGAAAATCAGTTCCTTGTTGAGAGGTAACTAACTGGCTAGCCAGTAAAACCAACGGTACTTTATTACGTTGTGCTTCATAAATACCATTTATAAAATGTAGGCTTCCTGGTCCACAAGAACCAGCACAAGCGGTTATTTGATCGGTAAGATAAGCTTCAGCCCCTGCAGCAAAAGCACCCACTTCTTCATGACGAACATGTACCCATTCAATATCGCTTTTTTTGATAGCAGACGTAATTTGATTTAAGGTATCTCCAACAATACCATAACAATGTTTAACCCCCGCTTGAGATAACACTTCAATAATAATTTCCGCAACTGACTTTTTTGATGACATACTGACTCCTAAATATGGTTTTAAAATTAAACGCATCAAGTTGACTAAATTACACCTAAGTTTTATAAATGCGAATAGTTTAAAAACAAAACAGCAAAAAATGTTAAAAATGTCATTTTAACCATAATTGATACTTGAGAATCTTTACTTCAAGATATTCCCTATTACAATAAATCAAGGTATTATGTCAAAAATATAATCAACTTCATGAGCTACCTTTTGTGGAACATTCGTCATCTGGACATAGTTTTTTATCATCAATGTCTGCTCTTTTACCTAATTATATAATCGAATATTACCCACTCATTACTGTTTGTTTGTTACTTTTTATTGCGATTTTATTGTTTTCATTCAGTAAATTAAGAATGGATATTATTGCGTTATTGACGATAACTGCAATTACCGTCACGGGTGTATTAACTCCGGCTGAAGCGCTTGCGGGATTTAGTGATCCCAATATTATCCTCATTGCACTGTTATTCGTAATCGGTGAAAGTTTAGTAAGAACGGGTATCTCTTACAAAATGAGTGAATATATCTTAAAAGCAGCAGGTAAAAATGATATTCGAATTATTAGCTTTATTATGTTAGGTGTAGCTTTACTGGGTTCGGTTATGAGCTCAACTGGTGTAGTTGCAATCTTTATTCCTGTCGCTATCAGTATTGCTAACCATACAGGTATCCATGTAAAAAAATTGATGATGCCACTGTGTATTGCTGCATTAATTAGTGGCATGATGACTCTTGTCGCAACAGCTCCAAACCTTGTAGTAAATAGTGAACTTAGCCGAGCTGCATTAACCGAGTTTGGCTTCTTTTCAATTACGCCAATAGGCCTTGGCGTATTAGTTGTTGGTGTGATTTATTGTTTATTAACACGCAATTGGTTACTGACAGCGGACCAAGTCACCGCTAACAATAGTTTACCTCAAAGACGTAAAATTACCGATTTAATTAGAGATTATAAATTAATTGGCCGAGCTCACCGCGCACAAATTCTTGCTGGTTCTCCTTTTGTTGGGCGAACCATTGATGGATTACATTTACGTACTGAGCATGGTGTAAATGTAATTGGTATTGAACGTTGGCGAAAATTCCAAAAAGTGCTCATCCCTGTAAATGGTAGTACTGAATTTAGAGAAAACGATATTCTTTTATTGGACATGTCTCATTCCGAAGCTGACTATCGCACATTTCTAACCACTAACAATCTTGAACCAAAAGTATTACGTGGTGAATATTTTTCAGAACAAGTCAAAGAAGTCGGTATGGCTGAAGTTGCGTTGCTGCCTGAATCATCATTATGTGGAAAGACTCTTAATGAAATTGATTTTAGGGAAAAATATTTTCTGACCGTTATTGGAATCTGGCGAAACCATGCACCAGTTGAAACCAATAACCTATTCCAAGAACGACTAGAAATGAGCGATACACTTTTGGTATGCGGAGACTGGGGATCTATACAAAAACTACAAACTCGGACTAGTGATTTTGTGGTACTTGATTACCCATCAGACATTGATGATGTTGCACCAGCAAGCTCTCAGGCTTTTATCGCACTATTTAATCTAGTAGTAATGATTATTTTAATGGTGACAGGTATTGTCCCAAATGTTGTTGCTGCACTGATTGCTTGTTTATTAATGGGAGCCACCCGCTGTATTGATATGGCAAATGCTTATAAATCAATTCATTGGCCAACATTAATTCTAATTATCGGTATGATGCCTTTCGCGGTAGCATTAAATAAGACGGGAGGGATTTCGCTCATATCACAATGGCTTGAAATCCACTTACGTTCATTTGGCCCTTACATGGTGTTAACTTTTATCTTTTTATTATGCTCAACGGTAGGATTGTTTATTTCTAATACCGCAACCGCGATTTTAATTGCACCAATTGCGATTGATTTAGCAATAAAATTTGGATATTCACCCTATCCATTTGCTATGACCGTTGCTATTGCGACATCTGCATCGTTTATTACACCTGTTTCATCACCTGTAAAAACAATGGTTGTTGCACCTGGTGGATATAGCTTTAGTGATTTTGTTAAAGTTGGTGTGCCGTTAACCTTCTTGGTTATGTTAGTTGATATAGCGTTGGTACCAATATTTTTTCCATTTTAAGTAAAATAAAAACATAATTAATTGGTTAAATATAAGGTTACTAAGTTGTTTGTGGATTTTTACTATTATTTTATCCACAAACTTTTCACCAGCTATTATGAGATTTCGCTATGATTCAAGATCACTTAACACTATAACCACCTTTACTCGGTATACATATGATATCCATTATGAGTACAGTGATGTGATTAAGGATTATTAGGTCAATTTAAAGTATAATATCTGTCATATTTTGATTATGGATATATTACACATGTCACACACAACAAATCCCCTAAAGATTATTTTTGCTGGCACGCCTGATTTTGCCGCTACCCATTTAAAAGCATTAATTGATGCTAAACATAATGTTATTGCAGTTTTTACTCAGCCCGATCGCCCTGCTGGACGTGGCAATAAGTTAACTTCAAGTCCGGTTAAACAATTAGCAATCGAAAATCATCTTCCTGTTTATCAACCTGCTACACTCAAAACTGAAGAAAATCAAAAAATCATTGCTGAGCTCAATGCCGACATTATGATTGTGGTGGCTTATGGTCTTATTTTACCGCAAGCTGTGCTTGATATGCCTAAACTAGGTTGTTTAAATGTGCATGGTTCATTATTACCAAGATGGCGAGGCGCAGCTCCTATTCAACGCGCTTGTTGGGCTGGTGATACTTTAACTGGTATCACAATTATGCAAATGGATGCAGGGCTTGATACGGGTGATATGTTATATAAACTCACCTGTCCAATAGAACCTTCTGATACCAGTGCAACGTTATATAACAAATTGGCGCAATTAGGTCCAGAAGGACTACTTGATACCTTAACACTAATTACCGAAGGAAAAATCCAACCTGAAAAACAAGATCCATCACAGGTCACTTACGCTGAAAAATTATCTAAACAAGAAGCTAAACTTGATTGGAACCTATCGGCACAGCAACTGGAACGTTGCATTCGCGCCTTTAATCCTTGGCCTGTTAGTTATTTTGACGTTAATGGCGAGCCAGTAAAGGTATGGCAAGCAGAAGTGATAAAAACATCCCACAATCGACCTGTTGGCACTATTTTACAAGCGGATAAAAAAGGAATATGTATTGCAACAAGTGATGGCGCATTAAATATGACACTTTTACAACCTGCTGGTAAAAAACCAATGTCTGCTCAAGATCTATTGAACTCTCGCAAAGCATGGTTTGAAGTAGGTAAGATACTGGGGAACTAGTTAAAAAGATATTACAGGATAAATTCCTGTAATATTATCGTTTTTTGGCTATTAGCGTCGCAAAGCGGAGCTTTATTCGGTTGCCATTGATATCCGTTTTATGCAGTTCGCCAACATCTTCATTGTATTTTAGGATGTCCCAATTTTGATAATAATTAAGTAACTCATTCTCTTTAAACGTAAACGAAAATCCTACAGTGCAAGGAAAATCATCAGTTGACATAGCGCAAACAATTAAATTATAACCACCCGTTTTAGTTATGTTTTGCATATTATGAATGATATCGGGAATTCTATCTGGTTGTAAAAACATCATTACAACAGTTGAAATAATTAAATCGTAGTTACCTTTTAAATTAGCCTGGTTAATATCATAAATAGATGCATTGATATGCGATAAATGATCGTTTGCAATAATTTCTTGTAAATTACTAATACTCATTTCTGACTTATCAACGGCATCAACATCAAAACCAAGTAGCTGTAAATAGAGTGAATTACGGCCTGAGCCACAACCTAAATCTAACGCTTTTCCGACCTGAATGATTTGACAGACTTCCAACACGTCAGAATGGGTTTTAGTCATCTGATATTTTTTCTGACTATAATCCTCAGGTTGACAATAAAAAGCCAACTGGCACTGCAAATCATCTGAAACTTGAGCTATTCGATGCCATTGCTGAGGCTCAATAAATGGAGGCTGATGCTGAACATCAAAAACATATTGAGAAACAATATCGCCTTGCTCGGTTAACATATCAAAATTGATATGACCTTTTATGATGTTTAATTTTGCCCAAGTACCTAGTTGTGTATTATGTTTTTCACGAAACAAATCGGGTAAAGTTTTTGTATCCCAAACAGGTAACGTTTTATAACAAACTAAATCTTTATCTTTCATCATGAAGTACCAACAATGTCATCTAATAGTTTAGTATTATAGTCAAGTATTAATTAAATAAACAACTTATTTTTTAGAAATAAAATGACGATTAAATAAGGAAAAATAAATTTATAGTAGCGAAGTTAACTATATCAACATATAATCATCAGCATTCTAGAATATATAGTAAAAAATATTAGAGGAACAATTTATGGGATTTTTAACAGGTAAACGCATACTGGTTACCGGCGTTGCAAGTAATCGTTCTATTGCTTACGGTATTGCAAAAGCGATGCACCGTGAAGGCGCAGAATTAGCTTTTACTTATCAAAGCGAAAAATTAAAAGGCCGTGTTGAAGAGTTTGCTGCTGATTTTAATTCTAAAATCGTTTTACCTTGTGATGTTGCGCATGATGAAAGCATCACAACATTATTTACAGAGCTAGCTAAAACTTGGGATAAATTCGATGGTTTTGTTCATGCAATTGCCTTCGCTCCTGGTGATCAATTAGATGGTGATTATGTTAATGCGGTAACTCGTGAAGGTTTTGCCATCGCACATGATATTAGCTCTTATAGCTTTGTTGCTATGGCTAAAGCTTGTCGTTCAATGCTAAATCCTGACTCAGCATTAGTCACTCTTTCTTATTTAGGCGCTGAACGTGCAATTCCTAATTATAACGTTATGGGTCTTGCTAAAGCATCTTTAGAAGCAAATGTACGTTACATGGCAAATGCAATGGGACCTGAAGGTATTCGTGTAAATGCAATTTCTGCTGGCCCTATTCGTACTTTAGCTGCATCAGGAATTAAAGATTTCAAAAAGATGTTATCACATTGTGAATCAGTAACCCCTATTCGTCGTACAGTAACCATTGAAGACGTAGGTAATTCAGCTGCATTCTTATGTTCAAATTTATCGTCAGGTATTACAGGTGAAGTCATTCATGTTGATGGTGGCTTTAGCATCGCAGCGATGAATGAATTAGAACTTAAGTAATATAGTAGAATATTTTAATGAAAGGCTAATTGTAAAATTAGCCTTTTTTATTGCATAAAAGTAAATCTATCAATGATTAAGCTTTCTTAGATTTAATATGAATGCCTATTTTGCTAAGTAACGACACAAATAAACTGTTGTCTCGCTGACTTGCACATCAAATTGACTCTCTTTGGCGACATGAAAAATCTGCCCGGCTTCAAAAATTTGCCAATCAGTTGCAGTAGGTAATAAAACTTTGAGCGAACCAGTTATCACTGTCATTTCTTCTGGATTATTGGTACTAAAAACATATTCGCCAGGCATCATCACACCAACAGAGGCTTTACCCGTTGAGCCATTTTCAAAACCTATAGACTTCACTTTCCCATCAAAATAATCATTAATTTCTAACATAAAAACCCCTCTCCTCAACTTTTTTTATAAATTTTATTAAACTTATTATTATCAGCTTAATTGATTTCAATTAGCTATCCAACGATTATTTATTAGTTAAAAGTTATTTTTTTAAACCAAAATCGCATCAATAACTAAGATAATATTAAAACTTCCTAAATTACAAAGAAAATAGCATACAGAAGCGTTTTTTTCCGTTAAAATTTAACATTATTTGCTCAGTAACAGTTTGTTGGAGAAAACATGAAAATAGCAAAAAATACAGTTGTAAGTTTAGCATATAAAGTTCGTACAAAAGATGGCGTGTTAGTTGATGAAGCTACAGCAGCTGCGCCACTTGAATATTTACAAGGTGCAGGAAACTTATTACAAGACCTTGAAAATGCGTTAGAAGGCCATCAAGTTGGTGATAAATTTGATGTGGAATTAGTTAACCCTTATGGTGATTTTAACGATGCATTGGTACAAAATGTACCGCGTGATGTTTTTGTTGGAGTTGATGACCTCGAAGTTGGTATGCGTTTTTTTGCTGATACTGACCAAGGTTCTTTACCCGTTGAAATCACGGCTATTGATGGCGATACCGTTACTATTGATGGTAACCATATGTTAGCTGGCCAAGACTTAAATTTTAATGTTGAAGTACTTGCTATTCGTGAAGCGACACCTGATGAGATATCTCATGGTCATATTCATGGTGCACACGATCATGGACATGGTGGCTGTGGTTGTGGTGGTCACGATGATCATGACGATGATGAAGAAAGCGGTTGTTGTGGCGGTGGAAACGGCAGTTGCGGATGTCACTAATATTTAAATAAAATAGAATTTTAAAAGCGCTGATTAGCGCTTTTTTTGTAAAATAGTCTCGATCTTTGCGAACCATTTCACAACTTTTCATCTGTTTCGTTATCAATTTATAAAAATTAATCAATAATCTCATTTTAAAAAAAATGGAAATACCAATAATTATGTCAACACAATGCAGACTTTTGATGCCACGAGAAAAATTATTACAATTTGGTGTTGAAGCGCTGTCAGATGCTGAATTACTTGCTCTTTTTTTACGTACGGGAACTCGTAATTTACCAGTATTAACGTTATCCCAAAAATTATTAAATGAATTCGGTTCCTTTTACCATTTAATGAATGCAAGTCATGATGAATTTTGTAAAAAAGAAGGTTTGGGAACAGCTAAATACACTCAATTGAAAGCGGTGGTTGAACTATCTCATCGTTATTTAAAAGTTAAAATGACCAAAGAAAATTATCTTACATCACCTACTTTAACTCATCATTATCTAGCTAATCGTTTAATGGATAAAGATCGTGAAATTTTTATGGTTATTTTTCTAGATAACCAGAATCACGTGATTAATTGTGAGGAGATGTTTGTAGGAACATACAACTGCGTTGAGGTTCATCCTAGAGAAGTCGCTAGAAAAGCCTTACAATACAATGCGGCAGCATTAATTTTAGCACATAACCATCCTTCAGGCTTAGCTGAACCAAGTCAAGCTGATCGTGCATTAACTAAAAAAATCGAACAAGTTTGTGAATTAATTGATGTCCGAGTTATCGATCATCTCGTCATCGGTAAAGGTGAATACGTCTCTTTTGCGGAACGAGGATGGATTTTATAATAACTTTTACTTACAATATAAAATTAAATAGCCATTAAGTAACAGACTATGAACCAACAATTGGAATTATTAGAAACAAAAGTTGCATTTCAAGAGATGACCATTGAAGAATTAAATCAAATGGTGGTTAATCTACAAGCCGATATCAGCAAACTTAAAGAACAATTAACGTTATTATCACAAAAATTACAAGCAAACCAAACATCGAACATAGCAAGTTTATCAGAAGAAACTCCGCCCCCACATTATTAACTTATAGCATTAAAATGTTTTGAAAAATTCCTGCTAATTACGGACAAAATGGTGGCTATATCATTTGCCATTTCGTTTAAAATTGCTGGTACTTATATTAAACTTTGGTTGATAAATCTATAATAATTAGCTAATAAAAAACCGGCTCATTAGCCGGTTTTAATTTTAAGCTTTAATTATTTATTCAGCTGCTGCTTCTGCTTCTACAGCAGGGCGATCAACTAATTCAATATAAGCCATTGGAGCATTATCTCCATCACGGAAACCACATTTTAAAATGCGTACATAACCGCCAGGACGGGTAGCAAAACGTGGGCCTAAATCTGAAAATAATTTTTTCACTGTATCTTTATCACGGATACGAGCAAAAGCCAAACGGCGATTAGCTACGCTATCGCTTTTGGCTAGCGTAATTAACGGTTCAACAACACGACGCAACTCTTTTGCTTTAGGCAATGTAGTTTTGATGATTTCATGTTCAACAAGTGAACTAGTCATGTTACGAAACATTGCTTGACGATGGCTGCTATTTCGGTTCAGTTGACGACCACTTTTACGATGGCGCATAACTTTATCCTTCTTATATAAATTTTATTTTAGTCTTCAACAATACTTGCTGGTGGCCAGTTCTCAAGACGCATGCCTAAAGACAAACCACGAGATGCGAGCACATCCTTAATTTCAGTAAGTGATTTCTTACCAAGATTAGGGGTTTTAAGTAACTCAACTTCGGTACGTTGTACTAAATCACCAATATAATGAACTGCTTCTGCTTTTAAGCAATTAGCAGACCGAACAGTTAATTCGAGATCATCTACTGGACGTAGAAGAATCGGATCAAATTCCGGTTTATCTTCTTTAACTTCAGGTTGACGTACATCACGTAAATCAACGAAAGCTTCAAGTTGTTCAGCCAAAATAGTTGAAGCACGACGAATAGCCTCTTCAGGATCAATCGTACCATTAGTTTCCATATCAATAACTAATTTATCTAAATCGGTACGTTGTTCCACACGAGCCGCATCGACAGAATAAGCGATACGCTCGACTGGGCTATAACATGCATCAACTAATAGACGACCAATCGGTCGCTCTTCATCTTCTGACTTAACGCGAGCAGAAGCAGGGACATAACCACGTCCTCGTTGTACACGAATACGCATACTAATTGAAGCATTGGCATCAGTAAGATGACAAATTACTAAATCAGGATTAACAATTTCAACATCACCATCGTGAGTGATATCTGATGCAGTTACCGCACCTACCCCTGATTTATTTAAAGTCAGCATAACATCATCTTTAGTATGTACACGTACTGCTAATTTTTTCAAATTAAGCAGAATATCAAGCACATCTTCTTGAACGCCTTCTTTAGTACTATACTCATGCAGAACACCGTCAATTTCAACTTCGGTCACTGCATATCCCGGCATAGATGATAATAAAATGCGGCGTAGTGCATTACCTAAAGTATGTCCAAAACCACGCTCAAGTGGCTCTAAAGTCACTTTTGCATGAGTTGGGCTGTATTGAACAACGTCAACTAGGTGAGGTTTTAAAAACTCTGTTACAGAACCCTGCATTATGTCCTCTCTTAAGTGCTAAACTTTACTTAGAGTAAAGTTCGACGATCAAATGTTCGTTGATGTCAGCAGATAAATCTGAACGTTCTGGTAAGCGTTTGAACACACCTTCCATTTTGCTAGCATCAACTTCTAACCATGTTGGTTTTTCACGTTGTTCAGCTAACTCTAAAGCGGCTTTAATACGTGCTTGTTTTTTAGATTTTTCACGAACACTAATCACATCTTCAGGTGAAACTTGATAAGATGCGATGTTAACAACGTGACCATTAACAAGAACAGCTTTATGACTAACTAATTGACGAGCTTCAGCACGAGTTGCACCGAATCCCATACGATAAACAACGTTATCTAAGCGACGTTCTAAAAGACCTAACAAGTTTTCACCTGTATTACCTTTAATACGCGCTGCATTTTTGTAGTAATTACGGAATTGACGTTCTAGAATTCCATAAATACGTCTAACTTTTTGTTTTTCGCGTAACTGAACACCATAATCTGATAAACGCGGTTTACGCGCACCATGTTGTCCAGGAGCTTGTTCTAACTTACATTTACTGTCAACCGCTCGGACGCCAGACTTAAGGAATAAATCTGTACCTTCACGACGACTTAATTTGAGCTTTGGTCCCAAATATCTTGCCATTTTTTTTCTCCAATAATCCTATAAACATTCAATGTTTAATAAAAAATTAAACACGACGTTTCTTTGGTGGACGACAACCGTTATGAGGAATCGGAGTTACATCAGTAATATTAGTGATGCGATAACCCGCTGCATTTAATGCACGAATTGTTGACTCACGACCAGGACCAGGTCCTTTTACCATAACTTCTAGATTCTTAATTCCGTAGTCTTTTACGGCTTCTGCACAACGCTCTGCTGCTACTTGAGCTGCGAACGGAGTTGACTTACGAGAGCCACGGAAACCAGAACCACCAGCGGTTGCCCAACCCAACGCATTACCTTGACGATCGGTAATTGTTACGATTGTATTGTTAAATGATGCATGAATATGAGCTATACCATCAGAAACTTGCTTTTTAACACGTTTACGTGTACGAACAGGTGTCTTTGCCATTTATTATCACCTCAATTATTTCTTGATTGGCTTACGCGGTCCCTTACGGGTACGAGCGTTAGTCTTAGTGCGTTGACCACGGACAGGAAGTCCACGACGATGACGCACACCACGATAACAACCAAGGTCTAATAAACGCTTGATACTCATAGTTACTTCACGACGTAAATCACCTTCAACAGTGAATTTAGCGACTTGTTCACGTAACTTTTCAATCTGATCTTCAGATAGTTCTCTGATCTTAACATGTTCAGGAATACCAGCTTCAGCACAAATTGTCTTAGCACGGGTATTACCGATACCATAAATTGCTTGTAACGCAATAACAGTATGTTGTTGATCAGGAATGTTAATGCCTGCTATACGGGCCACTATGCACTCCTTTATTGTTAATGTTCAGCAAATCCACCATACTGAAAAGCCCGTTTTCAGGATACTCAAACGGCGGATCTACAAAAAAATTTTAGGCTGGCTATTCTAGCCAGCTTTACTATACTTTGGCAAGTAAAATATGCAAAAGTTCAATTTCGCAGTTAAATAATATTAACCTTGACGTTGTTTGTGTTTACCTTCAATGCAAATAACACGAACGATGCCATTGCGTTTGATGATTTTACAATTTCTGCATAATTTCTTGACTGAAGCACGAACTTTCATGTTTTTCTCCGTAACTTCTGGCTAACTTATCGGCCGTAGCCTTTAAGGTTCGCTTTCTTTAACACTGACTCATAACGATTTGGCATCATTAAAGTCTGTACTTGTGCCATAAAATCCATGATTACAACAACCACAATTAATAAAGATGTTCCACCAAATTGAACTGGAACTTTCATCGCACTTGTCATAAACATTGGTACCAAACATACAAAAGTAATGTAGATAGCGCCAATTAGCGTTAAACGTGTCATTACTTTATCAATATACTTCGATGTTTGTTCACCTGGACGGATACCTGGAATAAATGCACCAGATTTTTTTAACTGATCTGCTGTTTCTCTCGGATTGAAAACCAATGCGGTATAGAAGAAACAGAAGAAAATAATCGCAGCTGCAAAAAAAATTATGTATAACGGTTGATCATGAGAGAAATATTGCCCAATAAGAACAAAGATATATCTCCATCCTTCACCATTTCCTTGAAACCAAGAAGCCATCATTGATGGTAACATAATAATTGTTGAAGCAAATATTGCTGGAATTACACCTGCCATATTAATTTTAAGAGGTAAATGCGTACTTTGTGCGGCATACACACGACGACCTTGTTGTCTTTGAGCGTAATTAACGACAATACGTCGTTGACCACGTTCAACAAAAACGACAAAGTAAGTCACACCAACCACTAATGCAGCGATTACTAATAATAAAATCGGATGCAAATCACCAGAACGAGCTTGTTCAATTGTTTCATATATCGCATGAGGAAGACTTGCCACAATACCCGCAAAGATAATGATAGAAATACCATTACCTACACCGCGCTCTGTGATCTGTTCACCCAACCACATAAGAAACATAGTGCCAGTAACTAAGCTAACCGATGCAATAAAATAGAAAGAAAATCCTGGGTTAATCACAACCTGACTATAACCAGGAATATTCGGTAAACCAGTCGCAATACCGACTGCCTGTACAATCGCTAAAGCTAGTGTGCCATAACGAGTATATTGGCTAATTTTCTTACGACCTGATTCACCTTCTTTCTTCAATTCAGCTAATTTAGGATTAATTGATGTCAATAACTGCACAATGATTGATGCAGAAATATAAGGCATTATCCCTAAAGCAAAGATTGAAGCACGGCTTAAAGCACCACCAGAGAACATATTGAACATACCAACAATACCATTAGATGATGCTTGTAGTAAGTCCGATAACGCTTTAGTATCAACACCAGGAACCGGAACGTAAGAACCAAGACGGAAAACAATAAGCGCTAAAAGCACAAATAATAAACGTCTTTTAAGCTCACTACTACCGCCTCGTGTGCTTTGAAAATCTAATCCTGGTTGCTTTGCCATCTTTCTAATTATTCCTCAATTTTTCCGCCAGCAGCTTCAATTGCAGCTTTAGCACCTTTAGTTACTCGAATACCACGAACTGTTACTGGTTTAGAAATTTCACCAGATAACATGATTTTTGCATATTCGATTTGTGAATTAATCACATTAGCAACTTTTAAGCTATTTAGGTCAACAATATCACCTTCAACTTTCATTAAATCTGAAAGACGAACTTGTGCTGTTACCATAGCTTTACGTGAGGTAAAACCAAATTTTGGTAAACGACGATATAAAGGCATTTGACCACCTTCAAAGCCACGACGAACGCCGCCACCTGAACGAGATTTTTGACCTTTGATACCACGAGTACCAGTTTTACCAAGCCCTGAACCGATTCCACGGCCTACGCGCTTAGGTGCATGCTTTGAACCTTCAGCAGGAGATAAAGTATTTAAACGCATTACTATTACTCCTCAACTTTAACCATGTAATAAACTTGGTTTACCATACCGCGAATTGCAGGTGTATCTTCACGTTCAACAGTATGACCAATACGACGTAATCCTAAACCAACTAACGTTGCTTTATGCTTCGGTAGACGACCAATAGAACTACGAGTTTGTGTAATTTTAATTGTCTTTGCCATGGCTAATTACCCCAAAATTTCTTCGACGGTTTTACCACGCTTAGCAGCAACCATTTCTGGAGATTTCATATTTTCTAAGCCATCAATCGTTGCACGAACCACGTTAATTGGGTTTGTAGAACCATATGCTTTAGCTAGAACGTTACGAACACCAGCAACTTCTAATACAGCACGCATCGCACCACCGGCGATAATACCAGTACCTTCTGATGCTGGTTGCATATAAACACGAGAACCTGTGTGAGCACCTTTAACTGGATGCTGTAAAGTATCGTTGTTTAACGCAACATTGATCATATTGCGACGTGCTTTTTCCATTGCTTTTTGGATTGCTGCTGGCACTTCACGTGCTTTACCATATCCAAAACCTACGCGGCCATTACCGTCACCAACAACAGTTAGTGCAGAAAAACTAAAAATACGACCACCTTTTACGGTTTTAGAGACTCGGTTAACTGCGATTAATTTTTCCTGCAGTTCACCAGCTTGTTTTTCGATGTTTGACATCTTTAACTCCTACCTTAGAACTGTAGGCCAGCTTCGCGAGCAGCATCTGCTAGCGCCTGAACTCGACCATGATATTGGAAACCTGAACGATCAAAAGAAACTTCTTTGATATCCTTCGCTAATGCACGCTCTGCAATTGCTTTACCAACTGCTGCTGCTGCATCTTTGTTTCCAGTGTATTTTAAACTTTCACTGATAGCTTTTTCTAATGTAGAAGCGGCTGCCAGTACTTCTGATCCGTTTGGTGCGATAATCTGCGCATAAATATGACGCGGAGTACGGTGAACTACTAAGCGAGTTGCAAGTAGTTCATGCATCTTACGACGCGCTTTAGTTGCACGACGGATACGAGCTGATTTCTTATCCATAGTGTTACCTTACTTTTTCTTAGCTTCTTTAGTACGCACAACTTCATCTGCGTAACGAACACCTTTACCTTTATAAGGTTCAGGACGACGATAAGCACGGATATCTGCTGCCACTTGTCCGATTAACTGTTTATCAGCACTTTTTAGTACGATTTCAGTTTGAGAAGGACATTCAGCTGTTACACCTTTAGGTAATTGATGTTCAATTGGATGTGAATATCCAAGAGATAAACCAATTGCATTACCTTTAACTTGTGCACGATAACCGACACCAACTAGCTGAAGTTTTTTAGTAAAACCTTCAGTAACACCAATTACCATTGCATTAATCAATGCACGAGCTGTACCTGCTTGAGCCCAAGCATCAGCAAAACCGTCACGAGGTGCAAATTTAATTTGACCTTCTTCTTGATTAATTACAACAGCATTATTTATTGTGCGAGATAACTCGCCATTTTTACCTTTAATCGTAATTACCTGACCATTGAGTTTTACCTCTACGCCAGCAGGAACAACGACAGGTGCTTTTGCAACACGAGACATTTTTTTCTCCCTTACGCTACGTAGCAGATAATTTCACCACCAAGACCAGCTTGGCGTGCTGCACGATCAGTCATAACACCTTTAGAAGTAGAAATAACTGCAATACCTAATCCAGCCATTACTTTTGGTAATTCATCTTTACGTTTATAAATACGTAAACCTGGACGGCTAACACGTTTAATACTTTCTACAACAGCCTTACCTTGGAAATATTTTAAAGTGATTTCCAATTCTGGTTTAGTGTCACCAACTACTTTATAGTCCCCGATATAACCTTCTTCTTTTAGCACATTGGCAATTGCCACTTTTAGCTTAGAGGAAGGCATGGTGACTGCAACTTTATTCGCAGCTTGACCGTTACGAATACGGGTCAACATATCTGCTATAGGATCTTGCATGCTCATCTATAACACTCCCCTGATTACCAACTTGCCTTTTTAAGACCAGGAATCTCACCACGCATGGCTGACTCACGAACCTTAATACGGCTTAAACCAAATTTACGAAGGACGCCATGAGGACGACCGGTTTGACGACAACGACGACGTTGACGTGATGGACTAGAATCACGAGGAAGCGTTTGCAATTTAAGCACTGCATTCCAACGATCTTCATCTGATGCATTAAGATCAGAGATAATCGCTTTTAATTCTTGACGCTTTGCAAAATATTTTTCTGCTAGCTTTACGCGTTTCTTATCGCGTTCAATCATTGATTGTTTAGCCATTATGCCCTACCTTACTTACGAAATGGGAAGTTAAAGGCAGATAATAAAGCTCGGCCTTCTTCATCAGATTGTGCAGTAGTTGTGATAGTAATATCTAAACCACGAACACGATCAACTTTATCATAATCGATTTCAGGGAA
Source organism: Gilliamella sp. B3127 (assembly GCF_026536935.1). NCBI lineage: Bacteria > Pseudomonadati > Pseudomonadota > Gammaproteobacteria > Orbales > Orbaceae > Gilliamella > Gilliamella sp. B3127. Next base: position 126,583 of record NZ_JAFNNI010000004.1, read on the forward strand.
AACGATTTGTTCACGAACACCCATGCTATAGTTACCACGACCATCGAAAGATTTTGCGCTTAAGCCACGAAAATCTCGAGTACGAGGAAGAGCAATATAAACTAGACGTTCAAAAAATTCCCACATACGTTCGCCACGTAAAGTGACCTTACAACCAATAGGATACCCTTGACGGATTTTAAAACCAGCAACTGATTTGCGTGCTTTAGTGACAAGTGGTTTTTGACCACTGATTGCTGCTAAATCAGCAACCGCATTATCTAATAATTTCTTATCAGTAATTGCTTCACCCACACCCATATTCAAGGTGATCTTTTCGATCCGAGGGACTTGCATGACAGATTTGTAGCCAAACTGTTCTTGCAGTTTATTTACTACCTGTGCTTTGTAGTAATCATGCAGTTTCGCCATCGTACACTCCAAATTACTTAATTGATTAATTTATTAGTAGACTTATAAAAACGGACTTTTTTTCCATCTTCAAAACGAAAGCCTACGCGATCTGCTTTGCCTGTATCTTGGTTAAAAATTGCTACGTTAGAAACGTTAATTGGCGCTTCTTTCTCAACAATTCCACCTTCTTGATTTAATGCAGGTACTGGTTTTTGGTGTTTTTTCACCAAATTAATACCTTCAACAATCACTTTACCAGTAGACAAAACACTTTTTACTTTACCGCGTTTACCTTTATCTTTACCGGCTAACACGATAACTTCATCTTCTCGACGGATTTTAGCTGCCATTACCCGCTCCTTACAGTACTTCTGGTGCTAATGAAATGATCTTCATAAACTTCTCAGAACGAAGTTCACGAGTGACCGGTCCAAAAATACGCGTACCAATCGGTTGCTCACTGTTATTATTTAAAATAACGCAAGCATTGCGATCGAAACGAATGACAGATCCATCAGGACGACGAACACCTTTTCTAGTGCGCACGACGACAGCTTTAAGTACATCACCTTTTTTAACTTTACCACGTGGAATTGCTTCTTTAATGGTAACTTTGATGATATCACCGACAGCTGCATAACGACGATGCGATCCACCGAGAACCTTGATACACATTACGCTACGTGCGCCAGAGTTATCAGCAACATCGAGCCTAGTCTGTTCTTGGATCATTTTAATGCTCCGTATAAATTAATTATTGTCTAATCTACCTTCATCCACCTCAACTACCATGGATAAGAATAGACAACCAAAAACCCACATATGTGAGGGCGCATAGTATAACACCACTCAAATAAAATGGATAGCATAAAATAAACGGCCGATGAGCCGTTTATTATATTATGTATAGTTTTTAATCAAAAAGATTAACTAACTGCTTTTTCAACGATTCGAACAAGAGTCCAAGATTTGGTTTTTGATAATGGACGACACTCTTTAATTTCAACAGTATCACCAATACCACACTCGTTGTTTTCATCATGTACATGCAATTTAGTCGTACGTTTAATGAACTTACCATATAACGGATGCTTCACTTTACGTTCAATAGCTACAGTAATAGATTTATCCATTTTGTCGCTAATAACACGACCTTGCTGAGTACGAATTTTTACTTCAGTAGTCATATTACGCACCCGCCTTCTCAGTTAATAACGTTTTAACTCGTGCAATATTACGACGCACTTGTTTTAACATATGAGTTTGTGTTAACTGACCCCCAGCTAATTGCATACGTAAGTTAAATTGCTCACGTAATAAATTAAGAAGTTCAGTATTTAACTCTTCAACGCTTTTTTCGCGTAGCTCTTTTGCTTTCATTTACATCACCGTCTTAATCACAAAGGTGGTTTTAATTGGCAGTTTTGCAGCTGCCAACGCAAATGCTTCACGAGCAACTTCTTCCGGTACACCGTCCATTTCATAAAGGACTTTACCTGGTTGAATCTGAGCAACCCAGTATTCAACGTTACCCTTACCTTTACCCATACGCACTTCAAGTGGTTTTTCAGTAATTGGTTTATCAGGGAAAACTCGAATCCAGATTTTACCTTGACGCTTAACTGCACGAGTCATTGCACGACGTGCCGCTTCGATCTGGCGCGCAGTCAAACGACCACGACCCACAGCCTTAAGACCGAATGTACCGAAACTAACGTCAGTACTTACAGCAAGACCACGATTGCGGCCCTTGTGCACTTTACGGAATTTTGTACGCTTTGGTTGTAACATCAGCGACGCTCCTTATTGTTTTCGGCCTTTGCGCTGCTTTTTCGGTTGAGCAGCAGGTTGTTTTTCTGCTTGTTCAACGGCAGCCATACCACCAAGGATCTCACCTTTGAAGATCCACACTTTAACACCAATAATACCATAGGTAGTTAATGCTTCAGATGTACCATAATCGATATCAGCACGTAGAGTATGTAGAGGCACACGACCTTCACGATACCATTCACTACGAGCGATTTCAGCGCCGCCTAAACGACCACTTACTTCAACTTTGATACCTTTAGCACCCGCTTTCATTGCGTTTTGAACCGCACGTTTCATAGCACGACGGAACATAACACGGCGTTCTAACTGAGAGGTAATACTGTCAGCAACTAATTTAGCGTCAAGTTCTGGTTTACGAACTTCAGCAATATTAATTTGTACTGCAACATCACGTTTCTCTCTTTTGTCTTTGTATTTATTGACAATAGAAGCTACGGCATTACGTAATTTTTCAACGTCCTCACCTTTTTTACCAATCACAATACCTGGACGAGCAGTGTGAATAGTAATGCGAACGTTAGTTTCTGCTGAACGGTCGATCACAATTTTAGAGATAGATGCTTGTGCTAATTCTTTATTTAAGAATTCACGCACTCTAAAATCACTTTCTAAATTATCAGCGAATGTCTTTGTACCCGAATACCATGTAGATGTCCAAGGCTTGACGATGCCTAGTCGGATACCATTTGGATTTACTTTTTGACCCATTGCTATTCTCCAGCCTAGCGATCAGAGACGATCACGGTGATGTGACTCGTACGCTTCAAAATTCGATCTGCACGACCTTTTGCACGAGGCATAATACGCTTCATGGTTGGGCCTTCGTCTACGAAAATTTTCGCGACTTTCAGATCATCAATATCAGCACCATCGTTATGCTCTGCATTAGCAATAGCAGACTCTAATACTTTTTTAACTAGTACAGCCGCTTTTTTATTGGTGTACGTTAAAATATCAAGTGCCTGAGACACTTTTTTACCGCGAACAAGATCTGCAACTAAGCGAACTTTTTGTGCAGAAGAACGAGCGTGGCGGTACTTTGCAATTGTTTCCATCTCTTTCTCCTACTTATTTCTTCTTAGCTTTCTTATCCGCAGCGTGGCCGCGATAAGTACGAGTCGGCGCGAATTCACCCAATTTATGACCAACCATTTCGTCGGAAACATAAACTGGAACGTGCTGACGACCATTATGGACAGCGATGGTCAAACCGATCATGTTAGGAAAGATCGTTGAACGACGGGACCAAGTACGAATTGGTTTCTTGTCCCCGCTTTCCACCGCTTTCTCTACCTTCTTCAGCAAGTGTAGGTCAATAAAAGGACCCTTCTTGAGAGAACGTGGCATAGCTAATCCTCTATATTAATTATTTCTTATTGCGACGGCGAACAATATACTTATCAGTACGTTTGTTGCTACGCGTTTTCAATCCTTTGGCTTTTTGACCCCATGGAGACACAGGATGTTTACCAAAGTTACGACCTTCACCACCACCATGTGGATGGTCTACCGGGTTCATTGCTGTACCACGAACAGTAGGACGAACACCACGCCAACGCGAAGCACCCGCTTTACCTAATACGCGAAGCATATGTTCTGAATTACCCACTTCACCAATAGTGGCGCGGCAATCAGATAATACTTTACGCATTTCACCTGAACGTAGACGTAATGTTACATAAGCACCATCACGAGCAACGATTTGAACATAACTACCAGCAGAGCGAGCAAGTTGTCCGCCTTTACCTGGTTTCATTTCAATATTATGCACGGTAGAACCGACTGGAATATTGCGCATCGGTAAACAGTTACCTGTTTTAATTGATGCATCAACACCAGATTGGATCTGATCACCTGCTTTTAAGCCTTTAGGCGCTAAAATATAACGACGTTCACCGTCTTTATATAGAACCAATGCAATATTTGCACTACGGTTCGGATCATATTCCAAACGTTCAACAACTGCTGGAATACCATCTTTATTACGCTTAAAGTCGACAATACGATAATGTTGTTTATGACCACCACCGATATGACGGGTAGTGATACGACCATTATTATTGCGACCACCAGTTTTGCTTTTTGAATCAAGCAACGGTGCATAAGGCTTACCTTTATGCAACTCTGGGTTAACCACTTTAACAACGTGGCGACGACCCGGAGATGTAGGTTTACACTTAACAACTGCCATTGTTCTTACTCCTCCGAATTACTCAGCGACGCCAGCAAGGTCTAAGTTTTGACCTTCTGCTAAAGTAACGTAAGCTTTTTTCCAGTCGCTACGGCGACCGATTTGTTGACCACGACGTTTTACTTTGCCTTTAACAACAAGAGTATTTACGTCATCTACTTTAACTTCAAATAGTTGTTCAACTGCGGCTTTAATCTCTCTCTTAGTAGCATCTTTAGCAACTTTCAATACTAATGTATTTGTTTTTTCCATTGAAATAGATGCTTTTTCAGAAACATGTGGTGCTCGCAGGACTTTAAGCAGACGCTCTTCACGAATCATGCTAACATCTCCTCTACTTGTTTAACGGCATCAACAGTGATAACCACTTTGTCAAATGCAATCAAACTAACTGGATCAATACCTGCCACATCACGCACATCAACTTTATATAAGTTACGTGCTGCTAAGAAAAGATTTTCATCAACTTCAGAGGTAATGATTAGAACATCATTTAAGTTCATATCATTTAATTTCTGAGTTAATAATTTAGTCTTAGGTGCTTCAACAGTAAATGTTTCAACCACGATTAAACGTTCTTGACGCACTAATTCAGAGAAAATACTCTTTAATGCACCACGATACATTTTACGGTTAACTTTTTGGCTATGATCTTGTGGTTTTGCTGCAAATGTTACACCACCACTACGCCAGATTGGGCTCTTAATAGAACCTGAACGAGCACGACCAGTGCCTTTTTGACGCCATGGTTTTTTGCCTGAACCAGCGATTTCTGCACGAGTTTTTTGTGCGCGAGAGCCTTGACGAGCAGCAGATGCATAAGCAACAACTACTTGGTGAACTAACGCTTCATTAAACTCACGTCCGAAGGTAGTTTCGGAAACAGAAAGCGCTTGCGCGTCTTTTACTACTAATTCCATCTCTATCTCCTCGACGTTAAGCCTTGATTGCCGGTTTAACAATTACGTCACTATTGATTGCGCCTGGTACTGCACCTTTAATTAATAAAAGGTTACGTTCTGCATCAACACGCACAATATCTAAGTTTTGAACAGTTACACGTTCATTACCTAGGTGACCTGCCATTTTACGACCTTTGAACACTTTACCTGGAGTTTGGTTTTGACCGATAGAGCCATGACCACGGTGTGCCAAAGAGTTACCATGTGTTGCATCTTGAGTACGGAAATTCCAACGTTTAGTTACGCCAGCAAAACCTTTACCTTTAGATGTTCCAGTAACATCAACTTTTTTAACGTCTGTAAAAATATCAACGTTAATGCTTTGACCTACAGTATATTCGCCTTCTTCAAAACGGAATTCCCATAGACCACGACCAGCTTCAACGCCAGCCTTAGCGAAATGACCTGCTTCAGGTTTATTTACGCGGCTTGCTTTTTTGCTGCCAGTAGTAACCTGAATAGCTTGATAACCATCATTCTCAAGAGTTTTAACTTGAGTAACGCGGTTGCTTTGAACTTCAACTACGGTGACAGGAATAGAAACACCCTCTTCGGTGAAGATTCGTGTCATTCCTACTTTACGACCGATTAAACCAATCATTGTTTAGACCTCTCAATCATTCAGCTTAGGATTAACCTAAACTGATCTGCACATCAACACCGGCAGCAAGGTCTAGACGCATTAAAGCATCAACTGTTTTTTCAGTTGGCTCAACGATATCAACTAGACGTTTGTGAGTACGAATCTCATATTGATCACGCGCATCTTTATTTACGTGCGGAGAAATCAATACGGTGAAACGTTCTTTGCGTGTCGGTAATGGAATAGGACCACGAACTTGTGCGCCTGTGCGCTTCGCAGTTTCTACAATTTCAGCAGTTGATTGATCAATCAAACGATGATCAAACGCTTTTAACCGAATACGGATTCTTTGGTTCGACATGAGACCAGAGCTCCACTATTTAAAAGTTATAACAAAAGATTACTCCTCTTGCCCTGTTTCGATTGACAGGAGAGTGTAATCCGTTCTTTTTCGTAATTCCCAAATCGGGAATATTGTTGATATAATTCAATATTTTTACATAAAGATTATATCTTTTTACTCATTTGCTTACATAAAGACAATAAACAAAGTGGCGGGATTATACCCCGTTAGTTAATCAACATCAAGTATTAATTATCATACAGATAGAGAAAATATGATCATTAATAGCTATCAAAAAAGTTGAGGAACGGGGTTTTTTGACATATTTATGTCGCTATCAGTCACTCAAGTCTGACTATCAAAATGCGCCTCAATACATCATTTTTATTTAATATTGCAATAACTCATCGCGATTTCAGATGCTAATTTTGCATTATTAAAAACAAGATTGATATTTGCTTCTAAGCTATCACCACCAGTTAACTCAACCACCTTCGCTAACAAGAATGGGGTAGTCTTTTTACCTTTAATTCCTTGCTCAACTGATTCTTTTAATGCTTTTTCAATTGCTGCCGTAATTAACGCTTCATCCATTGCATATTGTGTCGGGATAGGATTTGCAACCACAACTCCACCATTTAAACCTAAATCCCATTTTACTTTAATCATGTCAGCAATCTGTTTAGCGCTATCTAGTTTTACGCTAACATCAAACGGACTAGTTCGGCTAAAGAACGATGGCAGTTTTTCTGTTTGATAACCAACCACAGGTACACCAAATGTTTCAAGATATTCCATTGTTAAACCTAAATCTAAAATTGATTTCGCCCCAGCACAGACTACCGCAACATTAGTATTAGCGAGTTCTTGAAGGTCGGCTGAAATATCAAAGGTATGCTCAGCACCTCGATGAACACCACCAAGCCCGCCGGTTGCAAAAACTCGAATACCAGCTAATTCAGCAATAATCATTGTAGCTGCAACCGTTGTCGCACCATTTTGTTTATTGGCAACAACAACAGGTAAATCACGACGACTCACTTTTGTTACATTTAACCCTTCTTTACCAAGAATGGTGATCTCTTCTTTGGATAATCCCGCTTTTAAACGACCATTAATTACCGCAATCGTTGCAGGAATTGCGCCATTTTTTCTGACTATTTCTTCCACTTTTAATGCTGTTTCCACATTTTGTGGATAAGGCATACCATGTGAAATAATAGTAGATTCTAAAGCAACGACAGGTTGATTATTTTCAAGCGCTCGTTTAACTTCAGGCGAAATATCAAGATATTGATTATACTTAGACATATTGTTCATGAAAGGGACTCCAAAATATTTTGAACACAATTAATTGATAAATTAGGATTATTAGTAAATTCTGATAATAATGTTAATGATGAACAGGCTTGACCAAATTTCACACTTTGATAAAAATTCAGTCCATCCAAATAACCTTGTACAAGCCCTGCCAGCATCGCATCACCAGCACCAGTTACGCTAACAATGTCGGTAGGAATTGGCGCGGACCAACCACGATCACCATCGATTTCACTATAGTAAACGCCATCAGCTCCAGCACTAATGGCAATTCGCTGAACACCTTGCTGATGGAACCAGTCAACTACTTTAGGAGTATCATCATTGGTTTCGATTTTTATTCCACTTAAAATTTCGGCCTCTAAACGATTTGGTTTTAAGGTATGAATATATGATAACCAATCTTTGATTTTATAGGATTTAAATGCTGAAACAGTATCAACAAAAATCGGAATAGAGCCAGCATTACTAAATAGCCATGTCAGAGCTTCTTGTTGCAAATTACAGTCAATAACCAGTAATTTAGCATGTTGAATTAACTGTTTTGATTCATTTAATAAGCTTGGGTTTAACTTATTAATAATATCCATATCATTAACAGCTATCACCATTTCACCTGACTCATCAAGTAAAGAAAGATAGGTTGAAGTACGATCTCCTTTTACCACGTGGCAATGATCCATATTAACGCCGGATTTTCGAGTATGTTCGATAAGTTGCGCACCATAAAAATCATCACCTATCATTGAAATAAGGTATGTATCAAGCCCTAATAACGCTAAATTTTCAGCAATATTTCGCCCTACACCACCAGGTGTGCAACGAATTTTACCGGGATTAGAATCTCCATAAACTAATTTCTTATCTGAATAACCAGTCACATCCATATTACATGAACCAACGACAACAACATGATTATTTTCAGATAAAAGATACCCTTTTCCTTTTATATAGCCTTTTTGAGTCAGCGTCATAATATAACCTGCCACACTAGAACGGGTAATGCCTAACATACCAGCAATAACATGCTGTTGAATGAAAGGATTATTGCGAATAATTGTGAGGATCTATTTTTCTCTTTTATTCATAAACACCTGTCGATTTTTAAACACATGTTTATTTTTTGACAATAGCAGAATTATGAAAAGGTTAAAAGCAAACAAATAAACTAGATTGATAAAATGTGATAACTATCACAATTAAAAAAGTTGAGGAGCAGGGTTTTTGAGGAAATCACGTCGCCATAAAGGCGACTAATTAATGATCTTCTTTGGCGTGATTTAGGCTATATCTTGGAATTTCGACTTCAAGATCTTCGTCGGTCACTCGAGCTTGACAACTTAAACGGCTATGAGGCTCAACGCCCCAAGCTTTATCGAGCATGTCATCTTCTTGTTCATCACTCTCTTCAAGTGAATCAAATCCTTTTCGAACTATACAGTGGCAAGTTGAACAAGCACAAGACATCTCACAAGCATGTTCAATTTCAATGTCATTGCGCAAAGCAACTTCTAAAATAGATTCGCCTTCTTCTGCCTCAACAGTTTTTCCTTCAGGACAAAGATCAGCATTTGGTAAAAAGGTAATTTTTGGCATAATAATCTCTTTGGTTAAATATCATCAACGCTATGCCCGGTTAAGGCATGGCGTATTGATCTATTCATGCGTTTTGCTGCAAAAGTTTGCGTTGCATTATCAACATGTTTAATTTCTTGCTCAATCAAATAATAATCATCAGATCCAGTCGCTTGCTGTAATTGATTTTTAGCCTGTAATATGAGGTTAAGTTCCTCTTCATCTAATAAATCGGCATCTTTATCTAAAGCACTTTGCAATGTTTCAAGAACTCGTGCTGCTTCCACTTTCTGCTCTGCAAGCATTCTTATTTGTTTATCTTGATTTGCATAATTGATTGAATCTTGAATCATGGTCGCAATTTCATTTTCTGTCAGTCCATAAGATGGTTTAACTTGAATTGCAGCCTCAACTCCTGTCGATTTTTCCATTGCAGTGACACTTAATAGGCCATCAGCGTCAACTTGAAAGGTAACTCGAATATGAGCTCCACCTGCTGGCATAGGAGGAATGCCCCTTAAAGTAAATTTTGCTAATGATCGACAATCATTAACACTTTCTCGTTCACCTTGTAAAACATGAATCATCATAGCCGTTTGGCCATCTTTAAATGTGGTAAATTCTTGTGCTCTCGCACACGGTATTGTGCTATTACGAGGGATGATTTTTTCTACTAAATCGCCCATCGTTTCAATACCTAATGATAAAGGAATCACGTCAAGCAATAACATATCCGAATCAGGCTTATTGCCAACCAGTATATCCGCCTGTATTGCTGCACCAATGGCAACAACTTTATCTGGATCTATTGAAGTTAAAGGTTCGGTTTCAAAATATTGACCAACCAATTGTCTTACTAATGGCACTCGTGTTGAACCACCGACCATCACAACTTCACTAACTTCTTCAACATTAATTTGAGCATCTTTTAATGCTCGACGACAAACCGCCAACATTCGTTTGACTAAAGGTTCAATTAGCGTTTCAAATTGCTCACGCGTTATAGTTAAAGATTGATCTTCTATGTTGACTAAAACAGAATCTTTCTGGCTTAGTGCAATTTTGACTTTAACCGCTTCATCAATAATTTTTTGGTTGATATGGGGATCAGTGTTATTTTCTAAACCGACTTGTCTTTTTAAATAATCTGCAAGTAGTCGGTCAAAATCATCACCGCCAAGCGCAGAATCGCCCCCCGTTGCTAAAACTTCAAATACCCCTTTATGTAAGCGCAAGATAGAAATATCAAACGTACCACCCCCTAAATCATAAACAGCAATCACCCCTTCTTTGCCTGAATCTAAACCATAAGCAATCGCAGCAGCGGTTGGTTCATTCAATAATCTTAAAACATGCAGTCCAGCTAATTTAGCTGCATCTTTAGTTGCTTGTCTTTGCGCATCATCAAAATAAGCCGGTACGGTTATTACCGCCCCATCAATTTCACTTGCTAAACTCTGCTTAGCACGTTCAGCTAAAGCAATCAAAATTTCAGATGAAACTTGTACGGGATTAACTTGTTGATTAGGTAAATTTAATAAAGGAACACCATTATCAGTTTGGGAAAACGTATAAGGAAAACGCGAAATATCAATATCAGATAAACTTCTTCCCATTAAACGTTTTATAGAACTAACAGTATTTAATGGATCACTTGCCGCATTAGTTTTAGCATTTTTTCCGACAGTTATAATAGTATTATCATCATGATCAACACCATAATGCACAACTGAAGGCAATAAGGCATCGCCTTCTAAATCAGGCAATACTTCGGATTGTCCGCTACGAACTGTTGCGACTAAGGAATTAGTTGTTCCAAGATCGATACCAATTGCTACACGACGCTGGTGAGGTTCTGGTGTTTGCCCTGGTTCACTAATCTGTAATAATACCATTTGATCTATCTCTAATTGATGTGTGACTTAATCTTAAATTATAAAGCAAATTGCTTTTCTTGTAACTTTTCGATTTGTTCAATCAACCTAGCCAGATAACGGATTTTATAGATTTGATTAAGTGCGGTTTGCCAATCTTGTTTCGAAATATAATCCAATAATTGCTGATAGACTTGTTTTTTTCGTTCTGAAATTTCCGAATAAAAATTATCTAAAAGATCAAGATTATTTTGGCTTTCAATATCATCCAATTTTTCTCGCAAACTGAATTGTTCCATTAAAAAATCAGCATCGTGAATAATATTCTGTTCTGTAGCGACATCAAATCCCTGCAAAGATAACAAATATTCAGCCGCTTTTATCGGATTTTTTAATGTTTGATAGCCATCATTAATCATTGCCGACTTCTGAATAATTGCCACTTTTTCATTATCAGCTACCTGAGCGAAATTATCAGGATGATATTGCCGTTGTAACTGTTGATAGTTGACCGTTAACTGGCCATTATCAATTGGCAATTTAATCGGTAATTGAAATAATTCAAAATAATTAGTCAAAATTCATGTCCCAACTAAACATTAAAGCTTTCGCCACAACCGCATTCATTCTTAGAATTAGGATTATTGAATTTAAAGCCTTCGTTTAGGCCTTCTTTGACAAAATCAAGCTCTGTTCCATCAATATAAACTAAGCTCTTTTTATCAACGATAACTTTGATATCTTTATCTTCAAATACACTATCATCGTCATTAATAGCATCAGCAAATTCTAGGACATAAGCCATACCTGAGCAACCAGAGGTCCTCACTCCTAATCTGAGTCCAACCCCTTTACCTCTATTAGCTAAGAAAGCTTGAACTCGATTGGCTGCACTATTAGTTAATGTGATTGCCATCAACGTTGTCCTTTTTTGGATTTATAATCATCAATTGCCGCTTTAATTGCGTCTTCGGCTAAAATTGAACAGTGAATTTTAACTGGTGGCAAGGCAAGTTCTTTAGCGATATCTGTGTTTTTAATCGCTTCAGCTTCATCTAACGATTTACCTTTGATCCATTCAGTCACTAATGAACTTGAAGCAATGGCGCTACCACAACCATAAGTTTTGAATTTAGCATCTTCAATAATACCATCATCATTAACTTTGATTTGTAATCGCATTACATCGCCACACGCTGGGGCACCAACCATTCCACTACCGACATTAGGATCATTTTGATCGAAAGAGCCAACATTGCGGGGATTTTCATAATGATCGACGACTTTATCACTGTATGCCATAATTTGCTCCTAATTTTAATGGGCTGACCACTTAATTTTTGTTAGATCAACACCATCTTTAAACATTTCCCAAAGTGGAGAAAGATCCCTTAATTTACCGATAGAATCTTTAATTAACTTAATAACATAATCCACTTCTTCTTCGGTACTAAATCGCCCAAGTGAGAATCGAATTGAGCTATGTGCAAGCTCATCGTTAAGTCCTAATGCTCGCAATACATAAGACGGTTCTAAACTTGCAGATGTACATGCAGAACCTGATGATACTGCTAAGTCTTTTAAAGCCATCATAAGTGATTCACCTTCAATATAAGCAAAGCTTACATTTAAGATATTAGGAACACTATGTTCTAATGAACCATTAAGGTAGACTTCTTCGATATCTTTTAAACCATTCCATAAACGGTTTTTTAATGCCAAAAGGCGGGGCATTTCTGTAGCCATTTCTTCTTTGGCTATGCGATAAGCTTCGCCCATACCAACAATTTGATGAACTGGTAATGTACCAGAGCGCATACCGCGTTCATGACCTCCACCATGCATTTGAGCTTCAATGCGCACACGAGGTTTACGTCTAACATAAAGACCACCAATCCCTTTTGGTCCATAGATTTTATGTCCAGAAAATGACATAAGATCGACTTTTAATTTAGACAGATCAATTGGCAACTTACCAACACTTTGGGTTGCATCAACATGAAATACAATACCTCTTTCACGACACATCTCACCAATTTTTTCGATATCTTGAATAACGCCAGTTTCATTATTAACGTGCATAATAGATACCACTGTTGTATCACTACGCATTGCCGCAGCTAATTTATCAATGTTAAGTATACCATCTGATTCTGGCGCTAAATAAGTAACTTCATAACCTTCTCGTTCTAATTGACGACAAGTATCAAGTACGGCTTTATGTTCAGTTTTACAGGTAATAATGTGTTTACCTTTAGCTTGATTGAAATGTGCTGCACCTTTAATGGCTAAGTTATCTGCTTCTGTCGCTCCTGATGTAAAAACAATTTCTCGTGAATCTGCACCAATTAAATCAGCAATTTGGTTACGCGCTATGTCAACAGCTTCTTCTGCTTGCCAACCAAATTTATGAGAACGTGAAGCGGGATTTCCAAAAACACCATCCGGTGTTAAATACTGCATCATTTTTTCAGCTACTCTTGGATCAACAGGCGTAGTGGCTGCATAATCCATATAAATAGGTAATTTCATTAATTACTCCCAATTACAAATTCTGTATTCTATTTCTTTAATTAATTCTGGCGTGATGGAGATGACTTTGTCGATTTGCGACAGCTCTTACTTCCTGATTATTCACTAGTTCGCTTAACGTGATGCTGGTCAAAAAATCGTTTATTCGTTCACTTAAATCATTCCATAAACTATGAGTAAGGCATCTTACACCTTTTTGACATCCAGTATGCCCATGGCATTTGGTTGCATGAACAGTTTCGTCTACTGCTTTAACAATCGAACTAATCGCAATTTGATCCATACTACGACCAAGTACATAACCACCGCCAGGACCTCTTACACTTGAGACTAGACCATTTTTACGCAACCTAGAAAAAAGTTGTTCTAAATAAGATAGTGAAATTTCCTGACGTTCTGAAATATCAGCAAGTGATACAGGGCCGGAACCAGAATGCAGCGCTACATCTAACATAGCTGTAACCGCATAACGCCCTTTTGATGTCAATTTCATTAATCATTCCTCTATATTTAATAATAAATATTTTATATATCCTTTAATTTTAGTCAAGTATTTAGTTGACTATTTTAGTGGGAATTAAGTTATCAGTTCATCATCGACGAAATATAACCAAATATGCTAATCTAATAGGCTGATTTGATACTGGAGTTAAGGAATGAATTTAGTAATACGTTGGTGTTTAATATCAAGCACTTTATTGGCAAACAGTCTATTTGTAGAAGCATCACAACATGAGTTGCGCCAAAATTATCAAAGATGGCAAAACACTTATCAATCATTAAACTATGATGAGCAACAAGCATTACTAAAACAATTAAATAATTACTCACTTTATCCTTATGCGGCTGTGCAGTTTTTTCAAAAAAATATCAAAACGGTACCACCACAACTCGTCAGTAGTTTTGTAAAAAAATATGATGACTTTCCATTAACTTCATCATTAACTCAAGCTTATTTGAATGAACTATCAAATCGCAAAGATTGGAATGCCATAGTCTCTTTTCCTAAAGACAATTCAATTAGCTCTAATTGTCGATATCAATATGCAAAATTACAAAAAAATAATGACAAATCGGTTTTAGATAGTGTCGAATCGCTATGGTTAACGGGGAAAGAATTACCTTCAGCGTGTGATCCATTGTTGGATGCATGGTCAAAAAGTGGAAAACGTACATCAAATCTTATTTTATCTCGTATTGAGCTTGCATTTGAAAGCAATAATTTAAAACTCGCTCGTCATTTAACCAACTTATTAGATGACAATAATCAAACAAATTATTTATTGGCCGTGCTTGATAATCCAAGAAAACTTGACGAATTTTCCAAAAACATTAAAACCAGCACATTTACCAAAAAAATAGTCTTAGCATCTTACCCTCGTTTAGTCAAAGCCGACAAAAATCTTGCGGCAGCATTGTTACCACAACTGATAAAAAAACAGAATCTAACTGATGAGGAACAAAATAGATTACAAAGTAGCTTAGCAAATAGCTATTTTAGTGATTCAGTAACAACAGAACAGAGCAAATGGCGAGATAATTACCTAACTAAAAGCCATGATACTGCATTAGTTGAAAAACGTATTCGCATGGCTATTGATGCAAATAACTACAAAGATATTGCTCATTGGATAAAACAATTAAAGCCAGAAGACCAATTAAAAGAAGAATGGCAATACTGG
The DNA here is from genome assembly GCF_026536935.1 of Gilliamella sp. B3127. Taxonomy (NCBI): domain Bacteria; kingdom Pseudomonadati; phylum Pseudomonadota; class Gammaproteobacteria; order Orbales; family Orbaceae; genus Gilliamella; species Gilliamella sp. B3127. The sequence goes on from NZ_JAFNNI010000004.1 coordinate 141,871, forward strand.
CAAGCCAGAGTATTACTTAAAAATAAGAAAACCAATGAAGCCAAAAATATTTTAAAAACATTGAGCAACAACCGAGGTTTTTATGGAATGATCAGTGCTCAAGCACTTAATCAACCATATATAATCAATAATTTATCTAAAAAACTGCCAACAACAGAAGTAAATTCTTTGAAAGCCAAATATGATCAAAAACCATTTGCCATTCGAATCAAAGAGCTAAGGTTTTTAGGTATGCTAGCGGAATCAAAACAAGAATGGCGTTATATACTTAAAGCAAAAGAAAATGAATATCTCGATTTAGCTCAATATGCTTACCACAAGGGCTGGGGAGATCTTAGTATTCAAGCAACAATATCTGGAAAATTATGGGATAATTGGACAGAACGATTACCTATCATGTACAAAAAGCTATATAATGAAGCTTTAAAAGATAAAGCTATTCCGCTATCTTACGCTTTAGCCATCACGCGTCAAGAAAGTGCTTTTGATGCAGCAATACAGTCTCCTGTCGGAGCAAGTGGCTTAATGCAATTAATGCCAGCAACAGCAAAAGAAACGGCCAAAAAAGTCACCAACATTAGCTATAATTCACCAAACCAATTATTTGAGCCTATGACTAATGTACAATTAGGCACTTATTTTCTAAACAGCGTTTATTTACAAAATGATAATAACCGTATTTTATCTTCAGCAGCCTATAATGCAGGTCCAAGCCGAGTAAAAAAATGGTTGAATAATAGCAACGGAAAACTTGATGCAGTCGAATTTATTGAAAGTATTCCTTTCAATGAAACACGAAATTATGTCAAAAGTGTATTAGTATATGATTATATTTATCAGCACATTTTAGGGGAACAAACCCCACATATACTGACAAAAAAAGAATTTAATAGACAATACTAATGGTGCATTACATGAAAACTAAAGAATGGAACCAAACGGTTGAAATATTACACCAAGCATTTAATAACGGTTATTCATTAGATATTTTAAAACTACTGATGACATCTGATGAACGTGATGCTTTAATTACACGAGTCAAAATTGTACGCTCATTACTTGATGGATCAATTAATCAGCGCCAGCTTAAAGATCAACTGAAAATCGGTATTGCAACAGTCACCAGAGGTTCAAACAGTTTAAAAGAAGCAACACCTGAATTTAAAGCATGGCTAGAAAAGATTTTATTGAACTCTAATGACTAAAAACTATCGTCAATATTCATGACGATAGCATGTTATAACGATAGGTTTGATTGAATATTGACTTCTTCATCCGCCACAACAGGGACACAATAATCACATTCCATGCTAAGGATATCTTCAAAACATTTTACAGAATCATCATGGTGATTATGATGGATTTCAATTAAACAGCTTGAACTACGCAATCGCACTTTTAAGGCTGGCATCGCCGCTAAATGGACTTGAGAAATAAAATCACTAAAATTTTCTGGTGGACCAATATATTTAAAACAAAGATATAAACCACCTTCACTAACAAAAGGCTCAATATGCTCCAAATTGTTATTGTGATCTAAAGCAATGGTATATAAAAGTTCTTGCTCATTAGCATTATCTTTACTTTTTAAAATACGACTAAAAGCAAAGATTTTGTCGGGTAAACATTCACTCTTGTTCTCATAATGAGACAGATAATTATGAAAAAACTGCGATCTTAATTTATTTTCTTCATCTAAAATTTGGCTCAAATTACAGTTATTCTTATATGAAATTCCCCAAAATGTTTGCTTTGGCATATTAACGAATTTAGGTTCAGGTAAAGAGAGTCGATTTTTATTTAATTCAATAGCCGGGGTTAAGCCAGTTGGATCCCAAAATTCACCTCGTCGATAGCTGGCTGGTGTTTCATTAAATTGTTTTTTAAAAGATCGGGTAAAAGTTTGTTGTGAATCAAAACGATATTGCATAGCAATATCTAAAATAGGTTTGCTTGTCATTCGCAAAGATAATGCCGCATAAGTTAATCTGCGGTGACGAATATAAGTACCGAGCACTTGACCGGTTACTTCTTTAAACATCCGTTGTAAATGCCACTTTGAATAACCTGATTTTTGGGCAACATTATCAATAGATAAGGGCTGCTCCAAATTTTTTTCAATCCAAACGATAAGATCTGAAATAATACTAACTTGATTCATAAAACCCCATCATAAAGTGAATTGGCAGACATCATGCGATTATGACTTAATCCCAGCAATAAGCAAGATTTAAATCGAAAAATTTTTAACAATAAGAATGGCTTCCCGCTTGATGTTCAGTAATATCTTTAACGCCTGCTAATTCAGGGAATTCCGCAAGCAATTGCTTTTCAATACCCTCTTTTAAAGTAAAATCAACCATTGAACAACCATTACAACCACCACCAAATTGCAATATAGCATAATTATCTTCAGTCAATTCCACTAAGCTAACATGGCCACCATGACTAGCTAATTGAGGATTAACCTGAGCTTGAATAACATAATTAACGCGCTCAATTAATGGGGCATCATCCGCAACCTTTTTCATTTTTGAATTTGGCGCTTTTAAAGTTAACTGTGAACCTAATTCATCTGTCACATAATCAATCACGGTTTCTTCTAAAAAAGGTGCACTAATTTCATCGATATAAACAGAAAAACCTGCTTGTTGTTCTTCTTCGATATCACCATCTTCAACAGTATCTGCCGGACAATAGGAAACCCCACATTCAGCAGATGGCGTGCCAGGATTAATAACAAAAACCCGAATTTGAGTACCATCAGGCTGATTCGCAAGCAATTTTTTAAAATGTTGTTGAGCTGATTCAGAAATGGTAATAATAGACATAATCCCTCACTTTGACACGATTGACATTGATAATCCTCAACATCATCGATAATAGTTGACTTACTCTCTTGGTTATTATAGGGGGTGTTTTGGATTTTACAAGACGGTCCGACACAAACAAACTACCTGCACATAAGCGGCACCACTCTCTTTTAATTGCTGGCTAATAACATTTATCGTATTACCGGTAGTAACAATATCATCAATAAGCATTACCGATTGATTGGTTAAATCAGAGTGACATCGAAAAAGTGTTTCTACATTACTCATTCTTTGCTTAAGCGATAGGTTCTTCTGATCGCGAGCTGCAAATTTTCGCGACAATAGGTAAGGCTTAAATTCTCGATTTAACCATCTAGCTATTGGCTTAGCCAATAATGCCGCTTGATTAAAACCTCTAGACCAATAACGAAAATGGTGTAAAGGGACACAAGTCACAATGTCAGGTTTAGCAAGACCATCATTTAATCGACGTTGATACCAGGCTAAAAACATTAGCCTAGCTAATGCGTTGGTTAATTCGATTTTATTATGAAATTTTAAATGTTGAATTAATTTTTTTAATGGATCGATATAGCCTGTTACAGCCACCATTTCATCCCAATAAGGTTTTTTCTCTCGGCATCGGTAACATTCATTTGTTGATAATGAGTGAGGAAGGCAACATTGATGGCAAACTTTATTTAGCTTCGGTAAGTTTTCTATACATTGGCTGCAAATTCCATGGTGAGATAGCACCAAAGGCATATTACATAAAATACATCGCATCATCATTCAGAAAAAAGTTGAGGAACGGGGTTTTTGAGCTAATTAATGGTTTAAAAATAGTCATAAAGAAGAATATAAATTTAATAATATTCTGGATTATAGTGAATATAAGTCATTTTTTACTGGTTTAGAAAAATATTGCGATTTACCACACAAAATTTTAATTGATTTTGCATATTTATGATTTCAATTAAACCAATATTCGGTATAATTTTCCGGCAACATAATAATAAGGATTTATAAAATGAAAAAAATCAAAGTGTTATTTATAGGAATATTATTAACCCTCTTTTCAACCATTACTTTGGCTGATACTAAAGTATTAATTCAAACCAGCATGGGCGATATTGAAGTTGAGTTAGATAGCGAACATGCTCCAATCACTACGAAAAACTTTCTTGATTATGCTAATAGTGGTTATTACGAAAATCTAACATTCCATCGTGTCATTCCTGGATTTATGATTCAAGGTGGTGGTGCTGATGATCAATTAAAATTTAAAGAAACTAAACAACCCATCAAAAATGAAGCTAATAATGGCTTAAAAAATGATCGTGGAACTATCGCAATGGCAAGAACCAATGCAGTAGATAGCGCAACTAGCCAATTCTTCATTAATGTTGTGAATAACGATTTCCTCAACTACAAAGGACCAGAAAAATATGGCTATGCTGTTTTTGGAAAAGTCACCAAAGGAATGGATATTGTTGATAAAATTGTGAATGTACCAACTAAACGTATGGGACCACATCAAAATGTGCCTGTTGAGCCAGTTTATATTAAAAAAGTTACAGTTGTTGAAGATAAACAATAAGTTTATTTAAAACCAATAAATATTTCATGCAAACCATCTTAATGATTTAAGGTGGTTTTTCTCAAATCATCAAATAATAGTATTATTTTTCTAATTCGTCACAAGCCTTTTGAAAAGCTTGATCACAAGACTGCTTGAAATACTCTTTAGCTAACGATCTATTTTGCTCCACTCCGTTACCATTATAGTACATGATAGCGACATTGTACTGTGAAAAAGGATTACCTTGTGCTGCCGCTTTTTCAAACCAGAAAAATGCCTTTTGTTTATCCGCTTCGGTTCCTTCACCATTAAAATACATAGCTGCTAAATTGTTTTGAGCATTTAAGTAACCTTGTTCTGCAGCTTTAGTGTACCAAAAAAGAGTTTTTTGTTTATCCTGCTCAATTCCATCGCCTTGATAATACATCTGCGCTAAATTGAATTGGGCTTCAAGGTGACCTAGTTCTGCCGCTTTAGTATACCAATAAGCTGCTTTTTGTTTATCTTGCCCAACGCCTTTACCCTCATCATATACAAGTGCTAAATTGAATTGAGCATTAGGGTTATTTTGTTCTGCTTCTTGATGACATTGAGCGAAAAACTTTTCAAAATTTATTTTATGAAAATTTAGTTCACACTGGCTAGCGTGAGCGGCGGGAAAAAATAATAATATAATCCATAATATTTTTTTCATGGCTTTCCTTATTTCACTATAATCAACAATAGCTTAATTAGAAATTTAGTACCTATAAAATTATTGATAAATATTATAAACAATTCTTAAATTCACCTTTAATTATCAAGATTAAAGATAATCAAACGCTTTTCAATTAATTGAAATAAATGCTTTTGTATAAAACTATCTTCATATTGAAGATAGTTTTTCTAATTTATTTAATTATTTCTACAAAGTATTATCACAAGCAATTTGTAGCCCCAATGAACAAGCTTGTTTTAGATACTTTTTGGCTAAAGCTTTATCTTTTTCAACACCTTCGCCCTCATAGTACATAACAGCTAAATTATTCATTGATTCAGCTTTGCCCTGATCTGCTGCTTTTTTATACCAAAATGCTGCCTTTTTTTTGTCTTGAGCTATACCATCACCTTCATCATACATAATAGCTAAATTATGCTGAGCATCGGCATCACCTTGTTCTGCCGATTTTGTATACCACAATACAGCTTTTTCTTTATCTTGCTCTACACCCTCGCCATCATCATACAGAACTGCTAAATTAAATTGCGCATCAGAGTCACCTTGTTCAGCACTTTTAGAGTACCAATTAAAAGCTTTTTGTTTATCTTCTTCAGTACCTTCGCCTTTATCATACATAACCCCTAAATAAAACTGTGCAACAGAATCACCATTCGGCGCTTCTTTTGTACATGCCTCAAAAGCTTTTTCAAAATTTTCTTTTTCAAATTCTGTTTTACAATCACTTGCATAGACAGAAACTGAAAATAAAAGGGGTATCAGTGTTAATAACTTTTTCATACTATTCCTCATTCCTTATATATTTATAAATAACTTAGCGATTCAATTTTATTACAGTTTACTTCAATTTGCTTAATAAATTAGCAAGCGTTCTTACGCCAATACCTGTTGCACCTGTTGCCCATAATGCGGTTGCGCTTTTACGAAAGGTTGCTGAACAGTCAATGTGGAGCCAATTTTTTTTATAATTTTTAATAAAATAGGATAAAAATGCCGCTGCCGTACTTGCACCAGCGGTGTTCGGTAATCCAGAATTTGCCATATCTGCAAACGAAGATGGGAATTGGGCTCGATGAAAATCAGCTAATGGTAATCGCCAAAAGGCTTCATGTTCAGCTTGACTACTTGCTAATAACTGATTAGCAAATTTGTCATCAAATGAAAGTAATGATTGATAATCATTACCTACAGCAATCTTTGCTGCCCCAGTAAGGGTTGCACAATCAATGATATAATTGGGGTTATCATTATCAGCACTAATTAATCCATCAGCCAAAACCAAACGCCCTTCGGCATCGGTATTATCAACTTCCACTGTTTTACCATTACGATAACGAATGATATCGCCAAGTTTGAAAGCGTTACCACTTACCAAATTATCTGCACAGCATAAATAAAGTTTGATACGGTGTTTAACTCCACGTGCAATCGCAAGGGCTAGAGCCCCTGTCACCAATGCAGCTCCCCCCATATCCGATCGCATTGATTCCATAAAACTGCTTGGTTTTAAGCTATATCCACCTGAATCAAAAGTAATTCCTTTGCCAACTAAGCAAGCAATGATTGGTGCTTTAGGATTTTTAGTAGGATTATAATCAAGCTCAAGCAAGGCAGCCGGTCGTTGAGACCCTTTGCCAACTGTGTAGATCCCCATATAATCTTGCTCTTTTAATGCTTCACCTGAAATAATGTTATAAGCTACATCAGAGGTATAATGGCTAATTAAGTTTGCACTTTGCTTTGCCAGTTCGAAAGGGCTTAATGTTTCCGCTTGTTGATTAACAATGTCTCGACACCAATCAATAATGGCTAAGCGATTTTTTAGTTCTTGTTTATCTTTATTACTTAGCTTTGGCCAACTGATTTTATTATTATTCTTGGCATTACGATAACCCATCCAAAAATGCCAACATGACTCTAAATCCCAATTGTCACCACTCAATTTAACCGATCTAATACCTTGATTATCTAGTTTTCGTGCAGCTCGTTGAATAGCACCATGCCGATGCTCAGGTCGATAATGAATAGTAACAGCATCTTCTGAAAAACTGAGTAATGCATCTTTACCCCACTTTGATGGAGCAGGTTTTTCCGAAAGTAATATAGATAACATCGACATAATAAATTCCTCAAGCAATAATAATGCGAAAACAATGAATCAATTCTAATCAGAAACATGCTAATATAGCAAGCAAAGTTAAGCATAAATAAGGACCTATAATGACATCAGTTGTACCGATCAAAAATGGAATCAATTTTCGTGACTTAGGTGGAATTAAAACTAGTGATGGTCGCAAAATTCGAACTGGAATGTTGTATCGTTCAGGTGAGTTTTCACGCCTAAGTGATGATGAAAAAGATTTTTTATCTGATGAGCTTAATTTACATTATGTCTTAGATTATCGCGATCAACATGAAATCGATCGTCATCCAGATAATCTTTGGAACAATAGCCAATATATTAATATCCCAGCCAATCCATTAAGTGATGAATTTACGGCAAGCTTAACGAGTGAACAAGGTAAGGATATTTTTGTGTTAAAAAAATACTCACCGTTTGATTTTATGGTTAAGCTTTATCAATTGTTACCTTTTAATAATCTTGCGTATAAAAAGTTAACATCACTATTACTTAATGCTAACGGAAGACCTTTAGTCCAACACTGTGCTGTAGGTAAAGATAGAACTGGTATCGGTGTCGCTTTAACCTTATTTGCATTAGGTGTGAGTGAAGAAATTGTTATGCAAGATTATTTGCTTACCGAACGCTATTTAAACGACTATCGTGAAGCCGTACTTAGCGAAAATAAAAGTAAATTATCGCCAGAAGAACTTGAAAAACATAAGATCATCTTTGCGGCTAAAAAAGAGTTTTTAACCGCAGCTATTGAGGAAATAAAAAAACGTTATGACACTATCGATAATTGGTTAGCAAAAGAATATCAATTGGACGATAAAAACAGAAAAATTCTTCAAGATATTTATTTGATTTAAATTAGCTTAATGTTTGGACAGCCACCTTACGTTTATCAAAAAGCTGTCAGTAAGTAATTGCTAATGCATTAAGATTGTAAGACAAAATTTGTGATAGGTTTATCATGATTTACAGCAAGATGAACTGGTGCCTGTTGTTGATAATGATAATAAAAATGCTGACCAAACGGCGCGCTAATTAATTGGTTTTCAATATCTACTTTTACCAATTTCATTTGCCAAACCCCTTTGGCATATAGTTTAAGTGCCGATTCTTTTAATGTCCAAAGTTGCCAAAACGCGTTTAAAGTATCACTCTGCGCTAACATCCATTGATATTCATCATTAGCAAAAAAACTTTTGGCAACATTCAGATAATTTTGACGTTGTCGAGAAACTTCAATATCGAGCCCAACTTTACCATTAAGCGAAATTGCAACTGCTACCCAATCTTGGCTATGGCTGATATTAAAATCAGGAAGATGACTATCTAAAAAGCCTGGGCGATTATTGTCGGCAATTATCATCCTCGGCAAAGTATCAATATGGCAATACTGTTTAAGCAAACTCGCTAATATTGAACGGCAAGCTAAAAACTGTTTTTTACGTGTTCCATTTAACGATTCCGCATCATTAATCACTTGTGGTGATAACAGAGAATAATTTAATTCCACCGAATCTAAATGGGCAAGTTTGACAATTACCATGTGTGTAAACCAGTTTAAACAAAAATTATTTTTTACTATTTTAACAGCATGCTATGCTAACTGTTATCGAAATTTATCAGATCACTAAGGATGCATCATGTCATTACAAACAAAATTAGTTCATGCTGGTCGAAAAAAACGCTATACCCAAGGTGCAGTCAATTCCGTTATTCAGCGAGCTTCATCGCTAGTTTTTGATTCAATCAAAGCAAAAAAAGAAGCAATGGAAAATCGTACTAAAGGGGCTCTATTTTACGGTCGTCGTGGCACTTTAACTCATTTTGCTTTGCAAGATGCCATGGTAGAAATAGAGGGAGGAGCAGGCTGTTACCTATATCCTTGTGGAGCAGCAGCAATTGCAAATGCCATTTTAGCTTTTGTAAAAGCAGGAGATCATATTCTGGTATCGGAAGCCAGTTACGAACCAACCCAAGAATTTTGCGAGCATATACTTAAAGATTTTGGAGTGGAAACTGATTATTTCCCGCCACTCATTGGTCGATATATTACTAAATATATAAAACCGAATACTAAAGTGGTATTTCTTGAATCACCAAGCTCAATTACCATGGAACTGCATGATGTGCCTACAATTGTTAAAGCAATCCGCAGCGTGAATCCAGAAATTGTAATTATGATGGATAATACATGGGGAGCAGGTGTTTTATTTAAAGCATTAGAGCATGATGTTGATATCTCAATTCAAGCCGGTACAAAGTATTTAATTGGTCACTCAGATGCCATGCTAGGAACGGCTGTTGCTAATCAACGCTGTTGGGATAAATTACGTGAACGTTCTTATTTGATGGGGCAAATGTGTGATGCAGATACCGCTTATATGGCAGCACGAGGATTGCGAACTTTAGCCGTTAGATTAAAACAACATCATGAAAGCAGTATAAAAGTGGCAAATTGGTTAGCTAATCACCCCAAAGTGGCAACCGTTAATCATCCAGCACTTGAAAGTTGTAAAGGACATGAGTTTTTTAAACGTGATTTTAGTGGCGCTAGTGGTCTATTTTCATTTGTACTTAACGATCATTTAAGCGAAGTGCAATTATCTGATTTCTTAGATAATATGACTCACTTCTCAATGGCATATTCATGGGGTGGATTCGAATCACTAATATTGGCCAACCAACCCGAAGATCTGGCAAAAATACGACCAATATCCGGCATTGATTTCACTGGTACGTTAATCCGATTACATATCGGTCTTGAAGATCCTGATGATTTAATTGCCGATTTGGCTGCTGGTTTGGATAGAATCAAACTACATAAAAACAAGGTTAATGCATTACAAAGTTTAGTATAAATGGATAGCAGATGGGTCATCAAACAAAGAGCGACAATGTGATTGAACAAACTATTTTACAACATCTAAACGGTCGGCAATCGCTACTAGTCGCTTTTAGTGGTGGGGTCGATTCAACCGTTTTAATGCAAGCATTAGTCAATTTAAAGCGACAGTTGCAAAATTTACAACTCAGAGCAATTTATATCCATCATGGTTTGAGTCAAAATGCCGATAATTGGGCTGAACATTGCAAACAACAATGCCTAGTTTGGCAAGTCCCTTTGATTATTGAAAAAGTCAAACTTGATAAAACGGCAGGCAATATTGAAGAACAAGCTAGAGAAGCCCGTTATCAAGCCATTTATCAACATTTAAAAAATAATGAGTTTTTATGTACTGCTCAGCATCTTGATGATCAGAGTGAAACTTTTTTTCTAGCCTTAAAACGTGGCAGTGGTCCAGCTGGATTATCAAGTATGCCACTTGAAAATGGTCAACACCTTCGACCATTACTCACAATTTCACGTCAAGAAATTGAGCAATATGCCAATCAACACCAATTAAGTTGGATAGAGGACGAAAGTAATCAAGATGACCATTATGATCGCAACTTTTTACGTTTAAATGTTCTACCAACACTTAATCATCGTTGGCCTCATTTTTCACAAATGGTTGCTCGTAGTGCAGAATTATGCCAACAGCAAGAAGCATTAATACATGAAATTTTATTTCCAGAATTTAAAAATATTATTGGTGATAAGAAGCAACTTAGCCTTCAACCATTATATGATTATTCAGAATATAAACGTAATGCAATGTTGCGAATGTGGTTCAAAGAGCAACATATTGGAATGCCAAGCCAAAAGCAACTTTCACTAATTTGGCATACGGTTATTCAAGCTAAACAAGATGCTAATCCGCGATTTATTTTGCATAATTGGCAAATTCGCCGATATCAAAATCAGCTGTATTTGTTACCTTTGTATCAAGATATTGAGCAACAAATTTTACCTTGGGATTTAACCGCTTCACTAACCTTGCCGGATAATTTAGGTATATTACAACTCAATAACCAAACCGATTTAACTTGTCGTTTACCACAAAATGATGAAACCGTATCAGTCCGATTTCATGCTCAAGGAGAATTTCAAATTGTTCAACGCAAGGGATCGCGATCGATAAAAAAATTGTGGCAAGAGCATCATATTCCACCTTGGATGCGCACGCGTATTCCCTTAATTTATTATAATGAACAACTCATTACCGCAGTTGGGGTATTTGTTACTGAGCAAGGTAAAGGATCACAAGTTGGGTTTAACCTTATAAATAAAAAATAAGGAGACAATCCGTCTCCTCAATTTATAAAATATCAAATTATTCAGAACGAGCTTTCCATCGCTTCAACAACAACGTATTTGTCACCACACTCACACTGCTCAGTGCCATTGCTGCACCGGCTATCATTGGATTTAAAAAGCCTAAAGCAGCGAGAGGTATGCCAATTAAATTATAGAAAAACGCCCAAAATAGGTTTTGTTTAATTTTATTATAAGTTCTTCGAGAAATATCGATAGCATCGGCAATTAAAAATAGATTGCCACGCATTAAAGTAATACTGGCCGTATGCATTGCCACATCAGTTCCCGTCCCCATTGCAATACCAATATCAGCGGCAGCTAAAGCCGGTGCGTCATTGATACCATCACCAACCATGGCAACTTTATTATTGTTTTGATTATTGTTTTGGCTATCTTTTTGTAATTGATAAATATAGTTCGCTTTATCTTGAGGCAAAACTTCAGCAATAACTTTATCTAAATTTAATCGCTGTCCTACATAATTAGCAGCTTGTTGATTGTCACCGGTTAACATAACCGTATTTACCTTTAATTGACGTAATGCATCAATAGCACTTTTCGCTTCAGGCTTAATAACATCAGAAAAACCGAATATGGCTAATATCACAATACTATTTTCTGATTGCTGTTTGGCTAAAAATGAGATTGTGTAACCTTTTTGCGTAAGCTCATTAACTTTATCCTGCATATCTACAAAATAGGCATTTAACGTTTTCATCCAACGCAGACTGCCTAAATAATATTCATGGCTATCAATCGTTGCCATCACTCCTGAACCCGCGATTGATGTAATATTTTGTGCATAACTGTAGGATTTAGCCTTAGCTAATATTGCTTTAGCTAGTGGGTGTTCACTACCTGCTTGCATAGATGCTGCAACAGAAAGGATTTGATCGGCTGTTTCCATGCCCAGCACATCTAGCTCAACTAACTCTGGTTTACCGATTGTTAATGTGCCAGTTTTATCAAATGCTACAGTATTAATATTGTGTAAGGTCTCAAGTGCTTCGGCATCTTTAATCAAAATACCATGACGGGCAGCAACTCCCGTACCAACCATTATGGCCGTTGGCGTTGCTAACCCTAGCGCACATGGGCAAGCAATCACTAACACCGCAACCGCATGAAGTAAAGCTTGCTGCCAATCATGAGAAATAAAGCCCCAAGCAAGCAGTGTAATTAAAGCAATCAATAAAATGACGGGTACAAAAATAGCACTAATCCGATCCACAATACGCTGAATTGGTGCTTTTTTCGCTTGGGCTGACTCAACCATAGCAATAATCTTAGACAACATAGAATCAGCTTGAATAGCGGTTGTTTTTACAATTAATAGTCCTTCACAATTTATAGTTCCACCGGTTACGGTACTATTGAGTGTTTTAGTAACCGGAAAACTTTCCCCAGTCAACATAGACTCATCACAACTTGATGCGCCTTCAAGAACAATACCATCAACGGGTATTCGCTCACCGGGTTTAATAACCACCACATCATTAACCTTAACCTGACTTATTGGCAAACTCACCTCTTGCTCCCCTTGTCGAACTAATGCCACTTCAGGGCGAAGCGCAGAAAGTGCCTCAATCGCTTGAGTCGTTTGATGTTTGGCCCTTGACTCTAACCATTTACCAATCAAGATCAAAGTAATAATAACCACTGATGACTCAAAATAGAGGTGATCGGCATGACCAATAATAAGCTGATAAAGAGAAAGTCCATAAGCAGCGCTGGTACCAATAGCAACAAGTAAATCCATATTCCCAGACAATGCTTTAGCTGCATTAAAACCACTACGATAAAATTTAGCGCCAAGTCCAAATTGTACAATCGAAGCAATCACTAATTGCAGCCAAGCGGGCATCATCCAATGAATTCCAAATAATTCAAGTAACATCGGCAAAACAAAAGGAAGTGCTAATATAACCGAAATAATAATCGGCCAAACTGATGCTTGCTTACTCACGTCTTTAGCGTGAATTTCCGGCTCGGAAATCTTCACTGCATGGTAACCAGCTTTATCAACTGCTGCCATTAAAGTTTCTAATTTAACATCAGCATTAGCCTTAACGGTGGCCTTTTCAGTTGCAAGGTTTACACTAACATCAATCACACCATCAATCTTTCTTAATGCTTTTTCTACACGGCTAACACATGATGCGCAGCTCATCTCTTCAACAAAAAAATTATATTCGATAGTTTTCATTTGAGGCATTCCTTGATTTTAGGTATGGTAGATATTGTAGTATTAATTATCTTTTTAACAAGAATGCACCTTTTTGATATATACTACCCAAAAAGATACTGTAAAGATAACCAAGTGAAAAATAATTCGATTATCAACCCCCATTGTGAAAAACAAGACCAGACAATTACCTATTGCCCAGTTGATGTCACAATTAATATGATTGGTGGTAAATATAAATCGCTAATACTATGGAAATTGATGTCCAAAAGCGCCATGAGATTTTCTGAGTTACACAAAGAAATTCCAACAGCCACAGCTAAAATGCTAACCCAACAACTACGCGAACTTGAATCAAATGGCTTAATTCATCGACACGTTTTTCCGGTGGTACCACCTAAAGTTGAATATTCTTTAACTAATTTTGGCAAAAGTATAAAACCAGTACTTGAATCAATGTATTTATGGGGCAGTGACTATTTAAATAATCAAGGTTTACAAGTTAATTGTTCAATGACCGCATTAGATCAATAAATTACTGTTTGTGGTTAATGACAAGTATAGATACAGGGACAATACATCCCTGCATTTAAAGAAAGAAATTAAAATTAATTACGCAATTTTTCTGGCCAATCGTTTTGAGTCGTCACCAGCAAATCTTTAACAATTTTCGGATTCCCTGCAACAATATTACCAGAAACCATATAATTATTACCGCCAGCAAAGTCGGTAACCACACCACCAGCTTCACGTAAAATCAATTCACCAGCAGCAATATCCCATGGTTTTAAACCAATTTCAAAAAAGCCATCTAAACGCCCAGATGCAACATAAGCTAAATCTAACGCAGCTGAGCCAGTACGACGGAAATCACCACATTTAGTAAATAACTTTTGTAAAACCGCAAAATAACTATCACTATGTTGTTTCGCTTTAAAAGGGAAAGCTGTTGCAAGCACACTACCTTCTAAATCTTTAGCATTACTTACACGAATACGATAACCATTAAGTTGAGCACCTTTACCACGTGCAGCAGTAAACAACTCATTACTCATTGGATTATAAACGACCGCCACTTCGGTTTTACCTTTGACACGAGCAGCAATAGACACAGCGAAATGTGGAATATTTTTAATAAAATTTGTAGTACCATCAATTGGGTCAATTATCCATTGCGTATCAGCATCACTACCTTTAGCAAGGCCACTTTCTTCGGCAATAATAGTATGATCTGGATAAGCTTTTTTGATTGTTTCGATAATCAAAGCTTCAGCGGCACGATCTGCATTAGTCGCAAAATCATTAGCACCTTTAGTATCAATTTCGATTGAACTAGGATTTTCATAGGCCTTAATGGCAACATTACCTGCTTTACGAGCAGCACGAATAGCAATATTAAGCATCGGATGCATAATTTTCTTCCAATTGATGATGTTAAAGAACGGGTTAATTTAGCAAACTTACAAAGTCATACTAAAATTTAGGGCATAGTATAAAGGTTTTATCGATTTATTGCCAGATTATGTTGGGATCTAGATTTGAAATCGCAAAAGTAAAAATTTGGGCAATAAATAAGCTGGTGCGTAATAAAAAAACAAAATTTAATAATAAAAGTTATAATTATACTATTTAATGAATTTAACATACTTACTTGAATTTAATGGATTTAATATGAAACTATAAATTTTGTGTAATACCTGCGTAAATATCAAATTGTGAAGTTTTCGAATGAAAATGCATATTTTAAGTTTAGACTTTCTCGTCTTGTAAACTAAGCCCCTCCCCATTTAAAGAAGCACATTATTTGCATAAAACCTAAATGTTTTAAAGCTAGACGAAAAGCTTATCTAGCTTGGGTAAAATGAAACTGGAAAGATAAAGAATTAACGGAATATGGAAAAAAGATTAGCGCTCTTTGAAAAATAAAACCCCTCACAAATTAAATTGCTTTAGCTAGCACACTAATATGTTCTTCAGAAATATAATGAACAAAATCTAGACAAATGTCATATTCAATACAATAATAAAGATGCTTCAAATATTAACTTATTATTTATGGAGATAAAAAATAATTTGATGAAATAAAAATATACAAAAGGAAACATAAAATTATGAAAATTTTTAAATACGCTTTATTAAGTTGTAGTTTGTTCATATTATTTGGATGTTCTGGAAATAGAGAATCATTACCAAGAACAAAGATTGTAGAAACAGAAGTAATTACCTTAAATAATGGCACGAATATTAATGTAATAACTGAAAATGCCATTAATGGGCAGGTAATTAATGATACTAATAATTATTTAAATGTTGTTACCCGAGGTGATACAGCACAAGCTGTTGGAGTAAAAATGGTTCAATTTGCCACTGCATTTTTTGGTAACCTTGGTGGAAATGTAAATACTTTTTCAAAAACAGATTTAAAAGGTAGTTATGTAAATTCAGTACCAAATAAAACCATGGAGCTTTTGAAACCTAAGTTATATACAATATTAAAAAAAATAAAAGCCAACAAACAAAAAGAACACACCATAACTATTCAACCTTATAAATTTAAACTAATTTATGATGGTATAACTGATAATAAATACAATTTTATTTACCAAACATTCATTAAAACCAATGGATTTACTTTTACTTGTTCTAGCGATAGTTTACCGCTAGATGATAAAACCAAAACTTTTGATGCATGGGAAAGTAATAACTATCAGTTGGTCCAAAATATTACTTCAAAATTAATCAATAATTGTATAACTCAATTAAATTCAGAAAAAAATTTCATACAACTTGAAGATGCTTTTAAATAAGAATTAATTATTAGCAATATAGTATGCTAACCATATAAAAAATTGATTTTAATCAATCGGTTATAAAATTCTTTTTTGATTATAAAAACCAGAAATTTAAATTATAAATATCTGGTTTTTTATTCATCACATCGTAAATTATCATATATTAACTATTACCGTTTGAATTCAATATGATTATTAATCATAATCATTTCCTTTAGTAAAAATATCATTTAATACATACACTTAAATTAAAAATAAAGTTACATGTTTTTTTGTCTGGGAATTCGCTTATTAGTCGCATTAAATTAGGAATTATTGCATAATATATGGCGTATAAAATACCGAACTTAAGTTAGGAATAATTATGGAACTTCTTTGCCCCGCTGGCTCATTACCATCCCTAAAAGTGGCGATTGATAATGGAGCTGATGCTGTCTATATTGGTTTAAAAGATGATACCAATGCTCGCCATTTTGCTGGTTTAAATTTTAATGAAAAGCGACTTGTTGAAGCATCAGATTATGTTCACAAGCGCGGTAAAAAATTACATATAGCTATTAATACCTTTGCTCATCCTGAAAACTTTGAGCGATGGCAATATGCTGTTGATACTGCAGCTAACATTGGTGCTGATGCTTTAATCATTGCTGATTTAGCAATGCTTGATTATGCTGCAGAAAAATATCCGAATCTTGAGCGTCATGTTTCGGTGCAAGCGTCATCAACCAATGAAGAGTCAATTAAGTTTTATTATAATAACTTTCAGGTGCATCGTATTGTTTTACCTCGTGTGTTATCTATGCATCAAGTTAAACAGTTATCACAAGTATCCCCCGTACCTTTAGAGGTTTTTGCGTTTGGTAGTTTATGTATTATGGCGGAAGGTCGCTGCTATTTATCTTCATACCTAACAGGTGAATCGCCAAATACTGTTGGCGCTTGCTCTCCTGCAAAATTTGTCCGTTGGGAAGAGACCGATAAAGGGCTTGAATCAAGACTCAACAATGTTTTAATTGATTGTCATAAACAAGGTGAAAATGCTGGGTATCCAACACTTTGTAAGGGACGTTATTTTGTTGGAAATACACTTTATCATCCAATTGAAGAGCCAACCAGTTTAAATACAATTGAACTATTACCGGAGCTTTTTGCTGCAAATATCGCTTCCGTTAAAATTGAAGGAAGGCAACGCAGTCCAGCTTATGTAGAACAAGTCACAAAAGTATGGAGACAAGCTATTGATCGCTATAAAGCGAATCCACAAGCATTCCAAGCTGAAAAGAATTGGATGGATACCTTAGGCTCTGTTTCAGAAGGGACTCAAACAACTTTAGGTGCTTATCACCGTAAATGGCAATAATTGGTCAGCATTGATATTGAAATTTTAAAATAAACATATAATAATCTTAGTAGTTTTCAATATTAATGTGCTAGCCAATTGACTATTCAAGAATTTAAATATAGTGAGCAAAACTATGAAATATGCATTAGGACCAGTGCTTTATTATTGGCCTAAAATTGAAACTGAATCTTTTTATCAAGCCGCTAAAGATAGTGAAGCTGATATTATTTATATGGGCGAAACGGTATGCACCAAACGCCGTGAAATGAAAGTACCTAATTGGTTAGATTTAGCCAAAGAAATTGCTAAGTCTGGTAAACAAGTAGTACTCTCTACCCTTGCATTACTGGAAGCGCCATCAGAACTGAACGATTTAAGACAATTAGTAAATAATGGTGACTTTTTAGTTGAAGCTAATGATTTGGCTGCCATTAATATTGCCCACGATAATAAAGTACCTTTCGTCGCTGGCCCAGCGATTAACTGTTACAACGCATTTACGCTAAAATTATTACAAAAACAAGGTATGGTGCGGTGGTGTATGCCTGTTGAACTGTCTCGTGATTGGTTAAATAATGTTCTCAACCAATTTGATTCTTTAAAAATTGATCGTAAATTTGAGGTTGAAGTATTTAGTTATGGTTATTTGCCATTAGCTTATTCTGCTCGTTGTTTTACAGCCAGATCAGAAGATAGACCAAAAGATAAATGTGAAACTTGCTGTATAAAATATCCTGTAGGACGAGAAGTCTTTTCTCAAGAACAACAAAAGGTGTTTGTACTAAATGGCATTCAAACTCAAAGTGGTTATTGTTACAATTTAGGTAATAATCTTAAAGATATGAAAGGGTTAGTCGATATTGTGCGTATTTCACCACTTGGTATTGAAACGCTTGATATAGTTAAACAATTTAAAGCCAATGAAGACGGCACAAACCCATTACATATTGAACATAAACGAGACTGTAATGGTTATTGGAATGGGATTGCTGGACTTGAACTTACACAATAAACTACCTGAAAAATTTAGAGCAGATTTCCCCGCTCTAAGTAACTCTGTTTATCTTGATTCGGCTGCTACTGCATTAAAACCGCAAACTATGATTGATACAACGGTTGAATATTATGCACATAATACCGCAACCGCACAGCGCAGTTTACACCAAGATGCACTAAAAGTTACCACAGCTATTAGTGAAGCTCGGCAAAGTGTGGCTAAGTTTATTCATAGTCAATCAAGCCATCAAATTGTTTGGACTCGTGGAACCACCGAATCAATAAATATAATTGCGCAAAGTTATGCGAGACCTTTACTACAGGCCGATGATGAAATAATTGTCAGCGAATTAGAGCACCATAGCAACCTATTACCTTGGCTGATCGTAGCCAAACAAACTGGCGCAAAGGTAATTAAATGGACTGCCGATGTTAATGAACTTTCATCATTACTATCACCCAAAACTAAAATTGTGGCCATAACCCAGATGTCTAATGTTACTGGCTTTTGCCCAGATTTAGTTAAAATTAGTCAATTAGTCCATCAGCATAATGCCATTTTAGTGGTAGATGGTGCACAAGGTGTTGTTCATCAGCCAATTGATGTTGAAAAGCTAGATATCGATTTTTACGCTTTTTCTGCCCATAAGTTATATGGCCCAACGGGGCTTGGCGTTCTATATGGAAAAAAACATTTCTTAGAACAGATGGACGTTTGGCAAGGTGGCGGTAAAATGTTGAAAAATACAACATTTTCAGATTTTGAAGTCGAAGATTTGCCTTATAAATTCGAAGCTGGTACCCAAAATATTGCAGGAATACTTGGTTTTAAAGCAACATTAGATTGGCTAAAAAAATGGGATGAAGCACAATTAAATTGTTATATAACACAATTGGCAAATTACGCTGAATCAAAATTAAGTGAATTGAACCATATCCAATTCTACAGTGTTAAGAATAGTCCAATAATTAGCTTTAATATGCGTAACATTCATCATAATGATATCGCTATTTTATTAAGTGAACAAAACATAGCAATTCGAACAGGTGGATTATGTGCAAAGCCGTTGATGGATAAACTTGGCTGTCATGGGGTTATTCGCATTTCAATAATGCCATATAATAATCAGCAAGACATTGATAGTTTTGTTACAGCACTGGAAAATGCTATTGAGATATTAACTTAGAGTTTTACAATAATCGCTTATCTTTTAACAAACTCTCTAATTATTAACTGGTTTTATTATGCTATCACCACTATTTGATTTATTTTCTAAGCAACATAATTGGCAAGATCGTTATCGGCAATTAATTGCTTTATCAAAGCAATTACCAGCGTTTCCTGATGACCAAAAAACTGAGGCTAATCAGATTGATGGCTGTGAAAACCGAGTATGGTTAACAGTCAAAAAACAACCTGATGATTCATTTATTTTTCAAGGTGACAGCGAAGGGCGAATTGTTAAAGGATTACTCGCCGTTTTAATTATGATTGCCAATAATAAAAATGCAGAACAAATTAAGGCCCTTGATTTTCACGCGATATTAAATCAGTTAAAAATTATTGATGAATTGAGTCAATCCAGGCAGCAAGGACTAGATAAAATAATTGAACGAATTAAATTGTTAACTAATGATGTAAAAAAAGGAGAATAAATTCTCCTTTTTTTAACTATTTATGATTAGCGTTGGGTGAATAATGTAACAACTTTCTTCACGCCAGCAACTTTACTTGCAACATTAGCGGCTTCTTGCCCTTCTTCACTGGTAACAATGCCAATTAAAAACACTTCGCTATTTTCAGTTACCACTTTGATATTACGTGCTTTTGTTTTGGAATTCATGACAAGTTGTGATTTAACTTTTGTTGTTATCCACATATCATTACTGATAGTTCCAGCACCGACAGGCTCACCTGAACGAATTTGGTTGTAAACTTTCTTCACACCTTCAACTTGATATGCAAGACGTTCAGCCTTTTCAATTTGTTCTGCATTCGCTTGGCCAGTTAAAATAATATTGCCATCATAGGTACTTGAAGAAATACGAGAGCCTATAAAGAAAGGACCATTTTCGCTTAGCTTATTATTCATTCTGGTATTGAGCGTTGTATCATCAACTTGCGTTCCAGTAGTACGTGGATCGGTTGCAACTTTTGCTGTAGCGCCAGCGCCGACACCAATAACAGCCGCGACACAACCTTGTAGCATTAAAGCACCCGATACTAATACAGCAACTAAGACAATTTTTTTCATTATTACTCCTTTTATTTACAGCTCAGTAAAATTCAAATACTGATAAATTCTTTTTATTATGCCTTGTAGATAATGATTTGCAAAATAATTTTATTATTCTGAAATGTAAAAGTTATTTGATTATTTTTAATTAACATATCTCAATAAAGCAATTACTCTACTTGTTAAAACAAACATTTATTTTTCTATAAAATCTGCTATCTTTTTACACAGATTAATAATAAACATTAACAGAGTTAAGCTATGCATCAAGATTGTATCGATTGGTTATTTGGATTATCTGCACCAATGGTTGCATTAAATAAAGAAGAAGGCGCAAGTTATACCTCACCTTATTTTTATCCAGAACGAAATTATACTGATATGAAAAAAGATTGGGGCATTGACTCTCGAGAAAGCCTATTATCAATGATTTTTGATATGGTTGATGATGGTCATGCGCCGGCTTTATCCAAACACTATTTTATGTACCCAAGATTAACCGCTCCTCATTGGCTTAAATATATTGAAAAACACTGCGATTACGATAAAGTCTTAATTGAATATGTAGAAAAAACCTATTCCGAGTGTGGTGTTGGTGGCATACGTAGTTTTGATTATGCAAGAATGGGCTATCTATTACGCAATGGCACCAGCAATATGTTCATTACTGAAGATGAAGCACTATGGATTTTTTATAGAATAGCGCTACGAGCTCAACACTATTATTCATCTTGGCAAAACTATTTTTCAGGATGGTTTATTGGGTATCAATATTGGGAATCATTATCCAATAAAGAAGATTTAGAGCAGCTACGTTGCGAATTATGTCGCTCATCGCGTAATTGGACTATGTCCAAGTTATATTCCAATGAAGACTCCCCCTATCATCACTTACCTTGGTATATCGAACTTGAAGAAATAGAAAAACCACAATCTTTAATGGAGTATGCTTGGTCATGAATAATAATTTTTGGCAATTATTGGGTATTGATAAAACCATTGATATAACAGAAATTCGTAATGCTTATCGAGCAAAACTTCCGCAATATCACCCCGAAACAGATCCAGTAGGCTTCAAAGCTTTACGGGAAGCTTATGAATTGGCGATGCAATACGCAAAGTCACCAGAAGAAACAGATGAACAGTCCAATCAAGAGCAAGAGGAAGTAAGAATTACCGAAGAAGAACGCCAAGTCAAAGAGATCTGCGATAATTATCAAGCTTTACTAGATGATCCTGCTCGCTGCAATGATGTTGATGAATGGCAAAAGTTTATTGCCTCCTTTTTTGATTACCCAATGTCTGTATTAGATATTGCCAAATGGAAAATGTTAAATATCAGTTATGATACATTAACCATATCACTTACTTGCTTAAAAATATTGGCAGAAAATTTACGTTGGCGCCAACAAGTGATGGATCACTATCCTGATAAGATTGAAATGTACGAGAATTTTTTCGATCACATTGAACGAGGTGATTTGTTTGACTATAACTGCCTACCTAAAAATAATAAAGCAGTACAAAATGAAACTATCAATTATGTGCGTAATGCGCAATGGATTTTTTGGGATAAACCTTATAAGGAATTAAATAAGTATTTTTCTATTCATACTGTGATTTACTTACCCAATAACCAGGAATTGATGGAAGATTTAGCTCATTGGCATAGCTTTGCTAAAGTGAAAAATAAAAGTTTATTAGAGTATGCTTTAACTCGCATCGCTAATTCCAATCAAGATGAAGCTAATCAATGGAAAGTTGTTGCAGCAATACAATACTCTTTACTTGAAGATGAAGAAAATGCCTTTCAATTCTGGATAGAGTTATATCATTTACCACAATATCAAGAGCAAGCTACTATTTGGTTAATTGAGTGGTGTACCAAAAAACATCAAAATTATTTACCTTTACTGCTCCTTGCACTTAATCAATCATATTGTCTACCCGCTGAAACTGATAATAAATATTTATATGCGATACCCCAGCTTACTACATCTACAAACTCGCGATTGTTTAAATTAAAAATAGAAGATTACCCAGAAGAAATTGCTAATGTTATTAGATGGGCAACTGATATTAATTGGAATTATCGCCAAGTGTTATATACATTATTACATGATGATGGAACCAGTAGCTTTTATCGCTTATATCGTCATGCAATTATGTTACGACACGGTAATGAAACATTATTACATGCAATCTTAAATGATCACTTTGAAGATCAATTTGAACAATTTATCTTACAAAATCTACAACGCCAGGCTAAACAGCACCTTGAATGGCTAACAAAACTTTCACCAGTCCAAGAATTTAAAGCTTGGTTATATTATGATGATACTATTATTCCAACTCAGTTTGACCCTGACGAAAATGGTGAATATGTTTTATTTGGTCGTTTATGGCTAGATAGATTCGATGATATTCCAGACACAGCTAAACTAAATTTATATAGAAATATTAGCTATCGCAATATGGAGATGTTTGACTGGCCAATATATTTTCATTTCAGAGGGCGAGATAATTTACCCAAATTACCAGTCGAGTTAATTACTGATAATAAAGATGCATATTGGCAATGGTATCGTCATTGTCTATTGGTCGTGACTATTGGTAATTCGCCGTTTAAAGCTGCAAATTTCATTAGGAAAAATAATCAGTTATTTCATTTGCCTGATGATGATCAACTCACACCACTATTAAATACTTTTAAGTCTAATGAATGGCAAAATGAAGTTGAGTTATATAATCTGATCGATTGTAATAACAAGCTAACTAGTAGTATGTTATGTAATTACCCTAATGCCATTGAATATTTTATTGATATACCTGAGGATGTTAATTTTACCGATATCAAACAAAATATAGATCAATTATGGCAAGCTAAATTAGCTAACCACTCACCAGCATATTTAATGCTACTCCATACAATAATCTTAAATAAACTGAATCAAAAAGAGGAGTTACATCAGGTCTTACAAAAATTAGCTGGTGATGATGAAGCATTGCAACAATTAGCTAAAGCATTTGAGAACAAACTATCAATCTCCTCCTCATTTAGGAAAGAAAATCGTGATATTTATCAATTATTAAACCAATTGAAAACCCTTAATGAAAATTTATCTGAAGATAATATGATTTTTAATGATGATAAAAGTAATAAATTGGAGAATATTAGAAGTGATACGGATAATGATCTAATATTACGTTTATGCTCTACACTGCTTCTAGCAAAAAATATTGAAAATCAAAAAAATCTTGAAGCAAAATCACTGCCTAAAAATAAATCGCATCAAATATGGCGTTGGAATGGTCGAACCAATGGCAAAGGTTTTTATAATCAAATATGTTGCGTCACCACGATATTAAGTTTTTTGATAATAAAGTTAAGTGGGGTGAAATCATCTCATCATATGATTTACTATATATTATTTGCATTAATTATAATTAATATTATTTTTGCAATTAGGCGACGTTCAAATGATGCATATAGTAGCGGAAAATATCGTCTTTCTATTTTCTCACCCTCAATTAATCAAACTAATCGCTATGGACCAACGTTAGATAGCTAAGCAAAGATACGGCTTATGCTATCTTCTTTGTATACTATCATCTTTGTATACTATCTCGTTTGTATACAATCCCCTTTGAAAAGCTATTTAATTATGACCAAAGGGGATATTTTAAATCTATCTGATTATCGATTAAGATCGTTAAGATTCGATTCAATTTCGCTTCGAACCTGTTCTATCTCTTCAAGATTTTGCTGATTTAAGACTTCCATAAAAGCTTCGATATAAGAGCCAATGAGTAGTCGTTCATCACCCAATGATTGTGCCCATGCTCTCTCTAACCTTGCTAATAAAGTACGATTTAACATTTCATCACGAGGATGAATTTTAAGTGCCGCTAATCGGTCATGGCTTTCTTGTTTTTGTTTATCGGTTAATCCAATCGGACTGTGATCAATCACTTTACCATGCAATGCCCCTGTTTCAAGTAATACCACGTCGACTTCAAGCAAACCATTTAAATCATAACTAAAGCGAACATCAATACCTTGTATTTTTTCCATAGGTGTGACGGGCACTTCAAATTCATCAATTAGAACGTTATTTTCAACCTTTGGATTCTCACCTTGATAAACAGAAAGCATAATACTTTTTTGTTGAGGGTATGAAGTGTAAAACGTTTTTACCTTTGAAGTTGGAACTATCGTATTACGCTCAATAATTGGCGAAAATAACCCTTTAATATTACCCGAAGAAATTTCAATACCAAGTGTATATGGGCAAACATCGGTTAGAATAACCTCTTCAACATCGGCATTTCGCAAACGACATGCCGCCTGAACAGCTGCACCTTGTGCAACAATAGTAGTTGGATTGATATGACGATAAGGCAGTTTACCAAATAACTTTGTCACTAACTCACGAACCACACCTAATTGCGATGAACCACCAACTAAAACAATATGTTCGAGTTCATTAGCCTTTAAGCGAGCATCACTTAATGCTTGTTCAACTGGCGCTCGTAATCGATTGAGTAATGGCAACCAAATTGACTTAGCTCTTACTTCATTTAATGAAAATTGCCATTGCTTATCTTGCCAAAACCATGTCAAATTATGCATTTGCTCGCCACTTAGCTTACATTTTAATTGTTCAGCTAAATCCAATAAACGCGCATAATCATCGACAGGAATATCTTCTTGTTTAAGTTCCCATTCACTCAAACATGCTTTAACTATTTCATGGGTAAAATCTTCACCGCCTAAGTAGTTATCGCCTGCTGATGCATGAACCTCAATGATTGGCATTGCATATTCCAATACTGTCACATCAAATGTGCCACCACCTAAGTCAAAAACCAGCGTATTTCCTGATTGTTCTTCATGTAATCCATACGCCATTGAAGCAGCTGTGGGCTCATTGATTAGACGGACTGCGTTTAATCCTGCAAGCTCAGCAGCAAAGCGAGTTTGTTTACGCTGTTCGTCATTAAAATAAGCGGGAACGGAAATCACGACATCACGAATTTCTTGTTTCAAGAAAGCTTCAGCATCCGCTTTTAATGATTTTAAAACTAATGCTGAAAGTTCTGTTGGGGTAAATTTTTGATCGCCCAACTCAAAAACTTTACTTGAACCTAAAAAACGTTTGAATGCTGCTGCACTACGACTAGGGTGAGTAGTTAAACGAGATAAAGCCGCATGACCAACCAAAATGGTATTATCTTCATCAATGCTGACAGCTGAAGGAGTAACAACTTCACCTATTGAATTGGGAATTAGTGTCGGCTGGCCATTTTGCCAAACACAAATTAAACTATTGGTAGTACCTAAATCAATACCTATTGGAGGATGTATAACCACTTTATTCTCTTAGTATTTTCCAACATGTCAGATATTATATCCTTAATACTATTTGAGGTGCAATTTTATCCAATGTGTTGAGTTAAACATTATTGAAAAAAGAGCAGTTTTACTTATTTTTTTTATCTATCTCAACAATTTGGCTGATTAATTTACCTGTCTTAAGCTGGGTTAAAATAAAGTCACCAATAGACACTTGTTCAACCGTTCTTATCACTTGTTGTTGCTGGTTAGTCGTTACTGAATAACCACGATCTAAAGTAGCAAGTGGACTAACACTATTAAGCTGAGATGTTTTTAATACAAATTCATGCTTAGCGTCCGTTAACCTTTTTTGAACCAGATTAATCAGTTGCTGCTGTTTTCTCTCTAGGTTTTGACCATAATAGAGCACTTTATGTTGTGGTGAAACACGTAACAAATATTTATCCAGCATATTATGTCGATAGGATTGTTTAGATAAATAGTGCTGCATATTTTCAAATAAAGCATGACGACTAGTTAATAAACGATTTAATTGCTTAGATAATTTAGTTTGAGGATGTTGTGATTGCAATCGTTGATAACGCTTATTTAATAATTCTCGTCGACGTACTAAATAGTAATCAATCGCCATACATAAGTATTGTTCTTGAACTTGTAAACTTTTTATCTGCTCTAGCTTATCCCGGCTAACCAACTCAGCTGCTGCCGATGGGGTAGCTGCGCGCACATCAGCAACAAAGTCAGCAATGGTGAAATCAACTTCATGACCAACAGCACTAATAATAGGTAATTGACTAGCAAAAATAGCTCTAGCTAAAAGCTCCTCATTAAATGACCAAAGATCTTCAAGCGATCCCCCTCCTCGCCCAACAATTAAAACATCACATTCTTGGCGAATATTTGCGATTTGAATCATTCTGGCAATTTGTGCCGCTGCTTCGGTACCTTGTACCGACGTTGGGTAAATAATCAAATTCAAACTTGGATCGCGCCGGTTTAATATCTGACAAATATCATGTAGTGCTGCACCTGTTGACGAAGTAATAATCCCAACCGTACGAATATTATCAGGTAACGACTTTTTATAAATCGGATCAAACAATCCTTCTTCTGACAGTTTTTGCTTCAGTTGCTCAAACTTTTGTTGTAACAAACCAGCACCAGCTGGTTGCAATTGATTAATAACCAATTGATAATCACCACGTGCTTCATAAAGAGTTACCGAGGCATTAACTAAAACTTGTTGACCATTTTGAGGGGTAAATCCCGTACGATAATTATTATTACGAAACATGGCACAACGCACTTGCGCAATATCATCTTTCAAAGTGAAATACCAATGACCTGAAGCTGGACGAGAAAAATTGGAAATTTCACCAACTAACCAAACTTGCCCAATAGCATCAGAAAGCAAATCTCTAACTATTTGATTAAGATCTTTTACCGATAAAATCGAACTATTGTGCATACTATTATCCTAACAAGTTTAATCTAAATCAAAGTCGGCCCAAATTGGCGCATGATCGGAAGGTTTTTCCATACCACGAATATCGTAATCAATACCGGTTTCACCACAATACTGCATAAGTTTTTCACTAGCTAAAATAAGATCGATTCTTAATCCGGTTTTTACACTAAAACCTCTGGAACGATAATCAAACCAAGAAAATCTCTGTGTATCTGGGTTGGCATGACGGTAAGCATCAGTATAACCTGCTGCCATTAAATTATTTATCCATTCACGCTCTTCAGGTAAAAAAGAGCATTTACCCGCACTTAACCACCGTTTGCGGTTATTTTCATTAATCCCAATATCTAAATCAGTTGGACAAATATTCATATCACCCATAACGAGTGATAATTGGCTATTCAGCTGTCGATCCTGTATATATTCAACTAAATCTTGATAAAATTTACGCTTAGCTGGATATTTAATTTCATTATGCAAACTTTCACCTTGCGGAAAATAACCATTAATGACGGTTAAATTACCTTTGCTAGTCGGAAACTCAGCTACCATTAATCGACATTGTGCACCATCTTCATCGGTCGGAAACCCACACTCGACCGATAACGGTTTTTGCTTAGTCAATAAAGCTACACCGTAATAACCTTTTTGACCGTGATAATATAAATGGTAGCCAAATTGCTTAAGTTCCTCGATTGGAAATTGGTCATTATGAACTTTAGTCTCTTGTAAACCAATGATATCGGGCTGATGTCTTTCAATAATCGCAGCTAATTGATGGATTCGAATACGAATACTATTAATATTAAAAGATAAAACTTTAATCATAAATTTATTGTATTTGATTTAATTTTGCAATTGACCCATGCTACCAAAAATACGTTATACTGTTAAGCAATTACAGCGAAAGCTATAACTAGTGATTAAAGGATCAACAATATGTCTAAGGAATTACTTTCATTGCGTCATAAAATTGATGAAGTTGACAAATCAATTTTAGCTTTAATTAGTCAACGACTAGCATTAGTTGCCGAAGTTGGTGAGGTAAAAAGCGAGCATGGAATTCCGATTTATGATCCTAAACGTGAAGCCGATATGTTAGCTAAACGTAAGCAAGAAGCCGAAAATTTAGGTATATCACCCGCATTAATTGAGGATATTTTACGCCGATTAATGCGTGAATCCTATATCAGTGAAAACGACAAAGGTTTTAAAAAAGTTTACAACGGCAAAGGCTCGATTGTCATCATTGGCGGTAATGGACAAATGGGTAGACTATTTGCCAAACTATTTACCCTATCAGGTTATGAAGTTAAAACTTTAGGTTCCAAAACCATGCATCAAGCAGCCGAAGTTGTCGCTGATGCCGCTGCCGTTATTGTTACAGTACCTATCAACAAAACATGCGAAATCATTGAACAATTACCGCCGTTACCTAAAGATTGCATTTTAACCGATTTTACATCAATCAAAGTCAAACCTTTACAAGCCATGCTAGCCAAACACGCGGGGCCTGTGGTTGGATTGCATCCAATGTTTGGTCCGGACGTGCCAAATTTAGCCAAACAAGTCATTGTCTACTGCCAAGGTCGATATCCTGAACAATATCAATGGTTAATTGAACAGATGCGAATTTGGGGAGCCAATTTGTGCGCGATTGATGCCAAAGAGCATGACAAATGTATGTCGTTTATTCAAGCATTACGCCATTTTACTTCGTTCTCATATGGTGTAAATTTACAACGAGAACACGCTGATTTAGAACAATTAATTACCTTATCATCACCTATTTATCGCTTGGAGTTAATGATGGTTGGTCGCTTATTTGCTCAAGATCCCGTTCTTTATGCCGATATCATCATGGCGTCAGATGAAAATATTGAGTTAATCAAACGCTATTATGAATGTTTTGGGCAAATGGTTAAATTAATTGAACAACGAGATAAAACTAAATTCATTGAAAATTTTAATGAAGTAACTAAATGGTTTGGCAGTTATGCTGAACGTTTTATAAAAGAGAGCCAAGTATTATTAAAATTTGCTAATGACAATCGAGAATAATTTTACTTCGCTTCCTTTTATAGGATAAAAAACGACTTATAAGAAAGGCAATTGGTCAAATAAAAAACTTTAGTATGAGGAAATAACATGTCTAATCGGAAATATTTTGGGACAGATGGTATTCGTGGAAAAGTTGGAGAATATCCTATCACGCCTGATTTCGCCCTCAAGTTAGGCTGGGCAGCAGGACGAGTACTGGCTAAAGATGGTGTTAAAAAAGTCCTCATCGGTAAAGATACTCGTATTTCAGGTTATATGCTTGAATCGGCTTTAGAAGCAGGATTTGCCTCCGCGGGCGTCGCTGCTGCTTTTACTGGACCAATGCCAACACCTGCCATTGCTTATCTAACTCGCACATTTCGGGCTGATGCGGGTGTAGTCATATCGGCCTCTCATAACCCATTTTATGATAACGGTATTAAATTTTTCTCAACTGAAGGGCGAAAACTCGATGACGCCATTGAATTAGAAATCGAAGCCGAGCTTGAAAAACAGATCGACTGTGTTGAATCAAAACAACTTGGCCGAGCAAGCCGAATAACCGATGCAGCTGGCCGATATATCGAATTTTGTAAAAGCACCTTTGATCACGACTTAAGTCTATCAGGACTAAAAGTTGTTGTGGATTGTGCCAATGGAGCCACTTACCACATTGCCCCAAAAGTACTTCGAGAACTTGGTGCTAAAGTAATAAAAATTGGTTGCGAACCGGATGGAGTCAATATTAATGAAAACTGTGGTGCTACTGATGTAAAAGCATTAACTAAAACTGTCCTTGAAGAAAAAGCTGACTTGGGCTTTGCTCTTGATGGTGATGGTGACCGCATCATTATGGTCGATCATAAAGGCAATAAAATTGATGGTGATTTAATTATTTACATTATTGCTCGTGAAGCCTTAAGGCAAGGTCAACTTAAAGGTGGCGTTGTCGGGACATTGATGAGCAACATGGGACTTGAAATCGCCCTTAAAAATCTTGGCATCCCATTTGTACGAGCAAAAGTGGGTGACCGTTATGTGCTTGAAATGCTGGTTGAAAAAAATTGGCGATTAGGTGCTGAAAATTCAGGCCATGTCCTTTTACTTGATAAAACCACAACAGGCGATGGTATTGTTGCAGGCTTACAAGTTCTGGCTGCAATGATAAGAAATAACATGTCACTCGCTGAATTATGTCAAGGCATGACCATGCTACCACAAATATTAATTAACGTTCGTTATACAGGAAACCCATTAGCCAATGCTGCGGTCAAATCTGCAATTGAACAGGCAGAAACGCAACTTGGCAATGAAGGTCGGGTATTGATACGCAAATCCGGCACCGAACCGCTTATCCGCGTAATGGTAGAAGGTAGTAATCACTCTCAAGTGCAAAAATTAGCGGAACAAATTGCCAATGCAGTTAAAGCATCAAATTAGCCTGTTTTTTCATCATTAATTAAGCTATTGATGAACAATATTTCTAATAAAGTGAGCGGTAAAGCTGTTATTCTTTACACAAAATTAGTAAAAAGTGTCTAAATTCTTTATTTTTTTAATCAGTTGTTGACTTATTATAGGGAATTAGGTTTAAAATAATAGCTTCGGTTATTGCAGTGATTGTTTATACCTTTTAAGGAAAAGCAAACTGTAGTTTTCATTTTTAAAATAGGTAAGAGGGTTATATGGCAGTTTCCTCTCCAGCTTCACCGCAAGCTTATATAAAACACCATCTGGAGAACTTACAAGTTGGTTCTGGTTTTTGGACCTTTAATCTTGATTCCTTGTTCTTCTCAATTGTACTTGGTGTGCTTTTCTTATGGATTTTCCATCGTGTAGCAAGGAAAGCGACGAGTGGCGTACCAGGTAAACTTCAATGTGCGGTAGAGATGATCTTTGAATTTGTAAATAATACTGTCAAAGACATGTTCACAGGTCAAAATAAACTCATTGCCCCTTTAGCACTTACTGTGTTTATCTGGGTATTTTTGATGAACTTAATGGATCTAATTCCTGTTGATTTCCTACCTTATGCGGGACAATATTTAGGTCTATCTCATTTAAGAGTCGTACCGACAGCTGACGTGAGTATCACAATGTCAATGTCACTCGGTGTCTTTGCACTTATCATCATTTATTCAATCAAATATAAAGGGATTTCAGGGTTTATTAAAGAATACACCTTGCATCCATTTAATCATTGGGCTTTTGCACCAATCAATTTAGTCCTTGAACTTGTTAGCTTATTAGCTAAACCTGTTTCTTTAGGATTACGACTCTTCGGTAACATGTATGCTGGTGAACTTATCTTCATCTTAATAGCAGCATTATTACCTTGGTGGTCACAATGGGTATTATCACTACCATGGGCTATCTTCCATATTTTGATAATCACCTTACAAGCATTTATTTTTATGGTGTTGACTATCGTCTATTTAGCGATGGCCTCAACAACAGAAGATCATTAATTTTAACTTTTTTTTAGATAATAAACTGGAGTATATAATGGATAGTATGAGTATGTTATTTGTAGCCGCTGGCATAATGATGGGATTAGCTGCAATCGGTGGTGCAGTTGGTATCGGTCTATTAGGTGGTAAATTCTTAGAAGGTGCTGCTCGTCAACCAGAATTAATGCCTATGTTACGTACACAATTCTTTATCGTTATGGGCTTAGTTGATGCGATTCCTATGATTTGTGTGGGTATTGCGCTATATGTTATTTTTGCTGTTGCTGGTTAATAATAATTTAAGAGGAATTGTCTCATGAATATGAACGCAACTCTCCTCGGCCAAGCAATTACATTTGTATTGTTTGTTTGGTTCTGTATGAAGTTTGTTTGGCCTCCGGTTATCCGAGCGATTGAAAAACGCCAAAAAGAGATAGCGGAAGGATTAGCTTCAGCAGAAACAGCAAAAAAAGATTTGGAATTAGCCAAAGCAAATACATCTGACATAATGCAACAGGCTAAGGTTGAGGCTAATGCAATTATTGAGCAAGCGAATAAACGCAAAGCAGCCATTCTAGAAGAAGCTAAACAAGAAGCTACTCGTGAAAAAGAAAGGATTGTTGCTCAAGGACTTGCTGAAGTTGAGGCTGAGCGTAAACGCGCTCGTGAAGAGCTTAAACAACAAGTCGCTACACTCGCTATTGCCGGTGCAGAAAAAATTATTGAACGTTCTGTTAATGAAGCCGCTAACAGCGACATCATTGATAAACTCGTAGCTGAACTATAAGGAGAATAGAGCAATGGCTGACTTAATTACGATTGCTCGCCCTTATGCTAAAGCCGCTTTCGACTTTGCTGTTGAAAAAAATAGCATCGAATCATGGCACAAAATGTTAGTGTTAACTGCTGAAGTGAGCAAAGATGCTCAAATAAAAAGCATTTTAACATCTGACATGAAAACCGATTCAGTGGCTAACTTACTCATCAACATCTGTAAAGATGTGCTTGATGAGTTTAGCACTAATTTTATTAAAGTGATGGCTGAAAACAAACGCTTATCCCTTCTTCCTGAAGTGTTAACATTGTTTGAGCAATACTGTTTAGAAAGAGAAGTCCAAGCAGACGTTGATGTAATTTCTGCCAATGAGCTTACTAGTGAACAACTTGATAAAATTTCTGTCGCTGTCGAAAAACGTTTATCACGAAAAGTAAAACTAAAATGTCATATTGATAAATCGCTCATTTCTGGTTTTATTATTCGTACGGGCGATATGGTTATTGATAGTAGTATCAGAGGACGTCTAAATCGACTAAATGACGTTCTACAGTCTTAAGGGGACTGATAATGCAGCTAAATTCAACTGAAATAAGTGAACTAATTAAAGAGCGGATAGCTCAGTTCAATATTGTGAGTGATGCTCACAATGAAGGAACGATCATCTCAGTAAGTGATGGTATCCTTCGAATCCACGGATTAACTGATGTCATGCAAGGCGAAATGATTGCATTACCAGGCAACCGATATGCAATGGCATTAAACCTTGAAAGAGATTCTGTTGGTGCGGTGGTCATGGGACCATACGAAGACTTATCTGAAGGGATGAAAGTACAATGTACTGGCCGTATTTTACAGGTACCAGTAGGTGATGGTTTATTAGGCCGTGTTATTAACACACTTGGTGAACCAATTGATGGTAAAGGTTCGATTCAACATGACGGCTTCTCACCTGTAGAAGTTGTTGCGCCAGGCGTTATCGATCGTCAATCTGTTGACCAAGCGTTACAAACTGGTTATAAAGCGGTTGACTCAATGATTCCAATTGGTCGTGGTCAACGTGAACTTATCATCGGTGACCGTCAAACCGGTAAAACCGCATTAGCCATCGACGCCATTATTAATCAACGTGATTCTGGTGTTAAATGTATTTACGTCGCAATCGGTCAAAAACAATCAACTATTGCTAACGTAGTGCGTAAACTTGAAGAGCACGGTGCACTTAAAAATACCATTGTGGTTGTTGCATCAGCGTCTGAATCAGCAGCATTACAATACTTAGCACCTTACGCGGGTTGTGCTATGGGAGAATACTTCCGTGACCGCGGACAAGATGCACTAATTGTTTATGATGATTTATCTAAACAAGCCGTTGCTTATCGTCAAATTTCATTACTACTTCGTCGTCCACCAGGGCGTGAAGCTTACCCTGGTGACGTGTTCTATCTTCACTCACGTTTACTTGAACGTGCAGCTCGTGTTAACGAAGCTTATGTTGAAGAGTTCACCAAAGGCGAAGTAAAAGGTAAAACCGGTTCATTAACTGCGTTACCAATTATCGAAACTCAAGCGGGTGACGTTTCTGCATTCGTACCAACTAACGTAATTTCGATTACAGATGGTCAGATCTTCCTTGAAACCAGCTTATTCAACTCGGGTATCCGTCCTGCGGTAAACCCAGGTATCTCGGTTTCTCGTGTGGGTGGTGCTGCTCAAACTAAGATAATGAAAAAATTATCAGGCGGTATTCGTACAGCGCTTGCACAATATCGTGAATTAGCCGCTTTCTCACAATTTGCATCTGACTTAGACGAAGCAACAAGAAACCAATTAAGCCACGGTGAAAAAGTAACTGAATTACTCAAACAAAAGCAATATTCACCAATGACTGTTGCAGAGCAATCAATTGTACTTTATGCCGCTGAGCGTGGTTATCTAGAAGATGTTGAACTTGCTAAAGTATTATCATTTGAAACAGCACTTCTATCTTATGCCCATAGTCAATATGCCGATTTTGTAAAACAGATCGACGAGACAGGCAATTACAACGATGAGATTGAAAGTAAGTTAAAAGCATTGCTTGAAAGCTTTAAATCAACTCAAACTTGGTAAGGGTGAGGTAACAAATGGCTAATGCAAAAGAGATTAGAACGAAAATTGCCAGTATCCAAAGTACGCAAAAGATCACCAAAGCGATGGAAATGGTAGCCAACTCTAAAATGCGTAAAACGCAGGACAGAATGGCTGCTAGTCGTCCATATGCTGAAATGATTCGCGAAGTAATTGGACATTTAGCGTTAGCTCAAATAGGCGCCAAACATCCCTATTTAGAAGAAAGAGATGTAAAGCGAGTTGGCTATCTTATCATATCAACCGATCGTGGTTTGTGTGGTGGATTAAATATCAATCTTTTCAAAACTGTCATTGCTGATATGTCAGCATGGCAAGAGAAAGGTGTTGAAGCAGATGTGGCTTTAATTGGTTCACGTGGGGTATCGTTTTTCTCTTCAGTAAAAACGAATATTTTAACCCAAGTAACTAATTTAGGTGACGAACCCACTTTATCTGATTTAATTGGTCCGGTAAAAACAATGCTTGAGGCATATGACAACGGTAAAATTGATAAATTATATATAGTAACCAATAAATTTATTAATACCATGTCCCAAAAGCCGACAATACAGCAATTATTACCATTACCACATTCAGAAGATAAAGAGCTAAAAGCTTCATCATGGGATTATATTTATGAGCCAGATGCAAAATCATTATTAGATGTGATTTTACGTCGTTATATTGAATCACAAGTCTATCAAGCGGTGGTTGACAATTTAGCGAGTGAACAAGCAGCAAGAATGGTGGCCATGAAAGCAGCAACCGATAACGGTGCAAATTTAATTAATGAATTACAAATTGTGTATAACAAAGCACGTCAAGGTGCGATTACCAACGAATTAATTGATATTGTATCGGGTGCAGCGGCTGTTTCAGGTTAGTGCTAAATATTGGCTTATAGTTAAGAAAAAGACGTAGAGGAATAAAAATGGCTACTGGAAAGATTGTCCAGATCATCGGTGCGGTGGTTGATGTCGAATTCCCAGAAGATGCAGTACCAAAGGTATATGATGCATTAGAAGTGGAAACTGGCACTGAAAAATTAGTTCTGGAAGTTCAGCAACAATTAGGTGGTGGCGTTGTATGTTGTATTGCAATGGGCTCATCTGATGGTTTAAGACGTGGACTTAAAGTAGTAAATACAGGTCACGGCATAGAAGTTCCTGTAGGAACCAAAACACTTGGCCGAATTATGAACGTACTTGGTGATCCTGTTGATAAAGCAGGTCCTATTGGTGAAGAAGAGCGTTGGGCGATTCACCGTGCAGCACCAACATACGAAGAGTTGGCTAACTCAACAGAATTACTTGAAACCGGTATCAAAGTAATCGACTTAATTTGTCCATTTGCAAAAGGTGGTAAAGTTGGTCTATTTGGTGGTGCGGGTGTAGGTAAAACCGTTAACATGATGGAATTAATTCGTAACATCGCGATCGAACACTCAGGTTACTCAGTATTTACTGGTGTGGGTGAACGTACTCGTGAAGGTAACGACTTCTATCATGAAATGAAAGAATCAAACGTACTTGATAAAGTATCGTTAGTTTATGGTCAGATGAATGAGCCACCAGGGAACCGTTTACGCGTAGCGTTAACTGGCTTAACCATGGCTGAAAAATTCCGTGACGAAGGTAAAGACGTACTATTATTTATCGATAATATTTACCGTTATACCTTAGCCGGTACCGAAGTATCTGCACTATTAGGTCGTATGCCATCTGCGGTAGGTTACCAACCGACATTAGCAGAAGAGATGGGGTTATTACAAGAACGTATCACCTCAACGAAAACCGGTTCAATTACCTCAATCCAAGCAGTATACGTACCAGCCGATGACTTAACTGACCCATCACCGGCAACAACCTTTGCTCACTTAGATGCAACAATCGTATTAAGTCGTCAAATCGCATCATTAGGTATTTACCCAGCGGTTGACCCACTTGACTCAACAAGTCGTCAATTAGATCCACTTGTTGTTGGTCAAGAACATTACGATTGTGCTCGTGGCGTACAGTCAATTCTTCAACGTTATCAAGAATTAAAAGATATCATTGCAATTCTTGGTATGGATGAATTATCGGAAGATGATAAATTAACTGTTGCTCGTGCACGTAAGATTCAACGTTTCTTATCTCAACCATTCTTCGTTGCGGAAGTGTTCACAGGTTCACCAGGTAAATACGTACCATTAAAAGACACCATCAGTGCATTTAAAGGTATTATGAACGGTGATTATGACCATATTCCTGAACAGGCATTTTATATGGTTGGTTCAATCGACGAAGCGATTGAGAAAGCAAAATCTCTCTAAGAGATTTATAGAACGGAGAGAGCATTATGGCACTAACTTCCTATCAATTAGAAGTTGTTAGTGCTGAATCTCACCTTTTTTCAGGTGATGTTCAGCGAATCAGAGTCACAGGGCGAGAAGGTGAACTCGGAATTTATCCCGGTCACACTCCGTTACTGACCACCATAAAGCCGGGAATGGTCGGGATTGTAAAAGCCAATGGTGAAGAAGAGTTTATCTATCTATCAGGTGGTATTTTAGAAGTACAACCAACTTTGGTCACAATCTTAGCTGATACCGCTATTCGTGGTGAAGACTTAGATGAAGCAAGGGCGCAAGAAGCAGTAAGACAAGCACAAGAACACATTAATCACCCAAGCGATGATATGTCTTTTGCTCAAGCATCTGCTGAACTGTCAAAAGCCTTAGCAAAAATACGTGTTATCGAATTAACGCGTCGTATGGGTCAATAAAATATACGTTGATCATTCAACAAAGCAATAAAGGTTACAAATTAATAAATTGTAGCCTTTTTTATTAGCGACTTAATCACATCATTTGATAACTAAAAAACACAACTTTCCCTTCAAAAACCCCGTTCCTCAACTTTTTTTGATGTAAAAAAACGGCTACTAAAAAAAGCCACAGTTTAAAGCAGAATTATTTATTTAAGACAACATTGCTAAGTAGAATTTTGAACCCAAAAACCCCGCTCCTCAACTTTTTTTGGTGTAAAAAACGGCTAAAACGCCATAGCTTAAAGCCGAATTATTTATTTGAGACAACATTGCAAAGCAGAATTTAGCCTCCCAAAAACCCCACTCCTCAACTTTTTTTTAGATAAAAAACATAAAAAAACACCCTAGTTGGGGTGTATGATTTATCTTCGACATCAAGCTCTACGTAAAATATACAGACCTTATTTATAGCCTTTTTTCTATCAGCGGATTTGATAAATCCTATCCGATAGCGCCATCAGGCACAGTGTGCTCTGCTATTAATGCAATTCGCTAAAATAATTCTTCAACTCCTGAATAAACGCACTATCTACCATGGCAGGGTATTTATTTGCCTGCCATGATTGTAAAAATAATAGATGCTGAACCGTTAAGGGTTTATTCATATCGCGAAATTCGTTTAACTGTTCGTTTATCTCTTGGGATGTTGTGAGAAGGGATTGTGGTGTTTTCTGCTTCGGTATTTGGCAATGCTTTTGGTACCATAATTCATAACCACTTAAATCATAATCACCCAATAACTCATAACCCGTTAAATTAGGGCTGGCATTGGGATAGCGTTTAGTAATAGAACGGGTAGGAAATCCACCGCAAATAATAATTTCATCAATTTTTTTTATATACTTTGCCGTTACCTTTAAGTTAAAACCCAATAATTGCTGAACCACATATAATGATTGATTATAAAGCTTTAAAAAATTACCTTCAGCAATAAACTGAACCGGCCTTTTACTTAACGCGATTTTATCTTCAATATTCATTTTATATTACTCCTTTAATATCTATATTTTTAACCACCACACTCGGTGCCCAGCATTTTTGCCGCTTAGCCGCAAAATCGCTTTTTATGGCTAAACGACGTTGACTCCTTGAGTCAGCTTACTTTTAATGACTCAACACTATTTTTTATCACCCCCACCCTAAGGATTAAGGACGAAGGAATAAGAACTAAGGATAGGCACAAAGCCCGTAGTCGCCGTTGTAGTACCAAGTCACGCGCCCGTTGCTGGTGTTCACGACAAACTGGTTACTACCATGCGGGTCACTAGTCCAGTACCAACTGTAGGAGCCAACGCCAGAGTAACCGTCCATAGAGCCCCACTCCGTGAAAAAGCCAGAACCTATATGACGCATGTAAAGATTATTAGGAGAAGAAGGAGTGGCGCCGACGGAACCCTGACAGTAAGAACTTGAATTAGTACCACGACAAGATGCATTGGTTAAATCCCTTACGCTAGGCACTCGATAACCAAGACTATTACACCAAGATAATGTATTAGAATAATTTTTCCTCACAGAACCTCGGTTGACGAACCACTGCTTCAAAGTAAATCCATATTTGACGACAGGAGCACCATTACTATCACGACCGACCAACTCGAATGTCTGAGGCAAAGAGATAGTGGGAAGAGGACCAGGAGTGGATGAACTATGCTGGGATGGGGTAGCGTAAGGACCAGTTAAAGTAACGTGTACGCTTGTAGCAGTAGGATTAGACATAGTAGCAGTGATACCTCCATGAGAAACAGGAGACCAAGACAATGGCTGACTACTACCACTAATGAGTAAATCAAAGGACAATCCATTAGCGCCAGTTGTAGGAAAGCTTCTACCGTAAGAGGATGGGCCAGTTGACTGAGGGATAAAACCATTAGCAGGGTCCCACATTGAAGCTGGGCCAGCATAATTACCTGTACCGTAAGTCAAATTAGGTCTGGCAAATTTAACACAAACTGAGGAACCAGGCTTAGGATTGACGTAATAAGTCACACTTCTGGCACTGAAA
Source organism: Gilliamella sp. B3127 (assembly GCF_026536935.1). Lineage (NCBI taxonomy): Bacteria > Pseudomonadati > Pseudomonadota > Gammaproteobacteria > Orbales > Orbaceae > Gilliamella > Gilliamella sp. B3127. The sequence continues at coordinate 181,891 of NZ_JAFNNI010000004.1, forward strand.
GTACTACGATTAGGAAAACCAAAACGAGTAGATAATGCACCGTTAGTACTAGATAACGTAACCCTATAAGGTGCAGAATCAGTACATGTCGTTAACACAGTATTACGTGATACAGATTGACCGTTTTTATCGACGATAGATAAACTTAAACGACCAGTAGCAGTAACGTCACTATCTCCATCATCATCTCCCCAATAATTATAAGGAGGACCGATAAGAGAACTTAAAGCGACTGAATTAGTATCAGTAGGAACCAACATACCTATATCAGCAAAACTCTGACCCGCAGCCGGCAAGACGATAGGTCTTGAAGAAGATGAAGGATTGTTAGAAGGCGTGTAATTAGCTCCGTTAGATAGTGTAATCCCAAGCAGACCGTTAGCATCGACAGCACGTGTACGACCACCGTCGAAAGTCAGATAAGGTGCACTACCCTGTATCGCATTCCTAGTTGTCTGTGATGTCAATGCATGACTGGAAAAAGGAAGGAAAAGAACCACGGAAAAAACAATCTGCCGGGATAATTTGGAAAAGCCGAAGGATCGAAAACAGGATCTGAAAGAGGATCCGAAAAACGATCGGAAAAAAGATCGAGAAGAGGAGCGCGGAAGCGATCGCGCTAAAATTCGCAGAATTTCACTTGATTGAGTGGAAAAATAAGTTTTAGTGAAAAAATTAAACTGGGTGTTGGACTTATGCGAATTTAAAAGATAGGTTGGCCAGGTTGCCTGTTGCCTGTTGCCTGTTGAAAATTATAATGCATTTTAGACTACCTTGTCAAGTAATTTTTTGATTTATTTGCGATTTTATACTTTTCTGTCAAATTTTAGCCTAGTAGCTAAAACCGTGTAAAAAGTATAGTGATTGGAAAAACACGATGCAACACTTTTTTTCGCTCATTTACGTTAACTTTTGTAAATAGGATCTAAAAAGGATCTAACCGGTATTTGATTAACTTATGTTTTAATTAAAGATATTGCAATTACAAATCTTTAAAATTAGAGCGATTGATCCTCAAAAATTTTATTTTAGAGCTTTGAATTAGAAATTCAGTGATTTTGATATTTGAATAATTTTTTAAGTAAAATTTAAAACCTCAAAAACCCCGCTCCTCAACTTTTTTTAATGGAAAAATACAGCTACTAAAAAGCGCCATAGTTAGAGCAGAATTATTTATTTGAGATAATATTTCAAAACAGAATTTAGACCCCAAAAACCCCACTCCTCAACTTTTTTTACAAAAGCGAGTTGGATGTTATAAGAATTATTACGATATAAAAAACACCGCCTATACGTAACTGGATTTATTAATAACAATCGGCGATAATCAATTTAATAATATTAAAACTAATGTAACCATGTTTACTATTTATCATTCTAATCAAGTCGATTTACTCAAATCATTAGTCAGCGAATTAATGCGCAGAGACCCCTTAGAACAAGTGTTTACACCTGATATGGTCATTGTGCAAAGCCAAGGGATGGCGCAGTGGTTACAAATTGAATTGGCTAACGATCTTGGTATTGTGGCTAATGTTGATTTTCCCTTTCCGAGTCAATTTATTTGGCAGTTATACCAAGCCCTTCTGCCTGAGGCACCAATTGAAAATAGTTATAATGTCGAATCAATGACTTGGCGTTTATATTATCTGTTACCAAAAATTATTGAGCGGCCAGAATTTGAAACAATCAAATATTATCTTGATATTGATAAAGAAGAACGAAAACAGTACCAATTAGCAACTCGCATAGCAAAATTATTTGACCAGTATTTAGTTTATCGCCCAGACTGGCTAGCCAAATGGGAAGCCAATCAAACAGTCACTGAATTAAACAACCATCCGGATGAGAAATGGCAAGCGGAATTATGGCGTCAACTCATCTCGATTAGCCAACCCTATCATCGTGCCAACATTTATCAACAAATGTTAGAGATTATGTTAGATAGTGACTTTGATCGCGCCCGATTAAACAATTTACCTAAGCGGATTTATATTTTTGGCATCACCTCTTTGCCCCCAATTTATCTATCACTATTATCCGCACTTGGACAACATATAGATGTTCACCTCATGTTTAACAACCCTTGTAAATGGTATTGGGGAGATATTGTTGAAATATCGGATACACAAAACCCACTACTGACATCGTGGGGAAAATTGGGACGCGATAACCTATTTTTATTGCAAGAGTTTCAAAATAAGCAGGATATTGATCTCTTTGTCGACAATGAACGTAATTGTCTATTACATGCTATTCAGCAAGATATTTTAGAGCTCTACCGTGAAGCACCAGTAGATGAAATCGATAACCAAGATAGATCAATAACATTTCATGCTTGTCATAGCGAACAGCGGGAAGTCGAAGTACTTTATGATTATCTATTATCGGCATTTGATGCTGATCCTACACTGGAATTACGTGATTGTATTGTCATGGTTTCAGATATTGATAAGTATGTACCTTATATTCGATCCGTATTTGGTAATGCTGAAGGACAACGTCATTTACCATTCACTATTTCCGATCAAAAAGCGCGTAACATCGATCCAATTGTGCAAGGATTTTTTGCTATTTTAAACTTTACTGAAAGTCGCTTTACTGCCGAAGAGTTATTTAACCTGCTAGAAATCCCAGCAATTGCTGAAAAATTTGCCATAAGTGAGCCACAACTAACTTTATTACATACTTGGATTATTGAGTCTGGCATTCGTTTTGGTCTCGAAAATGCTCACAGTTGGCTATTTGGTATTGAGCGCTTACTACTTGGTTACACCATGAATAGTGAACAAGGTGGCTGGCAACAGATATTACCTTATGATGGGGCTACAGGATTAGATGCCGAATTAATCGGTCAATTAGCAGAATTTATAAAATCTGTACGTAAATGGCTAAATATTTTAAGTGAAGACAAACCGTTATCTGAATGGCAAAGTTGCTGTATTGAGCTTATCAATGATTTCTTTGTTAGCAATACATCGCGTGAATCAATTTTACTCATGATCCAAGAAGAGTGGGAAAAACTGATCAGCAGTGGTTTAAATGCCAATTTTACCGACAATATTTCGATAACCGTCTTACATGATGCAATGCAAACCCGATTGGAACAAAGCCACTTAGCGCATCGATTCTTAGTTGGTAAAATAAACTTTTGTACTATGATGCCAATGCGTTCTATTCCGTTTAAATTGGTTTGCTTATTAGGTATGAACGATGGTGACTACCCAAGAACATCATTACCTTTAGATTTTGATTTAATTGCACAAAATCCAAGACGCGGCGATCGTAGTCGACGCATTGATGATCGTTATCTATTTTTGGAAGCTATTTTATCGGCACAAAATCAACTCTATATCAGTTATATTGGCCGTGATATGAAAGATGATAGCGAACGTTATCCATCGGTATTGGTTGATGAACTTTGGGATTATATTGTGCAGTATTATGCAACGGATGAAAATTCCACTAAAAAAAATCATCTAATAGATAAATTAAAAACATTGCATACCCGCACCCCATTTAATCCGCTAAATTTCTTAAATGAGCCAAGAAGTTATGCCGATGAGTGGTTACCAGCAGCGTTAAAAGCAGGGGAAAGCCAATCATTTATCAGTGATATCACCAATATGGTTGTTGATAACATCAATTTGGATGAACTAAAGCGATTTTATCAACACTCTATTCGATTCTTTTTACAAAAACGCTTTAATTTTTATATCAATTATTTAGATGACACATTACCCGATGCCGAAAACTTTAGCCTAGATAGCTTGAAACGCTATCAACTCAATTTACAGATTCTAAATGAGATGATCACTAAGGACTCAACTGATAATTTGTATCAACGCCTAACATTGACGGGTGAATTACCAGATGGGGCTTTTGGTGAGATTATTTATGATGAACAATGTGAATTATTACAGCCATTAGCTAACAAAATCCTTAAAGAGCGAACCGATCTTTCAACGTCAGAGGTGAATTTAACCATTTCGATAAATAAACAACATTATCAATTACAAGGATGGTTAACTCATATTCAACAAGATGGCATTTTAACTTGGCGACCGACTAATCTCTCTATTCGTGATGGTATATCATTATGGATTGACCATTTAATTTATTGTATTTTAAATACAGATAAAAGCCAAAGTCGATTATATGGGCGAGAAGACAATCAATGGCGTTTTTCACACATTGATGCTAACCAAGCTTTAGCAATATTAACTGATTTGGTTGACGGTTATATACAAGGTATTAATCAACCGATGTTGTTACCATTACAAAGTGCATGGAGTTGGTTAATTACCGCATATAATCCAAAAACAGCAGAAATTGAGCCGAGTGAAAAAGCTATCAGTAAATTATTAAATGCATGGCAAGGTGGACAATTTCACTCCGCTGAATGTGATAGTTATTACGCAAGATTATACCCTGAGTTGAACAATGAATTAATTGAGCAAATAATCCATCTTGCTCAGCGATTTTTATTACCGGTATTATTACATCAAGTCGAAGAATAGGAGGCATTATGTTTATTGATACACATTGCCATTTCAATTTTCCTGCTTTTGTTACCGATTTAGATAATTCAATCAACCACATTCGCCAAGCTCAGATTACTGGTTTAATTATTCCGGCCGTATGTGCCGATCATTTTAGCGAAATTTTGCAACTCAGCGGACAGTATCATGAACTTTATGCTGCACTTGGCCTACATCCTATATATCAACACTCCCCTACTGACCTTGAAATATTAGTAGATAAAGTTAGTACTCACTCAAAAAAAATAGTCGCTATTGGCGAAATCGGTTTGGATCGTTATGACAACTCGATTGCGTGGCAACAGCAACTTGATTTTTTTCGAGCACAATTGAGTATAGCCAAGCGCTTTGATTTACCGGTTTTAATCCATTCCCGCAAAACACACGATGTTATCTATCATGAATTACATCAAGCCAATTTACCCTGTCGTGGCGTGATCCACGGTTTTTCTGGAAGTTATCAACAAGCCATGCAATTTGTTAAATTAGGCTATTACATTGGTGTGGGTGGCGTAATAAGCTATGCGCGAGCCAATAAAACTCGTCAAACCATCGCCAAATTACCGCTCGAAAGTTTAGTGTTAGAAACCGATGCACCTGACATGCCTTTAAGTGGCCGGCAAGGACAAATCAATCGACCAGAAAATATTGTCGATATTTTTAAGATTCTTTGTCAATTACGTCTTGAAAATCCGATAGAAATACGCGACACAATTCTAACAAATACCTTGACGCTATTTAATAGAATCAATAAAATGGAAATACTAAATCAAACTTAACCATATAATTATTAAAAAATTATTCAGCCACAAGGTGGTGCTTATGTCTCGACGCTATAGTCAGTTATTTGTACAATCCCTTATTTCACTTACTCGATTATTTCCTCTATGGGCAGTGCTTTGCGCAATAATCGCCTATTTTTTACCTAACGTATTCCTACCAGTTCGCCCTCATACATCACAACTATTAATGTTTGTCATGTTTACCATGGGCGTAACGTTAAGTATTGATGATTTTAAACGCGTCGTTACCAAACCTAAAGCGGTAATAATTTGCACCCTACTGCATTATATTGTTATGCCACTAACCGCATTGATCTTATCTAAATTATTTACCATGCGACCTGAGTTATTAGTTGGCATGGTTTTAGTTGGTAGTGTAGCGAGTGGAACCGCCTCGAATGTAATGATTTATCTAGCTAAGGGTGATGTGGCTTTATCGGTTACCATCTCATCAGTATCAACACTTGTTGGTGTCGTGGTCACCCCACTACTTACACTACTATTAGTCGGCACCACTGTTGAAGTGCCAGTATGGGATATGTTAGTGCATATTGTCCAAATAGTACTTGTTCCAATATTATTGGGATTAATTGTTCACCACTTTTTATATTCAGTAGTAAAAAAATGTGAGCGCTTCCTACCATTACTCTCAATGCTATGTATTTTATTAATTATTTGCATAGTTGTAGCGGGTAGTCATGCGCTCATTGGTCAAGTCGGTATCACGGTCATTTTTGCAGTAATCATCCATAATGGAATTGGTTTGTTAGGTGGTTATTGGGGAGGACGTTTATTTGGATTTGATGAATCGACCTGCCGAACCATGTCTTTAGAAGTGGGAATGCAAAACTCAGCGTTAGCTGCAACACTGGGTACCACCTATTTTTCAGCTTTATCAGCACTGCCAGCTGCGGTATTTTCTGTTTGGCACAATATTTCTGGCTCACTCTTGGCGGGTTATTGGCAAGGCAAACCGGTTAAAAATAAGAAAAAAGCTAATAATTAATTATCATAAAATAGCATTCATGGGCTCTCTTACCCAATCATAAAGGTAAGAGAGCATAATCTTAGCGCTAAGCATATCGTTCGTGCAATTTAATAATATTAGGCTGAATAAAATGAATCGCGAATTACCTCCTTTTGTCTATCGAATATTACCTTGGATTGCAGCCTTTGCTTTTTTTATGCAATCGCTTGATACCTCGATTTTAAATACTGCGCTGCCAACCATGGCTAAAGATCTCAATGAATCGCCATTAAATATGCAATCAGCGGTAATTTGTTACGCATTAACCTTAGCACTATTTATTCCGGTAAGTGGGTTTTTATCTGACAAATTTGGTACCAAAAACGTGTTTGTCATGGCGGTCGCACTCTTTACATTAGGATCATTGCTTTGTGCGCTATCTAATTCGTTAATATTCTTAGATATATCAAGAGTAATTCAAGGCATTGGTGGCTCAATGATGGTCCCCGTTTCCCGTTTGGTTTTAATTAAGGCATTTAAACGTAATGAGTTTTTATCCGCATTAAATACTGCCACCATTCCCGGATTAATTGGACCAGTACTCGGACCTGTTTTAGGTGGTTATTTGGTTGATATGGTAAGTTGGCATTGGGTCTTTTTGATTAATTTGCCCATTGGTATTTTAGGCGTACTTGTCAGCTTAAAATATATGCCGAACCTAAAAGGTGAACACATGCCTTTTGACGCATTTGGATTTATTTTTATTGTTATTACCTTCATCAGCGCGACGCTGAGTATTGAATGTTTAAATGAAGGCCAACAATATTATTTACCGCTATCGCTTGCTGTTATTAGCATCGTATTTCTCTTTATTTATCGTAGCTACGCCAAAAAGAGACAAGCACCGCTGTTTCCACTCTCATTATTCAATATCCGTACATTCAAAATTGGCATTATCGGGAATTTAGTTTGTCGCTTAGGTATTTCAGGTGTACCTTTTCTTATTCCGTTATTTTTACAAGTTGGATTTGGCTATTCAGCCATGTTTGCCGGAATGATGTTAGTACCAATGGCAATCGCTTCAATTTTTACGCGATTTTTTATTACCAAATTATTGGCTCGATTAGGCTATCGTTTTGTGTTGGTTGCAAATACTATTTTAGCGGGAATATTGATTCTTTTACTGTCATTATTAAATCTAACCACACCACTAGTCATATTAGGTATTTTACTATTTTGTATTGGTGGCGTTAACTCAATGCAATTTACCTCAATGAATAGTATAACTTTAGCTAACCTACAAGGCGAAAACACTAGCAGTGGCAATAGTTTAATGGCGGTCAATCAACAATTAGCTATCAGTTTTGGTACTGGCTTTGGTGCGGTATTGGTTAGATTATTTAGCAACTCAACAACGACTATTCACGCATTTCAGCTATCCTTTGTTATACTAGGTGTGGTAACTATGCTATCAAGCATAATCTTTGCTCAATTAACAAAAGAAGATGGTCAAAATTTAACGGCTCGGCACTAAACAACAAGGAGATAACAATATGTTTCAGTATCAAATCATTCCCGTTACAGCTTTTCAAGAAAACTGTAGCATTATTTGGTGTGATGAAACAAATCAAGCTGCATTTATCGACCCAGGTGGTGAGCCAGAACTACTAAAAAAAGCAGTTGAAAAGCTTAATGTAGATATTAAACAAATACTGCTTACCCACGGTCATTTAGATCATGTTGGTGCAGCGGTGGAATTAGCTAAACACTATAACGTTAAAATTATTGGACCTAGCCAAGAAGATGAATTTTTACTGTCAGGCTTACCACAACAATGCATACAATTTGGTTTTCCTCATATTGATAGCTTTTTACCCGATCGCTGGTTAACCGAAGGTGAACAAATAAAAGTAGGAAATGTCACTTTAGATGTTTTATTCTGCCCAGGTCATACTCCGGGTCATATCGTATTTATTAACAAACAAGATAAAATTGCGTTTGTGGGTGATGTGCTGTTCAAAAGCAGTATTGGACGAACCGACTTTCCTCGCGGAAATCATGCAGATCTGATCTCATCAATTACCCATAAACTCTTTCCATTAGGCGACGATTTTATCTTTGTACCTGGTCATGGCCCGATGTCGAGCTTTGGTAATGAACGAATGACTAACCCTTACTTACTATAACGTCACTATTTGTTTAAATAGATTAAAGAATAATGTAAACATTTTTGAAACAAAAAAGTTTACATTATAAATTTTTGTATTATTATTGCACTACTGTTTATCTTTTAATGGTAGAAAATAATGAAACTCACAACATATTATCCAACTTATATCAATACACTATTTAACTTATCATCTTGGCAACGCAAACTGTGTGCAACTACAGGGGCGGCCCTACTGCTAGGGTTAGCAGCTAATATCAGTATTCCCACCTACCCAGTACCATTCACACTTCAATCGTTAGCCGTATTGTTAATTGGCGCTTTTTTAGGTCGTAAACTAGGTACATTAACCATACTTCAATATCTCTTTTTAGGTGCAATGGGATTACCACTATTCGCTAACGGTAGCGGTGGAATTATGGCATTAGCTTCACCGTCATCAGGTTATTTGTATGGTTATATATTTAGTGCTTATTTAGCCGGTTTTGCTGCCGAAAAAGGATACGATCGTCACTTTATTTTAGGTTTAATTGCCTTCGCTTGTGCACATCAACTCTTATTTGTATTTGGTGTCGTTTATCTAATGGGATATATGCATATTTCACTTATCGAAGCACTAAAAGTCGGCTACTTACCTTTCGTTGGTGTTGATGCAGTTAAATTTATTATTGCAACTTGCGTAATGTTCTCATTATGGCGCCACCACGCACGCAAATAACCATGCAAATTGGCGATATTATTTTCCAAGCCCAGAATGAAGAAAGCGAATTCAATACCGCAGTGACGCATTCTGGTGCCGACACGGATGAAATAATCAAACAGATAAACCATGTTGGGTTATATATTGGTAATAATATCGTCATAGAAGCCACTCAACAGCATGGCGTGATTCAACAACCTCTTAATGACTTTTTAGCGAGAGCTAAATATAATCTGGTCGCAACCATTTATGATGATTCAGTCATCAAAAATGCATTAACCCGTGTTAAAACGTGTTTAGGATTGCCCTATAACCATAGTTTCCGTGCTGAAGATGAAGGATTTTACTGTAGCGAATTAATTACTTATGCCTTTAAATACCCATCAGGTGAAGACTATTTTCAGCGCTATCCAATGAATTTCAAAGATTCTGCGACTGGTCAAATTATTCCTTATTGGATCAAATACTACCAAAAACAACCCATCCCGCAAGGCGAACTTGGCTCACACCCTCAGCAATTACTTAGACAAAAAGCCTTATTCAAAACAATCGTGAATCATCATAAATGCGTTAAAAATACAGTAAAAAAAATTTAACAGTTGACATGGAGCGATTAAATCTATAATATGCGCGCTACATTTCGGTTCCTCCATAGTTCAGTCGGTAGAACGGCGGACTGTTAATCCGTATGTCACAGGTTCAAGTCCTGTTGGAGGAGCCAACTTTTCACTTCATCTCATATCTATACATCTCTATTTGATTATAAGTCAATGTGTTATATTTTTTCGGGTTCAAATGTGGGTAAGCAAAAATGCTCATTTTTTTCATCACTAATCTATCACCTCTAAAGCGTCAGAGCCTTCGGGTGTATGAAAATGGAATAAATAACTTTCATTAGTTCTTTTGGAGAAGTTACGAAACCTAATTAAAAGTATTAAAAATTTATTCATTATTTCCAATCTACATTGTTATTTTTTTATCATTTTATATTAAGATTAACCTATTGATTGGACTAATATCCTAACATTGAATTATTATTTAGGTATAGTTGAAAGTTCTTTTAACTCGACTTCGTACAAATCATCAAAGTTGTATATTTTTTTAGATATTATTTTATTTTTTTCATATTGCGTAATGATTTTGTAGTCTTTACCGAACTCGTCGGGGTGGTAATACGTCGTTTCGATCAATTCGCCTTTTTCATCGTATTTTTTCCATAACCCAACTTGGATTCCTGTTCCATTAAAAATCCCTTGGCAACCTGATAATTTTAATTTTCCATTTGGAAAATACTCTGTTATAGGTTTTTGACATGGAGTACTATCAATGGATATAGTTGGTGATAATTGTATCAAGCTAATATCTTTATCTATATAAATGTAATTTTTATCTTGCTGATAATCTTGAGGTATATATGAATAACTTACTATTAATTTTTTCTTTAACTTAAAGGTAAATGTATCTTTTTGAAATGAAATAGACATAAATTCTTTTAATAAATATCTATTTGAGTCACTTCTTGGTTCATTAATTAAAAAATCTGATATGATTTTCTCATTTTTAATTATGATAACCTTATACCATTCAGTACCTATATCTGCTGTTGCTTCAATGACAAAAACTATATAAGGAGATTGTTGTGAAGATGAATATTGATAGATCTTGAAACCAGGACCGTCATATTTTAGGGGAGCATAATCGATCACCCCTATCTTTTTGTTATTTGTAAACAGGTTAAAGGTTTCGCTTGTATCACTGTAGGTAAACCTATATTTTTTACTTTTAAATAAATTTCCGGACTCATCAGAATCTAACACTTTGAATTGATTAAAATCAATTCTAGCTGTCTGACTATATTTTTGCTTGTCATTATTTATTTTAGATATTTGGTTGGATGTAGAATTTCCTTTACACCCAAATAATAATAAAATATAAAGAAATATAATTAATTTATTCATTTTCTTTGTCTTTCCTTTTTTACTTTAGTTTGTTCTTCTTCATTTATAGTTTTTAATCTTACGAAAAAAGCAGGATTATATCTATTTATTAAACCCTTACCATTACCCAAAGGTTTTTTTGCGATTTCAAAATGTAAATGAGGATTTATTACACCTTCTGCATTTCCTGTATCTCCAGAATAAGCTATGATACTTCCACTTTTTACTTCACCAGATGTTAATACAGCAGAGTTTAAATGAGCATATCTTAAATAAATATAATCAGCATTAATATCAAATTCTGGTCCAGATTCTATTTCTTTAGTAAATTCTAGTTGATAGTCTCTTTTAGACGCTCTTAAATCTTTTCCTTTAACTTTTAAAACAAGAACATTACCATAACCTTTTTGACCTTCATTTCAATAACTCACTATTTCACCATCTAAACATGCTTTACATGGTGTATTTATATTAGCAAAAATATCTAATCCTTGATGAGCTTTATCTGAACCATCAGCGTATTTTCGTACCATACCAAATGCTCCATTTTGTTCCTTATGAACACCTGAGGAATTATAATATGTTCTTTGAGGATTATCGATTGGATCATGCCATATAATGGGGGTAATTTGAAAACTTTCATTTTCACCGATTAAAAAATCATAATATCTTGAACCCTTAACCGTATCGAATTCACCTGTAAGAATACCTTTAAAATTTACCTTAGTTGCGTTGGTATCTTTTATTTCTGTTCTTATGGTTAAACGGGTACTTTTATTTTCAAGATTATTTAATTTGTTTTGTAATTCCTGATACTCTTTATCATTTTTAGGACGAATTTCAATCTCTTGGATATACTCAATTTTCTCATCAATGGTAAATTGTAGTTCGGTTTTTTCAACTCCATTCACTAAAAAGGGAATAGATTTTTGTGGATATAAGTTTTGCTCATTACCTTTTTTTTCAAGTTCACGAATGCTAATAACCAAAGATCCTTTAGGGGGCTTACCGTAACATTTAACTACAAGATAAATTTTGTCACCCAAACAGGCTTGATTTAATTTTAAATAGGTATATTCATTTGGTTTATTCGGAGCATTTACTTTTTTTGCAAAATAGGCATCCGTTACATTAATATCAAAATCAGATTGATGTAGCAAATCATAAACAATTTGGTTAGGATTGGCTGAATAAGAATCCACTATTTCGGATTGATCGTTAGAGGATTTTATATTTTCTGTCGGAAGGCTTTCGTTTTCCATTATAGGATGTTTAAGTTGTTATGTTTATTTTTTTATTTATTGTTTACTTACCACCGTTCATATTTATGAGGGTGATAAGCATAATAATTGTTTGTTTAATATATTATCGTTACTTCAATTCATCAATTTCTTTATCCACAAATTTGCGTTCGATAAGCTCACCGTCTTTATAGGTTTCTGTGTACAAAAGTTTGCCTTTTTTGCGAGTGGATAAGATGGGTTCATACAGTTCATTATATTGTTGTTCTAATTGATGACATTTCCAAATACCAACAGGCAGGCCATTTTTGTATTCCGATTCGAGATAAATATAACCGATACCTAAAGGCGCATATTTACTGCCTGTTATCTCGATCCATACCCCCTCGCGAGTATGGTTTTGAACTAAACCTTCCTCTGTATCATTAAGATCTGTATTTTGAAAAGAACCATTAGTATCATAATAGCGGATGAATTTGCCTTGGGGTGTCAGTTGGTATGTTCTTTTTTCATTAGCAGCACTGTCTGTCTCATCACTACCAAAATCCCTAATAATTATTTTCCCATTATCATAATAGAAAAATCGATAGCTTCTACCCAGATCATTTCCATATTCGTAAGTGGCTGCTAATTTATCCACAATTTGATCAGAGCTGATAGAGATAATGGATTGAAAAATAAGGTGTCTTCCATACTCGCAATGGTTGCATTCTAACTCAAGGTTCTCGGTGGTGAGTAGAAACAGATCAAACTGAGGAAAGCCGGCTATTTTTTCCACATGAACTGTAATCTTCTGGTTTAAAATATCGTTGATATTAAATGGGATATCATAGGAATCCTGAACAATCTGCTTTAAATTTTCTTGGGTTAAAGTAATCTTATAGGATTGTTCTGATTGGGACTGCTTATATAAATTCCTGGCTAATTCATCAAAAGCCTTTTCATTCCCCGAACGTTCACTTTCTGTTTCTGCATGTTGCCAATGTGTTGCAAAGGGATATAAAACATGTTTATCACCAATTGGCGGGCTGGCAAGCGGAGCTTGCATAATTTGGGTAATAAGATCGTCTTTTTTATTTTTATTAATCGGTTGGCTATTCGCCATTTGATTACAACCTATCATCAAGAAGATGATGATAAAGGGTATAACTATCGTTTTCATACTATATTACCTCTTTTTAATTTTAGCCACTTCATCATCTATAAACACCCGATTCACAAGCTCACCGTCTTTATAGGTTTCTGTGTACAAAAGTTTGCCTTTTTTAGCAGAAGATAGATCCTTAGAACCATCTAATTTCTTTTGATAGTCTAATTGATAACATTTCCGGACACCATCAAGTAAACCATTTTTATATTCCGATTCGAGATAAATATAACCGATATCTAGAGGCGCATATTTACTGCCTGTTATCTCTATCCATACCCCCTCACGAGTATGGTTTTGAACTAAACCTTCCTCTGTAACATTAAGATCTGTATTTTGAAAAGAACCATTAGTATCATAATAACGGATGAATTTGCCTTGGGGGGTGAGTTGATATGTTCTTTTTTCTTTAGCAGCACTGTCTGTCTCATTACTGCCAAATCTCCTAATAATTATTTTCCCATTATCATAATAGAAAAATCGATAGCCTCTACTCAGATCATTTCCATATTCGTAAGTGGCTACTAATCTATCCACAATTTGATGAGAGCTGATAGATATAATGGATTGAAAAACAAGATGATTTCCATACTCGCAATGGTTGCATTCTAACTCAAGGTTCTCGGTGGTGAGTAGAAACAGATCAAACTGAGGAAAGCCGGCTATTTTTTCCACATGAACTGTAATCTTCTGGTTTAAAATATCGTTGATATTAAATGGGATATCATAGGAATCCTGAACAATCTGCTTTAAATTTTCTTGGGTTAAAGTAATCTTATAGGATTGTTCTGATTGGGACTGCTTATATAAATTTCTGGCCAATTCATCAAAAGCTTTTTCACTCCCCGAACGTTCATTTTCTGTTTCTGCATCTTGCCAATGTGTGGCAAAAGGATATAAAACATGTTTATCACCAATTGGCGGGCTGGCAAGTGGAGCTTGCATAATTTGGGTAATAAGATCGTCTTTTTTATTTTTATTAATCGGTTGGCTATTCGCTATTTGATTACTCATAAATAAGAGGGTTATACATGCTATTATCAATCTCATTGCCAATATTCCTTGTTTATTTTTTACAATGTTTCCCCCGTACTTTAAAAAACGCTTGTATAGAATAACGGGTGCAGTATATGAGTGCGGTTTTCAGAATTTATGGAGAGTATATACCTAATTTCAGATAATAGTGAATTTATTTCCGCTTTATTTTAGGTGGATTTTTAATTGATAACTTACTATGAATATTAACAATTTTTGCCAGAATATTTTTTTATTATCACGCATATTATGCACGGCAATCCATAGTAAAAAAATCCTGAATAATTATATATCATTTAGTCGCAATAAATTGGTATATCATTATTCAGGATTTTTATGTTGATTTTCTATAAAACTATTTAAAACTAATTCTTTTTTAAAACTATAATTTTCTATTGCCTAATACGCCATATTTGAAGTAATCTTCCATACCTATATTATCCTCAGTATTATAATCAGCAGGTATAGGGCAGTCCAATATTTTGGTCTCAATTGGTAAAGGTTTTAATTTTATTTCCTTAGTGACTTCATAAATTTTTTCAATCTCAAAAAAAACATTTTCTTCATCAAATGTCCCCAAACAAATTCCATTTTTATTATTTTCTAATCGAACATCAATAGAATATACATATTTATTAGCAACGGGGAGCACATCTCTTAAAATGTCATTTTTATCATATAAGAGAATATAATAATTTTTATGATTATCTTTAATTTCAATGGGTCGAACATAATAAAACTCTGTATCAAGACCAAAAGTATCTGGAAGCAAATAGTCTTCATTATTAAGATTAAAAAGCTTGTCTAACTCTTTTGATTTAAAATAATCATTATTTCGATCATATTCTTCATAGACAAATTTTGTATCTATATATTGATTTTCGTAGGCATTACAACTGAATGGTAAAAAAATTGCTAAAAATAAACTAATCAAATAGTTTTTAATTTTAGTGCGGTTTATTTTCATTTTCATCATCTTCATCTTTGGTATTATAGGAATTTAGTCTAATTTTTGCCGATATATTTTTTTATTACCACGCATTTTATGCACTGCAATCCATAGTATAAAAATCTAGAATGGTTAAATACCATTTATTATCTAATCGGGTTAGATAAAATATAAAAATATTTTTTTCATGATTCGGTATTATACCTGGAAAGTTTTCTATATAGACAACTTTAACTGTTTTAGGGGCTATTTTATCGGCAATGGCTTGATATTCCTCCCAAACAGGATTTTTTTCAAATTGATAGTGTTTTAGTTCCCAATGATAATAATCAAGCGCTATTTTTAAAGCCTCAATATTTTTTTCTTTTGAATTGGCATACAGACCTAGTTTAGTGACTTTTTCACTACATGGATCAAATGTAGGATATTGTTCATATTGTATTTTAGGATTGCCAGATATTGAAAACCCTAGCAATTCATCGTCTACCCAAGATGGTATTGTATTTTCAGTTATTTTATTATTCGATTTAAATTGTTCAATTCTTCTCATTGTGGGACTGGTACTCGCATTATATACAATGAAAAGACCTATATCTTTATCAATATATTGGTTAATTTCTTTAAAATTCTTTTTATTAAAAAGGTCAATAAGTTGATAAACCGTAGCATCAAAATGTGGGGTTGTTTGAGTCACTGCTGATTGATTTTCTATTTTTTGACTACATGCTATGTTAACCAAAGACAATAGAATCAGTAATAATATTCTCATTTTAAAATTCCCATGTTTTTTAGTTGTTTATCTTTCTTTCGAACTTAAACTTCATTTGCCATCAAATTCAACTTTTCCTTGACTTATCCATTGATTATCTTTCCACTCGCCGTCACACATATCTACCCCTGACCTAATAACTTTTGAGTTTTTGATATCGATAATGATACATTGATAGTTTCCGTTTAGTTCCTCTGATGTTCCAACATAACCTTTGCTAATAGTATCCATTTCAACATAATGTTTATTTTCAGATATTTTAAAATCAATTGAATAAATACCTGCATATACGTCATCGTATCCTTCATATCCTTCGATTTTAGATATAACACCATTTCTACTTAGTCTTGGTTCTGAATAAAGTTTGTAATCTTTAATATAATTTAAGAAGATTAATTCTTCTTGATCGCTGATTTTTAGTTTATAGGCATAGCCTGATTGACCAGATAAATGCGTATCAGACTGCAGATCTATCTTAGGAGAAACCTTAGGAGTAGAAGAAGGAGGAGACTCTAAAAAAACCTCAGTAACTACGTAATCATATTCAATGGGAGTGACATGATCATCAGCTTGTTGACTCTCAATTTTTTGACTACACGCTATGTTAGCCAAAGACAATAGAATCAGTAATAATATTCTCATTTTAAAATTGTTTCCTTTTACTATTAAGTCGACTGACAGGAAAAGCAAAAAAATTTAAACCCCAAAAAGTAATATGTGGTAAAAATTGCTTCATAGGGTTTTCTCTTTTGTATTTTTACGTTTTAAAAAAAACAGTATAAGTAAAACTGAAATATAAAGAATTAAAGGAATCTTATAAATCATATCAATGATATTTTGTCCTATCATTTCATTTTCATCAGAAAACAAAACATAATAACTATTGTGACTTAAATAATTAATATAATTATAATTTTCAGAAAGAGGATTCAATTTTAGCGCCAAAAAGACAGTAGGATCATCGTTGCAAATAAGAATTTGGGTAAAACCTTTAATTAATAGTAATAGTATTATTAAGATCTTTAATAATTTCATATTGTCATCCATTTATAATCTTATTGAACTGATTGAATTTCGACTTTAATTCGGGGATATCCTTCATAAATATTACTTTTTCCCTATTCTTTTCTTCCAATAATATAATGATATTCAATATCTACCCAATTATTTTTTACAATGTGTCTTTTTTCTACTTGATTAACTTTTGTACTTAGCTTATTTGCTTAATATTGTTTGAGATAATAGCGTAGCAATAGACGAAAATAACTTATTCCAAAATTGATTTGAATTTTAATGATTTCAGCCTTTTCTTCACCCACAAAAATGACAATAAACATGAAATTAGGTTTCCGATTGCCATAGAGATAAAAATGCCATTCATTCCCATTTTTTGAACATAGACTAAATATAGTCCTATAGAAAAAATAATGATCATTCTAATATAAAGGATAATTACCGCAGGTAGGGGTTTTCCTGTCGCTTGAAAGAATGATGCGATTATCCACGTTATTGCCATAAAACAAAAGGTAAATGATACGATTAGCACTTGTTTTCTGGCAAGATCAATCACTTCTGCTATTGAAGTAAATATTGAAAATAACCAAGGAGAAAGTAATACATACACTGCTGCAATGATGCTACATAATATCATTATTGTCCTTAAGCTTAGATTTAAAGCTTCTTTAATCCGATCAAGTTGATTACGTCCATAATTTTGCGAAATAAAAACCGTCATTGCACCAGCAATAGCAATCATCGGAATAACTAAAATCTGATCAATTCTCCCAACCAATGTCCATGCATTCATTGCATTTTCATCAAAGGTATTGGTGATCATTTTGTTATATGCAACGATAATGATATAAGTTGAGGCTGTCATTAAAAACTGAGGCAATCCAATCCGTATGATTTCTCTGGCAATTTTTCCGTTAAAGTGAGCAAAGTTAAATGTTAACGGAATTCTTGATTTTCCCTTGTGTATAAAGCGGATTAAATAGATAAAAGCCATAAATAACGATATTGTTGTGGCTAAACCTGCACCAGCCACTTCCATATCGAGTACAAATATCAATATCGGATCAAGTACGATATTGAGCGTTACCATAATCATAAATGATATTGCAGTAACATATGTCAGGCCTTCGCCAATAAGAATACCGCCATAAACCTGTAATAATATTATGAACAGTAAACCTGGGGCTAATGAATATAAAAACTGTAGACTATAGACTGTAGCTTCTAGGCTTAATTTATTACCTGATAATAAATTAATAATTTGTGGGCCAAAAGCATAACACATAATCATAAATGGCACGGTTAGCAGTAAAGCTATGACGACACCTGTAACACCTAGATTTTGATAATGATTAAATCTTTTTTCACCGATCAATCGCCCCGTTGTGGTACTGAGTCCAACGGCTAAACCTGAGGCGATAGCTTCAAAGACAAAAAATAATGGAAATAAAAGACCGGTTCCCGACAATGGGGCTGAAGAAGTCGGATTGATCAATGAAATAAAATAGGTATTTATTATTAAGTAAGCATAATTTAATAAGTGACCAATAAGAATGGGAATCCCTATTTTTATAATTATTGGCATGATTGGACCTTCAAACATGCCTTTTTGCAATTTTTCTTGAAAATTTGACATAGATTTCTCTTTAAGTTTATTTTTTAATAAATAGTGATGTTATTTTTCTCTAGCGCAAAAAAGCGTCTAATCGACATGTTATCGAGAGCAAAATATCCATTATATTTTTCACTTTATAGCACCTGCCCGAACAGCACCTATCCCAACCTAAAACGTTTTGTTAGACAGTTCATGGCGGTAAAACCTTCTTGCCTTTTGGTGGAATGAATTGCAGAAACAAAATTTTGTTAACGACTTAAAATTAACTGTCTGTTATCGATGGAATGATATAATCCGCCATGAGTTCCCACCTGTCGATTATCATCTTGTCGACTTTCGATACGATTGCCACTATCAGATCCTTTTCGGGAACACAATAGAGATAAGTTCCGCCTATGCCTGCCGCAAGAAAAGTGTTAATCCCCTTATCTTCTCTAAGCCACCACATATAGCCACAATCTTCCGTATGCTGTTTTAGCGATTCATTTATCCAGTTTTCTGAAATGATTGGCTTGTCATTGCAATGGACTTTATTCAAATACAAATATCCCAAACGAAGCATATCACGCAGAGTTAAAGACAGCCCCCAGCCTCCGGTATTAATATTTTGAGGATCTTTTATCCAACCGGTAATATTTTCACCATAGACCTCTTCTTTAGAAAAGGATTTCATCTGTTGGTCATCGATCTCTTTCACCCCTAAATGGCTGAATAATGATTTATTGGCAAATTCTCGGGTTGATAGCCCCGTACTCCGCGTAATAATCGCTGAAAGAAGGTGGGCATTAGACATATTGAATTGAAACTCCCCAAGCTGGCCTTTTTGTCCCAACATTTCAAGCATAAACATCGTCCAATTCTTTTGCCTTCTCAACCTATCTAATGGCTCACTCTTTTTCCAAGAATAGGGTGTAGTCATGGTTAGTAAATGTTTGATTGTTAGATTTCGCTTTAACATATCACTAGCTTTGGATTCTGTTTCTGGAAAGAAATCCAGTATTGGTTGATCGACGCTTTTTATATATCCTTTATCAATGGCTATTCCCACTAAAGCGGAAGTAACGCTTTGTGTTACTGAAGTGAGATGATGAGTATTTTCAGCATGGTAACCTTTGAAATATTTTTCAAACACAATGCCGCCTTTTCGCAAAATTGCGATTCCTTTAATAATACCTAGTTGAAAATTCAAGGCGACATCCAGCTCTCTCAATTTATCTGGATTCATATCCACCGATTCTGCATCAATGGTTTCTAATTCTTTTATATTAGCCATAATCAAGTATCCACTTTTTAAGTCGTAGGAGTTAAATATTTTCCGATTAGTGATTTTGGATTTTTCACCAAGTCTTTAGGGGTTCCTTCGGCAATGATTTCACCGCCTTTTAATCCTCCTTCAGGGCCAAGCTCCACGATCCAATCACACGATTCAAGAACTTCATGATTATGTTCAACAACAATCACAGAGTTTCCGCTTTTGATTAATTCATCCAACAGTTTTATCAGCTGAGCTGTATCATAAAGGCTTAAACCAGTAGTGGGTTCATCCATGATATACAAGATATGACCTTTTCGTTGCCGTCCTAATTCCTTCGCGAGTTTTAGTCTTTGGGTTTCCCCCCCGCTCATTGTTGAAGTGGGTTGCCCAAGCTTTATATATCCCATACCAATCCGTTCCATTATCTGTAACGGACGAACGATGAAATCATTATCACTAAATAGGGCTATCGCTTCAGAAATCTGCATATCAAGAATTTCTGAAATATTTTTCCCTTTATACGTGACCGTTAAAACTTCGTTGTTATATCTTTTACCTTTACATTTTTCGCACGTTGCGTACATCTTTAAGCTACCTTCAGGAAAAATAGCTTTACGTCCACTACCATGACACTCTCGACAAGCGCCCTCGGAATTGAAGGAAAAGTGTCCTGCCGTTAAATTTAACTGTTTTGCTTCGGGTTGTTCTGCAAATAATCTTCGTATCTTGTCCCATATTTTGGTAAAAGTAACAGGATTCGAATTTATATTTCTTCCTATTGGTGCCTGCGATACTTCAGCAAAGCCAGAAATATTTTCTGCGCCATCAAGCCTTTCGGCTATTGTTTCGATTAACAGTGATTCTTCTTCAAGATCTACTTCTTCTCCATTGGTATTGTTCTTATTGGCGTCTAAGCGAAAATAACTTTTTAACAGGGGCGTAAGTGTGTTCGATATCAAGGAGCTTTTTCCACTTCCGGAAACGCCCGAAACCCCAATAAGAACGCCTAATGGAAATGCGACTGAAATATCTTTTAAATTGTTGGTTTTTGCATGTCGAATGACTAAACGGGGAATAGCAGAATCATCGATATTTTGTTTTAACATCCTTACCGGCATTTTTGCTTTGCCGGAAAGATATTGTCCTGTCAATGATTTATCGCATTTTAACAGACCTGCATAATCACCTTCATAAATCACTTCTCCGCCTTCAATCCCCGCTTTTGGGCCAATATCAATGATATGTTCAGCTATTTCTATCGTACTTCTGTCATGTTCCACGACAATAACCGTGTTGCCCAAATCTTTAAGCGCTTTTATAGATTGTAAAAGTTCAAGTTTTTCTGATTCATGTAGACCTACCGTGGGTTCATCAAGAATATAGATAAGTGACTCAAGTTTGGATTCCAAGTGCGAGTTAAGGAAGAGTCGTTGAATTTCCCCGCCACTTAGTGAGGACATTTCTCTATAAAGTGACAAATGACCTAAACGAGAAGCAATTAATGAGTTTGTTTTACCCAAAATATCTTTAAGAAGATTTTTCCCAAATTGCGTTATTTCGTTTAGTTCCAATGCCGATTCAAAAAACGTTTTAGCCTCGTCTAAAGTCATTTTGCCGACTTGACCAATATGTTTATCATTAATTAATATGTTGCGAGCTTCTTCACCTATGCGATATCCGTGGCATTCTGAGCAGAGGGTTATTTCGTACAGACCATTTAAATATTCGCCTCTTTTGTGTTTAGCTTGCAAAATTCTTGATAAGCAGAAGCTTTGATTTGCACTGTTATTGCTGACATAATGGCCGTTTACCACTTCTTCTTTTATTTCATCCGGTATTTCTAAATAAGGCTGATCCATATAGCCTTTGAAATTCCTTTCCAAGACGCGAAGTATACCGGGGGTTACCCCGATAAAATTGAATAACTCTCGAACGGTGGGATTTTTATTTGCAATAAGCTTTTCCATATTAACGTGATAATATGCGCCTCTGCCAGCGCATTTCATACACATTCCGTTAGGGTTATTATAGGAAAAATAGCCTAATTCAAGGCGCTCTTCCTCATATCCACACTTAGCGCAGACCTTATCTTGTCCAATAGTTTCGTTGCACTCTGAACATTTAACCTGCCCTTCACTTGAATACAGTAGGGCAAGAAGGTTGAATATATTTGTTTTTGAACCGACTGTTGATCTTGGGTTATTCTGACGTACAACACTTTGTTTAACTGCAATTGTCGGGCCAATACCCTCTATGCTTGCAAATTTTCTCTCATTTTCAAGTCCCGGAAATATTCCTAATGATTGAAGATACCCTTTACGTCCTTCTTCAAACACAATATCAAACATCAGACTAGACTTTCCTGATCCACTTATACCGGTAGCAACGGTTAATTTGTTTTTGGGAATAGTAATATCAACGTCTTTAAGATTGTGAATGCGAGCTCCTGTTATTTTTATACTTTTCATCTAATCAAACCTTGTCTTTTTAATTAAGAAATTCCAACTAATTTATTTATCGTTAAGATCAAACTATTGAGGAAATATAGAGCATTATTTTTTATTAGTGAAATGAAATATATATATTTTTTAAAATTTATTGACAAAATTGCAATTTTGTACATTGGTTGTATTTGACCAATATTTTTACTCGAACTTCATCGAAAAATTATCTAATAATTTTATATTGGCTTTCGCTTCTTTTGCCTAGCTAAATTAGGTACCTTAATTAGTAATTAAAAAATTTATTAATAAAAATTCA
This sequence comes from Gilliamella sp. B3127, assembly GCF_026536935.1. NCBI lineage: Bacteria > Pseudomonadati > Pseudomonadota > Gammaproteobacteria > Orbales > Orbaceae > Gilliamella > Gilliamella sp. B3127. Next base: position 204,770 of record NZ_JAFNNI010000004.1, read on the forward strand.
GAAGGATAAAAGTGTTTAAGAAAAAGTTTAAAATTAAAAAATGACATTGTTTTTTAAATGTCCCAGTATTTATTATCCAAAAATAACGTATTAGAAATTATGTGCATCTATCATCAAACAAAAGCGACTGTCATTTTCGCGCTAAAACCATAAAATCTCTCACAAGAACCAATTTTACGAATTCTAAATCCGACTAAAGCAGATTTTTATGCCAAATATCTCCCACAAAATGCCAAATCTTCACATTTCATAATAAAAGATTCATAATAAACTTCGCGTTTAATTGTCCATATTCGATATAAAATAGAACCCAGAACGATAAGATTAAAGGAGATTTACCAATGCATGTGCACTTTATCATCCACGAAGATTTCGAAGCACCTGGCGCATATGAGCAATGGGCAAAAATGCATCAACACACCATTAGTTATTCTCGTGTTTATCTTGGTCAGCCGCTTCCCGATAAGATAGATAAGATTGATATGTTGATTATTATGGGTGGTCCTCAATCACCAGCAACGACCAAAAAAGAGTGTCCACATTTTGACTCATTAGCCGAGCAAGCCATCATATCTACGGCAATCAAATCACAAAAAATAGTCATCGGTGTCTGTCTTGGCTCGCAATTAATTGGTGAAGCCTTAGGTGCACATTTCGAGCATAGTCCGGAAAAAGAGATTGGTAAATTCCCAATTACGTTGACCGAAGCAGGCAAAAAAAATCCGCTTTTTGCGCATTTCGGTGATAGTTTGGCGGTCGGCCACTGGCACAATGATATGCCGGGTTTAACCCCAAATGCCCAAATCATTGCCTATAGTGAAGGCTGTCCACGGCAAATCATTGCCTATGGTCAATTCGTGTATGGTTTCCAATGTCATATGGAGTTAACCCATGACGTGGTTGAACAACTTATTGCTCACTCTGAAAATGACCTAAGACAAGCCGAGAAATACCGTTTTATTGATACTCCCCAGCAACTTCGTTTACATGACTATTCTGAAATGAATCAAAAGCTTTTTGGATTTCTAGACAAGTTAAGCCTTTTATCACAGACCCAAAAATAATAAATTTGATGATGATATAGAAACAATCCAAAGCTATATCATCAAAAAATCATAAGTAACGAAAATTAAACAAAAATTAGGATAGCCACCAGCTATCTAAGTAATAGTTTGTGAGATATATTGATAGTTCGTATACTCATAAAATAATGTAGTTAATAATTCCGATTAGATGAAAGGAGCGATTCCATGGCTTACACACTACCCCCTCTACCTTATGCTTATGATGCTTTAGAACCTTATATTGATACTGAAACAATGCATCTACACCATGATAAACATCATCAAACTTACGTAAACAATGCCAACGCATTATTAGAAACCCTACCTGCTGAATTAAACGATTTTTGTCCAGAAACATTATTAAAAAATTTAGACAAAGTACCAGCAGACAAATTGACTGGAATTAAAAACAATGTCGGTGGTCACGTTAATCACACCCTATTTTGGGAACTGCTAAAAATTGGAACCGAGCTTAAGGGCGAACTTAAAGCGGCAATAGAAAAAGATTTTGGTTCGGTTGATGCGTTTAAAGAAAAATTCTCAGCAGCGGCTGCAACCCGTTTTGGTTCAGGTTGGGCGTGGTTAGTATTGAAAAATGACAAACTTGAAGTCGTGTCAACCGCGAATCAAGATACCCCAATTATGGGCGAAAAATTTGCCGGCGTTTCAGGCACACCAATTCTAGCGCTTGATGTTTGGGAACATGCTTACTACTTAAAATACCAAAACCGCCGTGCGGATTACATTGGTGCATTTTGGAATGTCATCAATTGGGACAAAGTCGCTCAATTATATGCAGAAGCAAAAAAATAATCATCTCAAATAAACCTAAAAAAATGACGCTTTAGGCGTCATTTTTATTTTTTAGCATAGCGTTAAACGATCGCATTTACTCAAATGGCTAAAGCAAAGTCATTGCTAAGTTATACTTAAATCCGTTACAATGTACGATTAGTTAAAAACAGCAAAAACAGCAAAAACAGCAAAACATGTTTGAAATTAATCCTATCAAATCAAAAATAACCGAATTAACCGAACGAACGAATGTCATTCGGGGGTATCTTTGACTATGACCTCAAAAAAGAGCGTCTAGAGGAAGTCAATGCCGAACTAGAACAATCCGAAGTTTGGGCCGATCCAGAAAAGGCACAAGCATTAGGCAAAGAACGCGTTGCGCTAGAAGAGATCATCAATACCATCAATACCTTAGAACAAGGTCTGGACGACGTCGAAGGGCTACTTGAACTTGCTATTGAAGCAGAAGATCAAGACACTTTTGACGAAGCCAATCAAGAAGTTGAACAACTCGAAAAAAAGCTAGCCGGTCTTGAATTTCGCCGAATGTTCTCGGGTGATTATGATAGTGCTGACTGTTACTTAGATATCCAATCAGGCTCAGGGGGTACTGAAGCCCAAGATTGGGCTGAAATGTTACTGCGAATGTATTTACGCTGGGCTGAATCGAAAGGTTTTACAACCGAAGTGATGGAAGTATCAGACGGCGATGTAGCTGGCATAAAATCAGCCACAATCAAAGTAACCGGCGATTATGCTTATGGTTGGTTACGCACTGAAACCGGCGTCCACCGCTTAGTACGAAAAAGCCCATTTGACTCAGGAAACCGCCGTCATACTTCATTTGCATCGGTATTTGTCTATCCAGAGGTTGATGACAATATTGATATCGACATCAATCCAGCCGATCTACGTATCGACGTTTATCGGGCATCGGGCGCGGGTGGTCAGCATGTCAATAAAACCGAATCTGCTGTACGTATTACCCACGTACCAACCGGAATTGTGACACAATGTCAAAATAACCGCTCACAACATAGCAATAAAGATCAGGCCATGAAACAGTTAAAAGCAAAACTGTATGAGCTTGAAATGCACAAAAAGAATGCCGAAAAACAACAAATGGAAGAAAACAAATCCGACATTGGTTGGGGCAGCCAAATTCGTTCGTATGTACTTGATGATTCACGAATCAAAGACTTACGCACAGGCGTTGAAACACGCAATACTCAAGCCGTATTAGACGGCGATTTAGATCAATTTATTGAAGAAAGCTTAAAAGCCGGTTTATAACTGGTAATAAATAAAAGGTAAAATTATGTCAACACAGCAAGAGCAACAAAACCATATTGAAGAGTTAAATAACGAGCTTACAATACGTCGTGAAAAGCTAGCTGCAATTCGCGAACAAGGCATTGCTTTCCCGAATGACTTCCGTCGTGACGCAATTTCAAGCGATCTTCATAAATTGTATGATGAAAAAACTAACGAAGAGTTAATTGAAAACAAAATTATTGTAACCGTTGCGGGTCGAATGATGATGCGCCGTATTATGGGTAAAGCTTCATTTGTCTCATTACAAGATGTTGCAGGGCAAATCCAACTCTATGTCACGCGTGATGATCTACCCGAAAATTACTACAACGAACAATTCAAAAAATGGGATCTTGGTGACATCGTTGGTGCTAAAGGCTACTTATTCAAAACAAAAACAGGTGAACTATCAATCCACTGTGAAGAAATCCGCCTACTAACAAAAGCATTACGCCCATTACCCGATAAATTCCACGGTTTAGCAGATCAAGAAATGCGCTATCGTCAACGTTACCTTGATTTAATTACTAATCAACAATCACGTGACACCTTTATTGCGCGCTCAAAAGTGGTAACTGAAATCCGTAACTTCATGTTAGAAAACCACTTTATGGAAGTTGAAACCCCAATGATGCAAGTCATCCCAGGTGGTGCATCAGCCAAACCATTTATTACGCACCATAATGCGCTTGATCTAGACATGTATTTACGAATTGCGCCAGAACTTTACTTAAAACGTCTAGTGGTAGGTGGATTTGAGCGTGTATTTGAAATCAACCGCAATTTCCGAAACGAAGGGGTATCGCCAAGACATAATCCTGAATTCACCATGATGGAAATGTATATGGCTTATGCCGATTATAAAGATTTGATTGTATTAACTGAAGCGTTATTCCGTCGTTTAGCCATTGCCGTGACGGGGAATCCAGTAGTGCAATATGGCGAACACACTTTTGATTTCGGCAAACCATTTATCAAAATGACCATGCGTGAAGCAATCTGCCATTATCGCCCAGAAACCAATAATGCTGATTTAGATGATTTTGACAAAGCTTGTGCGATTGCAAAAGCAGTGGGAATCAAAGTGGAAAAAGGCTGGGGACTTGGTCGAGTGGTAACTGAAATATTTGAAGAAGTGGCTGAAGCTAACCTCATTCAACCAACATTTATCACCGAATACCCGGCAGAAGTCTCACCACTTGCTCGTCGAAACGATGAAAACCCATTTGTAACAGACCGCTTTGAATTCTTTATTGGTGGACGTGAAATTGGTAACGGCTTCTCAGAACTTAATGATGCCGAAGACCAAGCACAACGTTTTGCTGACCAAGTATCACAAAAAGACGCGGGTGATGATGAAGCAATGTTTTATGATGAAGATTACATCACCGCATTAGAACATGGCTTACCGCCAACAGCAGGGCTAGGAATTGGGATTGACCGAACCGTAATGCTATTCACCAATAGCCATACCATTCGGGACGTCATTTTATTCCCAACAATGCGTCCAGTTAAATAGTTTCGACAAAGTTAATCAAACTCACTTATTCACCAATAAGTGAGTTTTTTTATATCAAAAACCCCGCTCCTCAACTTTTTTTGCTATAAAAAAGACAAAAATAAACCCACCAAGGTGGGGGTTTATGTGGGTTATGCTCAAAATTGCTTTTTATTGCTCGGGAGCGGTGATGGTACAAAGCCCTACCGAAATGCTTTCATAGCCAGTATAAGCCCAATGTATACGACCATCATCAGGGAAAACAACATACCGATTATCGTTGTCAGGAGCTATAACATTGGTCCAGAACCTGTTAGTACCAAAGTCGGCTTTTTCATATTTGTTTAGATTACCCCACTCTGCAATAAAGCTGGCACCAATTCTACGCTGATAATGATTATCAGGTGAGGAAGGTGTAGCACCAATCACTTCAAAACGTTTTGCATTAGTTAAATCTTTAACCGTAGGCATACGGTAACCAATTTTATTACACCAAGACTCCATATTAGAATAGGTATAATAACCTTTACCTCGGTTGACAAACCATTGTTTTATCTTAAATCCATACTTGACAGCGTCCTTACCATTATGGACATAATGACCAATTAACTCGAAAGTCTGTGGCAAAGTAGGCTTAGCAATAAGACCAGGGTTACTAGAATTCCATTGGGATGCCTTTGCAACTGGACCGGTTAAGGTAACCCGTACGCTTGTCGGTGTGGGATTGCTCATAGTAGCGGTGATACCTCCCTGAGTGACAGAAGACCAAGCCAATTTCTGACTATTACCAGCAATTTCTAAATCAAAGTACATGTTATTAGCACCCGTAGTCGGAAAGTTTTTACCATAATAATCAGGCCTAGTATCCTGAGTGAAAAAACCCTTATAAGGATTCCAAATAGAAGCCGGACCAGCGTTCTCTTCTAGATTATCTGCAATCAAAACGGGTTTGGCAAAACAAACCTCTGGTTTAGTATCAGGGTTAGGAGTAACATAATAAGTCACACTACTTGCATTGAAACTACGACTACGAGGAACCCCATAACTTGTGGATAGTGTACCATTCGTACTAGTTAATTTAAGACGATAAGGGGCACCACAATGCCCTAATACTGCATGACGTGATACAGTTTGGTTGTATTTATCGGTGACAGATAAACTTAAATTACCTGTAGCTGTAACATCTGTATCGCCATCATTATCCCCCCAATATTTATAAGTATCAACAAGCCTAGTTAATGTGACTGAATTTGTATTAACTGGAACAAACATGTTAACGCGAGCAAGACTTTGACCAGCAACAGGTAAGACGATTGGTTCTGAAGAAGATGAAGTATTAGTTGAAGGCGTGTATTGCACACCATTTGATAAAGTAATACTGAGCAGACCATCAGTATCAACCGCACGTGTAAGGCCACCGTCATAAGTTAAATAAGGCGCACTACCATGAATCTGATTTTTTGTCGTCTGTGAAGTTAATGCATGGCTGGAGTAAAAAGGTATGAGTAAAAGGCCTAGCGGTAAAAAGATCTCTCGAAATAATTTAGATCGACAAAATGATCCAAATGACGATCGGAACGACGATCGACTGCGTGATCTTAAATTTTTGTCAATTAATAAACCGGAGTGTAAAAAAAGAGGCTGAGAGTTTAAATTTGGCGAATTTAAATTATAGGTTGGCCAAGTTGCCTGTTGCCTGTTGCCTGTTGAAAATTATAGAACATATGCGACAATCCTGTCAAGTATATTTATGATTTATTTACTATTTTATGTTTTTTGATTACATTTTAGCTATCCAACTAAAATGATCCGAAAAAGATCTAAAATACTGTTAGCTAAATTATGTTTTAATTGATAAATAAGGGCTTTACAAATCTTTGAAATTATAGTTTTTAATCCCAAGAAAATATAATTTTATTTAAATTTTGTTCATTTATTGATTTTTAGGTGGGGTTTTAAATGCCAAAAACCTCGTTCCTCAACTTTATTGCAATAAAAAACGCAAAAATAACCCCACCAAGGTGGGGGTTATGTGGGCTATTGCCCACAAAATTGCTTTTATTGTACGACCATGCTAAGGCAAAGTGCAAAGCCCTACCGATTTATCATACGAGGGCTCAGCCCAATGTACATGACCATCTTTAGGAAAAACAACGAACCGGCTTAAACCTTTTATATCACTGGTCCAGTACCATCGGGCGGCGTCAAAGTTGGCTCGGTCATATTTACCTATATTACCCCACTCCGCAAGCAAGCCTGCACCAATTGTACGCATATAATAATCACCTGATGATGAAGGTGTACCTCCAGCAATTTCATAACGTTTTGCATTAGTTAAATCCTTAACTTTAGGCAGGCGATAACCAATACTGTTACACCAGGATTCCATGCTAGGATAGCTGTAATAAGTTTTACCTCGGTTAACAAACCATTGTTTTAACGTAAAACCATATTTAACGATAGCTTTACCACTACTATCTCGACCAACTAACTCGAAGGTCTGAGGCAAAGTAGGCTTAGTAATAGGACCGGGATTGCTGGAATTCCATTGGGATTCAGTTGCTGCAGGGCCAGTTAAGGTAACCCGTACGCCTGTCGCTGTAGAGTTGGTCATAGTCGCCGTGATACCACCACGCGAGACAGAACCCCAAGACAATGCTTGACTATTACCTGCAATCTTTAAATCAAAGTACATGTTGTTAGCACCTGTAGTCGGAAAGTTTTTACCATATGAGTCAGTTGATTGAGGTAAAAAACCAAGAGATGGATCAAAAATTTCAGGTGGACCCGCTTTTACACCTCCATTGCCTTCGAAAGATAGACTTGGACTGGCAAAACAAATTTCCTGCCCCTTAGGTTTGACAAAATAAGTGATCCGACTAGGATTGAAATCACTACTATTGGGAAAACCATAACGCGTTGTTAATGTACCATTTGTACTAGTTAATATAACCTCATAAGGCGCGTTACAAGGCCTTAACACTGTATTACGTGATACTGTTCTATTTCTATAATCAACGAGAGATAACTCTAAAAAACCATTAACATTAATCTCACCATCACCGTCATCATCCCACCAATAATTATTGGGCGGACCAATAAGCGTTTTTAAAGTGATTAAATCGACATTCGTTGGAAAGATCATATCTATATCAGCAAAACTTTGACCTTCAACAGGTAACTCAATGGGTTTTGAAGATGAGGAGGTATTAGTTTTAGTCGTGTACTGCTTTCCGTTAGATAGCTTAATGCCGAGCAAATCTTCAATATTAGGAGCACGAGTCTTACCACCATCAAAAGTTAAATAAGGTGCATTACCTTGAATCATATTTGAGGTTTTAGAGGTTAATGCATGGCTAGAATAAAAAGGTATTAGTAACAATCCAAGCGGTAGAAAGATCTGTCGGGATAATTTAGATCCGAGAGATGATCGGAATGATAATCCACGTGACGATCTAATGCGTGATCTTAAATTTTTGTCGATTAATAAGCTAGAGTGAAAAAAAAAAGACTGAGAGTTTAAATTAGGAAAATTTAAATTATAGGTTGCCCTAGGCTTTTGCAAATTGTAATACATATTCGACTATCCTGTCAAGTAAATATTTGATTTATTTACTAATTTGTGTTTATTGGTTAAATTTCAGCTACTCAACTAAAATTATTCGAGAGTATAATAACTGGAAAAACATGGCGCAATAAATTTTTCATTTTATATCGTTAATCTTTGTAAAGCTCTTCAGAGAAAAAGAACTAAACAACTGTTAGTTAAATTAAGTTTTAATTGATAAATATCAACTTTACAAATCCTTAAAAACGATAATTTTTAATTCTAGGAAAATTTTATTTTATTGGAATTTTTCAATTTATTGATTTTTAGGCGGGGTTTTAAATGCCAAAACCCCGTTCCTCAACTTTTTTGTTATAAAGCATCACAAAAATAAACCCGCCTAAGCGTAAGCTTATGTGTCGTTAAGCCACAAAATCGTTTCCATTCCTAATCCCTCCCCTAAACCTTAGTATAATTAAGAACGAAAAAATAAGTGTTAAGGATAAGTGCAAAGCCCTACCGAAGTGACAGCAGAGCCAATATAAGCCCAATGTGTATGACCATCATCAGGGTGAACAATAAACCGATTATACTCATTGCTAGGAGTTATAACATTGGTCCAGAACCAGTTAGTACCAAAGTCGGCTTTTTCATATTTGCTTAGATCACCCCACTCCGCAATAAAGCTGGCACCAATTCTACGCTGATAATAATCACCTGATGAGGAAGGTGTAGCACCAGTCACTTCATAACGTTTTGCATTAGTTAAATCTTTAACCGTAGGCATACGATAACCAATTTTATTACACCAGGACTCCATACTAGGATAGGTGTAATAGGCTTTACCTCGGTTGACAAACCATTGTTTTATCTCAAACCCATACTTGACAGCTTTCTTACCATTATGGACATAATGACCTATTAACTCGAAAGTCTGCGGCAAAGTAGGCTTAGCAATAAGACCAGGGTTACTAGAATTCCATTGGGATGCAGTCGCAACTGGGCCGGTTAAGGTTATGCGTACACTTGTCGGTGTAAAATTGCCCACAGTAGCAGTAATACCTCCCCGAGTGACAGAAGACCAGGCCAATAGCTGACTATTACCAGCAATTTCTAAATCAAAGTACATGTTATTAGCACCCGTAGTCGGAAAGTTTCTATCATAAAACTCTGGCTTATTATGAGTGAAAAACCCCTTATAAGGATTCCAAATAGAAGCCGGACCAGCGTTCTTTTCTTTATCTGCAACCAAAACAGGTTTGGCAAAACAAACTTCTGGTTCAGTATCAGGGTTAGGAGTAACATAATAAGTCACAGTACTTGCATTAAAACTACGACTACGAGGAACCCCATAACGTGTGGATAGATTACCATTCGTACTGGTTAATTTAAGACGATAAGGGGCACCACAAGGCCCTAATGTTCGATCACGTGGTACAGCTCGGTTGTATTTATCGGTGACAGATAAACTTAAAGTACCTGTAGCTGTAACGTCTGTATCGCCATCATCATCCTTCCAACCAAGCATACTGAATTCCACTGAATCTTTGTCAACTGGAATAAACATGTGAATGCCACTAACAGGTTGGTTAGCAATAGGCAAGACGATTGGTGCAGAAGAAGATGAAGTATTAGTTGAAGGCGTGTATTGCACACCATTGTTAAAAGCAATACTGAGTAAACCATCAGTATCAACCGCAAGTATGCTAGCGCCGACATTTTTATAAACAAAATAAGGCGCACTGCCCTGAATATGATTTCTTGTTGTCTGTGAAGTTAATGCATGGCTTGAATAAAAAGGTATTAGTAAAAGGCCTAGCGGTAAAAAGATCTGCCGGCGTAATTTAGATCTGAGAGATGATCGGAATGATAATCCGCGTGACGATCTAATGCGTGATCTTAAATTTTCGTCGATTAATAAGCTAGAGTGAAAAAAAAAAGACTGAGAGTTTAAATTAGGCAAATTTAAATTATAGGTTGCCCTAGGCTTTTGTAAATTGTAATACATATTCGACTATCCTGTCAAGTAAATATTTGATTTATTTACTAATTTATATTTATTGGTTGAATTTTAGCTACTCAGCTAAAATGACTCGGGAGTATAATAACGGGAAAAATATGGCGCAATAAATTTTTCATTTTATATCGTTAATCTTTGTAAAGCTCTTCAGAAAAAGAACTAAACAATTGTTAATTAAATTATGTTTTAATTGATAAATATCAAATTTACAAATCCTTAAAAACCATAATTTTTAATTCTAGAAAAATTTTATTTTTTTGGAATTTTTTTCAATTTATTGATTTTAAGGGGGGGTAAATGCTAAAAACCCCGCTCCTCAACTTTTTTTGTGTAAAATCAGTAACTTTTTAGCCGTTAATCAATTTGATAATTGACAGCTAGTTATTAGTCAGTTGATTTTTTTTAGGTAAAATTAAATTTAACAAAATCGCTAAAATTCCACATAAGCTAATGCCTTGTAGTGCATAAGACCCAAAATCAAATATCATTCCACCGATCCCAAAGACTAATACTAATGAAACAATACACATATTGCGTGGTATAGAGAGATCGACTTTATGTTTAATTAATATATTAATACCTACTGATGCAATCGAGCCGAATAAAAGCACCATAATCCCGCCCATAACAACTGTTGGGATCGTACTTAAAAAAGCGCCGATCTTTCCAACAAATGACATGAAAATTGCCCAAATTGCCGCCCAAGTCATTACTCGTGTTTTGAAGTTACGGGTTAATGTGACCGCGCCAATAACTTCGGCATAAGTGATACAAGGTGGACCACCAAAGAAGCCTGCACTTGAGGTTGCTAATCCATCACCAAGCAATGTTCTTTGTAAGCCCGGATCTCGGGTATAATCTTTTCCGGTTACGGCACTGATCGCCATAATATCACCAACATGCTCGATCGTCGGTGCAATTACAATTGGGATCATATATAAGATAGCTTGCCAGTGAAACTCTGGAAAGGTGAAATCTGGTACTTTAAACCATGGCGCATCAATAATGGGTTGAAAATTGACTATGCCCATTATGCAAGACAATGCGTATCCCACAACAATACCTGCAATGATCGGGACTAATCTAAAAAAGCCTTTGACCCAAATTGCTACAATTAAGGTGGTTAATAGTGACGCCATTGAGATCAAAATTAATTGATAGTTTTCGGCGGGTATTCCACTGTCGGTTCCCATTGCCATTTTGACGGCTACCGGTGCAAGTGATAGACCGATAACCATTATGATCGGTCCAGTAACCACTGGCGGTAAAATGCGATCAATTACGTGCTTTCCGTTAATTTTGACCAAAAAGGCAAAAAACATAAACACAAAACCGGCTGCAACAAGTCCACCCAATGTTGCAGGAATTCCCCACTGTGCAACGCCAAAAGAGATCGGTGCAATAAAAGCAAAGGATGATGCTAAAAATACCGGGACTTTTCCTTTGGTGGTGAGTTGAAATAATAGTGTGCCCAATCCGGCTGTGAATAAAGCAACATTGGTATTTAATCCGGTTAATAATGGCACAAGTACTAATGCACCAAATGCAACAAATAGCATTTGAGCGCCGGTAAAAATATCTTGCCACGAATGTTGTGATGCATCATTATTGATATTGGTAGTTTTAGACACATTGTCCTCTCTTATTCCACTTAATGTTAATCATATCTATTTATAATCAAATAGTAGGCATAAAAAAACCGGTTAAAACCGGTCTAAAATTTGAGATTTTATTTAGTGCCGAATATTTTGTCTCCGGCGTCACCAAGTCCTGGTAAAATGTAGCCCTTTTCATTCAACCGTTCATCGATTGATGCGGTATAAAGTTCGACATCTGGGTGAGCTTGTTCTAATGCTTTGATTCCTTCTGGCGCAGCAACTAATACAAGTACTTTGATATTTTTACATCCTGCTTTTTTGAGCAGATCAATAGTTGCAACCATTGAACCACCGGTAGCAAGCATTGGATCAACGACTAATGCCATTCGTTCTTCAATATCAGAAGTTAGTTTTTGGAAATAAGGAACTGGTTCAAGCGTTTCTTCGTTACGATAAAAACCAACAACACTAATTCTTGCACTAGGTATATGTTCTAAGACACCATCCATCATTCCTAAACCAGCACGTAAAATAGGCACAACGGTGATTTTTTTACCTTTGATTTGTTCTACTTCAACAGGTCCACACCAACCTTGAATTGTGACTTTTTCAGTCGGTAGATTGGCTGTCGCTTCATAAGTTAATAAGCTACCAACTTCACTAGCAAGGTCTCGGAAATCTTTTGTGCTAATATCGTGTTCACGCATTAAGCCGATTTTATGGCGAACTAGAGGGTGTTTTACTTCAACAATTTTCATGGGGGCCTCAGTGTTATTTTTCGATGATCTAATTAGTAGGTATAAATAACCACTGAGAGGTAATTATAGCAGAGTTATCAAATCATGAAAACCAGAAATCCCAATAAAGGCATTATTATTGATGATGTGAATACTTGCTTGTCATTTTTTTATAAACTTTCACCTTCGAGGTATTCAACTGGTAAATCGATAACTTTTTGGTCTATTTTTTCGCCATTGATACGCTTTAGTAGTAATTCAGCAGCAATTTTGCCCATTTCGATTCTTGGTGTTTGAATTGAGGCTAGCTTGGGATTCATATATTGACCAATTTTATGACCATGGAATCCAACGATGGCTATTTGTTTCGGTATTTTAATACCAATACGTTGACATTCAAGTAGCACACCTAGCGCCAAATCATCATTAGTACTAAATATACCATCGACACTTGGGTACTCTTTTAGTATTTGGTGTAAAAATCTTGCGCCTAGTTCATAGGATGAGGCTTCTTTGGTTGCTAATGTTTTAGGCGTTAATCCTGCCTCTTGCATGGCTTTTTCATATCCTTGCTGACGTATGATGCTTCGCTGATCTTGCCTTGCACTGAAGTAAACTATGTTGCGTCGGCCTTTGTCTATCATGTGATGGATCATATTTTTGGTGGCTGTAAAGTTGTCAAATCCAACAGCCATATCTATACAGGGTGAGACACTGTCCATAATTTCAACTACAGGTACGCCAGATATTTCGATCATTTTGAGCGTAGCCGGATTGTGTATTCTTTCTGTTAATATGAGTCCATCGATGTTGTATGAGAGTAATGAACGAACCCGTAGCTCTTCTTTATCCGCACTGTATCCGGTGTGGGTGATCATGGTTTGGTACCCTTTTACATCAGTAACCATTTCGATACCTTTTAAAATATCAGCAAAGACTTGGTTGGTTAATGAGGGTAATACCACTCCGATAGCATAACTTTTGGCATTAGATAGCATGTCAGGCGCTTTATTAGGAATATATCCTAATTTATCAATAGCCGATGAGATTTTTAACCGAAGTGATTCTGATACTAGGTTGGGATCTCGCAAAAAGCGACTGACTGTCATTTTGCTGATGCCAATTAAATTGGCGATTTCTTGTAAGCCTGGACGACGTTTTTTACTCATTGTTTATTTTCCGGTAATCTTGGTTGCCAATCGATGGGTGTTTTACCATGCTGTATAATGATCGCATTTGCTTTTGAGAAGTGTTTACATCCAAAAAAGCCACGATGTGCAGATAATGGTGATGGATGTACCGCGGTTAATACATGATGTTTTTGCCGATCAATAAATTGACCTTTCTTCTGAGCCGGCGAGCCCCAAAGTAAAAATACCACGCCTTCCAAATGTTTATCGATCGCAGCAATAACATGATCGGTAAAGGTTTCCCAACCTATTTTGGCATGAGAGTGGGCCTGACCAGCTTCAACCGTTAATACGTTGTTAAGTAGTAGTACGCCTTGAGTTGCCCAGTAACCTAAGTAACCATGATTTGGAATAGTAAATCCATCAATATCCGTTGAGAGTTCTTTATAGATATTGAGTAGTGATGGCGGTGGTTTGATTCCCGGTAATACAGAAAAGGATAAACCATGAGCTTGGTTTGGGCCATGATAAGGGTCCTGCCCTAGGATTACCACTTTGATGTTATTAAATTCAGTGAAACGAAATGCATTAAACACATCGCGCTGAGGAGGATAAATGGTTTTACCTTCAGCGCGTTGTGTGGCAACAAATTGCATTATATGTTGAAAATAGGGCTTCTCTTTTTCAGAGCCAATAACATCGTTCCAGGTTAATTGATTACTCATATTTTACCTTTACTATTATTTTATCTGGTACTGCATTGATAATAATTATACCTAAAAATAATAATAAACCTAATGCTAATCAATGCTGGATGATATTAAATAAATACTCTTAAATATTCAGTTAAACACAAAATTGCCATGGATTGACCATATGTCATCGATGTTAATGGTATTTGTTTGTAATATTCTAAGTCACTGCCCATTGCAGTACCTAATGAAACATTTTCGAACAGGCATATCTATATTGATTATTAACTCCCAGATATAATTGATATTTTTACTGACCAGTTGCTAAAAAGCTAATCAACGGTAAAACTTATCAGATTAATAGCTTTTTTTGATTTTAATCAAATTTTGAAAGTGCTATATTAGTCTCAATAGTTTAGGACAATAACGTCCAGATCCATTAGGAGGATTTAAAATGATTACAGGTATCCAAATTACTAAAGCTGATAATAAAGCACTACTTAACTCATTCTGGTTATTAGATGATTCAACAAAAGAAGCTCGTTGTGTTGCTGCTAAATCAGTTTATAAAGAAGATCAAGTTGTCCCAACTGCTGAACTTGGTCAAATCGAATATCGTGAAATTCCATTAGATGTAGCACCAACAATTAAAGTTGAAGGTGGTCAACATTTAAATGTGAACGTTCTTCGTCGTGAGACTTTAGAAGACGCAGTTCAACATCCAGAAAAATATCCACAATTAACTATTCGTGTTTCTGGTTATGCTGTTCGTTTTAACTCGTTAACAGCTGAACAACAACGCGATGTTATTGCTCGTACTTTTACAACTAAAATCTAAGTTTCTTATTTGACAATAAGTTTCACCCAGCTTTATGCTGGGTTTTTTTTAACTTTTAATTTAGGTTTTATTGCACCCAAGTTAAATATTGCGCTGTGTCAAATTTACATTCAATATTTACAGATACATTTAGTCTTATTTGAGTGTCAAAAAAATAGCGAAGCAGGAAACCCTACTTCGCTATTAAGTGATATTTTTTATCCAAAAAACTTT
The DNA here is from genome assembly GCF_026536935.1 of Gilliamella sp. B3127. Classification (NCBI taxonomy): domain Bacteria; kingdom Pseudomonadati; phylum Pseudomonadota; class Gammaproteobacteria; order Orbales; family Orbaceae; genus Gilliamella; species Gilliamella sp. B3127. Next base: position 220,216 of record NZ_JAFNNI010000004.1, read on the forward strand.
TTCACTTTATCAAAAAAGCTTTTTTCTTTTGGGCTGTGTTTTGAGTTTTTGTCAGCTTTGAAACTTTCACCCAATTCTTTTAGTAGCTCTTTTTGTTTGCCAGTTAAGTTTACTGGGGTTTCAACCACTACGTGGCAGTATAGATCACCTACTGCGCTACCGCGTAATGATTTAATTCCTTTTCCACGCAATCTGAACATTTTACCTGTTTGAGTTTCAGCTGGTATGGTTAAGCTGACTTTACCATTTAGTGTTGGTACTTCTACTTCACCACCAAGTGATGCTAAAACAATGTTAATTGGAATTTCACAATGTAAGTTTGTACCATCACGTTCAAAGATTGCATGTGGTTTTACTTGTACCTGGACGTATAAATCTCCGGCTGGGGCGCCATTAAGTCCCGCTTCACCCTCGCCTGAAAGTCGAATACGGTTTCCGGTATCCACGCCAGCAGGGATGGTAACAGATAGTGTTTTCGTTTTCTGAATACGTCCTTCACCATGACATTTTTTACATGGATTTTTAACGATTTTTCCACGACCGTGACAGGTTGGACACTCTTGCTGTACAGCAAAGAAGCCTTGTCGCATTTGTACAACACCAGCGCCATGACATGTATCACACGTTACGACATCTGATGATTTTTCTGTTCCTTGTCCATGACATACATCACAAGTTACCCATGTTGGTACTTTTATCTCTTTACTTACGCCACTTGCTGCTTCTTCTAGCGTTAATGAGATGTTGTATTGTAAATCATCGCCTCGTGACGCGGTTTGACCACGTCCGCGCCCACCACCGAAGAAATCACTGAAGATATCATCAAATGCAGAACCTCCACCAAAACCACCAAATCCGCCGAAGCCACCGCCTCCAGCACCACCTTGACCTTGTTCAAAAGCAGCATGTCCATACTGATCATAAGCAGCTTTCTTTTGTGGATCGGTTAAGATTTCATAAGCTTCTTTGACTTCTTTGAATTTCGCTTCAGCTTCTGCTTTATTATCCTGATTTTTATCCGGATGATATTTCATGGCTAGGCGTTTGTAGGCTTTTTTTATCTCAGCTTCAGTAGCACTTTTACTTACGCCTAATGTTTCATAATAATCTTTCTTCGCCATAATTAACCTTTAACTTTAGTCATTATATAAACAACTAAACGGGCTTGAGTTACCTCGCGCCCGTTTAATGTTTTACATGTTTAAAACTCGTTGAAATAACTCATTAAAAAACATATTAGTTAATGCTTATTTTTTATCATCATCAACTTCTTTGAAGTCCGCATCAACTACATCATCAGCAGAGTTTGCGCTATTTGCTTGGCTTGCAGATTGATCAGCTTGAGCTTGTTGTTGAGCTAACTCAAGTAATTTTTTTGAAGCTTCCATTAATGCATTAATTTTAGCTTCGATTTCTGCTTTATCTTCACCGCGTGCAGCATTTTCTAAATCACTCACGGCGCTTTCGATAGCGGTTTTGTCATCAGCTGATAATTGATCGCCAGCTTCAGTCACTTGTTTACGAGTTGAGTGAACAAGATGATCAGCTTGGTTACGAATTTGAGCTAATTCTTCAAATTTACGGTCAGCATCAGCATTTGCTTCTGCATCATTTACCATTTTTTGGATCTCTTCTTCACTTAATCCTGAAGAAGCTTTAATGGTAATGTTTTGTTCACGACCAGTATTTTTATCTTTTGCTGATACATGCAATATACCATCAGCATCGATATCAAATGTTACTTCAATTTGTGGCATACCGCGTGGTGCAGCTTGAATTCCATCAAGGTTAAATTGACCTAATGATTTGTTATCACTTGCACGTTTACGTTCACCTTGTAACACATGAATGGTTACCGCAGATTGATTATCTTCAGCAGTTGAGAACACTTGACTATGTTTAGTTGGAATAGTTGTGTTTTTCTCAATCAAGGTAGTCATTACACCACCCATTGTTTCAATACCTAATGATAATGGTGTTACGTCAAGTAATAATACATCTTTAACATCACCACCTAATACACCACCTTGTACCGCAGCACCTACTGCTACTGCTTCGTCAGGGTTAACGTCTTTACGTGGTTCTTTGCCAAAGAAGTCTGCAACGGCTTTTTGTACCATTGGCATACGTGTTTGACCACCAACTAAAATCACATCTTTAATATCAGAAACAGTAAGACCTGCATCTTTTAATGCTGTTTTAACTGGTTCCATTGAGCGTTTAACTAAATCTTCAACTAATGATTCAAGTTTAGCGCGAGTCACTTTGATATTTAAGTGTTTTGGTCCAGTTGCATCAGCAGTGATATATGGTAAGTTAATATCAGTTTGTTGTGCTGATGATAATTCAATTTTCGCTTTTTCAGCTGCTTCTTTTAGACGTTGCATTGCAAGTGGATCATTTTTAAGATCGAATCCTTGTTCACGTTTAAATTCATCAACTAAATAGTTAATTAAACGAGAGTCAAAGTCTTCACCACCTAAGTGAGTATCACCATTAGTTGCTAATACTTCGAATGTTTTTTCACCATCAACATCATCAATTTCGATAATTGAGATATCAAATGTACCACCACCAAGGTCATAAACTGCAATGGTGCGGTTACCGACATCTTTATCTAAACCATACGCTAATGCTGCTGCTGTTGGTTCGTTGATGATACGTTTAACATCTAAACCAGCAATACGACCAGCATCTTTAGTTGCTTGACGTTGTGCGTCATTAAAATAAGCAGGAACAGTAATTACTGCTTCAGTTACTGGCTCACCAAGATAATCTTCTGCTGTTTTTTTCATTTTCTTCAATACTTCAGCAGAAATTTGTGGTGGAGCAATTTTTTGGCCTTTAACATCAACCCATGCATCGCCATTGTCTGCTTTAACAATTTTATATGGCATGATGCCAACATCACGTTGTACTTCAGCGTCTTCATAACGACGACCGATTAAACGTTTAATCGCAAATAATGTATTTTGTGGATTGGTTACTGCTTGGCGTTTAGCTGGTTGACCAACTAGAATTTCGCCATCTTGTGTGTAAGCAATAATCGATGGGGTTGTGCGATCACCCTCGGCATTTTCTAATACTTTTGCTTGGCCGTTATCCATTACTGCAACACATGAATTTGTTGTACCTAAGTCGATACCAATAATTTTACCCATAATCGTTTCTCCTCAAACCTGTATTTTATTCTTTGTATATAAGTCTTAAATATTTAATTTCAAGTCCTTATTTTGACAAAGATATGTAATTGTTTTCACATAAATGGGAACAATATTTTTAATATCAAGGGGCAAAATAAATTATTTTTTCTTAAATCTTGATTATAGGCCTCTCTACACTTATTATTGCCGCCTTTTTTATTATGAGAATTAATTTATAGGATCTTTATGGAACAAACTAAATTAGCAAACCCTGGCCCTCTCGGCTTAATGGGTTTTGGTATGACTACAATTTTATTAAATATTCATAACGCAGGTTTTTTTCCTGTCATGACGGCCATTGTGTCAATAGGTATTTTTTATGGTGGACTGGCACAGGTGATCGCTGGAATTTTAGAATTTCGTAAAGGTAATACTTTTGGTACTACAGCGTTTACTTCATATGGTTTCTTTTGGATCTCTCTTGTTGGTATTTGGTATTTACCGACATCACCAGCAACCGCTCCAACTGATGCAACCTTTGTGGGTATATTCCTGGCATTATGGGGAATTTTTACCGCATTTATGTTTATCGGTACTTTAAAAGGTAATCGAGTATTACAATTTGTTTTTGCAAGTTTAACTGTTTTATTTGCTTTATTAGCAATTGGTAACATTTGTGGTAACCATGACATCATTCATATTGCCGGTTTTGAGGGTATTATTTGCGGTGCCAGTGCTATTTATTTAGCGATGGCTGAAGCGCTTAATGAACAATATGGACGTACAATTTTACCAGTTGGTGCAAAATCTCAGCATTGATAAGAACATCACATCTACTAACAAAATTGGTAGATGTGATTTTTTTGAAAAAGAAAATAAAAAATCTAGCTTTTAATTTTTATTTTAATTTATCAATGATTTACATACATTTAAAAGAGACTGGGTATGTTTATTTATTGTTTCTTCAGATAAATTATTATCTTTTGAGCTAAAAGCGTTATTTATCATAATTTTACCACTGTTATCCATTGTTCCCGATGTCATCATAATGTAATTTGGAAATTGGATGTCCATTGTTCCTTGTTTAAAAAAAATATTTTCTAAATGAATGTTTGACTCTTCAGGTTTTAAATAAATCAATTCATCACCATTTCCAATGCTATCTATAAATATGAATTTTTTATTTTTCAATTGTTTTGCATAGCTTTCCAGCATCTTTAGGCCATATTGTCCATTATTACCATCATCATATAAAACAAAAGCAATTTTCTTCTTTTCTTTTTTATCTAATTTATTAATTAAATTGATAATTGTAATAATACTTGAAGAGTTACAAACAAAATTCTTTTGATTCGGAATGCCACTTTTGTATTTCAAAATAATAAAATAGTCGAAACAATAGACGATACGCCGGGAATACTAAAAAAACCCTGCGACTGAATTTTGGGTATGAACACCCAGTAATTTAATACCAATGAGGTGATGAATAAGAAAATAATTGGCGAAATACTTATAAAATAGCCTAATTTACTAAAGTGAGGCGTGAATGCATATTTTTTATTAAAATTAAAATTTTTAATACCAGTATCATAATAGGTACAAATGATTAATTCAGCTTGATCTAAATTACCAATATAAGCGTTGTAATAATTTTCATACCGTCTTGTTGCTAACTTTAATTTTGCTAATTTAGCATCAACTATATAGCCCAATTGAGTAAGTTCTTTAGATATCACTCTTAAAAAAGTGATTTTTTCTTTAGACGTAAATCTTTTGCCAAAAATGACACAGTATCTTAGTACAAGGTCTTTAAATTTATCCATTTTTAATAATTATTTTAATTTAGAAAAACTGTTAGTGCGATATTAGTCACACTAACAGCGAAACAAATAGATAATATTAAAATAATGATTATCAAATAATATTATCTATAGAAGATGTTAGTTTAATCAATAATCATCTTCATTTTGAGATTGGGAGAAATTAGCCATATTGCTAATCGCTTCTTGGATATTCTCATGTCCAGTTTCAACACACTCTTTTGCCAAATCAAGTAGTGATAATGAATCTCTATTACATACAGCATTAATTACCATTGGCAAGTTCATACCGGTAATGACGCGGACATTCATACCTAATTTTTCCCATTCTGGCAAACATCGCATTGATGCGTTATAAGGCGAGGCACCCAATAAATCAACAAAAATTAAGACACCTTGCCCTGAGTCTAGAGATTTTGAACAATCAAATAAATTATCTTTTAATTGTTCAATATCTTGTCCTGGATTGAGTGATAGTGATTCAAATTTATCTTGTTCTCCAACAATCATTGATACACTATCTTTAATCCCTTCAGCCATTTTGCCATGACTAACTAATAAAACACCTATCATATTTTCGATACCTATATTATTCAAACATCTTAATCGCTTCGTTTAATGTGACTTTTTTCAACGAAGGCGTCGCTTGAAAATAGATATCCATATTAGGGAAGCTGTCTTGTAAATCGATTAGTAAATCAAGTTGTTCTTTATTAATCGATACTTCTTTAATTATTGAAGTTGCTCCAGGTACTAGCGGTAAACCCCCAATATTAAGATTAGTTATTGGCACACCCGCTTTAATGATTTTATACATAACTTCTATATTTTTTGTTATCAAAATAACATTAAAATCATCATACTGGCGATCATTCCAATATCTTACCGCGCCATCTTCTTTTAATACTCTTATTTTGTGTCCTGTACTTGCCCCAGCACCTAATATAATATTTTTAGTAAATTCATCATTTGCTGAGTAATCATCGGCTACAAATAACGCATTTGCTCCAGCTGCTTTAGAGACATTAGTTGCAACTTGACCATGAATAAGGCGGCTATCTACACGCGCTAACACTACTTTTCCCATAATTTTACCTCTATATTTTTTTAATTTTATAAAATTCCAATGGCTGCTAATACACCAAGTATTATGGTTAATCCAACTAATGCTTGAGTTACTTTTAACCCTTTCTTAGAAAAATAGAAATATAATCCCATCACGACCATAAGAGGCAATACACCTGGTAGGATTTTATCCAACGTATCTTGGATGACAAATTCTTTACCGGATAAATTGAATTTCAAACTTGATGATACTTTTATGTAGTTAGCAGCTAAAATCCCCATCATGAATAGACCTAGAATGGATAAGCCCTCAATGACCATTTGCATTTTATTACCAACCACTTCAGTAGCTGCATTTCTACCCAATTTGAATCCTAACTGAGCAAAATAGTACCCAACAAAAAGTTGATAGATAACAAATGCAATGAAAGGAAATAAAGCACCAATTGCTAGGCCTTCTTGAGCCCAAGGAAGCGCAATTGCAATAAAGATATATTGCACTGTTCCAGAGTCGATTGCGTCACCTATTCCGGCTAAAGCCCCCATTAAACCAGCTTTTGTATTATAGAGAACGTCGTTATCAATACTGATCGGTTTCTTTTGATAAACTTCATCTGCTCTTACAGCTTCTAGTGACGCCATAATTCCTGAAATTGTTCCCCCACCCCAGGTTAATTGAGTGTTAAAGAACAATAAGTGTCTTTGATAAGCTGCTGAAAGCTCACTTTTTGATTTATATAATTTTTTGAGAATTGGCATCAATCCCCACATTAAAGAAGCGGCTAGATAGCGGTCAAATGAGTGTGGGATTTCATTTGCATAATACCAACGTAACCATGCAATAGTGATATCTTTTTTAGTTATTGCTTCTGGTTTGAGATCAATACTTTCTTGTACGATTTCAGTCATTATAAATTCCTCTTTTTAATTTATTAATCAATTAAAGATTAATAATCGTCATCATCTACTTGGTTATTTGAATTACTTCTAGGTTGCTCAGCCGCAGAATTAACCGCTTCATTCTTTGCAAGGACAAAGATAAACGCAACAATAGCGCCGACAATTGCGTAGGTAACCATTGTGATATTCAGTGGTTTTGCAATTACGGCCATGAAGTAAGCTAATAAGAAGAAAATGATGTAATTTTTCTTACCGATAACATAAATAGTCAGAGCTATACCTACTGCTGCAAGACCACCACCAATTACATTAAGAATATGGAAAACAAGTCCACCAGCATTGGATTTAATGATATCTGCAATTATTGGCGCACCAAAATAGAGTGCGACAAACATAAATGGTAAAAAGAGTGCGACACTACAAATGATTGGTAAGATAATAATTGATAAAGTTAATCCCGAACTGTTAGCTTCGTCAGCATATCGTTCAGTTAATTTCATAATCATTGTATTGAGGAAAAATCTTAATTGGTATAAATACGATCCTAACAAACCAACAGGTACGGCTACCGCCACAGCTGCTGCTGGTTGCATATCGCCGAGTAATGCGACAGGTACAGCGACAGCTGTTGCAATTGCGGGTTCTGATGGCATTTGTCCGCCAGGAGAAAACACCCCCATATAAATTAACTGTATTGCTGCGGTTATTATCATCGCGTTTGAAATATCATTAAAGACTATTCCAACAATTAACCCCGTCATCATCGGTGAGAATCTGAGTGTTAATGTTGCTCCACCCAGCCCCCGAGACATTACCATTGCAACCCATATTGAAATAATGGTTGCTTGAAGAAACGTTACATGCATTTCTTGCATATATAAACTCCTCGATTTTTTTATAATGTTTAAAAAATTTTATGAAACAATTGATTGTAATTCTTGCTTATTGACAAATTTCTCTACATCTTCGACACATTTCTCCCCCATACCTTGCAAACACTCAATGGCATAAGCGGATGTATGTGGAGTAACAAGAACTTTTGGGTGTTGAACTAAAGGATTATCGTTATATGAAGGCTCGACATACATTACGTCAGTTGCATGACCAGCGACAATACCTTCATTTAATGCGTGTAATAGTGCATTTTCATCAATCAATTCAGCTCGAGCAGTATTGGTGATGTAAACGCCTTTTTTCATTAAAGAAAATTGGTGATCTTTTAAGATATGATAACTAGTTTCATTTAATGAAGCATTTAGAGAAATGATATCAGCATGTTTTAGTAAATACTCTAAATCAACAATTTCAATATTATGTTGATTAGCCCATTGCTTATTTACGTTTGGATCTACAACAAGTAAGCGCGCATTAAAACCGTGTTTAAAAATTTCTGCCACACGGCTTCCAATATTCCCACAGCCAATAACGCCAACAACTTTACCCGTAACATCGATACCCAAAAAAGAGGCTCTTTTTTTCCAATCATTTGATTTCACTGCAGCTTGTGACTGAACTGTTTGCCTAATTAATGCAAGTAAATTAGTCACTGCATTTTCGGCTACAGCATCTCGCTCCACTAGAGGGGGTACAATAGTTACAATTGTTCCATGTTCCCTTGCAGCAGCAACATCAACATTATTAAAACCTATTCCATGACGAGAAATTAAAAACAAAGGGTCTTTTTTATTATCAAAAAAATCTTTGTTAAAAAAAGGTCTAACACTAGCAATAAAAATATTAAAACCTTCTAAAGCCTTTGCTAATTCCTTCCCTGGTATGTCATTATCAAAAGTAAAATGCTTTACTTCGCCAATTTTTTCTAATCGTTTTAAATGATCTGGAAAATACTTTCCAAAACTACTTGAGTTAATTATCGCAATTTTATAATTATCCACTCCATACTCCTAATCAATGAATGATAAACGTCACTGCTTTTTATTTAAAATGAACGTTATTCATCCTTTTTCTGACTTAAATGTGACAGGTAACATTGATTATAATTAAAATGATTTAAAAAAAGTGAATTTAGATCACATATTTAACAAATATTATAAAAATCAGCTTTGATAAGGGGATATTTATTTTCTATCAGAAAATATACTAATAATGCTGGAGGACTTTAAGAATATAGCTTTAGGAATGTAGCATTAGCGAGTTCAAGACATAAAAAAAGGGCAATCATGCCCTTTATAAAATTTAAGATTGCTATTTTTTATAAGCATCATTATGTACACCAACTGCTGCACGGCCTGACGGATCATTTAGATTTTTAAATGATTCATCCCATTCAATTGCTTTTGCAGTTGAACAAGCAACGGTTGGACCACCTGGTACACAGTGTGCTGCACTTTCAACAGGGAATAATTCGTCAAAAATCTCACGATACATATACGCTTCTTTTGATGTTGGCGTATTGTATGGGAAACGGAATTTTGCATTTTCTAGCTGTTGATCCGTAATTTTGCTTTCAGCAATTTCTTTTAAGGTATCGATCCAACTGTAGCCTACACCGTCAGAGAATTGTTCTTTTTGACGCCATACCACTGATGCTGGTAAGTAAGATTCAAATGCTTCACGAACAATGTGTTTTTCCATTTTACCGTTACTACCACACATTTTATCTTTCGGATTAATACGCATTGCCACATCTAAGAATTTTTTATCCAAGAAAGGTACACGCGCTTCAACGCCCCATGCAGCCATTGCTTTATTAGCACGTGCACAATCGTACATGTGTAACGCGGCTAATTTTCGGACAGTTTCTTCATGAAACTCTTTGGCATTTGGCGCTTTGTGGAAATAGAGGTAACCACCAAACACTTCATCAGCACCTTCACCTGATAGGACCATTTTAATGCCCATTGCTTTAATTTTTCTTGCCATTAAATACATTGGGGTTGAGGCACGAATCGTTGTTACATCATACGTTTCGATAAAATAAATAACATCACGGATTGCATCAATACCTTCTTGAATGGTGAAGTTAATTTCGTGGTGAACAGTACCTAGATGATCAGCAACTGCTTGTGCAGCCTTAAGATCTGGGGCACCTTTTAAACCAACCGCAAATGAGTGCAATTGTGGCCACCATGCTTCTGATTTTTCATGATCTTCAACGCGACGAGCAGAAAACTTTTTAGTAATTGCTGAAATAACAGAAGAATCAAGTCCACCAGATAATAAAACGCCATAAGGAACATCTGACATAAGATGACTTTTTACAGACTCTTCTAGTGCAACACGAAGTTCATTGATATCTGTCTTATTATCTTTGACGTTATCATATTCCATCCAATCACGTTTGTAATATGTTTTAATTTCACCTTCTGTACTTGATAAGTAACTTCCAGGTGGAAAAGCCTCAATCGTTTTACAAACCGGAACCAATGCTTTCATTTCAGACGCAACGTAAAACGTGCCGTTTTCATCATGTCCCATATACATCGGAATGATACCGATATGATCACGACCAATAAAATAGGTGCCTTTATTAATATCATAAAGAATAAACGCAAACATACCTTGTAAGTCATCAAGACAGTGTATACCTTTTTCTTGATATAAAGCTAAGATGACTTCACAATCAGAGCCTGTTTGGAATTCATAACGATCTTTGTACTGATTTCGGAGTTCTTGATGATTATAAATTTCGCCATTAACCGCTAAAACTAATGTTTTATCTTTATTATAAAGCGGTTGAGATCCAGTATTAACATCTACAATTGATAGACGTTCATGAGCTAAAATCGCTTTATCAGAAGCAAAAATACCAGACCAATCAGGGCCACGATGACGTTGCAGGCTTGATAGCTCTAATGCTTTTGTTCGTAGCTGTTCCGGATCTGATTTAATATCAAGAATACCTAAAATCGAACACATTGAATTTCTCCATTTAAAATCGCTATAGCGATACTATTTACTAATAAAATTTATATTAAATATTATTGCAAGCAAATCACAAAAATAACAGGATACACATTATTGATTAACAATTAAAGTACAATATCGTTATACTTTTCCTATAATAAAGATTGCTTTTATTTTTTTATCCACTGCCCTTGCTGTTTGATGTATTGACCAGCAGGCGTTTTTTCTTGAGCTTTACTTCCTGCTTTGTTTTGAACTTCAACTAGTGGCACGTTACTTTCAGCTGATACTTTTTGGTACTCTTGTTTACGAGCCTGATTAATTAATTGGGCAATTTCGCTTGCATTACCTTCATTTTTTACAACGCCTAAATAACCATCGGTTTGTTCTCCCACTAGACCGTTTGCTTTTGCTTGAGGCAGTGAATTAATCGCTTGATCTAAATTTAAAGCAAAAACAGGCAAAGCTAATAGGATTGATAATAATGCTACTGTTGCTTTTTTATAGATATTCATAACAGACTCCTTATTAAATACATCATATTAAGATGAATTAAATATGTAAAAACGGTTGAAATTTTAATGTTTAGCTATAAAAGTCGTGTTTATGCACTCATTAATATTAATATAAACCTGATTTATTAATAATATTATCTAGCGCTTTGTCCACTTTGATATTAATTTCGTGATCAATCTTAACATTCAAATTGATATTAATTGGTTCATTTGGTGCTTGCACTTTAACCGTTGGCGTACAACCCATTAGTACAGCACTACACACTATAATTGTAATAATAGTTTTAATCATAGAATAACCTCTTATCTATCAAGATTTCCTTTTTAAATACGCTTCAATACGTTTACGAATAGGTTCGTTAATTTGATCGGAAAGTTGTAAACTTATTAATAGTTTTGCAATATTCTCTTCAAGATTTATATTCAAATTCACCGCTTTACCATTTTCAACATCACGGTTATTACCTTGAATATTTAGTCCTAATTTAGCAATTTCATTTTGATAACTCACCATACCCGACAACTTAGTATAATGAAAATTTTTGATTATATCAGTGAGAATTTTCATATTCGGGTTAGCTTGGGCATAATTTTTCAGTGCCGTATTTTCAAACTGTAAATATCCCTCATTAACCGTAACTAACTGGCCGTTTTTTATGACGACTTCATTAAAAGCTGTCCCTTTTTTACTGGACGGTAATAATGTTATTGGCAAAGTGCCATCAATTGCCCCATCTCCAGCTAAACCATCAGCAGGATATTTAGCCAAGATATCTTTCAATTGTATCTTTTTTAGCCTTAAATTAAATTGTTGGGGTAATTTAGCTAAATTCAATTGTCCCTGATCAAGAAAAACTGAGCCAGAAAAAATAGCGGCTTGCGCTTTCGTCCATTTCACTAATCCTTTACTCGGAGCATTTAGCGATGCTGAATAACTACCTGCTAATCTAATCTTCTCGAAATTAACACCAATATTAACTTGTTGAATAGTTAATGCGGGCGTTGAAATAGTAAATTGATTGTTATTAAATGAAATATCGATGTTGCCAACTGCGGATTTAAATTCAGTCGCTTTAAATATGCCATCAAATTTATTAATTGTTAATGTTGATTTTGCATTAATTTGTTTCGATTCAAGCGAAATAGGTATTGTTACATCAAAGGTCAGCTTTCCTACTAATGGTTTAACAATTAAGTCATCTGAAAATTTCGCTTTTTCAATATTAAATAAAGCGTTGTCTGAACTCTTTAAAATAACTTTATCGCTAGTTAAAACCCCAGTAAATGGTAAAGTCAGATTACCTTTTTCTATTCCAAATTGATTCAAGGAAGTCGTCAAGACCCCCTCTTTGATTTCGAAGCAAGAATTTAACTGATCAAACGAAAGGTTAGCAGTTAATGTGTGTTGATTATTACTTGATAGATTAAGTTGTATTGTATTTTGCTCTTTAGTGGCCTGAACCTTCAGGTTAACTAACTCTTTTTTCTGTTGATAAAATGTTAAAGAGTCAACATTGATATTATTTGGAAGCCAATAAATGATAGTCGATACAGTGGAAGAATTAGGAGAAGATTGATTGAGCTCTTGTGTATCTGTCACCTTTGGCAAGCCTGATTTATCAGTTGAATCGGACCAGTAAATATCAATACTTTTTGCCGTAAAGGTTGACAACGATAGTTTGACATTGCTCGCTTTTAACGATAATTGTGGCTGTTGTGAAATAGTTAGTTCATCAAAAGATAATCCGCCGAGGCCGATATCAATACCTTGCCAATCTATAGAAAGATTATGTTCATCCTTGAATGATAACCAATATCGCCAACCATATAAGCTTAATATCACTATTATGAGTAATATAAGAGATGGAATCCAATAACGTTTTTTTAAGCGAGCCATAATAAACTCTCAACAAGTGGATCGCCGAATAGTATCGGCGATTATTATGCCTGTTCTCTGTTAGCAATATAAGCCAATGCCTTGTCAATTCTTGCTAATGTACGTTTTTTACCAACAGCATAAACAGTTGCGTCAACAGAAGGCGATTGCCCAATTCCCGTCACTGCAACACGAAGTGGCATACCTACTTTACCCATCCCGACTTCAAGCTCGGTGGCTGTTGCCTCAATAGCATGATGAATTTTATCAATTTGCCAATCAAAATCTGAAATTGCTGCAATTTTAGCTTTGATTAGCTCTAAAGGTTCTTTTGCAACAGGTCGTAAATGTTTTTTAGCTGCATCAGCATCAAACTCATCAAAATCTTGATAGCAATAAGTACATGACTCTGCCATTTCTTTCAATGTTTTACAACGTTCACCAAATAGTTTCACTATAGTAATTAAATCAGGACCTTGTGTTAAATCATAACCTTGCTGATTTATATGCCAAACTAAATGCTGTGCAACATAATCAGCATCTAAATGGTTAATATAATGATGATTTAACCAAAGTAATTTTTCAGTATTAAATGCACTGGCAGATTTACTTACTGCATCCAATGAAAAGAAATCAATCATTTCTGGTACAGAAAATATCTCTTGATCGCCATGAGACCAGCCTAGACGAACTAAATAGTTAAGCAAGGCTTCTGGCAGATAACCATCATCACGGTATTGCATCACACTCACTGCGCCGTGACGTTTAGAGAGTTTTTGTCCATCGTCACCTAAAATCATTGATACATGACCATATTCAGGTAATGGTGCGCCTAGTGCTTTTAAAATATTAATTTGGCGAGGCGTATTATTAATATGATCTTCACCACGAATAACATGGGTAATTTCCATATCCCAATCATCAACAACGACGCAAAAGTTATAAGTTGGAGAACCATCAGTACGGCGTATGATTAAATCATCAAGCTCTTTATTGGCAATTTCAATTGGACCACGTATCAGATCATTGAAAACAACTACGCCATCTACCGGGTTAGCAAAGCGGACAACATGTGGCTCAGTGTGTGAATGCTGTTTTTGCACTTCATCACAACGACAATGGCCGTCATATCGGGCTTTTTCACCTTTCGCCATTTGCTCTTCGCGCAATTTTTCTAAGCGCTCTTTTGAGCAATAACAACGATAAGCCGTTTTATTGGCTAACATTTCGTCAATAACTTGATTATAACGATCAAAACGTTTAGTTTGGAAATATGGGCCTTCATCCCATGATAATTTTAACCAATTCATACCTTCCATAATCGCGTCAATCGCTTCTGGTGTTGAACGTTCAAGGTCGGTATCTTCAATACGCAATACAAAGGCGCCATGCGCATGGCGGGTATATAGCCAAGAATAAAGCGCAGTACGTGCACCACCAACATGTAAGTAACCAGTTGGGCTTGGTGCAAAACGGGTTTTAATTTTCATGAAATAATCCTATTAATAAAGAGCCCTAAAATGTCAATTTATCACTTATGCTCTTTTTATTTAACCGCTTTCCATAGATAGGAAAGGCAATTGCAATAAGTTCAATTTAGTTGCTTATTTTAACACGTCAAAAGGTTTCAGCAAGCCGTCAGTAATAGACAAAATTAGCAACTAATTTAAGTAGTTACTCAATATAAAATCGAGTATAAAAATATAAATTATCAAAGCGATTAATGAGCTTCATCCCAATTATTACCAATACCGACATCCACTTTTAATGGTACTGAGAGTTGATAACAATTTTCCATGATAGATTTAATAGATTTACTATATTCACTAACAAACTCTTCTTTAACCTCAAATACAAGTTCATCGTGTACTTGCATTAACATTCTGATATTACCGTTAGACTGGGTTTTAATCCATTCACTCATTTTGATCATTGCTATTTTGATAATATCAGCTGCTGTACCTTGCATTGGTCCGTTGATTGCCGCACGCTCAGCACCTCGTTTTTCATTAACTCTAGATGAGCTAATTTTTGGTAAATATAATCGTCTTCCTGATAAGGTTTCAACGTAGCCTTGCTCGGATGCTTGTTGACGAATTCTGTCCATATACACTTGTACACCAGGATAACGTTCAAAATAACGATCAATATAGAATTTTGCTTCTTTACGAGGAATATTAATTTGTTTAGATAACCCAAAAGCACTCATGCCATAAATTAATCCGAAATTTACAGCTTTAGCTCTTCTTCGCTCTTCTGCGGTAACTTCTGGCTCTGGTTTACTTAGAATTTCACTCGCTGTCACCCGATGAATGTCTTTATCATGAGCAAAAGCATTTAGCAAACTTTTATCCTGCGATAAATGCGCCATAATACGTAGCTCAATTTGTGAATAATCAGCTGAAATAATTTTATAACCTTTTGGGGCGATAAACGCTTGGCGAATACGGCGACCTTCCTCGGTTCGAACAGGAATATTTTGTAAATTAGGATCGTTTGATGATAATCGTCCTGTTACAGTACCAATTTGGTTATAATTGGTGTGAATTCGGTGATCAATTGGGCTAATCATCAACGGTAGTTTATCGGTATAAGTATTTTTTAATTTGGCTAACCCTCGGTAATATAAAATTTTACGAGGTAATACATATGTATTTGCTAATTCATTTAATACTTCTTCACTGGTTGAAGGATCACCTTTAGGCGTTTTTTTGAGTACGGGTAATTGGTGTTTATCAAATAAAATTGCTTGAATTTGTTTTGGTGAACCCGGATTAAATTTTTCACCCGCAAGGAATTGTAACTCTTCTTCAGTATCCTTTAATATTTTGTTAAGTTCTTTTGAATACGCTTTTAATTGTTCAGCATCAACAAGAACCCCAGTTCTTTCCATGTTAGCTAAAATAATTGCTAGTGGCATTTCAATGTCTGAAAATAACTTAGTGAGTTTTTCATTTTTTTCTAGCTGTGGCCATAATTTTTGATGTAATTGAAGAGTAATATCCGCATCTTCTGCTGCATATTGAGTTGTTTTTTCAATATCAATAGTATCAATACTTGATTGCTTTCTACCAACTTTAGTTAATTCATCATAAGTAATTGTTTTATATTTCAAATAGCGTTTTGCCATACTATCCATGTCATGTCGTTGAGTGCTATTTAATACATAGGACTCTAGCATCGTGTCATAAGCAATACCCTGCACTTGGATGCCATAGTTCGCCAATACACTGTAGTCAAATTTGGCATTTTGGACGATTTTTTTGATTTGAGGATTCTCTAATATTGGTTTTAATTTTGCCAATACATCATTAAGCGGTAGCTGTTCTGGAACATCTAGGTATTGATGAGCTAGAGGAATATAAGCAGCTTGATTTGGAGTAACACTTAGCGATATTCCAACAAGCTTAGCATGGAAATGATCGACATTATCCGTTTCCGTATCAAATGCAAAGGCTTCGCAACTAGTTAATGTTGCAATCCATTCATCTAATTGTGTATTGGTTAAAATACATTGATAATCCTTTTCGTGTACTTCAGTCTCTAGCTCTTCTTGGTCAATTGAGGGCAATTCCCCTGCAATTTCGACAGGAATTTGACTTTGCTGATTTAAAAAGTTACCAGCGATTAATTCTTTTTGCCAACGATGGAAATCATAATAAGCAAACAATTCAACTAATTTAGTTGCATCGATATCACCTATAAGTAATTGTTCTGTCGTGAAATCTAATGGAACATCCGTTTTAATTGTCGCCAATAAATAACAAAGGTCAGCTTCTTTTTTATGATCAGCCAATTTACTTTTCAATGATTTAGCACCACGAATAGGCAATTTTTCAATTTCATCCAAATGGCTATAAATATCATTTAAACTTTCAAAATGCGTTAATAAATTTAGTGCCGTTTTTTCACCAATTCCCGGAACACCAGGAATATTATCAGACGTATCACCTCTTAATGCTAAATAATCAATCATTTTTTCTGGCGGCACACCAAATTTTTTCATAACACCTTCTGGATCAAGAATTGTGTTATTCATGGTATTTATTAGTGTGATTTTATCACTGACTAATTGTGCCATATCTTTATCACCAGTACTGATTAGTACCTCTAGGTTTTCTTTTTCTGCTTGTCTAGCCAATGTGCCTATCACATCATCAGCCTCTACACCATCTACGCAAAGCAGTGGTAATCCCATCGCTTTTAAAATAGTATGAATTGGTTCGATTTGGGGCCGTAAATTTTCAGGCATTTCTTCTCGAGTCGCTTTATACTCGCTATAAAGTTCATTACGGAAAGATCCGCCACTCGCATCAAAAACGACAGCAATATGAGTTGGATCATATTGATTCATTAGACTGCGTATCATATTGACCACACCAAAAATAGCCCCTGTTGGCTCACCTTTGGAATTAGTTAATGGAGGACATGCAAAAAAAGCACGATAAAGATAAGAAGAGCCATCAATCAAAATAATTGGCGTATTATTTGGCATTAATAGTTACCCAAATGTTATTTAATACAGTTATTATTAGTATAACCTAATTAGTAACAATATTCTTGTGAACACCGATAATATAGTGTAAAAATATTCGAGATCGCATCGATCTTTAAGTCAAATTGATTAATTAAAAATACTGTATATCGCTATATCACTATTATATAATACTGATATCTATTTTCGTCTGAGTATCAAATAAATGACAGAATTAAGTCCTGCAGCACTAGAGGTCAAAAAAGCACTAGCAGCTAAAAATCTTGAAACCCCATCATGTCGTTTACCTATGGACAATAGCGAACGGAAAGCAAAAATAGAAGCGCATTTCCGAGAAATCATGAAACTTATGGAACTTGATTTGAGTGATGATAGCCTTGCTGAAACTCCGCATCGCGTTGCAAAAATGTATGTTGATGAGATATTTTCCGGACTTAACTATCATAACTTTCCCAAAATCACCCTGATTGAAAACAAAATGCAGGTTGATGAAATGATTACCGTTCGTGATATTACTTTAACCAGTGTTTGTGAGCACCATTTTGTGACCATTGACGGTAAAGCCACCGTTTCTTATATCCCAAAAGATAAAGTGATTGGTTTATCAAAAATCAATCGGATTGTTGAATTTTTTTCCCAGCGCCCGCAAGTGCAAGAAAGATTAACCCAACAAATTTTGGTGGCACTACAAACGCTATTAGGAACAGTTAATGTTGCTGTTTCAATTGATGCTACTCACTATTGTGTTAAAGCTCGAGGTATTAAAGATTCCAATAGTTTAACGACCACGACCGCATTAGGGGGAGGATTTAAAACGAATCCAAGCACCCGACAAGAGTTTTTGCGCGCATTAAATCATTAATAATATAAGGATATTGAATGAAATATTTATCACTCATGTTTATGATACTGTTTATTACAGCATGTTCTGAACAGGAATCTAATCATAATGATAAATTTATTGGTTTTTGGGTTGAAGGTGGTCCGGATTATAAACATACGGCGTCGATCGCCAATCTTGTTGAAATAAGTAAACAAGGAGACAATTACTTTATCAATGAAAACTACGTTTATGGTAATGGTCAAACCATTGCGATGCGAAAACTCACAAAATCACAAGACTATTTCGACGGACTGGCTTATCCATCAGAAAGAAATTTTGGTTTAGAAAACAAAGTGACTATGGATGATGATACAAAAATCGGTATATTTAATACCCATTTCTTTCGAATTTCAAAAGAAGAAGCAGAGCACATTAAACGCGATGTAAAAGAGTGCGAAGAGATAGAAAAAAACCGATTTTTTATTCCTAATGAGCAACAAGCTGAATATAAAAAACGGGCAAAAGAACTGGCTTATTGTCGGATTTTTTGGTAACAATCTAAATTCAGTGGATTTTTGTGACAGTTGTATGGGAATTGATTATTCATCAAAATCCCAAAATCAAATACAAATCAACTTTATATTACGTGCATCTTTAAGAAAGATTGGTATAATTCACAGCTATTTTAGTTAAAACATCACAATTAATAGCACGCTTTCATGAAGATCATTCGCGGTATTGATAATTTAAACAATCAATTTACTCAATGTGTACTTACATTGGGCAACTTTGATGGCGTGCATTTAGGACACCAACAATTAATTAACCATTTAATAAAACAAAGTAAGAAATTAAACTTACCAACAGTGGTTATGTTATTTGAGCCTCAACCTTTAGAGTTTTTTTGCAAACAAAATGCTCCCGCTAGGTTAACGTCTTTTAAAGAAAAAGTGGAATTAATTAAAAAATTGGGTATCGACTATATTATTGCGGTGCCATTTACCCAAACCTTTGCCAATATGTTAGCCCCAGATTTTATTCAAGATTGGTTGATAAACAAATTACAAGCTAAATATATTGTTATTGGTGATGATTTCCGATTTGGTCGTGAGCGTAAAGGTGATATTAATCTTTTACAACAATATACTCATAACAATCAATTTGTAGTTGAGAGTATGCCTACGTTTGTTTGGAATGATTTAAGGATCAGCAGTACGGCTGTTCGTGAGGCATTATTTAATAGTGATTTTAAATTGGCTCATTGCCTTTTAGGCCGTAATTATGCCATTGAAGGGAAAGTGGTTCATGGCAATGCGTTAGCCAGAAAATTAGGATTTCCGACAGCCAATATTCATTTAAATCGAAAAAAACCCGCTTTACAAGGCGTCTATTTTGTAAAAGTCAAAAACTGTTGTAGTAATCAGCATTATCATGGCATTGCCAATATCGGTATAAGACCAACCATTGAAGGCAAAAAGGCTATTTTAGAGGTTAATCTATTTGACTTTTCAGGTGATATTTATGGACAATATTTAGACGTTATATTCGTTCATAAGTTACGCGACGAGAAAAAATTTGATTCGCTAACCGATTTAAAACAACAAATTGCACAAGATGTTTGCACTGCGAAACAGATCAGTGCAAAATTAACCAATTAAAAAGTAGTTTCAACAAAAATTAACTGGAATAAATCAGCATGACAGACTATAAAAACACATTGAATTTACCGGAAACCGGATTCCCTATGCGAGGTGATCTTGCTAAACGTGAACCGGCGATGTTGCAAAATTGGTACGATAAAGAACTTTATCGCAAAATCCGTCAAGGCAAAAAAGGCAAAAAAGCTTTTATTCTGCATGATGGCCCTCCTTATGCAAACGGAAAACTTCATATTGGTCATGCCGTTAATAAAATTATTAAAGACATTATTATCAAATCAAAAGGCTTAAGTGGTTATGACTCCCCATATATTCCAGGATGGGATTGTCATGGTTTGCCGATTGAGCAAAAAGTCGAGGAGCAAGTCGGTAAACCAGGTGTAAAAGTAACACCGGCTGAGTTTCGCCAAATTTGTCGTGATTATGCTGCTTCACAAGTTGAATTACAAAAAGCTGATTTTATTCGCATGGGTGTGCTTGGGGATTGGCAAAATCCATACCGTACAATGGACTATGATACTGAAGCGAATATTATTCGTGCTTTAGGTAGAGTGATTCAAAATGGGCATTTAGTCAAAGGTGCTAAACCAGTTTATTGGTGTACAGATTGTATGTCAGCTTTAGCGGAAGCTGAAGTCGAATATTATGATAAATCATCGCCCGCAATAGATGTAAAATTCAAAGCCGTAGATAACCAAGCTGTTGCAAGTAAATTTGGTGTTAATACCGACCTAACTATTTATGCCGTGATTTGGACGACAACACCTTGGACATTACCTGCCAGCCGAGGTATTGCCTTAAATGCTGAATTTGAGTATCAACTAGTACAAATAAACGATAAAGAATGCTTAATTTTAGCCGCTGATCTGGTCGAATCAGTCATGAAACGTGCCGAAATTTCAGAATGGAAAGTACTTGGCAGCTGTAAAGGTGATGCGCTTGAGCTATTACGCTTTAAACATCCTTTCCTTGAGTTTGATGAACCAATTGTACTTGGTGAACATGTGACAGTTGACGCAGGTACAGGTGCAGTGCACACTGCGCCTGGTCACGGTGTTGAAGACTTTTTAGTTGGTCAAAAATATGGGCTTGAAGTTGCTAACCCTGTTGGTGGCAATGGCTGTTATTTACCTGGAACAGGTGTTGGTTTAGATGGTTTATTTGTTTTCAAAGCCAATAAAGTGGTAGTTGAACTATTAAAAGAACGCAATGCTTTACTACACTTTGAAAATATTGAACATAGCTATCCTTGTTGCTGGCGACATAAAACGCCTGTTATCTACCGTGCAACACCACAATGGTTTATCAGTATGGATAAACAAGGTTTACGTGCTCAATCACTAAAAGAGATCAAACAAGTTCGTTGGATTCCAGATTGGGGACAAGCTCGAATTGAAACTATGGTAGCGAACCGTCCTGATTGGTGTATTTCACGTCAACGCACATGGGGCGTGCCTATGACGCTATTTGTGCATAAAGAAACTGAAGAGTTACATCCAGACACACTACAATTAGTTGAGAAAGTGGCTAAATTGGTTGAACAAAACGGTATTCAAGCATGGTGGGATGCCGATATTAAAGATTTATTAGGTCCTGATGCTGATGATTATCGTAAAGTGCCCGATACACTAGATGTATGGTTTGATTCAGGCTCAACATTCTACTCAGTGGTTGGCGTGCGTCCTGAATTTGCAGGGCACGAAGCCGATATGTACTTAGAAGGTTCAGATCAGCATCGTGGTTGGTTTATGTCTTCATTAATGCTATCAACGGCAATTGATAACAAAGCACCGTATAAACAAGTATTAACTCACGGTTTTGTGGTCGATGGACAAGGACGTAAGATGTCTAAATCACTTGGTAACATTGTGACCCCACAAGAAGTGATGAATAAACTTGGGGCAGATATTTTACGTTTGTGGATTGCATCGACTGATTATTCAGGCGAAATGAGTTATTCAGATGAAATCATTAAACGTGCAGCCGATAGCTACCGTCGTATTCGTAATACCGCACGCTTCTTACTGGCTAACTTAAATGGTTTCGATCCAGCTAAAGATATGGTTAAACCAGAAGATATGGTAGTACTTGATCGTTGGGCTGTCAGTATAGCTAAAGAAGCTCAAGAGCAAATCATTCAAGCTTATGAAAACTACGATTTCCATAGAGTCGTACAACGTATTATGCAATTTTGCTCAATCGAAATGGGCTCATTCTATTTAGATATTATCAAAGATCGTCAATATACAGCAAAAAGCGATAGTGTTGCGCGCCATAGTTGTCAAACTGCGTTATATCATATCGCTCAAGCAATGGTTCGTTGGATTGCACCAGTTTTATCATTCACTGCTGATGAAATTTGGCAATATCTACCTGCTTCTGAAAAATCTGAATTTGTATTTGAAGATGAATGGTATACCTTGCTATTTACCTTATCAGATAGTGAAACATTAAACAGTGCTTATTGGGCTCAAATCTTAGCTATTCGAAGTGAAGTCAATAAAGTTTTAGAACAAGGCCGTAATGATAAAGTTATCGGGGGATCACTTGAAGCAGCGGTAACCCTTTATGCTAATAGCGAAATAGCAACGGCACTCGCTAAATTAGAAAACGAATTACGCTTTGTATTACTGACTTCACAAGCGACGGTGAAACCTTTAGAAAATGCACCACAACATGCGGTACAAAGTGATATTCAAGGTCTTAAAATTGAGCTTGCTAAAGCACAAGGCGATAAATGTCCTCGTTGCTGGCATTTTACAGTTGATAACAACCCAACCACTCACTTATGTAAACGTTGTGAACAAAACATTCATGGTAATGGTGAAGTTAGACATTTTGCCTAAGTGATATAAAAATAAATAGGGCTATAAAAATAATTTTATAGCAATTAAGAACACTTACCGCCGACGATTGTCGGCGGTATTATAATAATGAGCATAAACTATATGAAAAAAGATAACGGACTTCACTGGTTATTATTTGCGGTTGTAGTTTTTATTATCGATATCGCAAGTAAATTCTGGATTATAAATAATTTTTACTTATTTGAATCTGTGAATCTTTTACCCTTCTTCTCTATCACCTATGTACATAATATTGGCGCAGCTTTCAGTATTTTTGAAGGTCAACGATGGATACTTGCTGCCGTAGCTTTTGCTGTTAGTGTCGTAATTGTTTATATGTTATATCGCAGTAACCATAAGCAAAAATTAGAAAATTTTTCATTAGCATTAATTTTAGGTGGTGCATTAGGAAATCTATTTGACCGTCTTTACCATGGATTTGTTGTCGACTTTCTAGATGTCAATTTTGGTGATTGGCACTACCCAACTTTTAATATTGCTGATTGTGCGATTTGTTTAGGTATTGGATTTTACATCCTAAGCAATTATGCTAAAAAGACTGACTAATATGCAGATTATACTCGCTAATCCTCGTGGCTTTTGTGCTGGAGTAGATCGAGCTATTACTATCGTTGAACGCGCGCTTGAGCTATTTGGTGCTCCTGTTTATGTTCGCCATGAAGTTGTACATAATCGCTACGTAGTTAACCGTCTTAAAGAACTTGGCGCAATATTTATCGAAGATCTCAATGATGTCCCAGATGACAGTATCCTTATTTTTTCTGCCCATGGGGTATCTAAAACAGTTCGTGATGAAGCCAAACGTCGCCAGCTACGAATATTCGATGCAACATGCCCTTTAGTAACTAAAGTTCATATGGAAGTCGCCAGAGCAAGCTATCGAGGTGAAGAGGTTATTCTTATTGGTCATGCTGGCCATATTGAAGTAGATGGCACGATGGGACAATATAGTAATCCAGCAGGTGGAATCTATTTAGTCGAATCAATTAAAGATGTACAAAACTTGCAAGTAAAAAATGACAATCATCTCTGTTTTACAACACAAACAACCTTATCGGTTGATGATACCGCAGAAATCATTGAAGCGTTAAAAAATCGATTTCCCAATATTCGTAGCCCTCGTAAAAACGATATTTGTTATGCCACCACTAACCGCCAACAAGCAGTTAAGCAGTTATCATCTCAAGCCGATATTGTCTTAGTGGTTGGATCTAAAAATTCATCAAACTCCAGTCGATTAGCAGAGCTTGCAAGACGAAACAGCAAAAATGCCTACTTAATCGACTACGCCTCAGACATCAATCTTAAATGGTTAGAAAATGCTCAAACTATTGGTGTCACCGCTGGCGCTTCTGCCCCAGAAATTTTAGTTAAACAAGTTATTGAGCATCTAAAAAGTTTAGGTTGCACATCAATGATTGAAACCGAAGGTATTTCAGAAAATATTACTTTTGAAATTCCCAAAGAGTTACGTATAGAAGTTAAAACAACTGATTAAGAAGCATGTGTTAGTTGCTTAAATTTTTCTAATAACTCTTCTTGGGTTTCGACATGCTCTGGATCAGCAATAATCGCATTTTGAATTGGACAGACGCGTTGACAGGTAGAATGATCATAATAACCGACACACTCAGTGCATTTATTTGGATCAATTTCATAAGTATCGAACCCCATTGAAATGGCCTCATTTGGACATTCAGGTTCACACATATCACAATTAATACACTTATCAGTTATTTTTAACGCCATTGCTACAATATCTTTAACGAATAAAAAATTTGCGCCATTATAACGCAATCCTAAATAAATCCTAATACGGATCTACATTTACATTGAGTATTGACAAAACTTTTGCAAAAAATTTTGAGGAACGGGGTTTTTGAAGGTCTAAAATTGCATAAATTTGGAAATTAAAGCCTAATGCATATCAAAATAAGTGTTCCTAATCATATCATCCACCTAAATAGTTATTGGAATTTTAGAATTATTTTAAAAAATTATCAGCTTGACGCGAAAATAGTTTTATTAGTAAATTGAACAAAGGAACGGCTCAAAGCTTCACTAATTTCCATTAGTAAGTTAATTAGGAATTGCCTACTTTTTTGTGCAATAAACAAGTATTCCTATGTATGATTATCTAATGATATTTATAATCAAATTTTTAAGTACATATTAAAAGAAAGGTGATTTTTTCTATCAATTCAGAAATATCTTTAATACAGTTAAAAATTTTCATAAAAATTACAATTTATTATCTTTAGTTATCATTGCAAATGAAATTAATACGATACAATGCTCAAAAAATAACAAAAACGAAAGGATGAAAAATTGGCAAAATTCTTTAGATTCAAATATATCGTTATCTTTATTGCCACTTTAGTTGTGCTTTATTTAGGAAAATTAATTTTTTTTCCTTCAGAGCAGGCCGTTAATTATATTACGTCGCCAGTAACGAAAGGAAATGTTGAGAAAACGGTTCTTGCTGATGGCACTATAAGCGCTTTTAAACAAGTTAGTGTTGGTGCACAAGTTTCTGGACAAATCAAAAAATTGTATGTTGAACTTGGCGATGAAGTTAAGCAGGGAGATATGATAGCTGAGATTGATGATCTTAAACAAAGTAACGATCTCAAACAATCTGAAGCAAAATTAAACAGCTTGGAAGCTCAGCGTACATCTAAGCAAGCAAAATTAGTTAACTATCAACTAACTTATGAACGCCAATTAAAACTGGTTAAAAAAGGGGTTGGTGTCCAATCAGATTTAGATTCAGCAAAAGCCGATCTTGATGCAATCAAAGCTGATATTGCAGCGCTTGATGCAGATATTGTTAGCGCTCAAGTGGCGGTTGATACTGCAAAAGTTAATTTAGGTTATACCAAAATACGCTCACCAATTGATGGTGTTATTGTTGCCATTCCTGTCGACCAAGGGCAAACGGTAAACTCGGTACAAAGTGCTCCGACTATCGTTAAAGTCGCTCAATTGGATAAAATGACCATTGAAGCACAAATTTCGGAAGCCGATGTTATTGGTGTTAAAAAAGGTATGCCCGTTTATTTCACTATATTAGGACAACCAAACAAGCGGTTTGAGGGATTAACATTAAGATCGATTGAGCCTGCACCTGACTCAATTAATACTGAAAACTCTACGTTAAACGCATCATCTACCACCAAAAGTGCAATTTACTACAATGGTTTATTTGATGTTGATAATCCTGATCATCTTTTACGTATTTCAATGACAGCTCAAGTATATATTGTGTTAGCTGAAGCGAAAAATGTACTGACTATTCCATCCCAAGCTGTTCAAAAAAATTTAGCAGATAATAAAGCGATTGTTTATCTACTTGATCAACATAATAATGTTGAAGAACGAGAAGTCAGTCTAGGTATCAATAATAATATCAATGTGGAAATCAAATCGGGACTTAAAGAAGGTGAAGTCGTCATTATTGGTAGTAACAATGGCGCATTATTTAATCCAAATGGACGCACGCCGAGGATAAGATTTTGATATGACAAATAATCCACTTATCAAACTTGAAAATATTGTTCGTGAATTTCCAGCCGGTGATTCAACCATACAAGTGCTTAAAAATATCAATTTAACGATTAATGCCGGTGAAATGGTTGCCATTATTGGTGCATCTGGCTCAGGCAAATCGACGTTAATGAATATTTTAGGTTGTTTAGATAAACCAAGCTCGGGAGTCTATACAATTGGAGGTCGAACCACCAATAAATTATCACCCGATGAATTAGCTGAATTACGTCGAGAACATTTTGGATTTATCTTTCAACGCTATCATTTATTAAACGCCTTAACTGCACAAGGTAACGTTGAAATTCCCGCCATTTATGCAGGAATCACTAATGAACAACGAAAAAAACGAGCTATTGAAATATTAACGCGTTTAGGGCTTGAAGATAAAATTAATAATAAACCCAGTCAATTATCGGGAGGTCAACAACAGCGTGTCAGTATTGCTCGAGCCTTAATAAATGGCGGACAGGTTATTTTAGCAGATGAACCAACAGGCGCACTTGACCGTAAAAGCGGATTAGAAGTTATGGCTATCTTGCGAGAACTTCATAAACAAGGGCATACTGTGATTATTGTAACGCATGATAGCAATATTGCCCAAAGTGCAGAGCGAATTATTGAAATCAGTGACGGAAATATTATCTCAGATTCAATCAATCCTAATTATCAGGTAGAAGAAAAAAAAGATAATCGCCAAGTTAAACAGATCGAAACCACTAAAACCCAAGACAACTTTCAAGCTAAATACAATCGCTTTCGAGATGCCTTTAATATGGCGATATTGTCGATGCGTTCTCAACGATTACGCACTTTTCTAACCATGCTTGGTATCATCATTGGCATAGCCTCTGTCGTTTCCATGGTTGCATTAGGAGAAGGCACAAAACAAAAAATACTCTCGAATATAAACTCATTAGGAACAAGCACGCTAGAGATTTATCCCGGTAGCGGATTTGGGGATCGTAATGCAGATAAAATTACCACCCTACGCTCATCCGATGCTGACTTTTTAGCGAAACAGAATTTTGTTCATAGCACAACCCCAAATCTGGCAACATCAGTCTATTTTCGAGTCAAAAATTTGGCGATGACTGGTACAGTAAATGGTGTGGGAGAGCAATTTTTTGCCGTTCGTGGTTATAACATCACCCAAGGCATTGCTTTTGACCAAGCTAGCGTTGCATCATCAGCACAAGATGCCGTTATCGATGAAAATACCGTTAAACAGTTATTTAAGAATGAAAATCCAATTGGAAAAATTCTTATGGTGGGTCAATTACCGGTAAGAATAATTGGTGTTGCCGCCAAACAACAACAGGGATTTGGTAATAATGAGAGTCTTAATATCTGGTTACCTTATACCACTGTCATTAATCGCATGGTTGGACAAACATCGTTAAGAAGTATTACGGTTCGGATTAATGATAATGTTGATTTATCAGTTGCTGAACAAGCGATTAATAAAATCATGATACAACGGCATGGTGTTAAAGACTTTTTTATCTTTAATTCAGATAGTATCCGTGAAACGGTTAATTCCTCGGCTTGGGTGTTAACATTATTAATCTCAACCATTGCATTTATATCACTGTTAGTCGGTGGTATTGGGGTAATGAATATCATGCTAGTATCGGTTACCGAAAGAACTCGAGAAATTGGTGTGCGCATGGCTGTTGGAGCACGCTCGAGTGATATATTGCAACAGTTTTTAATCGAAGCGGTATTAGTGTGTTTGATCGGCGGAACATTAGGTATTTTATTATCATTTGTGGTCGGTGGGATTTTTAATTATTTTGTCACATCATTTGCAATGCGTTTTTCAATCATTTCAATTATCGCCGCCTTTAGCTGTTCAAGTATAATTGGCATAATTTTTGGGTATTTTCCAGCAAAACGAGCCGCAAAACTTGATCCAATTTATGCATTAGAAAGAGAATAAAAAGCGCTGTTAAAATTAAATCCCTTTGCACGATAAACTGCAAAGGGATGACAATTTGTTAATAAACGTTTAAAAATTAATTATTTTGTTCTTCACTTTCAGTTTTTTTATCAATTTCTATTTTAACATGCGGATCTAAATCCACTAAGTAAGCAGTAACTCTCGCATAATCTTTGACATAATCAGTGGTATTTTTAGTATTAAGGCCACGCGAGTTCACAAAAAACTTACGATTAACCACAACAGTTGGAATTGACTCAGGTCTTAATTGGTTATAGGCCTCAGTTTGTTGTGTCATAAACGCTTTAACTAAAAAACTTTGTTTGGTTTTATCAAACTTTTCAGCATCAACACCTAAGTCTGCAAAGACAGCTTTAATATCATCAGCAGTTTTTAATTTACGCTCGGTTTGTACAGCTTTATAAAGTGCATCTGACACTTTATCTTCAATACCTAATACATTAGCCACCGCCCATGCTTCAGCTAGCTCTTTAGCTAACGGACCAAAATTGTCTAAATGATAACGTTTAAATTTAGTACCATTTGGTAAAGCTTTAGCAATCGAGTCTGTTGCATGAAATTCGCTTTCAAATTTAAAACAGCTAGGACAATTGAATGAGAAAAACTCTACAACTTCTTTATCTGGAGAGGGTTCAAATGGTAAAACACCATATTGTTCACCTTGTTCAATCGGTTTTAATTGCTCAGCAACATTTGCTGTAGTTGGTTGAGTATCATTTTTATTATCTGCCGGCGCTTCTTGCGCAAAACAGGTTATAGAAGTTAATAATACTCCAATAGCAATAAGCGTTTTTTTCATTTAATTTATTCTCCTTATTCTTTAATAATTCCGCGAGCTTTTAATATTGCTGATTTAAAATCATCTTCATAATCTTTTTTTAATCCAGGTATAGCTTCGTTTTTATCTGAATTACGCATTTTTAAATGATAAATTAAAACTTCATCACTAAGATCTTTTAAATTTCCATCAAAACCAGCTTCTTTACCCAATTTATCTAAAAGCTGTAATAAATTGAGATCTGAATCGTTTTCCCAAGCTGGTTGTAATAACTCAATTAACTCATCAATACGATGACATTTCATAATAACTACCTTTTAATTATTCAACTAAGTTGATAGGTGATGACATAAACCTTTATGTTAATCTTTACTTTACAATCTATATATTAATAAGCTTCTAGTATATACTCGGCTTTAAATTTCAATTGTCCATTTAGAGAGATTCATAAACATATATATTTTATGTCTAAAAAATAACTTTGCTATATAGTAATGTTATTTTGCTTTTTGGCAATGTAAAAGAGAAAGAATTTATGGAAAAACTGCCTATTACTGCTATTATTTTAGCTGGTGGTCAAAGTAACCGCATGAATGGTGTGGATAAAGGCTTGATGTTATTAGCTGGGAAACCACTTTTTCAGCATGTAATTGATCGCATTAAACCTCAAGTCGATTTTATAATGATTAATTGTAATCGGCATGATGATCAGTATGGCTCGCTAAACTACCCTATCTTTGGTGATGATTTAACAGGGTTTTTAGGGCCGCTTGCCGGAATCTATAGTGGCTTATTACGAAGCAATACAGATTGGAACTTATTTGTTAGTTGTGATACCCCTTTTTTACCACATGATTTGCTCGCTCGTTTAGCAAAATTTTCAGCTACTCATCAAGCTATTTTCCCTTTTGATGGTAAGGATAATCATCCAACCATTTTATTAATCAATAAATCTGTCATTACTCAACTAAAAAAATATTTAGAAAACGGTGATCGCAAACTGATGCTGTTTTTAAAGAAGATTCATGCAACTGCTGTTGATTTTAGCGATACGCCTACTAGTTTTATCAATATTAATACAGTTGATATGCTAGAAAGTGCCAATTTGGCAATTGAGGCGAATAAATAAATCACAAATCGAGCCTTTTTTATACGTTAGCTTATTGATTTTTGTGTTTAAAAACCCCGTTCCTCAACTTTTTTTATATTTTAATTATTAACAGTTTGATAGATAAAAACTTACTGCCATTTTTTAAGCAATTTTTTTAATTCTTGAGCAAAGTTTTCTATTTCAACTTCTTGTGTTGACCACGAAGTGCAAAAACGTAAACAAATATGGTTTGGATCACTTTGCCCTAAATTATCCACAGCATAACGTGAAGTAATTTTTTTGGCTAATTGATTCGGTAAATTGACAAACAGCTGGTTGGTTTGTGGTTTGGCTGCAAAGGTGAATCCCTCATTTTCAAATAAGTTTGTAAGTTTTTCAGCCATCATATTGCTATGTTTGCCTAATGAAAGATAAAGGTTATTTTGCATTAACGCTTTAAATTGTACAGCTATAATCCAACTTTTAGCTAATATTGCTCCTTTTTGTTTCATATTAAAACGGAAGTCGCGATTAATAGTATGATTGTTAAATACCAACGCTTCACCAGCAAAACCACCAACTTTAGTGCCACCAATATAAAATACATCGGTATATTTGGCTAAATCAGGGAAAGTAATGTCATTATCTTTAGCGCCAAATGCCATAGCTAAACGCGCACCATCTAAATAAAGATATAAATGATTTTTTTGACAAAATTGATACAGTTTTTTTAGCTCTTGTTTGGTATATAGGGTACCTAATTCGGTAGTATTGGAAATGTATATGAGCTTTGGTTGGACCATGTGCTCGTCACAATGATAATCTAAAACAGGTTTTATGGATTCTGGTGTTAATTTTCCATCTTCAGTTTTCACCGTTACAACCTTATGCCCTGTGGCTTCAATTGCACCCGTTTCATGCACATTGATGTGTCCAGTTTCCGCTGCAATCACAGCCTGATATGGTTTTAGTATATGTGAAATGGTTGTTAAATTGGTAATTGTCCCACCAGCCATAAAATGTATGTCTGCATTCGGGGATTTTAATCTTTTCCTAATCTGATCGATTGCATCATTACAACAATCATCTAAGCCATATCCAATCAACTTTTTATTATTGATATTGATAAATTCTTCTAACAATTTAGGGTGTACTGTTTGATTATAATCATTTAAAAAATCGTACATATCATTAATCTTGTATAAAATAATATTTACGTTTAAATATAGCACGTTATTGTTGAGAATCTAT
Source organism: Gilliamella sp. B3127 (assembly GCF_026536935.1). Lineage (NCBI taxonomy): Bacteria > Pseudomonadati > Pseudomonadota > Gammaproteobacteria > Orbales > Orbaceae > Gilliamella > Gilliamella sp. B3127. The sequence goes on from NZ_JAFNNI010000004.1 coordinate 251,873, forward strand.
GAATAATAAAAAAATTATTGGTATCACTGGATATAGTGGATGTGGTAAAACCACTTTGCTAAAAAAGATTATTCAGTTAATGGTTTTGCAAAATATTAAATTAGGCTCATTAAAACATGCCCATCATGATATTGAGTTAGATATCCCTGGTAAGGATAGTTATGAGCTACGCAAATCGGGGGCATTACAAACTATTGTTGCCTGCGATAAACGTTACGCATTGATTGAGGAAACACCAGATACCCCAGCAGATCTAAAAACGCTTATTAATCGGTTTACCGATGTTGATGTGATATTAATTGAGGGATTTAAAGATGAACAAATTCCTAAAATTATGTGTCATCTAAAACAATGTCAAAAACCCTTATTTATTGATGATTTTACCATCGCTGTTGCTAGTGATGAGCCGCTAATAACATCTTTACCTGTATTAGATATTAATCAACCTGAACAAATTGTGAATTTTATAAATAATTATTTATTTTGCCGTTAATATATCGTATTTTACTTAACTGTTTTTTTAACTAATATTATCATTATGAAATTTCGACTAAGAAAAACTATAAGCATTGCCAAGAAAGTCCTAATTGGATTAATGCTTTTCTCTGTTTTTCTTATTCTGCTTATGCGTTGGGTTAATCCTGGGGGTTCCATGCTGATGGTCGAAAGAAAGATCGCTAACTGGAATATTAATCAACAACGAATTTGGAAAGATTGGGATCAAATTTCAGATAATATTAAGATTGCCGTTATAGCTGCTGAAGATCAGCAATTTGCCAATCATTGGGGATTTGATTTTAAGGCAATAAACCGTGCGCTAAATTATAATAAAAATAATAGAAAAATCCGTGGCGCCAGTACCATCACTCAGCAAGTTGCGAAAAATATTTTTTTATGGTCATCGCGAAATTGGATCCGCAAAGGTGTTGAATCATGGTTCACAGTTTGGATTGAGCTTATTTGGTCAAAGCAACGGACACTTGAGATTTATTTAAATAGCGTTGAATGGGGGGAAGGGATTTTTGGTATTGAGGCCGCCTCACGCCACTACTTTGGTGTCAGTGCAAAGCAATTAACCAAAGAGCAAGCTAGTTTACTGGCTGCAATTTTACCTAATCCTAGAAAATGGAGTCCAGTTAATCCTAATATCCTTACACAAAAAAAAGCAAAATGGATCCTAGGCCAAATGGAAAATTTAAATACGAAAAAATATTTGAAGAAACTTAATTAATTAACGCTTAATGTTTCTACAAATTCAGGCACAATTTTACTTGCTGGGCCGTAAATTTTGGTTTGAAATAAACTTTCCCCCAAACTCGGCTCTAAATTGAGCTCAAAAGTTTTTGCCCCCGATTGATTAGCAACCTCTACAAAACCCGCTGCTGGGTAAACATTGCCCGATGTACCAATCGAAATAAAATAGTCAGCTTGTGAAAGCGCATGGTAAATTTTATTCATCTCTAATGGGATTTCACCAAACCATACTATGTGAGGACGAATAAGCTTATTTTTTACATAATCCACATCTTGATGACAATCAATAATTTGCCCGGTTTGCTCATTACGAACTTTCAATAATTCGCCATGCATGTGAATAATATTTTTAGAACCCGCCCGCTCATGAAGATTATCAACATTTTGTGTCACAATTAATACATTTTCACTGCCGAGCTTATGTTCAAGCTCAGCTAAAGCAAAATGCGCTAAGTTTGGTTTTACCTCAGGGCTTTGTAATTTTTTTCGTAGCATATTATAGAAAGAATGGACCGCAATGGGATCGCGACTATAACCTTCATAGGTTGCAACATCATTAACATCATACCCTTCCCACAATCCATTTTGTGCACGGAATGTCGATAGTCCAGATTCCGCAGAAATACCCGCACCAGTTAAGATAACAAATTTAGGTTTTTGCAGCATATCTATCTTCCTTCTTATTAATAAGCCTTATTATCAATGAAACAGATTATTGACTATATTCTGTCGTAAATATATGTAAGGCTGGTTTGCTTAACTTTTGATATTGACTATAAGCTGTTGCTACTTCAAATTTTATTTCATCTTTTGATTTACCATCCAACCAACTATTTATCATAGCATGAATACTATAAGCTTCTGGCGCCATACGGTGCAAGGTTAAGATCAACGGTTTAATACCTAAACGAGATAGTGGTGGTGTAAAATATTTCTGACTTTTACAAGCAAATACTGCCGCATAGCGTGATTTTTGTTTTTCTTGTACATTTTTGGGCAAAGTGTCCCAGCGTAAATTATCGGGTAAATAATTTCGCCATGACCACTCCATTAAGGAGTCATGACCAATATAAATAACTAAATTGGCTTTTCCCCCTGCGATAATTTGAGTATTATCGATTGAATAAGACGCTTCTTTCTTCCCAGCTGAATAGGTTATAAAATCATTAACAGCATCATCAATATATTTACCATCATAAGCCTGTGCTATAATATAAACATCTTTTGTTTTATGTTTATAAATTATTTCTTCCAAAATTTTACTATTCTCTGGTTTATTTATTTTTATCTGTTGCCACTCTTTTTGTTTATCAAAATAGGTTTTAAAACCATAGGCCGCCCCCCAATAAAGATTATTTTTTGGATCTTGACCATTACCAATTGCTTTAGGAACCGGAGCTATTCGCTGATATTTGTTATCACATAAAGCGACAACAACATGAATCACTTTTGAATCAGCAAAACATGAAAAAGATAAAACTAAACACATTATTGGTATTAATAATAGATATTTACTCATTTTCTCCATTTATTATCAAATCTCCATTCACTTCGTATTTTACAATTACATTATTTTTATACATCATTTCAGAACGAATACATGCCGGGGCACCACCGACATTGTTTTTGGTCATGGTGTCTCTCCAGATTTCATTTTTTCTATAGATAACACCTTGCCTTTTAATAAAGACATGCTGCTTTTCATAAACATGATAACTGTATAGTCTTTCTGCATCACATAATAGCTCACCCTCTAGTTGGTGATCGCCAACATGAAGCATAATTTGAAACGTTTTATCGGTAGGATTATGAATAATAAGATCAATATAATTATAAAAAATAGCAGCACCCGAACCAAAAGGTAACACTCGACCATCATCAGGAAAAGGATCAAAGCTATGATTTGCTCGCTCAACTATTTGGAGTTCTGAATGGAGAGCTAACCAATGAATTAAATTACTGATCTGACATATACCACCGCCAATACCTGAACGAGCTACACCAAATGAAAGTTCCATTCCATTCACAAATCCTCGCTTTTTAGTTGGTTTTCCGACTAATCGGCAAAACGAAAAATATTCACCTGGTTTAATTAAGATTCCATTTAACGAATCAACTGCAATTTTTAGATTTATGACTTTATTGTATTGAAGCTGAATATCGCTGTTACCCAATCGACGTATTAATTTGGATGTATGTTTTTTATAGCGATATGGTAAACGTAAATCATGACTACGTTCTAAGCTATATTGACGTGAAGAACAATACCAGAACAAATGACGAAACATGCGACGCTGATTTACCCTTAACCAATAAAGTAAGGGATGATAACTGGATAACGGCTTTCGCATTATTGCTTTTTCCTTATATTCTACTAATATCGATTATAGCATCAAAAGATTTATATACTATGTTATATAAGTTTCTTAAGTTTAAAAGATTGTTACAAGACGCTTTGGTTTATTTACCAAAATACCTTAACATTAAACAAATTTAATCTTTTCGACATAATTTTAATCATACAGTTCGCTTAATACTTTTAGGAAATGGATAAAATGAAAACAATAGGTTTAATCGGCGGGATGAGCTGGGAAAGCACAGTGACTTATTATCAAGTGATCAATCAAATGGTAGGAAAATCATTAGGAAGATTACATTCAGCCAAGACGCTTTTATATAGTGTCGACTTTCAAGAAATTGAACATTGTCAGTCCAATGGTGAGTGGGATAAAAGTGCGCTTATTTTAATTGATGCAGCGAAAAGACTAGCATTAGCTGGGGCAGATTTCATCGTGATTTGTACTAATACTATGCATAAAGTCGCAGATCAGATTAAAGCTGCCATTGATATTCCCATTCTTCATATTGCTGATGTTACGGCACAGCACTTAATCAAAGAAAATATTCAAACCGTTGCTTTACTTGGAACAAAATATACGATGGAACAAGACTTTTATAAATCAAAACTGATTAATAAAGGTTTAAAAGTGCTTATTCCCGATGAGCAAGATAGAATGATCATCAATCAAATTATCTATGATGAACTCTGCCATGGCATAATTAAGCCAAGCGCTAAACAAGCTTATCTTGATATTATTGATAAACTTGTTAAGCAAGGAGCACAAGGCGTTATACTGGGTTGCACTGAAATTGGCTTGTTAATCCAACAGGCAGATTGCCTGACGCCATTTTTTGATACCGCTTTATTGCATGCCGAGGAAGCCGCCTTATTTGCAATAAGTTAATCATTTACTCTTTATCAGTATATTCTAATATATCACCCGGTTGGCAATCTAAGTGTTTACAGATTGCCTCGAGGGTTGCCAGTCTGAATCCTTTTACTTTACCTTGCTTTAGTAATGATAAATTTTGTTCAGTAATACCGATTGCGGCTGCCAAGTCTTTGGATTTAACTTTGCGTTTAGCCAGCATTACATCTAAATTTATAATAATTGCCACATTAAGATCCTATTAAATCGTTTTCTAGGTTAACGTCATTGTATCGTACTCAACGTTATTATTTATATGCCATATTTAGATAAACTGTCTATTTTCTTCAGCGATCTGACAGGCCTTTTTTAAGATCTGACCAATTAGCATAATACTGATTGCTAAAAGTAATGTCATAAAATCTTCGCTAGTAAACGATACCGTAAAATAACGCTCAGGTTGATTGTAACTTAATATTGCCGTTATTACCGGTTCTGAAAGTACGCCCATTACCGCCCAAATCACCAAAAATTTACCAAAGTTATAACAGTATTTTGTTGATTTAACAGAAAAATAGTCTGCTTGCGCAAAATTAACCAGCATTAATCGTAGTTGATTAAAAGCATAAATTAAAATAACAATTCTGCCGGTATCAATAAGTGTTGCTAAGGCAGCTTGCCAAAAGTTTAGGTCTGTAGAAATGTCGATGCTATCATCCATTGTCGTGGAAATGAAAAAAGAATATCCATCCGATCCAAACCCAATATTGTTCTTATCAAAAAAGTAAAATAACAAAGGCGATATCGTTCCAATCAGCATACATAATAAGATAGGGATCAAAATTAATACTGACATCAATTTACAATATTGATTTAAGCGAGTCTGATTTTTAGCTATATCTGTGTTCATTTTTATTTCCTTTTGGTTAAATTTACCAAATAGAGTATAAGCTGAGGGAAATAAAAAAACAACAATTTATTAAAGTGAAACGATAATAATTTATCGCTATTCACTTATTTGTGATTATAAAAAAGCCTTGCTGTTTAACGGCAAGGCTTCAAAAAATTAACTAATTATTTATGCTTCAATAGCAACACGTAGTTTTTTCATTGCATTTTTTTCGAGTTGGCGTATACGCTCAGCCGAAACACTATATTTATCAGCCAAAACCTGCAATGTTGATTTGCTATCATCAGCATCTAACCAACGCGCTTTAATAATATCTTGGCTACGCTCGTCTAATTGAGATAATGCATCATGTAATTTATCAGTTGCATCATTTTCCCAATTATCATTTTCAATTGATTTAGAAAAATCAGAATTAACATCTTCTAAATAAAGCGCAGGAGCAACAATTGAATTATCATCGTCATCACTATCAATATCAAATGACATATCTTGCGCTGACATTCGTGATTCCATCTCTAGTACATCTTTACGACTTACGCCAAGCTCATCAGCAACCATATCAACTTCAGCACTATTAAACCAACCTAAACGTTGTTTATTTTTTCTCAAATTAAAAAATAATTTTCTTTGCGCTTTAGTGGTTGCGACTTTTACAATACGCCAGTTTTTTAGTACGTATTCGTGAATTTCAGCTTTTATCCAGTGTACCGCAAAAGAGACTAAACGTACTCCCATTCCTGGATTAAAACGACGTACCGCTTTCATTAAACCAATGTTACCTTCTTGAATCAAATCAGCTTGTGGTAGACCGTAACCAGAATATCCACGCGCAATATGCGCAACAAAGCGTAAGTGAGACAAAATTAATTGTCTTGCTGCATCAACATCATCATAATAATAAAGTCTTTCACCTAGAGACTTTTCTTCCTCAGCTGTTAGCATCGGATAAGTATTTATCATACGAAGATATGATTCAATATTTCCTTGTGGGATTAAAGCACCTGCTTGCATTTTTAAATCAGTACTCATTTAATTCCCCCCTTAAATTAGACTAATTTTGTTACATCTTACTTGTGTAACAAGTTAAATTCTTTCTTTTAATTTAGACCACTAAAATGTGATTTAGTTCACATTTTTATCATAATTTTTATTATGTAGGATCTGGTAAAAATGGCAAATATTTAATCCACCATTATGAAGCTATAACCATTTTATTCAAATACTTTTTAGTAGCAATAAATGCTGAAAACCAACCTATAATCATCGAGAATAAAATAATTAATAAGCTTTCATCCCATGAAAGACCATTTATATTAACTATTGTTCCAAAAACATCCGATACATGCAACATGGTTGAATCTATTTGAAGGATAAATACTTTCGATAGAACCAAAGCCAAAATAGCACTAATTAATCCAGTAAAAATACCATTATATAAAAATGGTCGTAAAATAAAGCCTTCCGTTGCCCCAATCAATTGCATAACCGTAATCGTTTGCCTGCGAGCAAATATATTTAACCGAATGCTGTTCCCAATAACCAGTGACACAGCAATGATCATAAAGATTGAAATCGTCCATACTATTGATTTGACCATATTGGTTAATGCCGTTAATCGCGTAAACCAGCTGTCATCAAGCTGTACATCATCGACACCATCTATATTTCGCAATTGTGCTTGTAGATTGTGTAATTTATTAGTTTGTTTAGCTTCTTCAACTGGAAAAATGATAGCAACTGCAGGCAATGGATTGTCAGCAAGTAAATCAAGTGCATCATCAAATCCTGACCAAGTTTTGAATTCATCGCGTGTTTCATCTCGAGAAAGATAAGTCACATTTTGAACTTCAGGAATCGTTTTAAATTGGTCAATTAAATTATTAGTTTGCTCTGGCGTTAGTGTTTTGTTTATATAAACTGTTACGTTAGGAGTTGGATACCATTGCTCTGCTGCTTGATTTGCATTTTTCAATAGTAAATAGCCTATTGTCGGTAAAGTAATTGAAATAGCAATAACAAAAATAGTCAGCAAAGAGGCAAATATATTTTGATAAAAATAGTTAAATACATTATGCCATGCATAGCCAATCTGCCTTTTCCAACGCCCTAAAAAGCTATTATTCTTTTTTTGTTTAGATGGTTTAATCTTGGCCTTTATCATCAACTTTTAACCTCTAAACGTCCTTGATTTAAATTGAGTATTCGATGGTGTTTTCGACGAATAAGCCCCATGTTATGCGTTGCCATCAGTACAGTTACACCAGTCTGGTTAAACTCTTCAAATAATTTCAATATATCTTTTGAAAGTTTATCATCTAAATTACCAGTAGGTTCATCAGCAAGTAATACGGTTGGGCGATTAACAATAGCTCGAGCTATTCCTACGCGTTGCTGCTCCCCGCCAGATAACTGTATTGGATAAAATTTCATTTTATCAATCAATCCAACTTTATCTAATGCTGCTGAAACTCGTCTTTTAATTTCTTCGGCTGGCTTTCCTAAAATGATTAATGGAAAAGCCACATTCTCATAAACAGTATGATCTAATAATAATTGGTGATCTTGAAATATCATACCTATTGTACGACGCAAAAACGGCACTTGATGTTTTTTTAAACGAGAAACATCAACACCATTAAGTAATACTTTACCATCATTCGCTTTTTCTAAACCACAAATCAAACGCATTAATGTGCTTTTACCTGCACCTGAATGGCCTGTTAAGAAAGCCATTTCCCCTTGCGATAAAGTAAATGTTATATTTTGCAAAGCTGGCTTTCCACCAGAATAAACTTTACTAACACGTTCAAATCGAATCATGATTTATCTCTATTCTTCTGCTTCATCAAACAGTGCGTTAATAAAATCATCAGCTACAAATGGTCTTAGGTCTTCTATTTTTTCACCGACACCGATATAACGGATTGGAATATTAAACTGATCAGCAATGCTGAATATAATACCACCTTTCGCAGTACCATCTAATTTAGTCAATGTCATCCCTGTTACACCAACAGCTTCATTAAATAATTTAGTTTGGCTAATAGCATTTTGGCCTGTTCCAGCATCTATTGTTAACATGATTTCGTGAGGAGCAGTTTCATCTTGTTTTTTAATTACTCGTACAATCTTTTTTAATTCATCCATCAGATGTGATTTATTTTGCAAACGTCCTGCAGTATCAGCAATTAATACATCAATATTTTTCGCTTTTGCAGCTTGAATGGCATCAAAAATTACCGATGCAGAATCAGCATTAATGTGTTGTGCGATTACTGGGATATTATTACGTTCACCCCAAACCTGTAATTGTTCAACAGCAGCAGCACGAAAAGTATCGCCAGCTGCAAGCATAACTGATTTACCTTGTTGTTGAAATTGACGAGCTAATTTGCCAATTGTCGTCGTTTTTCCAACACCGTTTACACCAACCATCAATATAACAAAAGGTTTATGACTTTCTATATTTAGAGGTTGTTGAGCACCATCTAAAATAGATTTCATTTCATTTTTTAATAGATCATGTAATGCATCAGCATCTTTTAATTCTTTTCTTGAAGCTTGTTGTGTTAATGTGCTTATTAATTTTTGTGTGGTATCGAAACCAACATCAGCAATGATCAATTGCTCTTCTAATTCTTCAAACAGTTGATCATCGATCTTTTTTCCTTTAAATAAGCTAAGAAAACCAGATCCTATATTTTGTTTAGTTTTAAAAAGACCTTTTTTTAAACGAGAAAAAAAACCTTCTTTTTTTTGTTCAATCATAAATAACTTATCCCATGATCAATATCAATGATCATTTTATCTTATTTTATTATAAAGCCCAACGTATTCGATCAAAGAGAGTCATATTATTGATCTATTTGATCCTTGAATCTTTTAAGGATCGTGAATTAAATTTAATTATTTAATATAAAGATCGTTGAGAGTAATAGATCGCCATTCGCCTTGGGGTAGGTTGTGAGTAAATAAATTATACTTGCCAATCTGAACTCGAATTAAACGTAAGCAAGGAAATCCAACGGCGGCACACATTCTTCTAACTTGTCGATTTTTTCCTTCTGTTATAGTAATACTTATCCATGAAGTGGGAATTGTTTTGCGTTCTCGAATAGGTGGGACTCGTTGCCACAAATTAATAGGCTCTTCCAAAAAATCCACGATTGCAGGTGCGGTGTGAAATTCCTTTAATTGTACACCACTGATTAATTTATCAATCGCTTGCTTATCAATTAACCCTTCAACTTGTACCCAATAGGTTTTAGGTAATTTAAATTTTGGAGAACTAATTTTAGACTGCAATTTACCATCATTGGTCAGTAATAATAATCCTTCACTGTCAGTATCTAAACGACCAGCAGGATAAAATCTAGGCATGGATATATAATCTTTTAATGTCTGATATTTTTCATGAGCAGAAAACTGTGTCACGACATTAAATGGTTTATTAAAAGCGATTAATGAACTCATTCTATCCTCAGAAGAATTAAATAACCTTAGAATGCAAAAAAGCCCAGCATTGCTGCTGGGCTTTCGCTCTAATTTAAAAGTCTGGCGGCACCCTACTCTCACATGGGTAATACCCACACTACCATCGGCACTACGGCGTTTCACTTCTGAGTTCGGCA